>JAGXRP010000057.1 GCA_018335795.1 Desulfobulbaceae bacterium | reverse complement strand
TCTTTGACCCACTTATTGGGGGTGATTTTCTAATCAATATTTGGACACCTGATGATATAACTTCTTATTACAACCGTAAAACAAACAGTAATGCAGATGTAATTCCAGGACTTTATTCACGAGATTATGACAAAAGTAGAAAAACATTTTTTTATTCAAATGCCCTATTTAAAGATAAAGTGCCTGAAGATCATTTTTATATATCTACAGAAACAAACTGGTTGGGTCGATTATTAAAAGAGCCTTTTGAACTATGGGAAGTTGTCGCTCACGAAACTGGGCATCATATTGACTTTTTGGAACAGGGTTTTGTAAGATATGACTTTCTTTGGCAACCTTTAGATAGAGAACATTCAACAATTAACAGACTTAATAAACTCAGGTTAAAAACCAATAGACCACAAGAAGTTTTACCTTGGAAATAATAATACTATGAAAATCTTTATATTTATATTTGCTTGTATCATGACTGGTTTCATGATAATCAATAATGCTTCAGCTTGCGACCAAACTTGCAAAGAATTTATCTTTGAAGTCATGAATGATTTTGAAAATTTCGAATATATTATCAAAAATTCGGACTACTATCATCCTGATTATACATATTTGTTAAAGGATGGTTTACGGGATAGTGTACGTAGAATAGAAAAATTGACATATGTTAAGAAATTGCAACAAAATAGATTTAAACTATTCAAGTCAAGAAAATGCTATTGGAACATTAGAGATTTGAATATGGGGGAAATACTTGTCAATGAAGTAAGCATATTATTTGGGCAAACAGGGTATGGAATTAGTTTTGCGTTTGGTTTTATAGATAATATTTGGTATTTGCTTACTATTGATGAGTTTGCAAAAGAAGAAGAGTATGCTCCTGAAATCAGACAAGCAAAAGAAGAATTATTGTTAGAAATGCTCAGACAACCTGAAGATTTAATGAATATCGTCAAAAGTTCGGAACTCATTTGTGACAGTATTCCATACCTACGTGTTTTTAAAGAAAATTATTATATTAATAAACTAAACGAAGCTAAAAATATAGAACTAAGTTTTGCAATTGACAGATTCTACTTTATAATGTCTGATAGTAATTCAATCGGAAAGAATTTTTATCATAGTATGATATATATGTCTGATGATAAACAAATTGGTGTGGAAATCATTTTTGTACTATATCAAGGAAAATGGTGCTTTAGTAACATCTATGTAATCGACAGCCAACGATATTGGAACAGATATTCGAGTGAGCCTGAAACAAAACCCGAATTTTTTGACATATTCTATTTTGAAGATTAATAACTTTTGTACATAGCCTTCAAACCATCACACCCATATCGCCCCTGCCCCCAGCCCCGCCACGAGAGCGGGCTTTCCCCCTTTGGCAAAGGGGGACTAAGGGGGATTTAAAGAATATAAATTATGCTTGACTATAACATTAAATTGAAAGAACGTTCTCGTGAACTTAGGAATAACATGACCGATGTTGAAATTATATTGTGGTCAAAACTGAAGAGAAAACAAATCAACAAGACTCAATTTTATCGCCAAAAACCAATTGGAGACTATATTGTTGATTTTTATTGCCCGAAATACAAGTTGGTTATAGAATTAGATGGCTCGCAACATTATAGCAATTCCGGACAAGAATACGATTTACATAGAGATAACTATCTAAAAGGCATAGGCATGAAAGTTTTGAGATTTACGAATTATGATGTAAAGAAAAGATTAACCGCAGTTTTGGAGATTATTGAAAATGAAATGCACTAATCAAATCCCCCTACCCCCTTTGCTAAAGGGGGAAATGAATTTCTTTTTTCAATTTTATTTTTAATTTTGCATAAAAGGTAAGCGTGTAGTCTTCAAAAAACAACCACCATATCCCCCCCCACGTCAGTCCCGCCACTAGAGTGGGGCTGGGGGTGGGGAGGCTGTCTCGTCAGATGTAACAGCTGACGAGACGAGAAACTTCAGTCAACTAAAAGTTATCAATATACGTAAGACAATTTGAATAGATTGACTGTATGGAAAAATAGTGTGCGACAAGCTATCGAAACATATGATTGTGACTACAAGCCCTTCGGAGAGTTGGACGGTGGCGACGAACCGACGAAACACGGATTTGCGACGGCAGAATACGACGGCGAATCGAGTTGCTTTGCGATGGGAATGCGAATGTATTCGGCAGAAATCGGGCGTTTCCTGAGTGTTGACCCACTATTCGAGGCTATGCCACGACATACCCCCTATCATTATTCCTTTAATTCCCCACTCGTTTGGAAAGACCCTTCGGGGCTGGCACCGGAGAAAGAGAAAGACCAAGACAGGTTGATGGCGTTATATACTTATGATGTAGAAAGGGCGGAAGCGGCATATCAGGGGGCATTGGTTGAAAGTAACTATAGGTTTATGGAAGCTTGGGCGAATGCGGTGGATAGCTTCTTTGATTTAATGGTCGATTGGAAAAATTCTCCAGAGGCACGTGGTGGCGGTGGCGGCGGTGGAAGGACCGGAGAAGATGGAAGTGGGGAGAATGGTAGTGGGAATAATGGAAATGAAAGTAACACCACGAATGGTAGCGATGGTAATAAAGCTAACAGCAATGGGGTATCTAAGGAGCCTACACCGTGGGAACATAAAGGTATTTACTATGAGACAGCAGAAGATTTAGTAGCAGCGACTCAGGGACCCCATCATTATTTCATCCCACCTGATGGATTAGCACATTACGATAAGCCTGGAATTGTATGTGAAGCCGATTCTTATGGAACATCAAGTTATAATCTATTAGCAAAAATGTATTTCCATTATCAATTTGGTGGCAGAAGTGATTTTATTGTGAATGCCTTCATGCTAAATTTTTCCCACACTAACCAAGGTCAGTTAGGTTTATCTGGCATGTCATTAGGAGAAAGTAGAAACATCAATCTATTTAATGGGGGTAAGTTATCAAAAATCGCATTAGCTTTTGGGAAAGTAGAAATGATGAAAGTAAGTGAAAGTGCATTTGTGATATCTTCTAATCCTTTTGATATGAATTTTGAACAAAATGGTAGTTTAAGTAGAAATCTTGGCACTTTTGGGGCAGGTGTAGTTTTTGGTCAATTCTTCAATACACCTATAATGCCTTGGGCAATTATCAGAAATACTTTTGAAATCGGTGGCAAATTTGATGTCATATTCAATGGAAAAGTATATATAAAGGAGTAATTATGTATTTTAAAATCATTCTTTTGGCATTGTTTACTGTAATGATTTTTTCATGCAGTAGCGAGCCATTTGCTAAATTTGCTAATGGTTATGAGATTAATTATGATGCTGGTAGTTATTTTGCGTTGATGGATACTAATAGCACTATTCATATAAGTAGAGATATAGTAAAATATGGAAGCAACTCGGATTTTATAGTAGCTATTCAAAAACCTGTTTATGAAATTCAAGATAAACTACGTGAAGAATATCGACCTCTAAAATTTGATGTAAAAAAAACTTTAGTACGACAAAGTAAATTGTACTATTACTGGATAGTGGAAATACATACTGATAAAGTACATGGACCAATGAGCCTTGAAGAATTTGCAATAAAATGCAAGGAATTAGGTGTCCCAAGAGATATTAAATTGATAAAATTAAGTGATAATTGATAATGAATTTATCAACAATTTTGCTTATGCTAATAAGATAAGTCTTCAAAGTAAACACACAATATCGCCCCCACGTCAGCCCCGCCACGAGAGCGGGGTTGTGGGGTATTTTTTATTTCTCAAGGAGGGGGTGGGATGAGGTTGAAAGCATGTTAATTTAGATTAGCCTCTCATTCGTGAAACATCTTATCTTGATTCACAGGTTGATGTCGGCTTAGCACCGGTAATGGATTTTTATTCAGTAGCTTTGCACTAAGCAACTCATCAATCATTTTGCGTAATGTAGATTCTGCAAGTCGAGTTTCCATCACCAATTTTTGCAGTAAATGCGTGGTATCAACGCATTCATTGATGCGCTTGATGACATAAGGGCGTACCAACTTTGGATTATCCAAGCGTGGCACGTAAACAGTTAGTCCCGGTATGCCTATAATTAGTTGTTTGACGGCTTGAAGTCCTGCATTATCGGCAACAAATTTCAGGTTGTCCGGAAGGTCTTCGTATGTTATTAATGCGACAATATCTTCTTCTTTCATGCTGAAAATCTTTGTTGTGGTTGTGCAAATATAGTAAAAAAAGTTTATTAACCAATTTTCTGTTTATATTCTCTAACTAAATGCGGAACTGATGAAGGTTTCCATTCTACATTTTCGGCAAATACCGTAGCAATAGTTGTAATTTTTTCATCAGTTTTCGGTTTGTACTTATCCATCAAACGCCAAAAGACCCACTTGGGCTTAAAACCACGCTGAGTAGCTGTAAAATGCAACTTCTTGAATTCACCAACAATATTGTTATACTCATTAGCTTTATGAATTTGAGCATCATCAACTTCAATCAATTCAAGCCACTCAGGTGGAATATCCATCGGTAAACGTTCTAAGGAATACACTTTGCCTGTCAGCTTATCAAGTGCTTTTACTGTTTTCTTATACTTACCGCTCAATCCCCCCAAAGTCCAATCACGGTCAAATTCTAATTTGCCATGTGTCATTACTGCATTCGCCCAATCTGAAATGATTGCTTGTTCTTTTCCCTCAGCTGGACGTAACGCTCTACCCCCCATTTGCATAAACAAAGATAGTGATTCAGTTGGTCGAGCAAGTTGAATAACTTCAATTCCCGGGCAGTCAAAACCTTCTGTTAATATTCCAAAGTTTGAAATCACAGTTATACGCTTATCGGCAAAGTCCCGGAGAATTGATTTGCGTATTTCATCTGGAGTGTCACCATCAATATGAGCCGCTTTTATCCCTTTACGATTATAACTCTCTACGATATCCTTGCTATGTTCGATGTTAATTGCAAAAACAACAGTTTGTTTGCCCTGAAAATACTTCAGGTGGTCTTCAATTAATAGCTCACATGGCATTTTTGCTCGGTAACTTTCGGCTAATTGTTTCAAATTGTAGTCACCACCTGTTTTCTTTACACCACCCAAATCAACAGGAGCATGAATAAGATATTTCGGTGGTACAAGATTTCCAAGTTCTATAAGTTCCTTGACCGTGGCGCCGATTACCATATCATCATAAACATCTTTAAATCCCGAACCATTTAACCTTATTGGAGTAGCCGTAACACCCAACACACGCAAAGTAGGCGAATACTTTTTGATTTTATCCCTTATCTTGCCGTATGTGTTGTTTTTTTGGTCATGGTGAGCTTCATCTACAATCATCAATTTAAATGGAATATTCAAATCTCTACGGATTAAAGTTTGCACACTTGCCACTTGTACCGGAGCAGAGAGGTTGGGCGTATATCCTGATTTGATAACTCCAACCTCTAAATTATACCCGTTTTTCAACTTAGCGTATGCCTGACCAATCAATTCTTCACGATGAGCTAATATTAGCACTTTGTGACCTTTGGCAATACAGTCAGACACGATTGAAGAAAAACAATGAGTTTTGCCTGCGCCAGTGGGTAGCACTCCCATGACATTTATATTCGTGCGAAAACTATTATATATTGCTGATTTAAATCTTGCTTGATAAGGTCTTAACGTCATAATTCTTTTTGTTCTGATAATATTTTTAATGCGTTTTCTTTTACTGCTATGAACTTTTTGTCTTTAGCAACCGAATTCAATCTATCGTCGCAAAAAGTCAATGAATGGCAAATTGTGGAATGGTCAGTTCCCATTAAGCGACCAGCTTCGGGATAAGTGATGTGGCTATTCATAATCATGAAAATGTATCTTGCTAAGTGTCGTGCATCGGCAATTCTACGAGTTTGTTTTTTGGATAATGTATTTTCTTTTTCGATGCCAACAGCTTTTGAAACAACATCAACTATATCTTGGTACGATACTACGATTGAACTTCTGAAACGGTTTTTCTCAGCTTTATATTTCGCTTCCGGTTCATAGAATATGATTTCCTTGCCGGCTGTTTGGAAATCAGCCAACTCATCAACGACACCCTCGCTTAACTCCCATTGTGGAATACTTGGTATAATAATACCGCCACAAACTTCAATCATAGCATTGTTCTGTACCTCCCAAAACGATGCTTCGGGAGGTAGATTAAACAATTGAGTTTGAACGTGCCAATGAATTATAGGGCTATAAACAACATATCCTTTCTTTCGTAGCTCCTCAGATACAATAAGGGCGAAAACATAGCGATGACGCATTTTTGATAGCTTATCGCCTGAATATGGAGTTGCAAGATAGTAAATCATATTAGTTCAATTTAAATGGTGATACAATAATTGCAGGTTCGACATAAACAGGGCGTGGCTGTTTAGTGCTTGGGTCAATCATAATTAGCCATGTGGCAGAAAGTCCTTCAGGCTTAAAAAGTCCGTTCGGCTCGGGTTGTGGCATACCGAAGCCGTATCCGCCACCGTTTGCCCATCTATCTCGTTCCAATCTCTCAGGGTTAGAAAATTGCGTACTGTAAGGAATGCCGTAGCCGATGCACTCCCCAAGATATTGACCAACTTCGCCTGTCATTTCGTTCATCAGATAAGCATGGCAAATCAGATTTTCTTGGTCGCAAAGTTCGTAAATCCATTTCAGATTCTTTTTTTCTTGATAATTTACGATTGCAGGAAAGCCCACCTGACGGTTTGCCTCTTGCATAATTTGTTCGGTTTGTGCTTGCGATTCTATGTCAGCACTCATTTCAACTTTATTTTCATCGCAGCCCATAAAACTAATGGCAATTAAGCTAATGAATAAAAACAACACTTTTTTCATAAAATTCTCCTTAATTATTAATTTGATTTGTATTTACATTCGCGGATGAAATCACGCAAAAAGCCTGATAAGTATTTATCCTCGTCAAAATTCGCAAAGTCCTGAGAAACGATATTTTTTAAAGCTTGTTTTCCGCTTTCGTCGGCATTTTGATATTCTTTGTAATATTTAAGAGCGGATTGGCGTTTGCCTTCAACATAGCTTTGCGTTTGCTCAAATACTTTACGTTTGGCATCTTGTTTGGCAGCGTAAATCGTCTCGGTTTGGTGAACTCCTATCCAGCCAAAAGCGTAGCTTAGTCCAATTATCCCCCCGATAATCAGAACGATAGCAAGTATTGTTATAATTGTACTTTTCATCTTAGTTCTCTACTTCTTCAAGTTCTTCGACTTCTTCAGGTTCTGTTGTTTCAAACGGATTGTCATTATCTTCGACTTCATCATTTTGTTCTTCGGGTTGAACTTCAATTGATACTGACTTATCGAACAAACCACCGTCAACTACAGGTTCGGTATGTACTAACTTTCCTGAAGGAATGCCATAGTATTCAATCACTCCATCTTCGTAATTTTCAACTCGGCGAACTGACAAGGTTTGAACTTCTTTACCTACACGATATTTCCGAGATAAGGCACGGCGTTCATTGTCTTGCTCTTCGATTTCCTTTTTCAACCGTGTTGCAGAACGTTTGTAGCCATCCATTTCAGATTCTAATTTGTCAATGGAGCTATCCATAGCGGTGATTTGTTCTGCCAAAGTTGTTAGTTCTTCTTCTGAGAATTCAACTTCAATATCAATAGTTGTAGCTTTACCGCGATTTTCATCAATGGCTTCTTCAGGTGGTGTGTCGGGGTCGGATTCTACTTTTGATTCGGATTCATTACCTTCCCCAAATTCATCTGAGAATTCGTCAATTGTTTCCGGGTCATTAGGTTCTGAATATGATTTCATATTACCGTTTACAACGGCATTATCAATTATTTTTGCTTCGATAGGCATAAAAATCTCCTTATTATTATTATTAGATTTCGCATTTTGCGATGTGCAAAAAGCGGTATATGATTAGTTAATTGTTTGAACATGATTTTTATTAATAATTAATTGCATCTATAATCTCATTTATGAATAGTGGTTCTGTGATTATTTCGTAGCCGTAGCCATTAATTTCTGCATTGGTTAATAATCTATCAGAATATTCACTGTCGTAAGGTCTATACTCAGGCTTAAACCAAACTTTCATCCGCTTACGAAGATTAGCACGTTTTGACAGGCTTGGCATACCGTAAGTGGCATATCTGCAACGTATTTCGTATTCCTCTTGAAAGAATTTGTAAATCATATGGGGGCTAATGGACCCGTCTCGGGGACTGAAACATACCTGATGCGGTCTGTTGTGACCGTTATACTGAACGAAAACGATATTATCTTTGGTGATTTTCATTGCTTTGCGTCACCTCCAATAATGTCAGGAATACCACCCCAATTGTCTTGAATAGCTGTAAACAGACCGACTGACAATCTATGCACTTGGTCTTCAGTTAATCCTAATTTTAATTGATAATCTACGACATGAATAGTTTCATGCAAAAGTGTTTCTTTTTGCTCGTCGGTACTAAGACCACCGTTGATGTAAATTTTACAAGCCTTATTGTCGATTTCGCCAATATTAGACATCATTGGCGAATCGTTTAATATCAATACTTCGTAATTCTTTCCTAAGATTTTCATATTTTCCTTTAAAATTTAATTGGCATTAACTTGACTCATTGTTTTTGCTCCGGTATTTCAATTGGAGTAAAATTCTTTCTATTTTCCCACGCAAGACCGCGATATATTGATATTGGATTTACTCCCCAAGTGCCGTTCACGTCGGGAGTATAAGGTGCAGATTCTCGAATTGTCACTATTGAAAATTCGCTATTAATTGTTTTTCCCTCGATAATAAATTTGACTTTAATATGCACATAAACCAAATTTACAGCACTTCGGCTACTGCGTATTTGGAGTTGCTTCAAATCCATTTGCGAGAAAGCATCAATAAGCCATTGTTGGGCGTTATCAGTGGTTTGTACCCAAGTGATTTGACAAAGTTTTAGCATAGTTTCATAATCTTTACGTCGCCATGCTGATAAGAAATCGAACGCTGTACGCTCGGGAGTGTTAATTGCAGGTAATTTCATTATGTTCCTTTTTTTGTTTAATTAATTAGTGATAATTGATTTTTATTATTTCCATAAATACGCTTGTGTATATGATGCTTTCGGTCATGATTCAGATGACACCGTTGGCATAAAGCAGCAAGATTTGAAAATCGGTTATTGCTTTTGCGTTGGTCAATATGAGCAACCGTTAAAATCACTTTCGAGCCCGTGACCGGATGAGGTTCGTAATTAACTGCTCCGCACCATTCGCAACGGTTATCCGCACGTTTGAAGCGAATCAAACGGCTGATGAGTTTCCACTTCGGGTGATATTCTTTATAATCAATTGGCATATTGCTCTATCTTTGTTTTAAAAACCTCTCCCCGACGTGGTGTTAATATTGTGGATATTTTTAAGGATGCCCACGCCGGGAAGTGGTGTTAGTTAATTCAAAATAAATTCATTTGCATATTGCAGATTAAATCAATTTCTGCTCTAATTGTTTTATCATGTTCAAAGGCTTTAACTAATCTGTGAAATTTTATGCTTTTACGTTTCACTCTTTTGATGGTGTCTTTTATACCGTCCATCAAAAAGTCGAAGCTTTCACCATTTTTAGAGCATGGACTCATAGACCCTGAATCGTTAACCTGAACGTTGTAACCAACATAGTATTTACCGTCTATTACAGCGTAGTTTAGTTCAAAAGATTCCCTCTTTCGTGGTCGAAAATACAAAGTCGAATAGTTGGTACATACACCATGTTCGTTCCAATTGTATTCTGTTGTCATTTTAATTTTCCTTATAAATAACACCCGACACGGTGCCGCAATCGAGGAAGTTGGGAGTTCTTTTATGATTTCCGTGCCGGGCATTGTGGTTAAATTTTATTAATTAATAATTCAGTTACTTCAGTTACTCTTATTCGTACTTGGGGCGTATTGCCGTAGTATTTCAGTTTGCGTACCTTGCAGACTTGCGAATCATTTAGAAAAACAATTCCCTCTAAAGCATCATTGATAGCTTTTTCCAAGTTGTCAAGGTCCGGTTTGGTTGATTTAATTATATATCCACCATTATCAATATGCTGTTTCATCTTTTTATTGAAACTTTTCAATGGCGGAAAAATAAATATAGCATCAACAACAACCGGATTAGCAATTATTTTAAATGATTCCGGCAATTGTGATATTACCTGACTTTTGATATTTTCGGCATTTTGAGTAACTTGTTTGGGTTGGTATCTAACACCACCTTTGGTAAATTTCATGCTTTGTTTGGCGAGTGGAGTGCCTAATATTTCAAATGTTAATTCCACATGAAACTCCTACCATATCTGTAACCATGCACGGCGGCTATACCTTGTTTGGTTAGTACAACGCAGCGATATTTTTCTTTTTTACCGTGATTTGTCGGTATCGACATTACTTTTATTATGTAGTGTTCGCCTCTTTTCAGAAGCTGACCACGTAGAAGGCAAAATTCTTGGACTGAGATGTCCGATTGACTAAGGTTCGTCATATAGTTACCTTTTTTAAATTAGTGATTAAAGCGAATTGTTTTAAATGCTACCTTTTTTGATTCTTGATTCTAATTCTTTGTATTTCTCTTGCAATGCCTCATATTTAACTTTCAATTCAAGATACTGACCCATGATATTCCATTCTTCCGAACGTTCAAAAGTTGTTACCGTTGAAGCCGGCAATGCTCTATTGATTGATTCATATTCCGGCAATTGGAAATTATGCCTAATTTCGCCATAAAGAATAACACCATTGACTTCGTATCGCTTGATTTTATCCCAAATTTTCGGGTCTTTATTGCGATGAATTTCCATAACGTCCGAATGAGTGAGTAACATCGGTCTGTCGTAGTTAAGGAAATCGGCACGAGTGAAAGTATCCCATTTGCAAGTATCAAGGAATGATTCAACTCGATTACGAAATTCTTCGCTTGACCAATTCAACTCATTGCATCGTTCAAATATCATTTGGCATTTCAAACGTGAACTACTTTTGTCTGCATAGAAATCAAGTGAATAATTTACGCTGAATTTGGCAAGCATGTAATCGAGGTCGAGCTTAGTCATACGACTGCCATAAACAGAACCATATGGTATTGACTGCAATCTATTATACCTTTCATCTTCTTGAGATGGCATCATAGCAAGATTTTCATCAATTTTTGTCAGCATTGTTCCCATTTTTAGTTCCTGTAATTTCTTCTAATTTTGCAAATTCGTTGTTTCTATATAAATCAAAGTCATTGTTTGGATGTGGGTCGTATTTCATAATTACGTCTTCACCAAATCCGGCTTTTCTTCTTGATTCCGCAAGTGCATCCATGTCAATACCGTTTTGTTTACTTTGCTTAGGCGACGTTTTCGCTTTTTCAACTACTATTTCATCATTCCAGCTTCGATTTCGCAAATATGTTTCAGGGTTCTTGCGGTACTGTTTGTCCGGAGTGCTTAAAACATATTTCGGAACATGGTCAATGATTTTTACGTATTCCTTTTCAGGAATTTTCGAGAATAAAGAATAGCATTTTTCTTTCCCAAGTTTTTTATCGTACAAAAGCCAAAATTGCTCAAAAAGGTTTTTTACAAGAACTTTATCGCCTGTGTTAGTTTCTTCTTTCTTTCTTATATTCTTATATTCTTTAGTTGTTGTCCTTTGTTTGTCTTCTGTTTGCTCTTTGTTTGTCTTTTGTTTGTCTTTTTCAGTTATTTCAACTTGGTAAGTGTCGTAATTAGAAACACTTATAACCGTATATTTGTTTGTTGTTTTTACCGAAATTTCACCTGTTTTTGACAAACAATTTAAAGCCCTTCGTACCTGCATTACTGACAGTTTAATTTCATCAGACAGCTTTAGCAAAGAGGTAACAAAACTGCCTCTTTTGATAGTAGCATCTAACCATTCCTTATCAGTAAAATTGGCTTTAAATATACAATGCGCAAACACCCTAAATACAACTGTGTCCTGATACCATTGCCAATCTAAAATCCTTCTGTGAATCTTTACCCAACCACTCATTTCGTGCATATAATTTCATTGTTGTTGCGAGTTTAACAATATCGTTCCGAAAGTTCAAAAAAAAACAAAGTCAATACAATCCCTAATCGTTGATGTCTGATTCCAATTCCGGCTTTTCATCAATAGCATCATTCGCCCAGAAACAGATGCCGTCTGATGAAAACAATTCCAATTCAATACAGCTTTTGATCACTTTCGATACTAAGACTTTGTCAAAATGATGACTATTAGCATAGGTCTCGTACAAGTCATGCTGTAAGCGACCATCTTTAACTACTTTCATTTCGGCAATTAATGCCGTATATACGGCAGAGCCTCTTTCGTGTTTATCATTTAACAAATCCAACTTGGATTTGCCACTTTGGGGATTCATTTCTTCACTCATTTCATTCTCCTTTTGCGTTAATAATTTGTTCAAATTGTGTCGTAATCGTCATGTCACTCGGTATTAATATACCGTCCACATTTTCCGTTTTTAGCCACTTTAGAAGTGTACTGCATTCGCCATAAGTCAATAATTCTAAGCTCTGTTTGCCGAATAAGAAAAGCAGTACTTTGATTCTATCTTCCATATTGTTTTTTGAATAGAGATTCAAAGCAGTTGCTACATTAACAAGCATTTCCTGAGTTGGAGTTTTTTCAACGTACAAGGCAGAATCTTTTACAGCCCACTCTTTGAAACTCTCAGGTGTGAATGGCTTTTTCTTCTTTGTATCAGCTTTTGCAGTTTTTTCAGGGATTACTTCTTCAACAACTTCTGCTACTTCTACTACTTCTACTACTTCAACACTTTCAAAATCATCATCATCATCATCAATTTGTTCAATGTTTGCTTCAGCAAGTTGCAGATGTTTTGATGCTTCTGGAGGGTTTCCTGAGGATAATTGAAATATTGCTTTGTCATCTAACAACAAATTATATTCAGAAGCTTGTTGGCTGTACTGCTTAAGCAACAATGAAGATTCGTAGCTTATGTTAGGTGTCATTTGCAATACAGGGTATTTGGATTGCGTACCGGGTTTGTTTGAAGAAGCAAATTTTACATTTAATTCGCAAACTACTTTGTTGATGTTTTGACCAACTGACTTCACTAAATCATCATAATTTTGAATGATGTTAGGAATTCCTGTTTCGGTCCCACTTGTGGATAGTTCCCAAACTCCAAGTATCCCGGGGAGCTTTAGAACAAAGAATCGAATAGTTAGCCGTTCTTTCCAATTATCAATCTTGACGATTTCGATTTTTTCATTTGCCCCGAATCCGGACTTAACCTTAATGCCGTTTTGTTTTGCTTTCTCAAACTCTTGTTGACTGCATAACAGATACTTTTGCGTTTCGGTATCATAGACAAAATACTCCGCTCCATTAAAGACAGCACAGAGATTCCCTTTGGAATCCCTGCCCTCTATGCGTTGAAAACACACCTGTCTATGGTCTGCACTCGGAAACACTATTTCAAGAATATTAGGTTTGTCACCTAATTTCTGATGAAATACTTCCGAATATGCGCCGGTAGCTCGGAAATAATCAATACTTCGCGGTAATTCTTTGCCGTTTTTACTGATGTACTTCTCTCCGATTTTGATTTTACCTATTATGCTGTAGCCCAAATTGTTGCTTAGTGATTGTTGTTTTTCGGGATTTTTGACAAGGCGTCCCGGTATATTACTTTGTGTTAAATTCATGCTCATTGGTCTCTCCTGTGTTTTTCGATTACTAAGTTATATGGATTGAGTGAAATGTGTTGAACGGTTTCAGATGCGGGGGCATCTAACGAAACTGAACCTTTGAAAATGTTGATATGTCTAGGATTGTTGAAGTTTGGATTACGCATTTTGAAGATTTCCCAATACAAATCGAAATAGGTAATTGGAGCATCATTAACCAAAGCCGTATGTGTCACTTTATCGGTTTGGTCTTTCATTTCACATTTCAAATCGGTAATCCCTTTAGGACTAACATTGAACATTTTGGTAACTTTCAATTCAGGCAGATTTTCATTAACTACTCTGCGCACAGCTTCCATTTGCATTTCATGAGTTTCGTAGAATCCGTCACCTGTCTTGAAGTCAATAGCGGCTCGAACTGTTTGCATTGTACCATTTTTGATGTCAGTCTTTAAGACTTTACAGTTTTGCCCTGAACCCAATGTCATTTCACATATTAAGTCAACAGCCGTTGCGTAACCGTCTTTTCCGGGTAACACCAATTCGGTAGCTAAAGGTTTGACTTCGTAGTCGTCCATCCAATTTTTAACAGCAATCAAATCCTTGATTGCTCTATCAGCCCAATGTCTATTGCTGTAATCCAAATCATAATGAGCTTTATAGAGAGCAACTAAGTCATCCATATCAGCAAATTCTAATGTCCGAAGTTTTATAAAGCGTGAAATCAGGACATGAATAAAAGAACCGTAATCGGCTTTACGTTGCATATCTTGTTTAGCGGCTTCCATGGATGAGAATTTGTTATAATAGAAATATAAACCTTCCGAACTTGGGAGCAAATCAAGACTTGCAATTGATGAAGTGACACCGCAATAAAACATCGGAACGGTATTCATGCTGTCTAAGAATTCATAGTACCAACGTTTACCGTCTGTATCAAAGCGGTATAATTTGCGTGGAGCTACTTTTAAGGCATCACGGTCGAATATAACAAGTTCGGGTTCAACGATGGCATAGCCGTTGTTTTTGACAGATTCATTACGTTCGTAATCTTTTCCGAACACCGCTTCAAAGGCTGTTATTGATTCAGTTTTCACGCTGTCACCTCTAACAATTCTGCACTACCATCTTCAATATAGAAACAAGCAGATTTCGCTAATTCCGATGGTGCTTTGCCGTTGGCAATCTGAGCGATTTCAAGTATAACCTGATAACCGTTTTGTTCGGCGATTTCAAGAACCTTAGCACGGTTGTCTTGGTCATATTGGCTAACATCCATGCACAAGATTTGCGTATAAGGTTTGCCCTCAGTTGGCTTAATTCTCATGCCTATTTTCATTGCAAAATCAAGCTTCTGAAACGTGCTCAGTTTATCGAAATGTACCTTATTGATATAAATCTCATCATCTATCAATTCAAAGCCGTCAGGAAGTCCCGCTTCGCTAACTTTATAGCTTAAACCGTCTTTCATGCCGTTCAATTCGTCAGTTTTTCTGTCATATTCAAAATCATACTTCTCATATTCTGCCTTAGTTTTGTCATACTGTGCTTTTGCTCTAACTTCTGCATTGATTTTCTCAATGTTGGTCAGCTTTTGATTAACTGATTCGATGTTATAGTCATAGTTCGGATGTTCATTCAAAGCAACAATCAACTTTTCGATTTTGTCTTTTTGAATACCACGTTTTGCAGTAAGCTCCTGCAATCTTGTTTGAAGTTGAGCTATTTCATTATCAATATCGGAAACCATGCGTTGAGCACTTTGCAAATCAATATCAATACTGTTTCTTTCACGAGCTTTGTCTTTGTAGCCTTCGAGTTCGGCGAGTAGGGTAGAAATGCTGAGTTCTTTTTCCGGGCAATCAATTGACGGTCTTTTCAAACTGTCAAGAATGCCTTCGGTTTTTTTGCGGTCACGTCCAATATCAGTACGTTGATTGTAAATTTCTTGAAATCGTCTGTTATGTTCATCTAAATCATAGCCAACTGCCTTAGCTAAAACCGCCAGACGTTCTTTTGCTTTACGATTGATGAAATCATCGGGACGATAGCTAATTGTGTCTATAAAGCCGTCAAGCAGTTCTTTTGGCGGAAGTTCTTTCGAGCCATTTTTGCCTTCAACTTTCCAAGAATTCATTTTGCCGTTTTTCCATTCTTTCGAAATGATGTAATCATCAAATTCAGCAATTACGCTTCCTTTACGTTCACCATTTGTAGTTGGATTACCGTCCTTAATTTGCCCAAGTGCTATACCGAGAGCGTTAATTATTGATGTTTTACCGGCTTCATTTTTGCCGATAAGTGATACTGATTTTCCGTTGATAGGCAGAGCCACAGCCTTAACTCCGAGAACATGCTCGATTTCGAGTTTTACTAATGTTTGTTTCATATTATATAATTCCTTATTTTTGTAATACCTTTTTTTGTAATGCCTCATGAGAGGTTGAATTTAGTGATTGAGCAAGAGAGCTCCCCTGCCAGGGAGCTTTCTTATTTTCCGCTCCGACGTAAAATTTTAAATACTTTCCAAAAGCTATAAACTGTATATCCTGCACCTATGACCATTCCGAGAATTGCAATTGTCATAAAGAATGGGAATATGTCAATAAGCGGATTTACGTTTGTAGCGAGATTGTAACCGCAGAGCATCCCAAAGAATGATGCTATGCCAAATACAAGATACATCGCTACTCTATTTAAATCGTGGTGTATGAAGTACCAAAAGTTGAATCTTCTACGTGCTTTCATTGTACCACCTTCTTGCTGAATTTCTTAAAATCTTTGCCAACATCGTCGATTAATTGTAATGCATTTGAAAACTCATCTGCACCCGATGCCATAAGTTCTATTATTCGCCGGGAGAGATTCCAACCAATTGAATATTGGCTATCGTCCGGTGTTTTAAACTGAATAGCGAACTCACCGTTGAATTGGTTATCTTCGTTCAGCTGAAATACGAAGTAAATTCCAAAGCCCTGCTTATCGTTTAGTGCTTCGTCAGTCCATATTTCAACATCTCCAACAACTTCACGATTAAATTCAAAATCTGCGAGATTCTCTGTGATTAAATCCTTAAATGCTACACCTAAGTTAATCATCTTGTTGCTCCATAATAACTGTGTAAATGTTTTTGTTCATTGTTGTAGTCTATGCTTTCAAGTATACACTTGTCGCAATCTTCTGTATGTTCTATGTGGTTGTCATGAGGGGCTTCATCAATGTGAACTGTGCTTATTTTTTCACAAAGTACTTTGATGTTGTTTGCATATCCGGCGGCGAACTCAGCGTAATCATTAAGGCTTGACATGCTGTTTGCGAACACTTGGAAATCATCAATATAATTGCTTCTGAATTCATTGAATATTTCAACAAGTACAGGTGATTGATAAGTGTTGTTTAGTTCTTCAAAAGCTTCTTCATAAGTAATTCCGGACATCAGCATAGATTGAACTTCGATAGCTAATTTTGTCATACTGATGCTCCTACTTCAAGTGTAATGCCTTTGGATGCCAACCAAGTTTTGATGATTTCTTGGCGAATAATTCCGCCTGTGATAGGCATTTTAGCCAAGAATATCCATTTGAAAGTTTGGTGATGTTGAAATGCTATTTCTCCACCGACATAAAGCGATAAAATGTTTAAAGCTAAGTCTGAGGGTCCACTTCCGCCATATCCCCATTCAAAACCGTCCGGGCTATGGTGAATTATTCGACGAGGCACATTGGTAACAGGATTACCTTTGAGGTCACGGTCAAGAACAATATCTGAATTCCAATCTGCCATTGGTTCAATTGTTCTGAAGCTGTAGTCGTTGATGGTTTTTAACGACATCTAAAACACTCCTTTTTTGTAATGATTTATGATTTGTTGCAGGTCTGCCGTTCTGCACTACACTGCAACTTTGATTGTCTGCTTGGTATTGCCATTCTTTGACCCAAGTTTCTGTAGTCTTGCGATGACTGCCGAAATATTTACATTTCAGCCTTCCGTTATCCATTTCTTCCCTAACTTTCGAAGAATGGATATGCAGTAATTTGGCTACTTGGTTAGGTGTTAAGAATCTTTCAATCATTGCTGTTGCCTTCTAATAAACTTTTTTCTAATAGGCGATTGACTATTGCAGAAGCTGTTAAACGGCTTGTTACGCTTTGCTTAATAGCGATTTGCTCTATTTTGCTTCTGAATTTACGTGTGAACGTAAGGTTTTTAGTCACTTTAGCAATATCATCGAACTCATTATCGCTTATTTTCTCGATTTGCTTCGATGCAAGATGTTCAACTAAAACTGTAAAGCTAAGGCTTGGATATTCTTTTATAAGAAGTTGTTCGACTGCATCAACTACTTTTTTTGATAAATTGTATGATGTACTGATTTTAGAATATTTTACAGGTTTTTCCATGGCTCTTTTCGCTTTTTATATAAATTTTATTAGATTCTATGTATGTATAGTAAATAAGTCTATCTCATCGTTACGCTGTATCGTCCAATCCTTATCAAACGTCTCATTTTCTTAGCATATTTCGCAACAACTTCAACAAAGAAAAAGAGTGATACCGGTGCGCCTGCTGCTTCATCTGATTTGCTTGCAATCTCATCACCGATTGCTTCAAGGCACTCATCACGGTTTGAAAAGGGTTCACGTTTTACGATAAGGGCTGTAAGTTGCTTTGCTAATGCTTTGCAGTCGTTATCGGTGAACGCTTCTTCGATTGTCGCAAATCTTGTCATGACACATCTCCTTTAATTAATTTGTAATGTGCGTCAATCATCTGTCTGATGTAATCAACATCATACTTGATGTTCTCAGCTTTTTTTATGCAATCCAATTTTCTTCTGTAATCACTATCAACACGGACAATAATAGCAACCTTTGATTTGCCTGAAATCTCTCTGTTATCAAGTATTTTGCGGATTTTCTTATTCATTGTTTTGCTATACGATTTTGCTATATTATAAAAATTTGTTTATGTTTGTATCAGTTTGTTTGACAGTTGTAAGTAAAATGTTATGAAGAGCTACATTGCTACAAGTTTTTTGAATCTTTCGGGGTCTGTTTTGAATATTTCAAGACCGACTTTGACACAATGGGAGGCAGCGTGAACATCACGGGTAAGCAAGAAGAAGTCTTTTACTTCTTGCAATCTGGAACGCAAAGCACCGGAGATATAAACCGGAAAAGCGTTTTGCCTGGGCGTTGCAGTTTTCTTTTGTACTTTAGACATTTTAGAATCCTTTATAAAATTGATAAAAAACAGTTAAAATTCAGTTTCAAAATAGTTAAGCGTATGTTTCAAATAAGTTTTTTCAATGTGTAAATTAATTACAGTTCAAATATATGCAATAATGGAATACAATGCAAATAAAAAATTCGATTTTGGAATATTTTTTTTTTTAATTGGGGTAAAAATTATTAAAAATGTCGTTTCTAACGAGAACCAATCTGGCGTTGACGGGTTGCGAGAAAGATTGGTAAATTTGCGAATGAAGTTGAACCTTAGCCAAAAACAGTTTGGCGAACGGCTCGGTTTGCAGCAAAGCTACGTGTCAAGACTCGAGAAAGGCGATATTGACATTGCTGTTGAAATACTGATTTCGCTATACAAGAACTTCAATATTGATTTACATGAGTTATTAACCGGACAGACTTATGCGAATATCGCATATGACGATTCGCAAATAAGCAATCTAAATGCTCAAATTGATATTCTGCAAAAAACAATCGTGATGTTGCAAGCAAAAAATGTATCTGATTAGAAAAAATTTAATAGATTATAGAGGCTATAATGAGTAATTGTATTATGTGTTCGATAGCACTAACTGCTAACAATAAACGCACTTTCGGTGCAGGGAAAATAAGAGGTGGTGAAGAAGTATGCCTCAATTGTTTTAAAAAAATAAATGATGCTAATCCAACTATCGCCAAAAGTCTTAAACGTTACACTCTCGCTGAAATTCTGGAAAGCTTTACTGAGCGAGAAAAAGAAAACGCCGAGATTTTAGAACGGAAAGCATTATTAGATACCGAGAAAGATAAACAGAGCTTGCGTTTAGTAGAAATCAGAACCCAAATTCAAAGCCTTGGGCTTGATAATTCTTCTGCCTTTTGGGGGAGAAAAGAAATTAACGAACTCCCAGAAATCCTGAACATAGATGAAAGTATTGACAATATCATTCAAGGGACCTACAATAACGGTCAAGGGATTCTTGTATCAACAAACAGAAGGCTCGTTTTTGTTGACAAAGGACTTCTCTACGGTTTAAAAGTAGAAGACTTCCCCTTAGATAAAATCACCTCAATACAGTATGAAACAGGCATGGTATTTGGCAAAGTAAAAATCCATACTTCCGGGAACACTGCAAATATTGAAAATGTAGATAAAAATTCTGCCCGAAAGTTCGCAGAATTCATTAGGAATAAACTATCAGAACCAAAGCCGACGGTGATAACAAGCAAACCCGAGCCGGACGTACTTGAGCAACTCGCTAAGCTTGGCAAACTTCATGAAAGTGGGATACTATCGGAGCAAGAATTTAGTGAGCAAAAGAAGAAGTTGCTTGATAAATTATGATTCCTATAGGCGTAATTTCAGACTTATAGTCACCCTTAAACCGTCTTATAAAGGAGCAGACACAATGCAATTAGTAGTTTTTAAATATCAAAATGATGAAGAGAATATGTTGAATGAAATCAAAACAGTCGAAATAAACAACGATATTTGGTTTGTTGCTTCAGATGTATGCAAAGCATTAGGATACAAAAATTCTTCCGATGCAATAAGCCGGCACTGTAAAGAGGGGGGTGTTGTGTTTCACGACATCCCCATAAACAGAGGCTTTCAAAGCATGAAATTGATGAAAAAATTAAAATACGCTTAACCGATTTTCAAAGAACAATTATTTCAATGCAAATTTATTGCAGTTCAAATATAGAACAAAATTTTCTACAATGCAAATATTATTTTTAATTATATCAATATTTTTTCTATTATGAAAACTTTCCACGAAAGATTGAGTTATATCATTGACAAAGATTTCTTTGGAAAGCCTGCAAATCTCGCTAAGACAGCCGATTTACAAAACAGCCTGCTTTCGAGATGGTTAAATGGAGTAAGCACTCCTACATTAGAAAAACTTGCATCGTTAGAAAAGTTAGGGTATAATATCAAATGGTTGTTGTACGGGGAAGGTGATATGCAATTACAGCCCGAACTAAAGCAATCAACTCAAGAACCGTCGAATGTAGTAAGCGAACCGCAAGTAGTATATCCGAAACGAACAAACATTGAATTACTTCCTGTGCCGGCGAATGCCGGAAAAGGATATGATTTTGAACCGTCAGCTTTTACCTATGAAGTGCCGTCTGCTTTTTCGCTCGAAAGGTATAAAGCAATTAGAATAAGCGGCGATTCGATGCACCCCACAATACCAAATGAATCTATTGTTATATTTGATACACACCTCACTGAACCAACTCATAACAGAATCGTTATTGCTATTGTTGATGGTGTGCTGTACTGCAAAAGAGTCCATATTGATGCAGATAATGCAAGGCACTTAGTATCGGACAATAAGGATTATGAAACAATCAAAGTGAACGGATTCCATAACACTAAGATATTGGGTACTGCTATTGAGGTGAAGTATTATTTGTAAGATGAAAATTGTTATTTTTGTCTATGTTAAATTTTTATGGAGTTTGAAATGAAGTATTTGTTCGCTATTTTCGTTATCTTTTCCGTGATTTTGAGTTCTTGCACTCCGGTTGTATATCGTAATCTTGCTGAGTGCAACAAGAATGATGTTGAAATCTTCAAGGATATAACAACTATCCTTATGCAAAACAACTTCGTTATTAAGAATGCTAATGAGAATATTGGTTACTTGAATGCAGAGATTGATTCACCGCCGTTAGTTGCTGGGACTTTTGGAGCTAAAATGATTTGGGACTTTAATATTCGTGACGGCAAAATTACTGCTACTTACAAATCACTAATGTATGAAACGAATAGGTTAGGTAATGTCGTAAGCACCACAGACCCCAGATATGGCTCCGATGAATACAATAAAGGTGATAAGTCTTATTGGAATGTCAGAAACTCAATTGAAAAGGTTTGCAACTCTCGAATCGTAGTAGTTAAGGAAGGATAGCGGCGGTTAATCTATAAAACACTATTCACTTTGCAACGCGCGCTCCATACTTGATAGTTTGGGGCGTTTTTTATACTCTTTATTTGACATCTGTAAACCATTAATAATTAACAAGTGTAAAGCAGTTCATTTGACATCTGTCAAGCAGTAAGCTATATCATTTTCTCCATTTGGGGAATATGATACTACTTTTGTACTACATATTCCTTGTAACTCCCTATTCATCTACTATCTCTGCTATATGTTAAATTATTAGGCAAGACTAAGAAATTTGACAGATTAAACAGATACATAGCACACCCCAAGAGGCAGTCCTATACAGCATCCTAAAAATCTGCAACAAACAAAAGGCAAACAAAATATGCTTATACAATCAGTATTCATCGGTAATATCTGCTATTATCAATCACGAAAAGATAAACAAATAACAAACAATAACACACAGATTTTAAGAAATATCGAAAAAACAACAAACAAAATACCTTTGATGTAGCGTGTATTCATCGGCGTTTCAAGAGAGCAAAATTTCAATAACAACAAACAAACAACAAACAAACAACAAACAAACAACAAACAAACAACAAACAAAATGTAACTGAAATAGGGCTATTAGTATGCGTTTTCAGGTTTGCACTTTTCAAAAACAACAAACAAAACAACAAACAAACTGCATTTTCGATGTAAATTCGATGCAAATTCGATGTGATTTTCATCACCCAAACAACAAACAAAATATTACTGAAAACACTGTATTGGTCTATGTCAACGGATTGTAATTTTCATTACGCAACAAACGGACAACAAACAAAAAAAGGCTGAGATGTCGCTATTAGCAAGCGTATTCAGGTTTGCACTTTTCAAAAACAACAACAACTTAAGAATATAATACAAAGACAAAGAAATAAAGAAAAGAAGAAATAAAGAAATATAAAAGAAAAAATCCGAATTTCGCATTCGCAAAATTCTTGAGTATGATTTTCAACTCCGGTTTAAAAATTTTTTGTTGTTTAAAACGAAAATGCTATATTTGCTTATTCAAAAATTTGGAGTGCAAAATGAAGTATTTGAAAAGTTTGTTTTTAGCATTGTTTGCTATGATGCTTTTGGCGTCCTGCGGGAAGTCTGAAGAAGAAACCGTTTACGACATAGCTTGTGAAGCTGTTAGGGAATCACTTGTTTCGCCAAGTAGCGGAAAGTTTGAGCCGTATGATGACAACTCCGGAACAGAAGTTGTGATTTTAGATTCCAACGGCTTCGGCAATCCAATGATGACAGATAAAGACTGGTTAGCGAACCCTGACACTACAACCGAACTCGGCAAATCACAAGCGGAATTATTAGAAGCTAAGGCAAAATACAACGGCACCCCCTATTCAGTAGCAAGAGCCACAGTCACCTATGACGCATCAAATCGGCTCGGCGTAATGATTCAAGGGAGAGCCGAAGTGTGGTTAAAAAAGTGGCTTTACAAGGACGATTCTGAAAGCACTTGGAAAGTAGAGGATATTGAAAAAGCAAGTTAAAGCTACATTGAAAAGCAAACTAAAATATCAAAATTTCTAACGCATATAGGGGTAGATTTAATTTTTATACGAAAAACGTATCAAACTATCCTTTGAAAAAATAAATCAAAATTAGGGGCATTTATGACGGTTTTTTAAAACTAAAATAAACATACAAAATCACTCAGATTTTTCGTATTTATTCCCGAATTGTACTGCATTCATTGGGAATATTTTTTCATTTTGGTAAACGACATAGTACCCTAAGAACAGCTGGTATTTGCCGTCTAAAATACCTCTTTCTGTTATCTTTCCAATAGCCCATTCCGGCACTTCTTCGATGCCATATCTGAATGCTTCAACTTCTTTTGATTTTGTGCGGTATTTCAATACTCTTTCCTGAAAATTACTGCAATAAGCAATAAACGTGCCAATACCCTGAATACCTTGCCAATACAGTCTCTGCACAAAATAAAAAAACACTCGGAAAATTGAGGTGAACCGAGTGTTTTGATACAGATAAATAACATATATTTATCTTTCAGTGTATCGAGAAATCAAAAATACGAAAATTGATGAGCTGATGCAAATTTAATCATACAATTCATCCATGTTCAAATCTTCGTTTACAACCTGCGTTCTTTTGGTTGCTTTTTTAAATGTTTGAGTTGGCAATCCGGTAATAGGAAATACAAATGAATTCCCGCCCATAATCGCCTCTACAGTTAATATTTGAACTCTATCAATCTGAGTTGATTGAATCACTCCGTTGATTTCTATTTTATATTTCCCTGCTTCTTTTGCTAAATGCAACATCCCTTTAGTGACGTGACTTTCAAAGCATACGAAAACACCTATATCGGGTTTTTGCCTTTCAACAACATTCATAAATGCTCTTAAATCAGCTATTCCGATTCCACCGGATTTTACTTCAACGAGAGCAACCCCCTTTCTTCCATCTAATCGCGTAAAAGTAACATATCCATCTTTTCCGCCGTCACCTGACTTTTTAGGATTACTAACACCACCTAATTTAAACTCGATTATCCAATCTTGGAAAAAACTTCTATGTTTATCCGTGCCTGTTGCTAATTCACGCGCTGATGCAATATCTCTTGGGAATCCGTCAATTTGAATCTCGGCTAATATTTTTGAAGCCATTTCTCCATGTGGTTTTGCAATCCTTTCAAGCACAAGTTTGATTGCTAAATGTGAAATATCCGCACCTATCCATTGCCGATTTAGTCGGTTTGCAACGGCTACAGTTGTTCCGCATCCACAAAAGAAATCAGCTACAATGTCTCCCTCGTTCGAACTCGCATTGATTATTCGTTCAAGCAAGGCTTCAGGTTTTTGTGTAGGGTAGCCGAGAGATTCGTCGGCATTCGATTGAATGCGGAATATATCGTCCCACAAATTCCCAACGGGTCTACCTCTATCTTCATCAACACGATATTTGCGATAAGGCATACCGTTTTTTCGCCAGGCTAAATCACCTCTTTCGTCAATAGCAATTAATTTCTCTTTTCTAACTACCCAACCCCATTTATCTGGAGTGAAGCCTTTGTATTCGTAAACCAAGTTCGGTCTTTCACCCTTTGAAGCTGATCGCAATATTGGATATTCTAAATACCTGCCTCTTTCATCTTCTTTAGGATACTTGGTTAACAATTCATCCATATCCAATGAAGAACGAACGCTATCAAGCTCAAAATAATAATCCTTTGATTTAGTATAGTACAAAAGAGTATCTGTATAAACACCATACTTTTTGTCTTTAAATTGAGAACCTTTAGGGTTGTTAGTCCGCTTCCATATTATTTCATTTCTGTAATTTCCGGCACCAAATATCAAATCACAAACTAACTTCAAGTAATGACTCATCGTAGAATCACAATGCAGATAAAAACTGCCGGTATCTTTCAAGACTTTGTGTATGTAGTAAATTCGAATCGTCATAGTGGTTAAATAGGAAATAGCACTTTTCGATAACCTTATGCTATCCAAAGCATTCAAAAACACATACAAATCATCATCCAAGCCCCTGATTTCGTCCATTGTGTCCATATAAGAAACATTGCTCCAAGTATCTGCAAATGCTTCTTTCTGCGCCTTGGTATCCTTCAGGTCAATATCTTCAAACAAAACATTGTAGTTCCGCTTTGAATTGAACGGCGGGTCTATGTAAACCAAATCTATGAATCCTTTCGGATATTCGGCATTTAGCCGTTTCAACACATCTAAACAATCACCAAAGTAGATTTTTTTCATTTACTATACCAAAATAATAATCTACGAATATAGCAATATTTACTCAATCATGAAAATTTGCTACTTTGGAATTATTAACTCAAAATGAAAAATAAATTAATTCTTTACAAAATGTATAAAAATATTACAAAATGCAAAGAAAATATTTGCATATGTAAATTTTATGTATTATTTTTACATCAAGATGATTTGCAACTATTAAAAAACAATTGAGGAGATTTTGAAATGGAAACGAATTTTGCAAAAATGACAAAAGCTGAGTTAAAAAGTTGGATGAAGACTGCCTCTAAGTCTGAAATTAAATCACTTCTTGTATGGGAAAATGAGCAATCTGCGATTCAACAAGATGCCATGAAAGCAAAAAAAGCAAGCAAAGTTGCAAAGATGTCGTTCGAGGAAAGAATAGCAGCAGCCGTAGCTGCAAAAGAATCGAAAAGACAAAGCAAAGCTAACGAGCGTAATGCTTTTGAAGCAAAGCGAGCGAATATGATTGACAACCCATCATCAATAGAAGCGATTCAAGATTTGCTTTTTTACCTGACAGTCGAATTCCCAGCAAATGCACAAGCTAGAGATGATAAGCAAGCCGCATACACAATGTTGGATGAATTTTGCAAATTGAATTTATTTGACGATTTTGCAAAAGCGGTCGCAAACACCATTTTGAAAATGCAGCGTTGTTCATCGAAGCAATTGTATTGTTTAGCAAAAAGTTTACAAGGCAAAGTCGCAAAGACTGATTACACAATAGCCGATGAAACTTCAAAAGAAATGTACACTATATTATCAAATTAATTTAGGAGATTTTGAAATGGAAAACGAATTAAACAATTACGTTGAATACCGTAACGGTATTAAAATTTCGGAGTATCAAATGACCGTTGGAGAACTTTGGAAGGCGGTTAAAGAGCACTTCATGAATGATAGTAGCGACATTGTCTATTTGAACGATGAAGCGTTTACCCAACTTTGCGAGCAACGTGAAGTGACGCCCGAATCACAAGACTGGTACGACGGCGAAGGTCTCTATGATTCAAGCAAAGATTATGAACTTCTATTTTCGCCCGGTGACGAAGAATTTCGTCACGATTCTTTAACGATTATAAAAATTTAAAACGATATGGAGAAGAGAATGGCTGAAAATAACAACAAAAGGAATGTGATACACTATATTCCAACTGATGAAGAATGGAATGAATTGACTGAAAGAGTGGACGTAGGTAACGATTCGTCGCACAAAGTCGCTCGACGTGATTTAAAGAGATACTACAACTTACTTAAATATGCACTTCGTGAAGCAAATTTTACAGAAGATGAAGCAATGCTAATTTGCGATGCGTGTAATGGCGTTTTATTCGATGATTTCACAATAAGATTGATGCACGCTTCAGTTGCTGATGCTATCGTATATGAGGGCTTGGATAAGAAGTGGGGAGTAGACGGTGGTGAAGTTGTTGCTAAGCTCATAAATCTAAGCATTGGAGCTTTATACGCCGTTGCAGATGCCGTTGAACGTTGGTGGTTAATTAATCATACTGATAACACAAATAACACCGAGAAGCTCAAAAGTGTTGGGTTGATTAGGTAAAGGGCAACAACATGGAAAAAATAATCACATTTTTCGGACAAAAAGTAAAAGTTGCTTGTGATGAAAAATGCAATAAGGCATGGGGCAATAGTCAGAGACCAAGACTATACCCGGAGATAAGCGAAACGAGAATCTTTGGCTTAAATGGTGAAAGTGTTTATCCTGATGGTAATGACCCTTTGGATGAGCAAGAAATTGATTTTGACAATTTTATATTCTGTTCTGATGATGAATTAGGCGATGCACCGATTGACCCACAAACTTATGAAGGCGACCAAGCAAAACCGACTAATGAAAGCGATTATGGCAACAAGTGGTGTGTAAGGGAATGCGAAAGATGCGAAATGAGCGAACCGGGTAAACTCAATGAACCGATAGAGTTGATAGATTTTAGTAAGAGAGTAGTTTATTAATAATCCAAAGGCTACTTATCACTTAGGTAGCCTTCTTTTTATTACTTTTTAGCCACACCATCAACAACTGCTCTTTGAACTACATCAAGAACTAACAGCATTTCTTCTTCACCAATTACCAAATAAGGTCGTGCCGGGATATGTATTTTGTGTGGTCCGGTTTTGCCAAGAACTTTATAGCCACGCCCCTTTTTCAAGAATTGTATTTTGTGGGTTTTCATGTCCTTTTTGAACTTGTAACCGTATTCAGTTCCCCCGGGATGGTCTATTGTTCCACCCCATTGATGAATTGCACCATAAGGCGATTTGACAGAAATAAACACTTTGCCACTCCGCCCGAATACATCAATTGCAGACCTTAGATTCTTGTTTCGATTCAATGTAGCTTCCTGAGAATAGCCCAAAGTCTTATATCGTGCTTTAGTATTATCAGCAAGTGGCGCCCATTTCTGAGTGCCTCCAGAGAATAAACCAATATCACTCTTATTGCCGTCCCAACGTCCACCCATATCAAAGTTTTTAGCTATTGATATTTCTATGATATCGGCAACGTCAGTCAATATCTCTTTGTCAATAGGTGGTTTTAACCGTCCTAAGCGTTGATTTATAGCTTTTAGAATATCTTTGAATGACTTGTTGCTCATGCTTTCACTCCCTTTTTCTTGTTAATAACAGCTTTTACAACTTCTTTCCTTAGTTCAGGGCTATACTTTGCCATATCAGGTTTATAAACCTTTCCCGGCTCGAAGTCAAATGCTTCACGTTCAGCTTTGAGAGTTTCTAATTTCGGATCACTTAATATTTTGTCAGATGTTGATAGTTCGTAACCACCTTGTTGAAACTCAGCTTCTGTCATCGGAATAGCACTACAATCACAGCCATGACCAACAGGCGGAAACAGTTTTGCATCTTCAACCTTAAACACTTTACCGTCCAATTCTGCATGTTCATGCCGTTTAGTGTTTCGTTGTATTTGACGCCAAATCCAATACGGATGCGTGTCCTTTCGACGATTTAAAGTTTCGTAAAACCCCTGTGAATGGGCTACTTTCATATTTGTGTCAAGAGTAACCTTAAAGCGATTACCGGACCCTGTCCAACCTCTTTTTTGTAGCTTTTCAACTAACAAGGCATTCGCTTGAGCAAGCGGAATGCCCTGCTCTTTCATTTCAACAACTGCATTGAAAATATCTTGCAGAAAATCCGCCCTTACAATCCCTGCCACAGTAAAAGCCGTATCATGGGATTTATCTTTTAATGCCTGCCATTCGTCGGCAGTTATCAGATTACGCCCTCTAAGCAACAAATACTTTAATGCTTTTTCAGGTTTGCTTTTCAGCAGTTGAAACAATAGCTTTTTATTTAACATTGCCTCCACCACCTTCAACCCTACCCAAACCATTGCTGACAAATAACAGATGTTCTAACATCTTGACTAATTTGTCATTTTCCAAATCAGGATATAATTTAAACAGCTTGCTTTCAACTTCTTCATAGCTATTTGCCCCCTCAATCGCTTCAGAAACAACTTTTAACATTTCTTCACCAATTACACCCAATTCTTGTGCTTGCTCATCATGTTCGCTAAAAGCGGGTGTTTCTTGCTTAATTTCAGGTGCTTTTGGTTCTTCGGGAATATAAAACTCATCTTCTTTCAAACCGTATTTTTTGTAATGTTCTTTGGTGAATACAATTTTACCTGTACTAAGCAATTTCGAATCACGCTCAGCTAATGCTAAGTTTACATCATCTTCTTCATACATGCCAAAGTATGGCATACGCTCAACGTTTTCAAAGTTATAATCAATTAGCCATTGAATCAAAGTGTTGAAAGTTTGTTCAATCAAACGCATATCACTTTCAACAATTTCTTGCCTTACGTCCATATGAACTTTTCCAAGTGCAAACGTGCCTTTATCACCTTGCTCTGTACTAAGTGTTTGGGACAATATCGCTTTGGAGATTTCAGCATTCATAAAACCAACAAGGTTTTTATAAGTTTCACCCGATTGCGTACTACCTGCATTAATAGCTTCAATCTTTTCACCCTCAGCGAGATTCATACTAAATACTCCCGAACCACCACCAATCAAAGCACTTAAAGCATTCGCCAATTCTTCAGGTGTATAGCTCGGACTTGTGCTATCTAATAAGCCTATCATATACGGAGCTCCAAACTTTTCGCTGTATCTCGTCCAGAACTCCATTACTGCTTTTTTATAAGTCCATGGCCAAAAGCAATTAGCTAACACTCCCCGACCGTAAGGATTCCCGCCTGTATCGCCATGTTTAACAACAATAAACTTCCGCGAGTGTGGTACAATTCTTTGAGCGTGTTTAGAATATACGAGATTCTCGTCAGGGTCAAACTTAAACCAATGCGGCGGTTTGCCGATAATAGCACTTGGAATAAGGAAGTTGCCCTTCCAAACTTCATTTTCTACATCCAACGTTCCGACTTCATGCCAATATACTTCCATAGGTTTGAAACCATACAAAACAGCATCAAGCATTTCATCAATCACTTTATGCAAATTGAGTTTGGCAAATAATGCTTTGATGAACTTGCTTTCCTTAGTTGGTTCTAAACCTCTGTCAATATCCCATTCTAAGCATTGAGTTCCGGCTTTTCGAGATTGAACACAGCTCATTATATGGCTATCATATAGCAAATTGTAATAAGCATCAATGCCTAACCTTTTTTTATTCAAAACTTCATCAGGATTCTGCAATTCGCCAAATGCCATTTCGACGAAGTCAGCACTTGCAACAACACCCAACATACCATCAGTTTTCCGTGGTTCTTTCTTTGGTTCGCTATTAGCCACTTCTTTTGTTGGTAAGCTTTTCTTTCCGAAAATATCTGAAAATTTCATTATAATTGCCCTTGATAAATTGATTCTTCTTGTCTATAATTTGTTAATTGTCTATTGGAAACCTTATTAGTATTCGCCTGTAAAGCTCTGAAATGAGGTTCAAGCCTTTGTAGTGAAATTGTTAGCGTATCAACTTGGTCTTTAAACTTGCTACCCGGAAACTCTGAATGTTCTGAAATAAAATCATCTAACCAATCAGCACCTTCAGGTAAAAATACTAATCCTCGCTCCACTTTAGGCGATTGTTGATGTGCCCGAACTACTTTATCCATAGTTGCAACTTCTTTTATTGGGAGCTTTGTTTCACGCTTCAAACTTTGTATTAAACTCCGCCCACTCGCCGCTTTTTCAATGGCGATATAATCAGGGTCATACGTTACATACTGCACTTTTGCCTCTTTCAACAAATCAGGATATAACAGCCGTTTTTTGAACCGATTCAAAATGAAATATCCTTTGTTATTCACTCCGACTGTCAAGCACACCGAATAAGCATTATTTTCGCCTTCTTCGTATGCAGTATCCCAAACTTGGATTACTAAGTCAAGCGGTGGAGCCACTTTGTAATATTGCCACCATGCAGGATTGAATATCATGCTTTCCGGGTCAACAGGATTTTGCCTTATTTGTGCCGAATATCCGTAGCTTCCCATTTCATCCCTAATATCACTCAGCGCACTTCGATTCATTCTTACAGGGTCAAACAGACCGTCAACATAATGGCTTCTCAATTCAGCAGGTTTTACATCTTCGGTTAGCTCTCCGGGCAAGCATATATGTTTAACATTTGACTTCTTAAGCATTTGAGCAGTTGGGTCATCGGCATGTAAGCGTTGCATTACAAGGATTGTCAAGGTGATGTTATTATCTCGTTTACGCCTTGATAGAGTATTAGTTAAAACTCGATTAGCTTTATTACGCTTAGCAGTTGAATGAACTTCCTCAGCACTAATTATATCATCTGCTATGATAATATCAGCGTGTTTACCTGTGATTGTGCCAAATATACCTGTCGCCGTCCGAACTCCACGAAGTGTGTTTTCATATTCGCTTTTAGTGTCTCTGTCCGCTCGTAATACTATACTTGGAAACATCGTTTTAAATGAATCGCTACGAATAATATCGCGAGATTTTAAAGCGAATTCAGTTGCTAAATTAGCTGAATAACTTGCAGATAACACTCTCAATGATTCGCGTAATATCCATATCCATGCAGGTAAAAATATTGAGAATATACGGCTTTTCGTCGAACCGGGAGGCACGTTAATACACAAGTCATACAACTTAGGTTTGCCCTCAGCAACTCGCTTAACAGCCGTTTGAACTTCATCACAAAGGTATTTGATATGCCAATTGTCAACAAGCGGGGCATCTTCGATTGAATCCCAATAATAACGCAAAAAGCTGTAAAAGTCATCTTTGAACATTTCAGCTAACAGCTTGATTGAAAAATCAGATATTTGCATTATTTTATCAAGATGCAACATTCACACGCTCCGTTAGCTTAGCCAATATCATCAACTCGTTGATATTTAACTTCATCAATCTTTGCATTTCTTCTTCCGTCAGCTGTACTTTATTGCCTTCATCAATAATTGCTCCACCATAACCCCTATCTTTCGCCTTAGCCCTTAGAAACTCCATTAAAGCTCTAAGGTCAGGTTTATGTTCAATCTCTGTTACTTCTAATAGCTTTACTTTCTTTCCTTGTGGTGTTATTACTTCTCTGGTCTTAGTTTGTGTTGTCTTGATACCTGTAAACAGCTTAATCAGAGTACTTTCACCTAAATCTATCAAACTTTCCTTTATTTCTTCAATCTTTTCGGCAAACTCTTTGTCATCTTTCATCCAAATGTAGTAAATGGTTCTGCTGATGCCTGCCTTTCGGCATGTAACAGCGACATTTAACGCATTCTTAGGAAATAGTTCGAGAAATATTTGCTTTAGCTTATCAGTTGACATATTTAACACTTACGGCATTTTATTAATAAATTATGTTTGACAGTTGTCATATTATCCGTTTGACAGTTGTAAAAAAGAATCGTATATTTGTAACAAGTAAATCACTAAGGCAAAAAAATGATATTCAAAGCAAAAAGCACTATAACACATGAGTACTTTCAAGGTACAATCAGTAAAGTTTACAAGTACTTAACTAATCATCACAACAAAGAACATTTCGAGGTCACGCTACCGGATGAAACTGTGGTTGATGCTATCAAATTCATCGAAAATTATGATGAAATTAGGTTAAAATATCCCCCAAAACCAAAAATTCAAGCAGAAAATGAGTAAAATGATTGATTAAATCAGTTAAAACAGTTAATTTCGTATTTAAACAAAGAACACGAATACGGATTATGTACACACAAAGTCAAATTAGGAAAGAATTGGAGTCGAGGAATGTTTTCATAACTCGACAAGCACTTCACGCCTACAAAAAGAAGTATCTTAATCCCAACAATTCAGCTTTCAACTTCTCCATATCCCAATCAGATTCGCCTGCTTTGTTATCTGCTATTCGAGCCGCTCTTTTCTGTTCTTCAGTTAAATCATCTCTAACAATGACAGGTATTAAAGGCTTCTCTAAGTAGATTGAAGCAAGCTTACGCTTATGCCCTTTTATTAAAATTTTATTTTCATCAACCACCACCGGTACATGAAATCCAAATTCTTTGATTATATTTGCTAAGGTGATTATTTCTTCATCAGTATGAATTTTTGCGTTATTCTCGTAATCAATCAGTTCATGCGGGTCTAAGTATATAAGTTGTAATCCCATTCCTACTCTCCAATAGTTGTAAATACTGAAAAGTAATGCAAATTAAACTCACAATTAAATGCGTGGATTTCTGCGTAAAACACTAATCACAACTTAGTTTCACGCTTTGAATATTGCCGTTTGCATCCCCTACATTCGTAGTGAATGTAAATTATAATTTGGACAATATTATGAGTTGGATACCAATTTTCAAACCCGGTACTCATACCGACGCCGCAGGCAATACTCGGACTTGGTCTGATGACGATGTGCGTAATATGGTGAAGATGTACAACGAACAACCCCCAGCCGAAAAACATGATGCTCCTGCCGTCAAAGGACATCCCAAAAATGATGACCCTGCACTCGGTTGGGTGGATTCGCTTAAATACGAAGGTGGTCAACTTTGGGCTAAACTTCGTGATATGCAAAAATCATTTGTAGATGAAGTAAAAAGCGGAGCTTATAAGAAAGTTTCTGTTAGGCTTTATCCAAATAATTTGCTCCGTCATGTAGGGTTCTTGGGAGCCGTACCGCCTGCTATCAAAGGTTTGGGTAGTGTTGAATTGGCAGAATACGAAGGCATTTTCTTTAATGAAGAAGATGTTGAGCTAAGTGATATTGCTTTTTTAATTGTTGAACCAGAGCCAGAACATGAACCCAAAACGGTTGTGGTTACTCCGAATGAGAATCAACCACCTGCACCTGCACCTGCACCAACAAAACAAGAAAATAACTTTAATCAACATGGAGATTATGAAATGGATTTTAATGAATTGAAAGATTCGTATTTCGCAAAGCTGAAAGGTCAAGTCTCAGATGATACATACGCTAAGGCATTCGCAACTTTCTCAGAAGTGTTTGGCGCATTTAAGCCAAAAACAACTGAAAAACCTAAAGAATCTGCCTTTGCTCAATCTGATGAATACAAAGGAATGCTAAGGCGACAAACTGAACTCGAATTGAAAAACCGCTCTCATGAAATCGCTGATTTCATTGCGAATGAAACACCACTTGCAGGTATTGCCAAAACTAAGGCTTTCCCTGTGCTTGAAATGGCTTATAGAATTGACAATCCGGGCGACTATCAAGACTTCCCACTTGACTTAAATTTTAGTGAAGAAGACAAAAAGAAACCTGCAAACGAATTGGTCAAGGACTTTATGAGAAACCTACCTAAGATTGTTGAATTCAATGAATTTGGCAATAGTGGTACTGACAATACAGGTAATCACAACGATGAAATTGAAAATGCAGTAGCAACAGCTCAAGGAGTGAAATAAGATGGCTTTAGATTTAGGAATAAATACTTTAGGGACTCAAACTCACAAAAAAGATATTTTTGCGGGCATCAATCCAACTAAAGAAATTGGCGATATTATAATCGCATCAGGTCAAAACCTTGCACGTGGCGCCATGCTCGGTAAACAAACAATCGGCGCATTCGACGAAGTAACCGCTGAAGCAGGTGCAGGTAATACCGGCAATGGTGTTCTTACACTCGCTGACCCTGCTCATGCAGTAGGTGTAAAAGCCGGAGTTTACAAAGTATTGTTTGTCGAAACCGCAACTAACTTAGGCTCATTTGTTGTTGAAGACCCTGACGGTATTGTCATAGGTTCGGGTGTTGTGGGAACTGCTTTTGATGGTGTTGTGAAGTTCACAATTGCTGATGGAGCAACTGACTTCGTTGCAGGCGACAGTTTCAACATCACCGTTGCTTATTTAGCAGGTAATAACAAATATTACCTCTGGAATCCTGCAGCAACTAATGGTGTTCAAAACCTTGTTGGTATTCTTGGCTGTGCCGTAGACGCAACCGATGGTGACGAGGGTGGTTTCTGTTACGTTGACGGCGAATATAACTTATCTACACTCACCGCAGCCGCTGGAGTTACCATTACGGCAGGTGTTTATAATAACGGTTCTATTGTAATAAAAAAGGAGACTGATTAATTATGTCTATTATGCTTGATATGTTTGACTCGCGTTCAATGACCGCAGCAGTCAATAAAACTAAAGTATTTGACCCGTTTGTCTTGGATATGCTTTTCAGTAAACCTGAGGGACATGCGGCTGATAAAATTGACCTTGAAGTAATTTCACATAGTGATAAATTAGCAAAGTTCGTGAACCAACATGAGGGTCCGAGATTGCTACAAAAAGACAATCGTGTGTATCAAACAGTTTCACTTCCACGAACCTATGAAGAATACATCTTCACGGCTCAAGAACTTGCAGATTACAACGCTTTTGGTCAGATATATGACCAAAATCCGGGACGTAAAGCTGAGGAAGCTAATAAGTTTGTTGTAAGGCATTTAGAATATCTCAAATCAAGGGCGATGCTTAGACGCGAATGGATGGCTTGTAAAGCTATTTCAACAGGTGAAGTTGCGGTAGCACAAACCAACATCTCGTTCAACATTGATTACTTGTTTGAAAATAATGTTCATTTGACTGATTTGGGTGCTGGTAACTATTGGGATGATGAAACAGGTGATATTTTGACTAACATCCGTGCATGGAAACGTGACATATTACGCCGTTGTGGTCAATCCCCTGACATTGTAATTTTAGGTACTGATGCTTCTGATGCGTTTGTGTCAAATGAGGTCGTTAAAAAAGCACTCGATACAAACAACTATAAAATCGGTACTTTGGATTTAAACGCAACTCAATCTGGAGCGGCTAATTATCTTGGTAAAATCATGGGTATTGACTTCTACGAATACAACCAACAATTCAAAGACGACAATGACACATCAACTGAGTTAATCCCTGTGGATAGAGCTATTGTTACTTTCCGTAAGAATAGCAACAATCGTGTGCATTATGGTCCGGTGTATAATCTTGTTAATAAGAAACTTCAAACTATCATTTCCGAGTTTCACTTGGATGTTGAAGAAAAGAACAAAAAAGCTATGTCGTGGACTTTGGAACAAAAGTCATTACCTGCAATTCATGATGCCGATTCCTTTATCTCCTGTAAAGTTGTTGGTGATTAGTATTTGGTTATGGGTGTATTTGTGTATTAAGAAGCTACTCGTACCCTATGCACCCATGCCAAGTTTTATTTTTAACCTAAAAATTGAGCGAAAAAAACGAATATGAGTTATTGCGATGTTGCCGATATAGTAGAAAATCTGTCAGAAACTAAGACAAAAATGCTATCAAATGATGCCGATGCTTCAAGAGTTGATGAAGCTGTTGTTTTGAAGTGTATTGAAAAATCTGCATCACTCATTGACGGCTATTTGAGAGGTCGCTACGAAGTGCCGGTTGAAGAACATCCCGATGAACGCATATTGAAAGACCTAAACATCGAACTTGCTGTTATTGATTTATATGAAAGACGTGGTAAATCAGCTCCTGAATTGATTAAAGAGCGAAAAACAAAAGCTCTGGAAAGATTGCACTTGATTCAAAGAGGCGTAATATTAATTTCAGTAGTTGAAAAACCTGTCAATCATAGAGTATCAATGGCAGTTTCCGTGCCTAAACAAAAGTTTACAAGTGACTTTTATAGTGAGATGCCGTAATGGAATTGGAAATTGTAGATGCAGTTGTTGAATATCTCAAGACTAAGATTAGTCCTGATGATGCATGTGTTCAAGAAATGCCGGAAATGTATAATGAAAACGAATCGGAAGAGAATTATTTAACACATCCCCATGCTGACATATTCATTTATGACAACGGCAGTCGTGGCGGACGTAAAGATATCAATTCACATAGCAACACAATTGCAATTGGATTCACTATATACAGTATATCGGAAAGACATCCTCGATATGGTGCAAAGGTTTTAGCTCAAAAAATCAGAAAAGAATTAACTGTCTTTTATCCGGAATTAGAATCAGGGATTATTGAATCTATTGAATGGGCATCAACTGACCCGCTCCCATCGGTTAAGGATGGAACAGTCCTTATGGGGATGATAATTAATTACAATGGAATATATTTCGACGGACACTAACATGGACAATTGGCTGATACTTGGAATAATACTCGAATTTATTTTAGCGGTTTTCCTTCTGCTTTTCGGCTTTATTTTAAAGTCAGCAGCGAATGCAGTTAAAGAGCTTAAAATCATTGTTCAAAGCCTTGTTTCTTTTATGGACAAACAAAGCGAAAAGAATGACAATTGGACAAAGCAATTCGAGTTACTGTGGAATAAATATAATGACCACTCAAAAGAAATTAACGATTCAAAAGATAGAATTAAATCAATAGAGTATAGGGCGAAATATGGCAGAGAATATAGAAAAGAAAACGGATAACATAGGCAAGTTGCTAACAAAAATCAATTCCTTGTTATCATATGCTGATTTGCAAGAACTTGAGGTTGCCGGCAAAGTTGACCTGTTGGTATTAAGCAAAGAAATACGCTTGTTGACCATAGCGGCTAAAGAAGAAGCTAAAAACATCACAGATGACCAAGCTGATGAACTTAGTTTGCGGTTTGGCGATGCGTTCTTTAAAATACTGAGAGGCTAACATGACTACGATTGATGAAAGACTAACAGGTCTTGAAGAAAATATTGCCGAAATCTTAGAGCATATTAGACCCAAAGAAGTTAAAACCGAAGCAGACCCAAACCAAATACTTATGGATGAAATAGTTGCTATTTCAAACGAGATGGATTTGTTAATTGACGAAGTTAAATCGGTTCGTAAAGATGTTCAAATTGCAATCGAACAACCGTTTGAGGCATCAGAAGAACTAAGCGAAGCTGATAAAAAGTTCAACACACGAAGAAACATCTTTGTTATAGGTGGATTAGCCGTAACAGGAGCATTATCTTTAACGTTTTGGCTCTACTTTCTGCCACTATTCGCGGTCGCAATTGGAGTGTTCTTCTCATTTGGGATGTTGGCTCTGGTTTTAGCTTACGATGAATTTGTATTACCCGGAAACACAATTAAAAGGATAGCACAAAATGCGATTGCTTCCGCTATATTTATTCTTGCTCTTGTTGTCATTATTAGCACTGGCATTCAGGTCGGAAATTCCCTTATCTCTGACAGAAGTCAGAGCGAAGAGTATCGCCAACCAACTGCTACTGAAAGACAAGCAGAAACAAGAACAGAACCAAGCATCGGAGAATCTGAGGAGTGAAATACCACTTCATGTTCATCTCATGCTTGAATGCCTTCATGTTGTTGAACAACCGAAAGGCTCAAATCGTGGCGACAGTATTGACATTTGGCGTAAGTATTTTGGCTTCTTATATCCTGTGCCATGGTGTGGAATTTTTGGGGGGATAAAATCAAAAGAGGGCAAAGCATATCCAATCATTATGTCCGCACGTGCAAGAGATTATGCAGTAATTGGGCGTACTTATGCTTTAAGCGACGTAATTTATGGCAATTATATCCCTAAGCCCGGAGATTGGAGAGTAAAGCGAAGACCGGGCGGAGCACATGTTGACACGTTTGTTTCATGGGACACTTTAGCACAAGAAGGCATTATTATCGGGGGGAACGTGAATGATGCAGTAAAAATGAGGGAAATTACGCTTAGAGGCATGATTGCCGATGGCACAACGCATATAACTGATGTTGCAAGTTATTATGAATTTATAGAAGCGGAGACTAAAGATGAGATTCTTGAAACTATGGAAGGCATTGCGACCTATTATTCCGATTATTTTGACGGTCGCCGGACAGCTAATGGAGAAATATATAGACCGGAAGCTTTCACAGCAGCCCACAAAGAACTCGAATTTGGAACAAGAGTTAGAGTCACAAACATCAGAAATGGAAAGTCAGTCGAAGTCAGAATCAACGACCGTGGACCGTTCAAAAACAATGCAATAATTGACTTGAGTCGTGCAGCAGCAGATTCAATTAATATACGAAAAGGAAAAGTACTCATTGAAGTACTTAATTATTAAAAATATATGGAGTTTATCATGGAATTTTTAATTGAAGTATTTAATAATAATACCGTATTGTTTGGGTTGGTTGGATTGCTTGTTGTATGCTTTATAGGAATAATGTTATTGCAATGGATTGCAGATAAGACAGGCGTAAACACGGACAAACTTCAAGAGGAGCTAAAAAAGACTGCCGAAGATGCTCAAGTTGAAACTGCTAAGGAATTGAAAAAGACAGTTGAGAAAATTACTGATGGTGGTCAAGTTGAATCCGCTCCCAAAAACAAATACGCCCTTCGCGATGAAACAGGAAAGTTTGTCAAAGCGGATGAAGCTACTGAAAAGCGTAAAGTTGGACGTCCGAGAAAGGTGCAAAAATGAGCGAAATAAACGAGAAACGTATCTACTTATTTGGTGGATTGACTGGGGTACTCATTTTAACCATTGCAATCTATCTACTCGCCGCATTTATAAACGTTGAATGGAATCCATTGGAGTGGAATATTGTTGTAAAAGCTGTATCTGCCATAGGATGGATGTATGGAAGTTCATATATCATGAAAGATTATATCAATGTTTTAAAAGCCACTAATAAAAAACAGATATGTGAAGTAAAAACACCAAAGGTGAAGCAATGAGAAACCGCGAACCTGTGACTATTAACATTAGCGACGAAGCACGGCGAAAAGCTGACAAAGCGGCTAAAGAAATTAAATGTAGCCGTAATGACATAATAGAATCACTACTCTTGTTTTTCAATGTAGAAATGTACGAACGATGTTTTAGATACCAACAAATCCAAGATGCTTTAAAAGGGAAGTCATGAATAAATTAATCAAATCAATATTGTTATTCTCAGTAATACTACTTAGTTTGTCAAGTTGCGATACTGCTAAATACATATACGAGAATGTTTCAATCACTTGGAAGCCATTAGAAGCCCAAAGAAACACCGCTCCGATAGATTCCATTGTTGTGAGATATGAGCCGGTATATTGGACAGAACCGCCATGTATGGACGGCTCTACCAATGAAGTTGAATACGAAATACTTAAAGATGGTCATATTATTTGGGCTCTCGACAATCCGTATGCAAGACGTAGAGAAGTTTTGATTAAAGATACAGTAATTTATATTTATAGGAAGTAACGTTGTGAAAATGCCAAGCGAATTCATACAAGGTGCAGATTATGACCTACGATTTCAATATAAATTGAATGGTATTCCTTACGATTTGACAGATTGTACTGTTCATCATACATGGAAAAAATCTAAGACCGACACCGTACCAGCTTTGCATATTTCAAAAACCGAACATGAAAGTCTGTACGAAACGGTGCTAAAGATTACACCGGAGCTAACAAACAGTCTTGCTTTAGGCACATACTATCATGATTTCGTAATTGTGACTGCTGAGGGTCGAGTAGTGACAGACCCAAAGATGCAAGGTCACCATATATTAAGAGAAATGCTAACACCATTAGGAGTATGAGGCAATGGAAGTTAGCGTAGTATTCGACATTCAGACCGATGAAAATGAAACTATTATCGAAAGCAGCACTTTTGTTGTTAATGAGATTAATCATCCAATCGGCGATACAGGTCACAATCACGACGAACGCTACTATACTAAAGCTGTTATTGATGAGAAGTTAGATTTAAAATTAGATAAAAACACATATATTTTTGGAGGGACATTTTAAATGAGTATTCAACGGATTCAACTAAAAGCAGGTGTCAAAGCTAATTTGCCAAACTCCGGGATGTTAGCAGGCGAAGCACACGTTACTACTGATAGAGGTACACTGCACGTCGCAGTTGACCCAACTACAAAGATAGTAATTGTTCCCGCTATCGAGGACTTGGTCACACTTGCATCATTAAATTTAGATACCGACTTTGTGATAATCCATGATGCTGACGGTACTGGGCAAAAAGAAAAAAAGATGACCTTGTCGGCTCTTAAAGCAGCTTTTAATATTCCCGAAGAATCGGCGGATGAAAAAGTAGCTGTTGTATCGGGCGGAACAGCAGGGTACCTCTATGGAACTGACGGCTCGGACGGCGTTGTTCGCATGGGGAGTAGTTTGAAATGGACAAAAGATGCAGGAAATGGATTCGTAACGATTGAGGCAGATGTAATAAACGGCGGGACATTCTAAATTATGGCGAGAGAGCAAACTATACGTTTCTTGCGAACTACACTTGCGAATTTAAACACTCAGGCATCTGCCAACAATTTAAAAATTGGTGAGCCTTATTTTGTTACTGATATTGAAAAAATTGCAGTTGGCAAAACTGTAAGCTCTTATGTCTTGTATGCTATATCTGACCACAATCATAGCGGCGTTTACGAACCCGCAGACGCAACGATATTAAAAGACGCCGACATCGGTGTTAGCGTAGCGGCTCAAAGTCATAACCACGCTGCGAGTGAAATAACGTCGGGCACGCTCGACATTGCACGCGTGCCAACAATTACGGTTGCAAAAGGCGGTACAAATCAAACATCGTACACAAAAGGCGACATATTAGCCGCAAGTTCATCTTCAGTTCTTACCAAATTAGGTGTAGGTGCAAATGATACCGTTTTGATGGCTGACTCGGCACAGAGCACGGGTATGAAGTGGGGAACTCCCGCAGGTGGCGCGGGTATTACTGTTTATTCTGTCACGACGGCTGACGCTGAGAATACAGCGAGCGAAATTGATGTTATTTCTTTCACCGTGCCCGCGAATACGTGGAAAAATGGGGAGACGATAACAATAAATTTCAATACAAGGACAAAGCAATTCGCTGGTGCTACAAGGACACTCAATTCAAAGGCTTATGTCCAAGGCAATTTGGTGATACACGATTTCGGCGGCGTAAATAGCACGTCCGGGGAGGGCAATACCACCCGCGAAATAAAATTTACAAGAGCAGGAACTGTTATGGTGGCGCAAGGTAATTACGCAACTCCGGGGATAGTCGGGGCTGTAGCGTTTTCTTACGACCGAATTAATTCAGATTATCAAACAACCGATACTAACTCACGTAATAGCAGCCGTTTTACAACGATAGATTTTACGGCAAGCATAATTATAAAATTGGCAATTCAATGGTCGGCAGCTCACGCAAACACTTATTATCGTATTCTTGATGCAATTGCTTACAAACTAAACTCATAAAGAAAATGAACTTAAATCAAGTAATAGTAGAATGGTCAAAACGCACAGGGAAAGCAATTCCTGAGGGCGTACGCTTTCGTAATTATGCAACCATGGAAGAGACCGCTAATGAAGTCGGTTGGGTGGGTTATCCATCTTTTGAAGAGTGCAACTCGCTATGGAATGAAATGTCAGATGTTTGGAACTTAGAGCAATACAAAGAAACGTGCATTGCCAAAGTTTCAGAAATGAGTTTTGAGCTAAGGCAGAGGATTTATCCTGATTATAAATTGATGAATGCTTCGATTGGGCTTTACTTTGCTGAGGAAACCTACAACATCACTCGTGTATGCAATGAGTTCAGAGAAGAATTCTACAGATTGAAAGAAGCAATTTCATCAGCCAAAACAATTGAAGAAGTAAATGAGATTGTAGCGACTAATAAATATTCGGAAATCAATTAATCATGAACTTAAAACTTGTAATAGAACAATGGAAAATAGATAATCCGGAGAGCGAATTGCCTTCGGATATTCCAACTTTAAATTATGCAGATTTTGAAGAAGTGTGTCAGGACTTAGGTATTAAGCATTACCCAACCTTTGAAGAGTGCAACTCTTTATGGAATGAAATGTCAGACAACTTAAAGATTTCGGACAAACGGAAATTTGCAATAAACAGAGCCTCGCAAATGAGTTTTGAACTGTGCAAGATTCCAATACATCAACAAATCAATGCGGCTCTTGGACTTTACACTCCCGAACGTTGCTTGTATATTACTAAGCGAATTGACAGGTATAGACAGGAATTCCACCGTTTGAAAACATTGATTGAAAAAGCTAACACTATACAAGAAATTGATAACGTTTTGTTAAATCATCATTACGATAGAATATGAGTGTACTAAAAATACAAGCTGTTGACCCGGAAACAGGCGAACCGTTGTTCCTTGACCCTGAAACAGGCACACCATCAGGAACGAACGGGCAAACATTGCGGTACAATTCAGGTAATGAATTAGAGGCAACAAGCGCTATTACGGTAACAATAGCTGAGACATACAAAGAAACAAATATTGCTACTGATATGGATGACACAGGTAAGCACTTAAATGCTACTGTGCAACTTAACACCCAACTTGACGAGAATTTAGAAACAAGTTTAAGCCAAGTAAGCATTCGTGCAGATGCACAACGCCCGGCGGAAGGTATTGAAAGTTGTGGTATAGAATTGAAAAGCAGAAATCTTGCTGAACCACAATCCGAAAGTGAGATACTGTTTAGTGGCGACAAGTTCAATGTAAACAATATGCAACTTCATAACGCACTTTTGGAAGCTGTTGAAACATTGCCGACAGGCTTAACAATGGCTGATGCAGGTCGAATTGTTAGGCTCGGGAGTGGTTTTTACTTTTGGCAGGGTTGGCGTTGGGTTGGCTTATCGGATAACAAGTATCATTTTAAGCCGAATGACCAAATAGTCCCGAACGACGGCATATGGCATGACGACAATAATATAGTGTTTGATGTTGGGGCATTGGAGCTATACAGTTTTGAGTTTTATATGTTCCCTGAAGCGGGTCCTTTAGCGAATGGAATGGAATATACATTCAAGTTCACGCCAAGCGAAGCAATTACTGAGATGTATGGGACAAACACTCGGAATTTCTACATGCCATACAACGGCTCTGAAAACAAGCTCAAATACAATGTGAATTTACTTAATGAAGTTGTATTTGCGGGTTTAGATGACGAAGACCCTCCAATACCAAAAATATATTTTGGCATTCTATACGGCGGTTCAGTTACAAGCACAATTAAATTACAGCACAAAGTGACTTCCCTTGTGGGGAACGCAGAAGTAAAGGCAACAACTCGCATCATTTTAAAGCGAATATATTAAAGCATTTCAATATAAATAAGGCATTTATTATTAATTATTTCTAAGGAGAATTTCAACATGACAACAACGGATAAGAGAATTATCATAAGTGGCGCACCATTCTGCTACATTCACAAACTTACAGAAGGTGTACCGTCTTTGTTATGGACTTTTGACAACTTGCAAAACGTTCAAATAGTAATGCCAAAAGCAGATGCGGCGGCACAATCATCAAACAATCTGGACATTCAAAGAGGTGACGGAGCATTATTCAGATTTAAAGCCGAAAGTCTCGTTTTATCGGGCGAGGATGAAACCGATATTACGCCTGCCGAAGAATCAAGTGATGCAACCGGCAAAGGTAAAATCGTATTTACCAACAATGAAGCACCATTACCAACTTCAATTAACAGCTTTACAGCATGGCTAAAGAATGCGAAAGACAATATGGAATCATTGCTTTTAATCTCTATTGCCACAGGCTTCACCCATCATGGCAAATCAACAGGAACACCGAAGGTTGACGGTTGGGCGAGGATGTTATGCAAGCTAAACTCCGATATTGACTTTACATCAGGAGCGAATGCTTCATCAATTCAACTCGAATTTGTGTCTTATAAAAACCCTGTTGGCGCTGATGCAATTGCAGCAGGAGCTTTAGAAGCAATCACATTTGCAAACATAGCATGGAAAGGCAAAGCAACAAATATCGCATCTCCTGTAATAACTGCACCGGAAGAAGCATTGTTGTTAGCAGGCGATATTGTACTATCTCCAGACTTAACTTATTCCTACGCTTAATGCTAATAATTCAAGAATATAGCGTTAATGAACATAACTTCGGACGGCAAGCAATACGTTTTGCCGTCTCGAATGTTTATAGCGAATTGTTCTTAACAAATGAATTAGCACCGATTGGTACTATCTATACTGATATTTATGACTTTGAAAAGCATAAGCAAGATTTGGAGCTTGAAGATGGGAAATTCGGCATTGATGAACTAACATTCGAAATCAATTCGCTTAGTTGCAAATCGGAAACAGATAAAAAAGCAATGTATTTCTGTTTAGATGCTACAAATGTTAATTCGGTAAGGTATTGTGCTTTATTCTTTGGCGAAGAACCGATTGCTGAAAATATGCTATTCGTGGGTAAGTTGAACACCAAAATTTCAGGTGAAGATATTGCTTGGCGTGGAGCAAATTTTAGCCCTAATATAAGACCGGAACGAAGCTATAAATTATCAGCATTGTCATTCGACGTTTCGATGCTTGATGAAAGCAAAATCAATGATGATGTGTATGATTTGGAGAGCGTGAGAATAAGCAATCTTAGGGAAAGAATGTTTGAAGCAACTCATTTTGATACGTGGTTCAAATCCGTAGCCTTGCACCGTGTGGCATACGTGGAATGGGGAGCAAGTCAGCGTTACATACATTACACCCCTCTGCTCAACCTCAAGACATACCTCGACAAGATGCTGGCATTAAGCAGTACTTTATTACAAGAAAAATATGGAATATCAATATCTTTTGCTCTTGCCGAAAGTGATTTAGGGATTGACGTTTTGCCGAGTTATGTATCTGAGTTTGAAACAGCGAAGGAATATGACCATATAGGGATGTTCCGCTCGGATAAATGGCTACCATACCCACGCAGAATTCGATTAAAATTGTCAGACGCAAAAACAAACACAACAAGCCCTTTGTTTGTTAGTCAAACGATGATAGACAGCCGATTGATAAACGACAAATACGTTGTTGGCGAAGACGGCATAGTGGATTTATTGCAATACAATATTGACACAATGGACATGGCGTTCATGACAAAACTCAAAACAATGTCCGAATTGTTATTTACTTTAGCTCGTGATTTAGGGTGCTTTTTAGTACTTGGATATAGTGCGTTTGATGAAATATCAATAGAGTTCATTCCCAGAGAGAGCATAGTAAATAGCGGTTACACTTATTTAGTTGATGTTGATGAAAGCAGTTTTGATAGCAGTAGCAATCGAGATGCTGATGGTGGTACAAACTTTTATGCCTTAGCATCAAATGAATTAGATGAGGGCGCTGATATAAAACGGATGGGTGGATTAAGTTCATATTACGTATCTAAATATCAAAAGAAAATTAACCTACTCGAGGAACTTAAAGAGCAAAAGAATATCGATAGTAAAAAACTTATGTTATCAATATCGCCAACGTTACAGGAGCTAATGCGGTTATCCGGGCGAACTGACGAAGTATCAATACACTCAGTCCCTATCAATGTAGTGGCTAACCCCACAGGTGCGATGCACGCGTGGGAGTATGAGGGAAATTTTGAGGGTATTTACGCAAACGGAACATCTCCCGGCTCCGTGCAACTGCATACAGGGATATACGTGCAAACAACACGAATCGAGGAAACAATTCCTGAGCAGTACGAACATATTACAAGAACAGCTCATGCAATCATAGCAACTATAAACGGCGAGGATAAGGTTTTTTATAAACTTGCTGATTATATTAATGAGATATATAAAACGGGACAGCAGTATTATGAAACAGCCCTAAATATCAAAGTTCCATATTGGAACGGGTTCAATGATGTTGAAGGTGCGGCGGGAGCAAGTTGGAAAAAACTAACATTGGGGAGCGTATTCAAGTTTTCCGAAATAGTCAAAAGATTTGCGGACGACGTTTTTACAGATTTAGATATTGATAGAGATTACGTAGTAGTTGGTATTGAACGAGATTTGAGCAAACCTGAAACTACTATTAAGCTGGTTGATAAAAGTGCTTACGCTTTTGGCTATCCTGAAACAATACCTGACCTTATTCCAATTCCTTTGCCGGAAGTGGTGAACGGCAATGAAAGCGTTACTAATACCGATACAGGAAAAGGTGGTTACGTTATTGTTAATACTACGCCACCATCAGAAATTGCAATTGGTGAAGCCGTGATGATACTTAGTGATAACACAATTGCCAAAGCAGAGGCAAACTCATCATATCCCGGAGCGGATTTAGGTATTGCATTAGCAAGTGGTATAAGTGGCGACACTATCATGGTGCAAACAGGAGGGCGTGTTAATATGCCGGGAGTTTATGACTTCACAGGTCACGTTTCTGAAAATCTATTCTTGAGAACAAATGCCGTTGGGTCGAACCTTTCACACTCCCCCCTATTAGCCGCTTCGGGGAGTGAAGATGTTTACTGCATATTAGGGCGGATTGACAGCTTAACAAGTTTTGTTTTACGACCAAAGAAGTGGAAATTTGTATGATAATAATCTTAGCATATTGCAACGCTCCATTGCCAGACGATACAGCTTATAACGCTGATTTTGCAACTGTCATGCCTGAGGGGGCAGTTGGTGCTCAAATGCAATTCAATACACTTAAGTTTATACCGAGCATTGAAACCGAAACAGTCTCAGGTAAAACTAAGCGTGGGCGTAATTTCGAGCATGTAATTTCAAGTGATGAAATATATGATATTGTGATTACAGCTGACGAGTTGATGACATTAGCAAAACGTGCATTCGTAACCAACTTCTGGAAGTCAAGCCACAAATATTTAGTGACAGATACTACCACAGGAGATTATATCAATGTAGTTTCAGGTGGTGGAGTTTTGCCTATGGATTACATTAACGAATCGAAATATTTACCTGAATTAAAATTAAACTTGAAGGTAGCAAATGGCGACGGTATTAGTTAAGAATATTGCTGAAAGTATATTACAATTACCTATTCGAGCATTAACGTTGCATGACGGCACGAATACCGTTACCCTCATGCAATTGGAAGCCGAAAGTGATTTCTTGTTTGAGCCTATCATTCGCACTGATGATGAAGGACTTCCAAGAACCATTGCTTATACGGTAAAAGCTCAAATATTTGTTCCGCATAACAAAATGGAAGTTCCATGGATTAGCTATGTAAACGCAATGATGAACAAAACAGTAAGTGCGGTAATTTCATTAGGGGCAATAAACAATTGGCCTCTCTTACCAACACCGATAGAAAATACATTGACAACAAGAGCTATAAACAGCAGTCCTGCCGGGCAGGGTGGATATATTGATATGCGTGATAATGCGCGAATAACAATAAAAGTTGAAACACCCGAAAAACGGCAACGCTTTTTAATCACAGTACAATCAATAGTTAGAAGCATATTCGTAAACGAACCGCTTAGCGTGGATGCACCTACAGGCGGATTAGATAAAAACTTAATCAGAAGGACATTATCAGTATGATAGAAATTGAATTTGAAGGGAAGAAACTACAATATTCGTTTAAAAATTTATGTGTCGAACAAAGCGAACTCGCAAAAGAAATAGGGCTTTATAGAGAACTGCAATTAGAATCCGAACCACCTACCCTCGATGAATGGGTGCGTAGTGGTGGTGCTGAATGGAAAATGAAAATATGCCGGTATTTGTTCATCTTAGAAGGCAAAAAATATGACCGTGGGTTCGCTGAAACCGAACTGTATCAAACGATAAGATATTTGAATGCAGAAGCAACTCCAAAATTAGAGGAAGCGGTAAAAGATTTTTTTATCAATTCAGGGAGCGAACAAAAGCTCTCGCAACTCTTTCGTACAGGAAGAAACAGGAACGAGATGCTGGAGTACTTAAAGCTGATGATGATGATGAACAAACAAGGATTGCCCAACAAGAGCACCTCCGAATAATTGAATTAAAACAAAACATATTCAATCCGGGCAAACTCGATGAAATGATTGAAAATGTTGAAATATGGTATCTGGATTTATTAGCCTTTGGCGATGTAACAAAGTATGACCAAATCAGGCATTGCAAATTATGCGATGCTTTTAGTGCATTAGAATACCTCATTAATACGAGAATGTAATGGCAGCAAGTAAGAAATTTGAAATGATATTAGACCTCGTGGTCAACTTTGGTGCTGATGAAAAGAAGTTAGCTGAGTTGGCAATTATGACTCAAAAAGTTTTAGAAAAATCCGCTCCGGAAATTAAATTTGATGCAGATAATTTCAAGAATGAAATTAAAGGCATCGGCACTCTACTTCAATCATTAGAAGCCGACGGCAAAGCTATTGAAGATGCCTTGTCAGGAATTGAGATTGACATAGATACAAAAAAAGCCGAACAGGAATTTGCCATGTTATTGGAGAGTTTGAAAGATATTGATAATATTGATTTAGCGAAGCTCGAGCAAAGCATGGAAGGATTGAGTGGTGAACATCTTGCCAAATTAACTGAGGAATTGCAAAAAGCTTTTGATAATATTGACACCGACAAATTTGAGAAAGAAATCAAAGGCATGGCAAAAGAATACGAAGAATCGGTTGCCAAAGTAACATCAGGATTAAACACTCAAAAGTCTGCACTTAAACAAATGGAAGCCACAGGGCAAAAAGGGAGCGAAGCATATAAAAAGCTACAAGAAGAAATCAAAAAATCTGAAAAAGAACTTCACAGACTTGGTGTAACGCTTGAAAAACCAGTCACCTTCTTTGATAAAATGGCGAAATTCGGATTAGTGGCGAATGGGATTCAGCAAGTCACTCAGGCATTCGACCAATTTGTTACGCCATACAAAGAGTTCGACCAACAATTACGTAATGTTGGTACTCTTGGAGTTGAAAACTTTGAGGAGTTTCGAGATGCAGCGATTCAATTATCTACCGAAGTCCCTGAAACTGTCGTTGGAGCAACAAAAGCGGTCTATACGGCAATTTCGGCAGGTGCAATCCCTGTCGTAAATGGTATGGCAGATGTTGCAGGTGGTATGGAGTTTATCAAACAAGCGTCCAAACTTGCCGTTGCAGGTTTGACAGATACCAACTCCGCTGTGTCATCTTTAGCATCTGTAACAAATGCTTATGGAACTGATATTTTATCAGCAGCTGATGCGGCTGATATATTGTTTGGTGCTGTAAAAAATGGCGTTACGACTGTTCCCGAAATGAACGCTTCATTAAGCCAAGTTGTACCTATTGCAGCAGCCGCAGGTGTTGGATTTAATCAAGTAGCGGGAGCGATTGTCACCCTAACCAAACAAGGCGTACCTACAGCTCAAGCAACTACTCAAATCCGTCAAGCCATTGTCGAATTAATGAAACCCGGAGCAAACCTTAAAAAAGTTATGGAAGAAGCCGGAGTTAGCATTGAATCATTACAAAAAGACGGTTTGCAAGAATCAATGCGCAAGATTGGTGTTTCAATGAACAATATGGGTCTTGATGCGGCGAACACTTTCTCATCTGTAGAAGCTATTCAATTTGCACTTTCTCAAACAGGCGAAAATGCCAAAAAAGCAGCTTCGGATTTCTTGCTTATCGAAGCATCCGCAGGAAGTGTTGAGAGTGCTTTTGCAACGGCTAATGAAGGTATTGGAGTACAAGTTCAAGGTATAATGAACAAAGTACAAGCAATGGCATTTGAAGTTTTTGGAGTATTAGGTGACCAAGCGGTCGTATTGTTGGATTCTGCCAACAGTTTAGCTCCTATGATAACATCTTTCGCCGGGATTGGTGCAATGATACCTGAGGGGGCAATTGAACGTGTTGGTGACTTCGCAAAGTCATTAAAAACGAAATTAATCCCTGCCACAGTAGCCGCCGACGGAGCACAAAAAGCATTCAATCTGACAATGTTAGCGAATCCATATGTAATAGCAGCAGCTGCAATAGCGGGTCTTGTTGTTGGTGTTAAGTTATTATCTGATGCAATGCACGAATCAGCAGTTGAAAGGAAAGAAGCATTGGAAGCGGAAGCAAGTTTACTTGATACTCAAATTCAAATTGCTGAGAAACAAACTTCAATGTTGGAATCGAGCAATAAACTTGTTAAGGCATTTGAGGTAGAGGGCGAAGCGGCTATGACGAATAGAGATTTGATGTTGTCATTAGCAAAAGCATATCCGGGCGTCATTGATTCGAGCAAAAGTTATGCTGAGAATTTGACTGCTCTGCAGAAAGCGAGTAGCGAAAGTGCTGAAACTCTTGGCGAATTGCAAACCAAAATCGGTGATTTGCAAAATCAGAAATTTGACTTGGAAAGTAAAAAACTAACTATTGAAGTAGAAGTACAGAAAGAAGAGTTGGAAAACTTCGCAACTGACTTTTTGAATGATATTACTTTTGGTGACTACTTAGATGCGACAGCGTCAGGCATTGCTTTCCCTATTAAGGCAATAGTTGATTTTGCAAGTACAGGCGAAGTTGATTTTAGTTCATTAGAGAAAATCGGCTCTATTGCGACCGAATTCCTATTTGGTACAAGCACAATTCGTAAACGTGTTGAAGCCCAAATAAAGACTTATACCGATGAAATCTCAAAAGCATCATCATCGGACGAAATCGCTCAAGCCGGTATCAAAATGCAAATGGCAATTTTAGAAGGCGAAGGTGAATTTAAGGATTTAAGTAACGAGCAAAAGCAAGCATTAATCGAGCAGGCACAGGCTGTGACTGACGCCAGATTGAAAGAGTTCGAGCGACAACAAAATGCAGCTGCCGAATATTATGATTTCCTAACTAAGAACGGTCAAAGCGAAGAAAAGACTATTGAATTGATTGCCACTAAGTTTGGAATCAGCAAGGATAAAGCAAAAGAAGTTGTTGCCGAGCAAAAAAAGCAAGTGGAAACAGCCAAAGAAACAGCCAAAGAAGTGGACAAAATCGCTAAGTCTTTTGATGCTGTAAAGACGGCAGCATCAACTTCATTTAACGAAGGATTGGCAAAAGAACTCGACTTGCAACTACAACTCCGAGATGCGAAAAGCAAAGGTGACAAAGAAGCAATTTCATCAATAAACCAACAATTGAAGGCACAACGTCAAGAAAACAGTCTTAGCAATGCCCAGCTGAAGAATCTTACAAAATTAGAAGAACAAACCCTAAAACGGTACAATCCTGAGCCGGGAGAAAGATGGTTGGACGTGGTAAACAGAGTTTATGCTAATGAGAAATTGCAATTGGATAATGCCTCACGATTGTATGAGTTAGATGTTCGCCGTGATGCAATTAGTCAAAATCGTGAAGCGAGTGCCTACGATGAATATAAAATAGCTCTGAACACTCTCGAAGTTGCTAAACAACAAGAAGCAGAGTATAAAAAGGCATTAGCACTCAAACGGGAATTTACGGAAAATGCTGATGGCACAATTGAATTTAAAGCACGTATTAGCCAAGCTGAGCAAGATGAAATTAACCAAGCATTGGCAGATTTCAAATTTGATATTCAAGAGAAGGGACTGAATGTCATTGAAATCAATATGAGTATTGACAAAGAGGCGATGGATATTGCCAAACAATTAGAAGATTTACAGCTTGAATCACTAAAAGCAGAAATTGAAATTGGCGTCAAAGGTGGTGACAATTACGATGAAGTTCTTGGTTTACTTCGCCGACGTCATGAAGAGTATAAACGTGAATTAGAATCACATAAAGACACTGTGGTGAGCTTAGAAGAATCCATGCAGGGCGAATTATCATTCTTGGGTGAAAATGCTACTGAGGAGCAAATAGCATCGGTAAAAGCTAAATATGGCACTTTGATTAATGAAGCAAAACTAAAGCAAATCGAAGCAATCAAAAATGAGCGTTCCGCGAATGACACAATATCCGGAATTGTAGATGATATGTATGCAAAGCGTTTGAGCCTCGTAGATGAATTCTATACAAAAGAGCGTAAGTATGTAGAAGGCAATTTCGATGCAATGAATTCCCGTCTTGCTGAGTACAACAAACGTTATTCAGACTTTGCTAATGAACGTTTAGATGCCGACCAACAATCAGGCTTATCTGCTCTTGACAAAGAAAAAGACGAAAAATTAAAACTTCTTGAAGATTACGGTAGGCTCGAATTACAAAGTACCGCGAGTTTAGAAGAACGCAAATTAGCTATTGAAGAAGAATACAGAAAGAAACGTGCCGATGCTGAGGAAGATTTTGCTAAAGCTCGTAGCATTGCATTGAATTTTATGTCGGGCAAGGAGTTAGAATTAACTCGTGTTAAGGAACTAAAATTAGCAGAGTTGGAAAGCGATGGAATCAAAGAACGAATCGCCATCCTTGAAAGCAAAAGAAACGAGGGACCACTTTCGCTTGTTGATGAAAAAGCACTTGAAGGCTACAATGAGCAGTTAGCACAGATAAACGAAGTAATCAGTAATAATGCTGATATATGGTCTGTTTCAATGTTTGAGGCAGGTGATGCTTTAAGCAGTATGACAACGGCATTAATAGCTGGTAACGCAGATGCGGCTGTTGAAAGTCTAAGGGATTATTTCAGCAAGGTATTTGGTATGGCGGCACAAGCGTTAAGCACCAAAATCAGCGAAACCGTTTTGAGCTTAGTATTGGATTGGTTAAAATTAGCTCCAGGCGACCCCCTAACAAAAATGCTATTCTCCCCTGCCATCTATGCAGGTGTGAATGCAGGCGTCAACAAAATAGCTCAGCCGATTTTGAAAGGTTTGTTAAGTTTTTCGACAGGTGGTAGAGTTGACAGCCCGACAACATTCGTAGCAGGAGATGCGTCAAAACTTGGTGGACGTAATCGTGAATGGATAACCACAGACCCGCAGTTGATTAGCATCATGCAATCGGCTATACGTGGGAGTAATCAACTACTCGAGCAACGTTTACGCTCAATCGAAAACTTGTTAGCAAGTCAGCAGTTAACAGCGACTTTGGCAGGACCCGATTTGAAATTAAGTTTGAAACGGACAGATGCAAAACAAGCAAGCAGAGCGAGACCATAATGGCAATTATTTTGTTCTTCTTGAAATTGCTTCAATATAGTACCAATAGTCTTCTGATATACCGTTTGTCATCTCGTGAATCACCATATTGAAAGAACCCGGATTGCCACCCATATAGTAAAACTTTATTCGGTAAGTGTAATCAATTTCAGAAATCTTTGTATCGTAATAACTGATGAAATTATGTTTCCCATAATCGGCACTATCGCCCCAAACACCTATGAATTTGTATTTCCCAATTTTGATAAAATCGGGACCGGATGAAACGTTTTCAGCATTGGCGAAGTCAAACAAATCACCACCACGAGAATTGTCAATATCGTAAGTCCCATTTATGTATGTGTAATCAGGATTAACGACATTATCTGAACCGCAAGAAATCATAAAAAACAGAATAGAGAGTAGAATATAACTTTGAAAAACCTTAATCATCTTAGCTCCAGATTGATTATTAACAAACATGAACAAAAGTAGCAATTTTGAACATATTAACAAAACAAGATGCAAACTGATAATTTCAAATTGTGCTGATTTCAGACTGAATCGGTTTGAAATTGTCATGAAAAATTTGAAAAGAATTTGGCATAAGTGAATGAAAATTGCTTTGACGAATTATGCAACCGTTGAAACCTAAAATTAATCAAATATTTTTTCCAAGTTAAAGAATTATTCTTTGAAATATAAGAATAATTTTTTCTTTTATTCGGGTATTATAATACGCACTTATGAGAATGGGAGCATTTTACGAAGGAATTTTTTAGGAATTTTTAAGAATATTTCTTGGATGGCATTCATAAAAACCTTATTTTTGATACAGGTTAAATGAACGAAAGTTAATTAAAGTTTTTTGAAAATCGGAAAAAAAAAGTCACTCCAAAGTGGGGTGACACAAAACAAATTTTTAAATTTATATTAAAGGTTTTACAATGGCTAAATCATTAAAATCAGCCGAAACTTCAAACGAAGTTACAAACAATTCAACTACTCAAAATGAAGTAGAAACTCCAAACACTTCAGTCGAAGTTGAAACTCCAAATGTTCCTGAAACAAGTGTTTCAGAAACAAAAGCTACAAACGGTCATAAGGTTCTAATGGAGAAACTCGCTATGTTCCGTCGCTTGTCAAAGCAATTCAATCCAACTTTGAAAAGAATTGCTACTGTTCAAAGAAGTCTGGCTCTCGTTATTGACCAAGAACTTTTGGTTGACGAAAAAGATAAGCTTCAAGAAATTCAACAATACTTTACAAATCTTGAACAAAGTATTATTGACAAAATGCCGGAGGAACTAAGAAACCTCGAATAGCGAAAGGTTAAAAACCTATATGCTCAGCCCGTCGAGAAAATCGGCGGGTCTTTTTTTGGATTGTAAAAATTAGTCGGTTTAAACCGCTTATATTCGGTTTTTAGAAATTTATACCTATATATATGGTATAGCCCTTAAAAATCGTGCCTTATTAACCTAATGCCCAAATATCGGGGATTTAGAAATAGCAAAAAACGTGTCAAAAACGTGTCAAATAATATAGCAAAATTTGTGTCAATTAGACTTTTTAAGATAATATCTGATTTGAACAAACTTGAGTATATAAGCGATTCGAGGCGTCTGGCAATTGGTTTCAAGAAATAGGGTAGGAGTTCCCTTGGGATCACAAGACGATATACCAAGCCCTTGTAATACAACATGTTACGAGGGCTTTTTTTTTGTTTCCAAACGATTGCTTATTCCCCATTTCATTTGTAGAGTGTAAATGTGAATTTTCATTTTTTTGATTATATTGCATCTTGAGATTCAAGATTACATGAAAAAGTTTTGGCGTAAATCTATAAGTTTGATATGTTAGGGAGAAGAGCATGAATAAGGTGAATATATCGGAAAAGCTTGCGATGTTTGGCGATTATTACAATCCGCGTATCGTTGGTGAATTGAATGGGCAACATGTCAAGCTCGCAAAGCTATTGGGAGAATTCGTATGGCATAAGCACGACAATGAAGACGAACTCTTCTACGTACTCGAAGGAGAGCTAAAGATAGAATTTCGCGATAAAACTGTGACAATCAAAAAGAATGAATTCTTGATTGTTCCGCATGGAATTGAGCATCGCCCCGTTGCCGAGAAAGAGGTCGCCATAATGTTGTTCGAACCTGCCACAACTCTCAATACAGGCGATACCAAAGGAGAGTTGACGAGAGAGAATTTGGAGCGAATTTAGCATAATATTTATAGATAATATTCGCAAAATAATGCTCTAAATATTACTTCAAATCTTCTATAAATAGGGATTATTTGGCAATTAATTTGCGATAATTATGATGATAATTCGTGAATTATTTGGTTAATCCAACTATTATGCGTATTTTAGTAATCTATTCATTTTCATATACTTTATTTTGATATTAATGATTATTTTATTAGTGTCGGAAATTATATTATATGGTATTTGATTAGTTTATATTATTAATTTGAGAGAATATATTATGACAGAAACGAAATTATTTAACTCCGAAATGAAGCCATCAGCGGCTGAAAAGCAAGAAATTGTTGATTTTTTGTTTCACAATTTAGACCAATTCGGTGACAAGAAAGAGGACATTGAAAAAGCTATCAATTATGCTATAAAAGAAAGCCAATCTCCTGGTGGTTTTGTATTGGTTAATCGCGAAGGTACAGAAATAGCATGCGCTGTCGTGGTCAATGAAACGGGCATGAAGGGTTATATCCCCGAAAACATTCTTGTTTATATCGCTACTCACAAAAACATGCGTGGCAAAGGTGTCGGCAAAAAGTTGATGACAGAAGCCATTAATACTGCAAAAGGCAACATAGCTCTTCATGTCGAACCCGAAAATCCTGCAAGGTATCTATATGAAAAACTTGGATTTACGAATAAGTATTTAGAAATGAGACTGATAAAATAATAATGGCATACGTTACATTAGATTCAAAAAAGCTGAAGCATAATTTCGATTATCTCGAAAAATTATTCAACAAAAACGGCATACAATGGTCTGTTGTGACTAAGATGCTATGCGGTATCAAAGATTATCTTGCCGAACTTTTGAAATTGGATATCAAGCAGGTTTGCGATTCGCGAATATCAAATCTGAAAATGGTGAAATCTATCAATCCCGAAATTGAAACTGTTTACATAAAGCCCCCTGCAAGCAATGTAGTCCAAAGTGTCATCAAATATGCCGATATCAGCATGAACACTCAGATTGAAACTATACGCTTGCTCTCCGAAGAAGCCCAAAAACAGCAGAAAACACATAAAATCATCATAATGATTGAGCTTGGCGAGCTACGTGAAGGCGTCATGGGCGATGATTTTGTAAACTTCTATTCAAATGTGTTCAAGCTCAAAAATATCGAAGTTGTTGGAATCGGCACAAATTTATCGTGTTTGTACGGAGTTCTGCCCAATCCCGACAAGCTGATTCAGCTCAGTTTGTACAAGCAATTGATTGAAGCAAAATTTAACAGAGCATTGCCATTTGTGTCGGGCGGGTCATCGGTTACAATACCGTTAATTTTTCAGAAATTGCTACCCAAAGGAATCAATCATTTTCGCGTAGGCGAAACCTTGTTCCTCGGGACAGATGTCTATAACGATAAGCCCCTGAATAAAATGAACAACGACGTTTTCAGGCTTTATGCCGAAATTATCGAATTAATCGAAAAACCGGTTGTGCCGATGGGTGATTTCGGAACCAATGTTGACGGGCACAGTTTTGAATTTAACCAAGATTTGGTCGGGAAAAAATCTTACCGAGCAATTATTGATATTGGTTTGCTCGACGTTGATGAGCGCCACATTACACCGATTGACCCCGATATGAGCTTCGTCGGGGCAAGTTCGGATATGTTGGTGATTGACCTTGGCGACAACGAAAACAAGTACAAAGTTGGCGATTTCTTGCAATTCAAGATGGATTACATGGGTACTTTGCGAATTATCAATTCGAAGTACATTGACAAAAAAATAATTTAATGTTAAGTCAACATGTTTGTTCACTCAATCAAATATTCATAAAAACAAAATCCCCCTTAATCCCCCTTTGAAAGGGGGAGCTTGCGAGCAGGGGGATTTTCATATTCCTAAAAGAAGCTGCTAAATTGCAACAGCTTCTTTTCTATTCACAAAATTCTGACTACTGCCCTACGAATACAACTCTCTTGCTGTTTTCGATAACGTAGCGAGTAAAGCTACCTGTGAAAAATGTAGCGATAGTGCTTTTTGAGTGAGAGCCAAGAACTACACCGTCATAGTTCTTCATTTCTTCCGGTGTGAACAGCTTCTTGATGTCAATGTCCGAGCCTTCGGTTGTTACCTTTTCAAAACCATGAGCATTGAGTAATTCTTTTGCTTGATTTAACTCGTGATTGCGGTAGTCTTCGTCATCATGCGACATAAAGAGTTTGAGCTCGATATTGCCCGTCGCAGCCATCTGTGCAAATCTCTGCAAGGCACGACATGAGGGAATACTCGCATCAAACATTATGAGGTACTTGCGAGCTTCTTTTGTGTGTTTTTCTAAGTTTAGTTCCTTAGGAACCGCAATCACAGGAGTAATCGAGTAATCCAAAAGTTTCTCGAAAGATTGTCCATCTGTTCCTTCGCTATCAAACTCAAAGAATGTCCGTTTGCCGACTATCATCACATCGTAATATTTAGATGCGTCGAGAATGGCATCACTCGGGACACCCTCGATTTTGTAGTTAGCGTAACGAACGGAATGCTTTTCACATTCTGTATTAAAACTTTGGATTAGCCCGTTAATGCGTTCCTTTGCTGTTGCCAAACGCGAATCGCTCAACAATTTGGTGTAGTACGTTGCACCCAGCGGAATTGAGCCAAATGAATGTTTGATTCCGGGTACATCTAAGATTACCATACCGGTCAATTCTGCATCGTGATGCTTTGCAAGCCAAATGGCAAGTTCAAGCGCCTTCTTGCTATATTCTGAGTCATCTAAAGGCAAAAGAATTCTCTTAATCATAAATCACCTCAAAAAGTATTTAACTTCTATCATTTTACAAGATACTAATATAAATATTATACGATAAAGTTGTTCTTAGATTGGAAAAATATGTAAAAATATTCATCTTTTTTTGCAACTCAATGAGCATCAATAAAGCTCATTGAGTCAGTCAATCATCACTATTTCACCACATTCAGTAGTTGGACATGCTTGTAGCCGTGTTGTTCGGAGACGAGCCAATAGCTGCCCGAACTGATATTCTCTGGTAAACGCAAAGATATCGAGTAGGAGCCCGATTCGGCGAAATCGCTATATAGAGGGCAAACTTCGCGACCCGACAAATCGGACAGATACATTTTCAGATGCCCGGAAGTCGCAATTTCATACTCTGCTATGAAGTCAGAGCCGTATGTCACAGGGTTTGGATAAATCCGTTTGGGCTTCACAGATGGCGAAGCGACGGATGTTCCTATTCTTGTGGCTTTTAGGACTTGCATAGGTAAAGTATAAAAATAAAGAATCCCATTATCAAAACTACACTCTAAACTTGTTATCGCAGCTAAAGGATTTACATCATCATTTAATTGAAATTCCGGTTGATACCAACTCTCTCCCTTATCAGTTGATTTAAGAAATCCAAATTCTGAACCAGAAATAAAAACATTAGTATCATTATGAATTAATTGAGAAGAAAACATTTCATTGGGCCAGGTAGTTTTCGATTTAACTATCCATGTTTTACCTCCATCATATGTTTTGGATGTTATTGCTGTATCATTGAAACTACCAAAAATTTGATTTCTACCTGTTGCAAAACCTTCATATTCATCGAACATATAAATATTATCAACAAATTTTGGAACTTCAAAAAATTTCCAGAAACTACCTTCGAAATCTGTATGATAGAAATAATTTTTTGTAGAATCTCTTTCAAGTCCATAAATTGTTTCACAATAAATCATTAAACTTTTGTCTTTTTGTTTGTATAAGCCCCCAAAATACCATTTTGCTTTTATTGAATCTGGTACAATTATTTCTTTCCAACTTTTACAAGCATCTGAAGATTTTAAAAATTGAATTTTTGAGCCGGGGTAGTCAACCCAATTTACTGAAGTTGTAATTGCATTTATTGAATCAAGCATTACAAAAGAATGATGACCGTAGTTTTCGATTTGAGGGTAATTGATAAATGATTCCCCAAAATCTTCAGATATAATTATATGTCCTCTATTAGTAAATATTATTATTTTACCATCTTCAAAATATTCACAAGCTACACCCCAATAATTTGGAAGATAAATAGAATCACTCGATTTGAAAGTAGTATCGGCAAAAATTAATGTCCATGTATTACCACCATCAGTAGTTTTTTCAAGCATTATTCCAGATGAATAATTGTCAGTCCTTAATAAAATACAGTTATTTTCATCTAAACATTTTATACTCATAGAGCTTGCGGCAATAAGTTGAGAAAAAGAATAAGCTTTTTCTATATTATAAACATCTTTAGACAACAAATTTATAGGTAAGATAAATATTAAAATTAATATGTAATAATTCATTTTAGGTCCTTTTAAAATTTTACCTGCCCACTTTTTATCGTGGGCAGGTTTTGTTAATAACAATTATTATTTTACTTTTATAAATTTACCGTTCATAATTTCACCGTTACTCCCGGAGATAACAACATTATACGTTCCTATTGCAAATGAATTTGATTTCAATTCGAATTCAACATTCAAATTTGCTCCTGAATTGATTTCTTGTTTAAAGATTTCATTCCCAAGATTACCATAAACTGAAATCGAATAGATACCTTTCTCAGGTAAATCAAATGATACAATAACATTGCCATCCGTTGGGTTGTATGTTTGACTGTTTGTAATTCCTGTGAAGCCCACAAAAATTACAAACAAAAGGGCAATTCTAACCATCTCAAGCCTCCGAATTAAGCGGTTGCTTAAAGTGGTACTCGGTACTCGGTACTCGGTACTCGGTACTCGGTACTCATAACGCGACTTTTGTACTTGTTATGTACATCTGACAGATTCATAAATACTCCAGTAAATTTAATAAATGAAAACACCACAGAACCCGCTACGGGTCTATATTAAATGTTTTTATTTACACCATGAAAAACTTTTTTCAATGAACCATTTACAACTTTTTCAAAATAAAAAAAGTATTTGATATATCCAAATACTTTTTTTAAATTATTATTTTTTTTTCGTTTCGTTTCTTACCGTTTAAAACTGCGTCTGATTTCGCGTTCTGTTTCACGCTTTTTGGTTGTTTCGCGTTTGTCATATTTGCGTTTTGCTCTCACTAATGCAAGTTCTACTTTTACAAGATGCCCGGAAAAGTAAATCGAAAGTGGCACAAGTGTCATGCTTTTCTCGTTAACGGCATTTCGCAATTTATTCAATTCTCGCTCATGAACAAGCAACTTACGGTCGCGCTTAGGTATGTGATTTTGGCGATTGCCGTGCTCATATTCGTTGATGTGCATGTTGTAAATAATCAATTCGTTTACTTCGATAGCGGCGTACGAATCCTGCAAACTGCATCGTCCGGTACGTAATGATTTAACTTCCGTGCCGGTCAAGACGATTCCACATTCGAGCGTACTGACCACTTCGTACTCGAACCTTGCTTTGCGATTGGACGTGATGAGCCTTTGCTTACGCTCTCTAACAGCTTCTATATTTGCCATTTTACATAAACCTACTGATAAATTCGATTACTACGGGGTCTTCCGATTTTTGTAATTCTTCTGCCGTACCTGAAAATCTGACTTTTCCATCGTGGAGCATTGCCACCGATTTCGCAATTCGAAATACCGAAAACATATCGTGAGTGATGACAACTGAAGTCACGTTCAATTTGTTGGTCAAATCTGCGATCAGCAAGTCAATCTGCTCCGAAGTCACGGGGTCAAGCCCTGTGGTCGGCTCGTCGTAGAAAATATATTTGGGATTGCCGACAAGAGCACGAGCCACTCCGACACGCTTTTTCATACCACCTGATAAATCGGAGGGCTTGATATTTTTCAAAATATTCCATTCTCGCGAAAATTCATTATCGCCGATGCTGTTTTGCTCTGGCAATAGTTGTACTGCCGAGAGCACGCGCTTAGCCTCGTTTTCAAGAATTTCTATGTCTCGTTCGCCATGTTCGTAAAGCCCCAGAATCACATTCTCGAAAACAGTCAGCGAGTCAAATAATGCCGCCCCTTGGAATACGAATCCCATTGTTCGACGAAGTATGAAAAGTTGCCATTTTGTGAGTTGGTCCATACGCTCGCCGTCCACCTTAACGTAGCCATCGTCCGATTCGAGCAAACCGACAATATGTTTGAGCAATACACTTTTCCCTGAGCCTGATTTGCCGATAATGCAAATAGAATCGCCCTCGGGAATAGTCAAATTGACTCCCTGGAGGACAACTTTTGGTCCGAAGCTTTTCGATATGTTATGAATTTCAATCATAAAGAATAGTGAGTGTCGAAAGCGAAAAATATTTTAATCGGTTATATAATGCGTGCCTTTACTTACTCTGGTTTCCAAAGTGGCAGATGTTACGGCAATAGCAGTTTGGACACCATTACGCAATTCGATGATTTTTTTTGTCATACGCGCTTTTTGGTAAAATTGCTCAATTTCGGTCTGCAAATGTCGTAAAATTGTAGTTGCACGGAGCAATCTTTGCCTTGTGCGTACCAATCCGACGTAGTTCCACATAGTATTTTTAATCGTTAGCCAATCTTGCGAAATCAACGCAGGGTCAATGAATTCAGTTTCTTCTTTCCAATCGAAAATATCGGGGAAATAATCATTGTCCTCGCTATTCAGAGCCGCTTGCGAACCCGCAATATGCCCCCAAACGACGCATTCGAGCAATGATGTTGAAGCAAGTCTGTTTGCACCATGAACACCTGTGCAAGAGACTTCGCCTACTGCATAAAGCCTTTGGAGCGATGTTTTTCCCTTTAAACTAACTCCAACGCCGCCGCAAAGATAATGTGCAGCAGGAACGACAGGAATAGGCTCACTTGTCATATCAACACCCCCTGTGAGGCAATGTTTGTAAATTGAGGGGAATCTGTCCTTCACCCAAGTCGAGTCTTTGGAGCTGATGTCTAAGTAAACGCACGGGTGGTGCGTTTCGAGCATAGTTTGATGAATAGCACGGGCAACAATATCACGTGGAGCCAGCGAACCTGATTCATGATAATCTTTCATGAAATCTTTGCCGGATTTGTCAATCAAGATGCCACCTTCTCCGCGAACAGCTTCAGAGATTAGAAATCTGTCGCGCTGATTGTAAAACGTCGTTGGGTGGAATTGAATAAATTGCAAATTGAAACATCGAGCGCCTGCACGCCAAGCAACACCAATGCCATCTCCAGTAGTTTCGGACGGATTTGTTGTATGGAGATAAATTTGCCCAACGCCACCGAGAGCAAGAATAGTCTCGTTGGCATAAATAGGGTATAATTTAGATGAAGTGTTATCAATAACATATGCCCCGAAACAAGCCGGCTTTTTGTAAATATCTAATGTATTAGTCGAATGATGCGACAAGGTCAGCAAATCAACAACAGTCTGATTTGTCAGAATTTTAATATGCGGATTTTTCTTTACTTCGCGAATGACTGCTTCATGAATCGAATGCCCGGTACTATCTTTGGAATGTATAATTCGTGGCTCAGAATGCGCTCCTTCGGCGGTTAGATGGACTTTGCCTTCTTTATCGCGGTCGAAATCCACATTCAAACGGTCAAAGAGATATTTTTCGATTAATTTGGGACCCAACTCGCATAATTGATTGACTGCGGTTTCCCAACAATGCCCGTCGCCCGCTGTCATGATGTCGGCTTTCAGTTTTTTGGGAGTGTCACGAACACCCTTGTAGATAATTCCACCTTGCGCCCAAGGGGTATTTCCGCTCAACAAATCATCTTCTTTGGTGACAATTGTCACTTCACGACCGTAATCAGCTGCTGCCAAAGCCGCAATACATCCGGCTAAACCTGAACCGAGCACTAAGATTTCAGTTCTTTTCATCGTACACCTGCTTAAGTTTTGTTATTTGCATTAATAATCGAATCAATCATCATTATCATTGTTGTGATGCTTTCGCCCTTGCCGGATTTGAGCATTTCGTCTGTATCGCATAGTACTTTCAGTGCATTTGTAACTTCGTTCAGAGAATATTTTTCTGCGGCAACGGAATAATCCCCCAATTGCCCGGGATATATGCCCAAGGCGCTTGCCAAGCTATATTCATTCATACCCTTTGTTTTGAGTTCGGTATATTTGAACAGAATCACGAAGAATCTTGTCAAGATGCTCAAAATCAGCATTTCCTGACGGTCATCAGCAAGCAATCTATTCAAAATTTCGATTGATTTCCCGATATTTTTTTTGCCGATTTGATTTTGAAATTCAAACACATTATAGTCATGATTGTAACCCGTTACAAATAATACGTCTTCGAGCGTAATATTACTTTTTCCGTTCGCATAAATCATTAATTTGTCAATTTCCGAAGCAATATCTCGTAAATTACGTTTTGCACGAGCGGCAATCAATTCAGCGCCCTTCTCGTTGATGGTTTTCCCCTGCAATTTCACTCTTTCAATAATCCATCTTGGGTAGGCACTTTCGTAAATTCTTGGGAATTCAATCCAAGCAGTTTCGTTTATGAATCTGTTGAAAGGGAATTTTATTGAAGATAATTTTTTTTGCCCTGCCGCTGAAAGCACTCCATTTTTTGAGCCTTTAGATATTCCGCTCGCCGAATCAATTTTAGCTTCAATTATCAGATATGTCGTAGGAGGTGGATTGTCGAGCAATTTATTGATTGGAGAATTTTCTTCGATTTTTTTAGATGCTCTGCCCGAAAATAATTTCTCGAAATTTTTGACAACGATTACACGATAATCGCTCATCATCGGGTATGCTCGTGCAATTTCGATAATTTTCATCAGTTCGGTATTTGAAGCATCAAAAATATCGGTATTGAATTTCTTATTTTCGTCATCTATTAAGAGATTAAGCAATTTATTTCGGAATTCTTCAATCAACATTTCCTCATCGCCAAAAACAAGAATAATATTGGGGATGTCTGCAATTTTGGTGATTTTAGCATCTTCAAGCATCATTCTTTTCTTTAGGTTTCAATTGAACTAAAACATTGTAAATCTTTTCGAGAACGATTTCAAAAGTGACAGGTTTGACGATGAATGCGGATATTTTTTGATGCGAAAGCCTTACGATTAAAGATTCAAACCCTAAAGCAGTGCAAATAATAACCGGAATATCTGAAGTCGAATCATTTGTTCGTATATAATGTAGTGCAGTCATTCCATCCATAACAGGCATCTGCAAATCCAAAATCATCAAATCGGGGACACTCTTTTCCATAATTTCAAAGGCATCCTTAGGATTTGAAGCTTGAACGACTTTTGCTTTCAAGAATTTGCCAATTATTTTCTCAAGGAATTTGCGGAAAGTTTCATCATCATCAACGATAAGAACAGTAAATTCCGAAAAATCAATACCGTCCATTTGTTCATCAGTCAAATTTCCAATTTTCATTGTTTTCTTCTTTCTCTATTTCATTACTAACATTCTATGTGGCAACTCCCCGGAATCAAAAAATTTGCCAAGAGCTTTAATTGATTCCTTAGTTATACTTTCTCCTTTGGCTGCAATCAGCATGCCAAAAGATGTGAAGTAATCTTCGGCAATTACCATACCCGGTTCGACTGCATTAATAGGTAATCTCATGATAGACCTATGCCCAATTTCACTACGTTCTGTTTCGATAATAGCGGTAAAGAGAGACACGATTTTTTTATCGTATAAGACACCTGCTTTGCGATTCAAGTAATTCATTGCAGAATTATATCTATCTCTAGTAGAAGTCAAAAAAGCTGAAGTGCTACTGTATTGGACTGCACCATTGAAATTTTCGCCTTTAGCTCTTTGCCGAATATGTAATTGGTTATGATAAAAATTAACAACACCAATTATCTTAGCTCCAATATGGATCGAGTCCTTTGTCAGAAACTTAGGGAATCCGCTTCCGTCCAACCTTTCGTGATGCTGAAGTATAATTTCGGCAATCTCGCCAAAATTTGGGTGTTGAGCCAAGATATTGTAACCAAGTTCGGGGTGTTGCTTGTATAGATTAGATTCCTTGTCACTCATCTCGTTTTGATATTTGAATAACAAGGTTTCTGGCATACCCACTTTCCCGATGTCATGAAGTTGGGCTGCTATTTTTATAGTGATTACGTCAGCCTCATTCATACCCATTTCAGTAGCAACAAGAGCAGACTTATCGGCTACAAATCGAGAGTGGCTACCGTCATAATATCTTTCGGTTGTTTCGACAATTTTGGATAAAATCTGGGTAGCATAAAACAAGCTCTCTGCCAATGAATTCGCAAAATTATCTACAATAGACTCAAGTTCTTTTATTTTAATATCTTTATTATCTTGCATCGTTTGCTCTTTAAATCATATTCTTAGACGAATATATAAAAATTCAAGTAATGAAATACACAAATTTAAAAATACGTAATTTACGGTAAAATTCTAAATTATTCTGAATCGAGAAGCACAATTATTAGCAATGAATTTCAAATCAATGATTTGTATTTGGGCTGCTTCAGTCGGATTTTTGTGCTTTTAATGAAAGATTACAAAAAAATATTCGACCCCAAACTTAGTCCGGCATGGTTGGCATACAATCTTGAGCCGAATTTTGCATTGCCAAAGCACATTCAATTCTTGAATTCCGAATTAGCGCAGATGATTGCCGCGGGAAATGGCAAAATGATTGTGAATATGCCTCCGAGACATGGGAAATCGGAATTAATCTCCAAATATTTACCCTTTTGGTTTTTGGTCAATTATCCTGATAAAACGGTGATACTGACAACTTATGAGTCGCAATTCGCTACAAGTTGGGGCAGAAAAGTACGTGATTTGGTTGATAATTATGGCGAGAGATTCGGCATTTCAACAGATAAATCATCGTTTGCCGCAAATATTTTCAGATTGAAAGATTCGCACGGAGGTATGATTTGTGTTGGTGCAGGTGGTGCACTAACCGGACGCGGAGCCGATTTGCTAATAATTGACGACCCGATTAAAAATGATGCCGAAGCCAACAGCAAGCATCAGAGGGATATGCTTTGGGATTGGTTCCGTTCTACGGTTTTCACAAGAATTGAACCCCGAGGTTGCATTATACTTGTGATGACACGATGGCACGAGGACGATTTGACTGGCAGATTGCTGATGAACAATCCCAAGGAATGGAAATTGATTTCGCTTCCGGCGATTGCACAAGAAAAGGATGCTATTGGCAGGGAAATTGGCGATGCACTTTGGGAAGAGCGATTCTCGCGAGAGAAGTTGCTGGCAATCAAAGAATCAATCGGAGCATATTGGTTCTCGTCGCTATATATGCAGAACCCCACCCCGATGGGCGACGGAATATTCAAACGCACAAAATTCAATTATTTCACCGATGACGCTAATTTCTTCATCAAAAATAATACTTTTGAAAGGGTCATCAAATCAAGTTGCACCAAATATGCAACGATGGATTTGGCAATCAGCATTAACGAGCGTTCGGATTTTACGGCTGTAATCATATTTGCCGTATCGCCCGAGCGAGATATTTTCATTGTGGACGTGATTGCAGAGCGAATTGCACCAAATAAGCACATTGATGTAATCAAGAATATTTACCAATCTCATAAACTGACTTTAATCGGAATTGAATCTGTGCAATATCAAACGGCATTGATACAAAATGCACGAGAAATAGGTTTGCCCGTAAAGGAATTGAGACCAGACAAGGACAAATTCAGCCGAGCAATACCAATGTCAGCACTTGTTGAATCGGGCAAAGTCTTCTTCAAATCTAATTCAGCATGGTTGAGCGATTTCGAGCATGAATTAACTGCATTCCCAAATTCAACCCATGATGACATGACTGATGCCTTTGCCTATATTTGGCAGATGCTCAGTTATAGTTCGGGGCTTATGCCGATTAGTTTAAGCCGAAAGCGATAAAGTGCTATCTAAATTCAAGTTCGACACCGACAACAAATGTTCGTGGGCGACCGAAGAATACTCTTGCTCTGTCAGCCGGTTCTCCACCGGGATTGATTCTGGCGTCATCAGCATCGGCAATGTATTTTGTATCGAGCATATTCAGCACATTCGCCATCAAACTAACACCAACAATAGCTCGCATTGGAATCGTGTACCGCGTAAACAAGTTAAATATACCGTATGACGGCAGTTCCCATGGTTGAATGCCCTTTTGTTCAGCCGTTCTGAATTCAGGATCGAAATCAGCATAATAATTTGAGAAATGGCGATAGCTCAAGTTAACCGAACTCCTCCGAAATGGATAATAAGTAGCCGATAATGAAAATGATGTTTGTGCAGCGTCTCCAACCTTAATGCCGTCCAAATATGCTTCCACAGGGAAAACTGTGGTTGGAGATTCTTCAGGAGAATACTCCCCGATAATATCACTTGTCCATGTCCAATTGCCAACCGAAATCATCCCACGTAATCTCAAATCTCGAATTGGTCTCCATTCCATATCCAACTCGGCTCCCATATGCAAAGCATCAAGCCCTGGAAGTGTGAATCGGAATTCATTATCGTTTTTGTCAAATCGTCTATATCGCAAAGTCTGATTTTTCCAAATAGTATAGTAAAGATTCAAATTCATTTTTAATTCACGAGTCCATGCACCCGCACCGAATTCAAATCCCATGACTTCTTCATTTGCAACAGTATTATAAACTGTATTATCGAGTCTGAAAATAGCATCTAAATAAGGTGGTAAACTATAGTAGCCAATATTGCCGTAAATATTAAAAACCTTGCTCAGATTATAATTTGCACCTGTTTTAACAGTGAACCCTAAAAAATTCTGCCAATCACTCTCGTTAGAGCCCGGCATGTCCGGACGGCGAAAATAATCTAAACGCTTTTGGCTGTTGAGCGATGAAGTGACGTTGCCATATGCTGTCAAATCTCGTGTTTTATATTCATATTGCAAAAATGCACCGGCTTGGCGTATTATTCCATCATTGTGATAACCGATTTTATCTCCTAATCCTTTGATTGCCGCTTGGGGATTGGTTTTGTAATCAACAGTGGAATCAGCCATATCTATATAATAATCGCCACCTAATAAATTCCGAATTTCACGCCAATGATAACCTTCATAGTATCTAAAGTCAATACCACCTTGGAATTTGGCTTTTTCCGATATTGCAAATTCTGCCGTTCCTAGATAGCCTATCCAAAAGTGCTCATTAACGCTGTTTGTCAGAATGTAATTTGACTTCTTGCGAATTGGGTCATAATTAGGGTCTATACGGCTATTGCCGGAATTAAATTCATAAACACCTTGCAAATCCGTTTGACGATTTGAATCTAGCGGGAAGCTTGTTCCACCGACTCTTTGATTGCCAACACCGCCACCTGAACCCAATGAAACATAAAAAACATTTGTTAAGCTGAAAGATTCGTTCGGTGTCCAAAGCCAATTTAAGTTCATTTGAGGTTTGTGGTAATAATTTTGACGTGTCATTAGCATATCGTCAAACCGTGCATCGTGAATTTCACCGTTATAATATTCTTTGCCCGGATTTGAAATTTTGCCCCAGTTTTCGTTATAAGTGATTCCGCGTTCATTTTCGATTATGACAAACTCCTCATTCATGCCGTTTTTGAGGGCGAATTCTTTATCATATACTGCCATACCTTGCTTGAAAGAACGTTGTCCGTGTTGTTGAGGTGTACCAACCAAGTAGAAGTCCAATTTATGATTTTTGCTTATATCGTAACTCATTGCAAGATAATATGACCAATCATCAATCCAGGTCTTGTCTATAATTCCGTCTCCGGTTGTCCGTGAGCCCATAAATGTGACTGCGAAATCCCCCACTTTACCGGAATTTGCAACAAGCGTAGATTTGAGAAATTGAGAACTTCCGTATTCTTGCTTCAATTTGACACCACGTCTGTTGTCAGCAGCATCGGAAATAATATTAACAGTGCCACCAACAGATGGATTAGCTATACGGCTCGCACCAAGTCCACGTTGCACTTGAATAGAAGCGCTCGCATCTCGAAGTGCGTTCCAATTGCTCCAATGCACCCAACCGTTTTCCATGTCGTTCACGGGCACCCCATTCACCATAACAGCTACATTGTTTTGTTTGAATCCTCGCAAATTCATACGAGAATCGCCATAACCACCGCCACCTTCTGATGAGTAAAGTCCGGGAGTTTCATTCAAAATCATTGGAATTTCCATTGTACCAGGGTTTAATTCCAAATCTTGTTTGGAAATATTCGAAAATGCCACCGGTGTTTCGCGAAATTCGGCTCTGGAAGCAATTACTTGCACAGTTTCGCTCATGATTTCAGCGGGTTCGAGCTTCATGTTCACTAAAGCAATGGATTGAGCTTTTATGATAACTTCAATTACAGCCTCTTTATATCCGATTGAGCGAAAAAGAATTTGGTGATTGCCTTGCGGCAGGTCTTGCAATAAGTATTCGCCCATTGTATTAGTTCGGGTTCCTTTTGTTGTGCCTTGCACCATTACGGAAGCCCCGATTATCGGACTATCGTCTTCTGCCGAACTGAGTACACCTTTGACTCCACCGGTTTGGCTTATCAATTCAGCACAAGGAATTAAAAGAATTAAAATAATCAGTTTAAAAGTATTTTTCATTCAAAACCCCAATCATCATTTTTTTGTTAATTATTCAACACCAAAAATAAGCAAAATTACTTTAAAATGAGTTAAGGATAAATGAATTACAAAACTTGCAAAATCAATATTTAGCCTATATTTTCGTGACATAAATTTTTAATGTAGTAAATTCGATGCTTAGAACGTTTCTGATAGTCATAATTATATTGATGATATCTTTTACTCATGATTGCATGAGTCAAAAGCGGTCATATCCAAAGCACCAATTTGGCATAGCACTATCTACTATTTCCGGCATAGGTCTGAATTATCAAGTCGAAACATCTCCACACAATGCTTTAGCATTTACTTTCTTTACATTTTATCAATCAGACTCTCCACCTGATGATTTGGATTTTTACGCAAGTGTGGGTGCTCAGTATCAGTTTAATTTACTCAAAACTGAACAATTCCGATATTACCTTGCTCCGGCTGTTTCCTTCTGGTATATCGAAGATAGGACATTCAAAATCGTTCGCGAAAATGATGTTATTACTAAAATCATCAACAAAGATATGAACCGAATTTACAATTTTGGACTTATCGGAGCAGTTGAGTATAAAATCATGAATAGACTAGTATTGAATTTTGAACTCGGCTTGCATTTCCAGACTTCTGATGTTTCCGATGATACAAAGTTCATTGACCGAAATCCAAGTGGTACTTCTTTTATTGGGATTGGAGGTGGATTCGGTATTCGGTACGCTTTCTAAGTAATCTTTAGTTCGTATTTGATTGGGTCGCGATAACCTGCAGCTGCGAAACCCTTCAGACGCAAAGCACAAGATTCGCAGACACCGCAAGCCACATCTGAGTTCTTGTAGCAACTCCAAGTTTTCTCGAAAGGTACTCCTAATTCTGAACCACGTTTGATAATTTCGGCTTTAGTCATATCAATAATTGGGGTGAGCACGCGGATTTCAGTTTCGGGTTTGGTGCCCAATTTTATTGCCAAATTTATCGCATCGAAGAAAGTCGAACGGCAATCGGGATATCCACTCGAATCCTGTTCCATAGCACCAATTATAATCGCACGGGCACCGATTACTTCAGCCCAACTCACTGCAATAGCTATAATATTTCCATTGCGGAATGGCACATAAGTGTTGGGAATGTGATTTTTGTCGAACTTGGCTTTTTCGATTTCAATAGATTTATCGGTCAAACTCGAACCGCCAATTTGCGACAAATAAGAAACATCAACAATCAATCTCTTGTTGATTTCGAAATGGTCTGCAATTTCATGAAATGCTATTAGCTCTCGCTTTTGAGTTCGCTGTCCGTAATTCAAATGTAGTACGGCTGGTTTGTATCCCTCGTAAGCAGCTAAAGCAGTACAAACAGCGGAATCCATTCCCCCGCTCAAAAGTACGATTGCAGTATTGTTTTCATTATATCCCATAATGTAAAAATAAACATAATTTCGGATTTTATAAAATTTTTTTAAGCTTTCATTCTAACTCCAAAAATCTATAGAATAACAATTTGCAAATTTAGAGTTTTATGTTTAACTTTGTCAAATGTATTTATGAAAAAATGATAAACAATAAATAGAATCAGATTAAAACGAAATAGGGGCTAATTTTGAAAACAGTAATAAACATTAAATAATATGCCCCAAAAGCTTTTAGAATTAAGTTTGCCGTTGAGTAATCCGGTTTTGTTATTTGCCTTGATTTTGTTCATCATTCTTTTCGCACCTATACTTTTCAACAAGCTGAAAATTCCACACCTAATCGGTCTTATCATCGCCGGTGCTCTTATTGGTCCTAACGGGCTAAATCTAATGTTGCGTGATAGCAGTATAACTTTGTTTGGAACGGTAGGCTTGCTGTATATTATGTTTCTTGCCGGTTTGGAAATTGATTTGGGAGAATTCAAACGGAACAGCCGCAAAAGTATAATATTCGGGCTCTATACATTTTTGATACCTATGACTTTGGGTACGATAACCGGGTTCTATTTATTAGAATTTTCTATGCCTACATCAGTCCTATTAGCGAGTATGTTCGCGTCGCATACTTTGTTAGCATATCCAATACTTGGCAAATTCGGCGTTACCAAAAATCGAGCAGTTACTGTCACAGTTGGCGGAACGATGATTACAGACACCTTAGCACTATTGGTGCTTGCCGTAATTGTGGGTATGACTACCGGAACTGTAGATGAGAAATTTTGGATTCAACTAAGTGTTTCGTTTATTGTTTTTGCCTTGATAGTAATGATAGGATTTCCTATACTTGGAAGATGGTTCTTCAAAAATTATACAGATAACATATCGCAATATATTTTTGTGCTTGGTTTAGTATTTTTAGCAGCCTTCTTAGCTGAGGCAGCAGGAGTTGAAGCAATAATCGGAGCCTTCTTAGCCGGCTTGGCGCTTAATCGCTTGATTCCCCAAACTTCCGCATTGATGAATAGAATTGAATTTGCCGGCAACGCTCTTTTTATTCCATTCTTTTTAATCGGTGTGGGGATGTTGGTAGATTTCAGAGCATTTATTAAAGATTTTGATACGATTATTGTTGCTGTAACTATGACATTGATTGCTATACTTGGCAAATTTTGGGCAGCTTGGCTGGCACAAAAAACATTCAAGTATAGCATTGATGAACGCCGATTGATTTTTGGACTTAGCAATGCTCAAGCTTCGGCAACACTTGCAGCTGTATTAGTGGGCTATAATATAATTTTGGGTTACGATTCGTTGGGTTTCCCAATTAGACTTTTGAATGATAGCGTACTTAATGGTTCGATTTTAATGATATTAGTAACTTCAAGTATCGCATCACTATCCACTCAAAAAGGTGCACAAAATTTAGCTTTGCAAGAATTGACAGAAAACGACACAAAATTGAATAGTTTAGATGAAAGCATTTTGATTCCTATGAATAATATTGAAAATGCGAATGAGTTAATCAATCTTAGTGTAACAATAAAGTCAAAGAAAAGTTTAACACCATTGTATGGCTTGAATGTGATTGCTAATTCTTTATCTGATGAGCATGCGGAGAGGAGAGCTAAGAAAATTTTAGAAAAAGCAGCTATATGTGCTTCTTCGACTGATAGCGTCTTCAAGCAGATTCTGAGATATGATCTCGATATTGTAAATGGTATCACAAACGTCGTTAAAGAAAAGAAAATAACCGATTTGATTATAGGATTACACAAACAAACGGGATTGACACATTCCTTTTTAGGAGAACTAACCGAAGAAATACTAAAATCTTGCAATACTACAACTTTAATTTATAACGCCGTTCAACCACTGAACACTATTAAACGCCACTTGATTGTAATTCCCAGAAATGCCGAAAAGGAAATTGGTTTTCCATTTTGGTTAATCAAAATTTGGAACATCGCTCGCAATACTGGTTCCAAATTAGTATTCTATGCTCATGATGTCACCTTAACTTACATTCGCAATATCAATAAGCTACATCCAATACATTCTGAATTCATTACGATGAATGATTTGAGGAATTTCCCTATCATTACAGGAAACTTAAAGTTTGATGATAATCTGATTATCGTATTCAGCCGTAAAAACGGAATTTCGTACAATAGCCAAATGAATAAAATACCTGAATACCTCAATGAGCTATCAAGCAAGAATAGTTTCATAGTCATTTATCCGAAGCAATCCGTCTTTATAGATTCGATGGAAGACACTTTCATTTCAACTTCAGTTTCTGTTCCTTTGAAGGATTATGATGAAATCAGCTCAACAATAACTAAGCTTTTCCGAAAAAGGTAAATGCTTTTTAAATTTGTTAGTTGATACACATACCTAATTACGGATATGTCAATGTACCCGTTTTAATCAAATAAACCTGATAGCCTTGCCCGGGGAGCATATTGCCAATGTCATTTATACCAAATGCCGGGAAATATATTTGTCCCAAATTATCTTTCGCAATAACGAGTGCTTCGTCGTCAGTCAAAGTCTCCATCGCTTGTTCGATATTCATTGGTCCCGATCGCAAAAATGGCACAATACTCCAACCTATTCCTAAATCAATTGGCGTATCTTGTGGTGATATCACTTGCCCCGAAATTTCAAGTGTACTTGATTGGTTTGTATAAACTTGGTAGCCCTCGTAAATACTCCAATCGCCAATATCATTAATGCCAAATTCGGGATAATAGATTTGCCCAATATTATTCTTGACAATTACAATATCGTCCACTATTTGCGCAAATATCATCTCTACTGATGCATCAGTCGGTGCAAGGTACGTAGAAATCATGTTCCACCCGGCTATTAGGTTTATGGAATGTAAACTAATAGTTTCTGCTTGAAATTCCCAGAATCCTGAAAATAATTTTATTTCTTCATTTTCAGCATATCCGGCAGTTGATTGTCCTACTGTGCTTTTAAAAACATGGTTAGAATTTGATGCCGTTTGTGCACTTGAGCCAAAAACGTGCTTTTTGATTATATAATCTTGGCTGCGAAGCACCGAAAATGATGTAATAAATACAAATATAATGACTAGATTTTTCATTTTATTCTCCTAATTTAGAAAACTTGCTTGGGTTATAAAGTAATTTACCTCTATCATCACCCGTCTTTTCACGTATAGCTCTGAATGGTTTGCCCTTCATGACAGAATCATTTCTTTTGGCAGTAATTTGCCAACTCACTTTTACATTAGGTTTATCCGTTTTGATTTCGAATGTATTATTCGAGATTTCTTTGGAAATGATTGCTTGAGCAAATATACCGATTACTGTGAGTTGGTACCTGAAATCAATATTGATTTTTTGCACGTAATCAGGTAATGTTACTATTGCAACACCGTTGCCGTCTGTTGTCACATTCCCGGAATATTGATTCAACACATCGTCGGATTCGATTGATGCGTGAAATAGATATTTGTTATACGGGTCATCGGGATGGTCAATTCGGAAATCTTTTTCGCCAAGAACACTCAAATCACCTGCAATTACTACATCTCCTAAGAAGGTCCCTCCTCCGGATGCAAATAAATTAGCACAACTGACCATCTCAGATGTAGTTAAATCACCAGTTGCATTAATACTCAAACAATTGGTTGCACTATTTAAATTAGTTATTCCATTGACAGTTAAGCCGGTACAAGTAGTATTCTTTAATGTTGCTATACCAGATACGGAACTCATAGTAAGATTGGAAAATAAAGTAAGATTGCTCGAAAACGATGTGTTTGCAAAAAAATTTGCTGTTTTGTTTACAGTTAGAAAATCATGTATATGGACTCTAAAACCAGATGAACCTTGGTCAACAATTGATATTGGAGTGGAACTACCGGAGGGTGTTGAAACACTCAAACTACAAATTGGTGATGGATACGCCCCTCCAAAAGTTCCCATTGTGATACCACAAGAGTAATTACTTACAGGGTTGGATACAAACAACCCGCTTGGGGTTTGTTCGACGATTGAACTTTGCGCTCCATTAATTATTTGAGTTTTATTCTCATTATTTGAACTAATCATATGAGTTTGTACCGCGCCAACTTCATTGTATGTCTTTGTTTCGGTTTCGCCGTTTGCTTTTTCAATAGTACTAACAAGAACACCATTTAAACGTTCTTCAATAGTAACTAAATGTTCAGTTGACACAAACGGACTTGTAATTGAAACTGTTTCATTAATTATATCTCCAGTTACAGGGTCGAAAGTTTTAATAATCGTATTTGTCTCAAATGATGAAGATGCACCACTATAATTAACTGATACTAAATTGCTAACTATTAATCTGCCTTCTGAATCATAATGATTAGTTAATGATTCCTGAATTTGTCCACCCATAGATACTTCTGAAATTGTTTCTTCAACTACATTCCCATCAGGATTTTTCAATATTTGTACGTTAGCTCCTGCATCATTACTAAATGATTCTTTTAGATAGCCGTTAGGAAGGAAATCAAATACTTTTACAGGCGAATTAACTGACATACTATACCAAACAGTATCATTATCCATCATGCTGAAAGTTCCTGTGTTGGGGTTGAATACCATTCGCGTCACACCCAAGGAGTCTTTCAAGACTAATGAATCATTAATTATAACAGGATTTGAATTTGCCGAATATAAGGAATAGGGTACGGAAGTGAGCTGAATTCTGCTCAATGGTGTACCTGCTCCAACTGTGATTTCGAGCCAATATGGTTTATTAAATTGCAGATTCAAATTCTCGATACTTCCGAGAATGAGATGCACCTGACCATCATCGATTTGTTTGGAATTATGCATTTCTACCCAAAGAGCATCACCACCAACGGACTCGTTAAATAATTTGGTAGTAATGTCATAAATACCCTGCAAGGCATCGCCTTGAGTATCTGTGAGTACTCCTTGCCAACTGATTTGGTTGGGCACCTGTGCCGATATTTGAATAATACCAACAAAGATAAACAAAAGTACAATTTGTAGGAAATTCCTCATAATTCAGCTCCTAATAAAATGTAATGTAAGTGATATGTAAATTTAAAAAAAAATACACTTTTATGCAAATTAAATTTTCTTAATAATTTATCTTTGCTTGCGAAGTTAATATCATTTAATATAAGTCATGACAATTATTAAGTGAATAATAACAATTTGATAAACAATACGTTCACATTATACCATCTATTTGCCGGATTTATAGGATAAATGACATAAATTTCATTTACTTATGTCACGATAATAACATATTAATAGTCGAAATCGGCAAATACTTTTATACATTTAGAAAAAAATCTTCAAATCAGGTAAATGCTATAGAAATACAACTCACAAGAACAATTTGCTTCAGTAAATAAAAAAAATATTAAAACTTGTCAAAATTTATAAATATTACAAATATTTTGTATATTTGCGTGAAACATTTTGGGAATTTAAGAGTTATAAGTATATAGAGTTTATATGATTGCTTTATAATTTAGTTTTTTGGCTTGAATTTGCCATCGAACAAGATTTGACAACGTTGAAAAGGCAATCATGATGTCATTTTACTATGAGACAGGGTCTATATTATGTCGGTTAATAAAGTTGAATCTGAAAATAAGCACGAGGTCATCAGCTCCTATTTAATGAGCCTTCAGAATGATGATGCCGGCAATGTAATCAATAACTCAAAATCTCGTCTTCAACATGAGCTTGAGATTGGACTGAATGATTTGCAGGAATTGGAAATGGATACAAAATCTAAATCAATTTTTGCACTTGAGCACCTGAAATTTCCTGTGTCAGCGGTATTGATTCTTTTATTCGGTTGGTTTTTGTTAAATCAACTAGACACACAAAACGATTCTAACCATGAAATTCTAAATGCGATTGATGTTAACAATACGGAAGCGGAATTGATTAGCAACGAAATGTTAATTCCGAATAGCGAAACACAAAGCATCAAATCATTGACCACAATTCTTGACGTCATGTTCTTGCCCGACGATAATAATGCTATCAACTCATCAAAGTCGCTAATCGGTGCGAATGCTTCCTTTACGAAGGCATATTCTATAATAAAAAAAGTAATCCGCTCAAATGATTTGCGAATCGAAGAAGGGCTGCCCGGCTATATTGTAACTGGTTGGTACTACCAAAATGCCGGAAATAATACATTCATCAAATCAAGATTAATCGCTAAATCTGAATCTACAAACGAAAACAAAATCGTTTTTTATGTAGAAAAGACTGAAGTGCAAGTGGAAGACATTAAAGACAACAAAATTTACGACGAGCAAATCTATTCTGCCGTAATACATGAAATCAAATCTGATTTCCATTCAGTTGGACTTTGATTTTTAGCTTACGATTAAAGGGTTTTTGAGAAAAGAAGCTCAGGGTTTAAAGTGCAATTTATTCATATTTAGCATATATTGGTAAGTTTGCAATTGAGACCTTGCATATTGCTCCATTTCATCTGCTAATTGGCTTTCCTCTTCACAGTAATTTCTCTTATCATTCTTACTATATCTGAACAAAGTCCTTATGTCCTTTTTCAAAATCAAAAGATATTCTTCGTTGATTACACCAATTTTATCATCATTATTCAGAATCGCGAAGGGCCTTTCTTCCGAAAGTAAATCAATGCCTAAACTATTGTTAAGATATGGCAATTTTAGTAATCCCATAAGTGTTGGGAATACATCAATTTGGCTACCCAATTGAGTATATGAAGAATGATTTGTGATATGTTTGGGCGAGTAAAATAAGAGTGGAGTGTGATGATAATCGAGCGAAATGTCATAATCTGCCCTGAGAGGTGCTCCATGGTCAGCGATAAACACAAACAAAGTGTTATCGAACCATTCTTTCTCGGATGCGAGCTTAATAAATTGCCTGAGTGACCAATCTGCATATTCGACGCTTTGCAATTTGATTTCTTTGCTTTTGGGCTGAAAATAATCAGGGATAAAGTATGGACCGTGGTCACTCGAAGTCATAAATGTGGCAAAGAATGGTTTGCCTTTGTTAAACATCAAATCCAGATTTGCGATAGAATATCTGAACATTACGTCATCAGGAACGCCTAAATTTGTTTTTACTTCATGTCCGGGGAAATCTTTCTCAGTAATCACATAATCAAAATCATTATGCCTCAAAAAGCCTTCAACATTGTCAAATTGTCCGTCGTGTGTGGTGAAATATGCGGTTGTGTATCCATGCTCTTTTAGACTGGTTGCTATTCCGTTGTATTTTTTGATTACAGTTTCTTTCATAGGGTGTTTGCGGTAAATTGTCGGCATGGAAAATAAAGTGCTGAAAATACCACTAAATGTATGAATCCCCGATGTGTAAATGTTTTCAAAATAATAGCCTTGTTGCGAAATACTGTCCAAAAAAGGAGTTAACCCATTCATATTACCATGTCTGCCCATTTTGGCAGCTGACATACTTTCCATAATGACAAGAATAACATTCTTTTTTTCTGTATCAGCAATGTCATAATTAACAAATCGAGCAATCGGTGAATTCTTCAATAATATTTGGATTTTCAGAGCAGACCTAACTTTGTCAATCGCTAATTCATCATCCATCAGCTTTATTGTGGTATTACGCTCATCCAGTTGGTCGAGATAACTTCGCATCAAAGTAAATGTTGGATTCAGCCCGAGTTGATTCAATAAAGCATCATCGCAAAAATAAGCAGTCCCAACAGTAATCGGAGATTTGTGGTGAATACGTCCGCGAATACCTACAAATATGAGCAAAATTGCCAAGATTCCAATTATAGATTTTAGAAAATACCCCTTTTCAGACTTGAATTCGTACTTAAAGTCAAATATTTTTTTCAAAACAAAATGTAAAATTATAATAGAAGCAATCAAGGGAATCGAATATAAATAGTATTTCGGTTCTTGTAATATCATAGAACTTACAAAGCCGAGGTTTTCCGCCCATTGGAATGCACCGATAGAAAATCTTTGAAAAAACTGCCCAAAATATGGAATATCAGCAGCACAAATAAGAAATACTAAGCCGAAAGCCAAGAAGATGAATGAACGAAGTGTAAAATCAACAATAACACTTCTTCGGTTTATTACAGACATATAGGTCAAAATAATGAATGGCAAAAGTAAGATATATCCTGCAATCACAACATCATAGCGGATACCCTGCAAAAAAGCAATCAAAATATTAGAAAAGCATTCAGAAATACTTGGCAATCTGTCAATTTCCGATATGAAAAGCAACATTCGGAATGCACCGCAAATCAGTATAAAAGTAAAGTATAATTTGGAAATTATAATAAGGTTTCGGAAGTTTCTAACTTTCATCATTTTTCATTTTTTGTAAAAATTTGGTGACAAAACTAACGAAAAAAAAGATATGACGCAATCAAAATGTTAAGATTGCGTTAAATTTTCTTTTCATAATTAATCCAAAATTTAATTGCAAAATTCTGAAGATTTTCGTATTTTAGTCTAAGCTAAATTGATGAATTAAGGTTAAACATAGATGAAGAATTTGATACTTTTACATGGTGCTTTGGGCAATCATAAGCAATTTGACTCTATTGCCATTGAACTCTCTCAGAACTTCCATATACATAGATTTGATTTCTCAGGTCACGACGGCACTCAACCTGAGCATCCATTTACTATTCAACAATTTTCTAATGAGCTTGGAAATTACATCACAAATCATCTTGCTGGCACAACATCGGATGACATTGCTGTTTTTGGATACAGCATGGGCGGTTACGTTGCTTTATATCACGAGAAACACAATCCCGGACGAATTGGCAAGATTATGACTCTGGCTACAAAGTTCGATTGGAATCCTGACAGCTCTGCATTGGAAGCGTCAATGTTGAATCCACAAAAAATGAAGGAGAAAATCCCTGCTTTTGTAAAATCTTTAATTGATAAATATGGTGAACAAAATTGGAAAGCTGTGGTAAACGCTACTTCGAAAATGATGATTGAGCTTGGGACACAACCGGCTCTAAAAATTGAAGATTACGGAGATATTAAATGTAGCGTTCAAATCATGGTTGGCGATAAAGATGTAATGGTAAGTCTCGAAGAAAGTATCGCAGTTTATCGAAGACTCAAAAACTCACGTTTGGCTGTTCTGCCCAATGTAATCCACCCGATTGACAGAATTCAACATGGAGTACTATCTGCTCAAATTACAGACTTCATGCTCGATTAAAATCTCCTTTTATATTTTTTGGGAAAAAAATAAATATAATAGTTAAAATCAACAAAATCAATTTTTATATTTCTTAATTTAATTTGAAATATAAATTATAAAGTACCCAGATTAGAAATAATTATCAATTAAAGATAACATTATCAAAATTCTAATTTGTGATATATTTTGATTTATATTTTCAAAACATTCGAATTCTTTTTTATTAAATCAAATCCTTCCTTATATTTGTCATTGTTTATTTTATAATTTCTAAAATTGGAGTCGTGCTATGAAAAATATATTTTTGCTTTTGATTTTCATACTATTGCCGGGTGCAATATCTGCTCAATCTTTCACTGCTCAAAAGGGTGGACATTGCTACACACTTGATATTCCCGACTATATGACCAAGACTTACACATTGAATGATGTAGCCACATTGCAATACCAAAATATTCAACGTGAAGCATACTCAATCGTAATTGAGGACGAAAAAGCCCTTCTTGAGAGCCTTGGAATCAAATTCGTTGATGCAGCTGATTTCCTCGAGCAATTCATCGCAGAATACAAAGTTGAATCCCAAAATCGTAAAACAAGCCAACCGACAACATTTACTGCAAACGGCAATCCCGCTGCACAAATTGAACTCGAATGGAGCGAAGAAGCCGGCTCTTTCTACATGCTAATAACTGTAGTAGAAACTAAAACTCATTTTTACAAAATCATGAGTTGGACATTAGGCGAAAACAAAGACAAACTAAAATATGATTTTCAAAAAACTGCAAAATCATTAAAAGATTAAGAAATTTTAGCAAATAATCCCCGCAGGGGCTATATATCAATAACCACCTACGAAGCTGGTGGAAAAGTCGAAAGTAAATATCCAACCCCGAAAGGGGTTGAATATTTTAATACCGGACGATGTCTATCTGCCTTACTTCTCCGCTACAACAAGCATCTCGAAATCTTCGGTGCTTAGTTTGTCATTTCTCGAGTAAGCGCCCAGCTTTGCACCAAATATTTCAATTTTGGTGAAGCCCAAAGATTTGAGCAACCAAGTAATCTCGCTCGGGACGTAATAGCGCTCGTTGCAATCAAGTGTCATTGTTTTGCCCGCATCATCAACCAATTCAGTGATATTATGGTCGCGAAATGTCATCAAATCGAAAGAGTTTTTGCTGTAAGAAGCGTTGCCTTCGAGGCTTTGAGAAGCCAGAAAATCGCGTACCGAATGGAATAGAGGGAATAAACCATTCAGAGTAGTAAAAATAAATTTGCCCTTGCTATTGAGTGATTTAGCGACATTTTTCAGGATTTCGAAATTCATCTCATCAGTCTCCATCAGCGGAAACCCACCTTCGCAAAGCATAATTGCTAGGTCAAATTCTGCATCAAATGGCAAATCACGAGCATCACAGTTGATAAAATTAATCTCAAGATTAGCATTCAAAGCATTTTGGCGAGCTTTAACGAGCATTGATTCCGACAAATCAATCCCTGTTACATTATATCCACGACGAGTTAATTCGATGGAATGCCTTCCGGTACCGCATCCGACATCTAAAATTTTGAGATTTTTTTCCTTATTCATCTCTTGCTCAATAAAATCACATTCCCCCGAGGTTCCTTGGGTAAAGTTTTCTTTTTCGTATTGGTTTCCGAAGTTCTCGAAAAGCAATTCGTACCATTGTTTCATTTTATTTCAATAATATATTTAAAAAACAATACAAACGTAATAGTTTTCAGGAGAATAGCAAAAAAATGTATAGCTCCCCGTCAGTTGTTACACCCGACGGAATGAAGCAGGATTTTTTTTGTTATTTCAAGTTTTTTTGTAAGTTTGTAATATCATTTATTGAAGGGATGAAGATAAGTGAGGTGGGAATTTAGAACGAGCAAGCTATAAGTGACAAATACATGACAACGGAACAATATTTAAACAACATTAACAAACGTTACAAATTAGGAAATGCAACTGAGCATACATTCCGGGGTGATTTGCAACAACTGATTGAAAGTATGGTGCCAACAATTAGAGCTACAAATGAACCAAAAAGACAAAGTTGCGGCGCTCCCGATTACATTTTGACAAAAAAAGAGATTCCCATTGGATTTATCGAAGCAAAAGATATTGGCGATAATGACCTTGAAGGAACTAAAAAGACAGGAAATAAAGAACAATTCGATAGATACAAAGCATCGTTAAATAATCTTATTTTTACTGACTATATTCGATTTTATTTATATCAAGACGGTGAATTAATTGCCAAAATCGAGATTGGAGAAGTTACCAATAAGGGAATTAAACCGCTTACCGAAAATTTCGTCAGTTTTGAAAATCTTATAAAAAACTTTTGCATACACATCGGGCAAACAATAAAAAGCCCAAGAAAATTGGCTGAAATGATGGCGGGCAAAGCTCGCCTCCTATCTGAGATAATTGAAAGAGCACTTAACAGTGATGAGAACAATAGCGAAGATAGTACACTAAAAGACCAAATGCACGCATTTCAACAAATCCTGATACATGATATAACTGCTAAAGGATTTGCCGATGTTTACGCTCAGACAATTGCTTACGGAATGTTTGCAGCCCGATTGCATGACACTAGCTTAAATAGTTTTACGAGACAAGAAGCAGCCGAGTTAATTCCAAAATCAAACCCATTTTTGCGGAAACTGTTTGGCTACATTTCCGGACCTGATATTGATGACCGAATAAAATGGATAGTGGACAGCCTTGCAGATATATTCTTGGCAACCAATGTAGAAGAGATTTTGAGGAATTACGGAAAAGCTACCAAAATGGAAGACCCAATAATCCATTTTTATGAAACTTTTCTGAGCGAGTACGACCCAAAATTACGCAAAGCCCGTGGCGTATGGTACACTCCGCAGCCTGTGGTTGATTTCATTGTTCGTGCCGTTGATGATATTCTAAAAAGCGAATTTGATTTGCCTCAAGGACTTGCCGATACTTCCAAAACTACCATTAAAGTTGATATTCAGGGCAAAATGGTTGACCAGCAAGTTCATAAAGTTCAAATACTCGACCCCGCTACCGGAACGGGAACTTTTCTTGCAGAAGTAGTTAAACACATACATAAAAAGTTTGTTGGGCAACAAGGCATTTGGAGCAATTATGTCGAAACACATCTTTTGCCGCGCTTAAATGGTTTCGAATTGCTAATGGCAAGTTATGCAATGGCACATTTGAAACTTGATTTACTCTTAAAAGAAACCGGATATAAGCCAACTAAAGACCAACGTTTCAGGGTTTTCCTTACAAATAGTCTCGAAGAATACCACCCCGAAACAGGTACTTTATTTGCAAACTGGCTAAGCTCTGAAGCAAACGAAGCAAACCGAATTAAGAAGGACACGCCCGTAATGTGTATAATTGGAAATCCGCCGTATAGTGTTAGTAGTACAAATAAAAGTGATTGGATTGAAAAGTTAACTGCAGATTATAAGAAAGATTTAAACGAAAGAAATATCCAACCTCTTTCAGACGATTATATCAAATTTATTCGCTTTGGGCAGCATTTTATAGAAAAGAATGGCAGCGGTATTTTATCTTATATCTCAAATAACTCATTTATTGATGGAATTATTCATCGTCAAATGCGAAAGAATTTATTAGAAAGCTTTGATAAGATTTACATTCTTGATTTGCATGGTAATGCCAAGAAAAAGGAAGTTTGTCCTGATGGCTCACCAGATAGCAATGTATTTGACATAATGCAAGGTGTTTCCATTAATCTATTTATTAAAACAGGAAAGAAAAAAGAGAATGAATTAGGGAAAGTCTGGCATTTTGATTTGCAAGGAAATAGAGATTTAAAATATAATTACCTAAATAAAAATAACCTCAGCTCCATAAAATGGAATTTATTAAAATTCACTACTCCAAACTATTTTTTTGTTAATAAAAATTTTGACGGTAAAGACGAGTACGATTTTTATTTTGATGTTTCAAAATTATTTATAATAAATAGTGTTGGGGTTGTTACTTCATGTGATGATAAGGTATTGGCAGATAATAAGGATGAATTGCAGGTTAAAATTGTCAAGAATTTTGAAGGAGATAGATTCGAAAATGATAAAATATTAGATTATTTATATAGGCCATTCGAAAATAAAAAAATCTACTATGAACCAAAATTCCTAGGTCGTTCCCGAGAAAAGATTATGCAACATTATAAGAAGAAAAATATTGGACTAATTATTTCTAAACAGTTTGGTGGGCATAAGCAATTCATTTTATTTATTACAAATTCTATAAATGATAAAAGTTCACAACCATTTGCTCCATACTATAATCATCCACTCTATCTGTATCCCGAAACCGACGGTCAGCAAAAGGCAACCACCCCTGCCCCTCCAGAGGAGGGGAATCGAATTCCAAATCTAAATGCAGAAATTGTAAATCAAATAGCAGAAAAATTAGGATTAAAATTTGTCCCTGAAAAATCCACCACTTCTGCAACATTCCCCTCCTCTGGAGCTGGAAATAGCGTCTCATTCCCCTCCTCTGGAGGGGTGTCCGAAGGACGGGGTGGTAGAAACACCAAAAACTACATGGAATTACCCTATAATCCAAAATTAAAAGAGCGTGCTAAAGAATTACGAAAAGCCGGTAATTTATCAGAAGTTATATTTTGGAATCAAGTTAAAAATAAACAATTCAATGGATATGATTTTGATCGTCAGAAAATAATCGGCAATTATATTGTTGATTTTTATTGCACTAATTGCAATGTAGTTATAGAAATTGACGGGAGCAGCCATGATGATAAGCAAGAATATGATACAGCTCGCGATAGTTACCTTGAGGGTTTAGGGCTTTCTGTAATTCATATAAGTGATATTGATGTAAAAAAGAATTTGAGTGGAGTAATGAGCATGCTTTCTGAACACCCTGCTTTAAAGGTAACCTCACCAGAGGATGGGAATTTTGCTCCAATTGATATTTTAGATTACATTTATGCGGTTTTGCATAGTCCAACATACCGAGAAAAATATAAAGAATTTTTGAAAATTGATTTTCCGAGAGTACCATATCCAAAAAACAAAGAAATCTTTTGGCAATTAGTAAAATTAGGCGGAGAAATTAGACAGATTCATTTATTAGAAAGTCCCACAGTCGAAAAATATATAACGCAATATCCAATTAATGGAAATAATATTGTTGAAAAACCACGATTCCTAAATTCACCTTTTCTGGATTCGCAACCTAATAACCTTGCATTAAATTCCCCTCCTCTGGAATCGCAACCGAATAACTTTTCATTAAATTACCCTCCTCTGGAGGGGTGTCCGAAGGACGGGGTGGTCGGCAAAGTTTACATAAACGACACTCAATATTTCGATAATGTTCCTAAAATTGCGTGGGAATTTTACATAGGTGGCTATCAACCGGCACAAAAATGGCTCAAAGACCGTAAGGGAAGAGAATTAGAATATGACGATATTTTACATTATCAGAAAATAATAGTAGCTCTTTCGGAAACAGATAGGATAATGAAAGAAATTGATAAAATTGAGATAGAATAGACTGTAAAGATTTCCCCGTCAGTTGCAACACCTGACGGGACAAGACACCTCCCCCCCCAACCCCATTACAATAGTTCACTTAGAATTTGGTCTTTGATAAAAGTGTGGGAAGAGCTAACAAATTCTTTGCAAATTATTGGGACTGATTATATAAATTTTAAACTAAATTGATTATGAACATATCTTTTCAAAAGCTTTTCTATATCGTAGCTTCAGTTATTGGCATGTTTGCGATTTTGATTTTGGCAGGAGAAGTGCTGATTCCAATCGCTTTTGCCTTTTTGGTAGCGTTCATACTCTATCCGGTTGCCAAGAAACTCGAATCGTGGGGTACGAGCGAAATTGTGTCGGCTTTGCTCTCGATTACGGGCATGTTCCTGATTATTGGGGGTGCCGCATATCTCTTCTCTACTCAAATCATCCAACTCTCGGAAAACTTAAGTGATTTTAAAGAAAAAATACTTAATCTCTTTGCCGATGCCACTGTATTCATCAATAAGGACATTGGCTTTTTTCCACATCTGGAAAAGGACGAGCTATTAGAGAAGTTCAAATCTTGGATTACCGAGTCGTCCGGAGCATTGTTGAGCCAAACCTTCAGTAGTACGGCAAATATCGTTTTCGGCATATTGTCGGCAATCATTTACACCTTCCTGATACTGATTTACAAGAAAGGCATTGTACGGGCGATGATCAGTTTCTATGCGCCGGAGAACAGGGATAGGGCGCGTAAGATGTTCAAAAATGTTCAGCAAGTTGGGCAGCAATACCTTTTCGGGATGATAATAATTGTTCTGATTTTGGGGTTTATGAACAGTCTCGGGCTGTGGATAATTGGCATTGACAGCCCCTTCCTATTTGGTTTTTTAGCCGCAGTCTTAGCAATTATCCCTTATGTCGGCACTTTTTTGGGCTCGTCAATTCCAATCTTATATGCTTTAATATCATATGATTCGATTTGGATGCCAATCTCCATCGCGATTTATTTCTGGTTTGTGCAGTTTATCGAAGGCAATTTCCTGACGCCGAAAATTGTGGGCGGCAATCTGAAGCTAAACGCATTTAGCTCAATCTTAAGTATCATTATTGGCGCTTCGGTTTGGGGAATTGCGGGTATGATTTTGTTTTTGCCGTTGACTGCCATGCTGAAAGTGGTATGCGATGAATATACCGAACTCCAACCCTTTTCGATGTTGATAGGAGAGCAAAATTATGAAACGAAAGATGAAGATGATAAGCATATCGGCAAATGGATTAAAAAGCGAAGACACAGGTATTCTAAGTATATCCCTACGTTCAGGAAGAAGTAGTACTTCGACGAGCTCAGTAACCGTACGGCTGTCCCGTTAGTTGGAACACCTGACGGGGCAAAATCTCACTATCTCAATTTATAGACCCTTGCGAAACATTATTTATTGGATTTCGTATTCGTTTTGAAGATTGTTAAATATTTGTCAACAACAGAGATAATAATATGAATAAGATTTTCCAATTCGGTGAAGATGTCGAAGGATATGACATCCCGGTTTTAAATGAACGCGAAATTCGAGCAGCCGCAGGAATCCTTTTTTTAGCAACATTCTTAGCATTAATGTTTATAGTGTTTAAAGCGAACTTTGTTCCGATTAAGTATGTAATTACTTTTTTCCTCTTAGATTTTATGATAAGGGTTTTTATAAATCCCAAATTTTCACCATCGCTAATTTTCGCGAGATTGATTGTACGGAATCAAACACCTGAATATGTTGGAGCGCCACAGAAAAAATTCGCATGGATGATAGGTGTAGTATTAGCAGCTACCATGTTTTTCTTTTTTATCATTATAAATGCATTTAGTATAATTACCGGTCTCATCTGTCTTATTTGCCTGATATTTCTTTTCTTCGAATCGGCTTTTGGGATTTGTTTGGGATGTAAATTTTATCCACTCTTTTTTAAAGATAAAGTACAATACTGTCCGGGCGAAGTGTGTGATGTAAATCAAAGGCAAGATATTCAGAAGACCTCTTTAAGCCAAGTGCTTGTATTGTTGGGATTTATTGTTTTTACAGTTCTCACCGTATATTTAACACAAGATCTATTTAGTGTAACACCTCACGATTTGTTTGGAAACACGGTAATTGAGCAAAGCAACTGAGGGGACAAAAATAAACAATTATATTGTTTTCAGTGCGTGTAATTGTTATTTAGTATCAATTACATTAACGACATAGTATGAAAACAATATTCACTTTGATAATGCTTTTATTAGCGACAACGCTTGCTAATGGGCAAAATATCTATACCACAAGCTTTGGTAGTAGCCTCGATAAACCTATAATTTTCCTTCATGGTGGACCGGGTTACAACTGTGTAAATTTCGAATCTACAACAGCTCAACAACTTGCCGACAAAGGCTACTATGTAATCGTTTACGACAGACGTGGAGAAGGACGAAGCAAAGATCCAAATGCCAAGTTTACTTTCAAAGAGACTTTTGAGGATTTGAATTCCATTTACCAACAAAATAATCTGACAAAAGCAACGCTAATTGGGCATAGCTTCGGCGGCATTGTAGCGACACTTTTTGCAGAAGCGAATCCAAATAAAGTCCAATCTATTATCCTTGTTGGGGCTCCTGTTTCCTTGCAATCAACCTTTAAAAATATACTTACAAAATCAAAAAGCATTTACCAAGCAAAAAACGATAGTGTAAATCTTAAGTATGTGACAATGCTTGAAAATATGAATACTTCAAGTATTGAATATAGTTCTTATTGCTTTGGACACGCAATGCAAAATGGTTTTTACACTACCAAAAATCCCAGCGATGAAGCAAAAAATATTTATGCCAAATTTAGGACAGACACCTCATTGGCAAAATATGCATCGCAAATGTCATATGAAGCGCCGCAAGGTTTTTGGAAAAATGAAAAATATACTACAATTGACGTAACTGAAAATTTGCAAGACTTGATAAATCAGAAAGTAAAAATTTATGGGCTTTATGGCAAAGAAGATGGACTATTTTCAGCCCAACAAATAGACGACTTGGAAAAGCTGATTGGCATTGACAATATTAAATATTTTGACAACTGTTCGCATAATGTTTTTATGGACCAACAAAGTCAATTTATTGATAATATAATAGCTTGGACGAAAGAATAAATTTTGTTAAGAATTGCACTATCATTTTCCTGACGTCAGGAAAGCGATAGCTATGTCAAAAGCAAGATTAACATAGTTCCACGTTTTTTATAAGTTTGAAGTGTCATTTATTGAAGGGATGTAGATGAAAACAGAAGAAATTAGAAATTTCCTTGTCCTACCAGGTGTAATAACTGACGGAAAGAATATTGTCAATAATGATTATTCAATTGCGTTAATGAAATTGTTGTTTGGTGATGAAAAATAAACTATAACTTATAGGATAAGACATGGCAACATTAGTAGTGGGAGCGAGCGGAGCGACAGGGAAACTTTTAGTGGAACAGCTTTTAGAAGCAGGACAAAAGGTAAAAATAATTGTTCGTTCTACAAGTAATATACCTAACCATTGGAATAATCACGAGAAATTAACAATAATCAAAGGGATTATTTCCGAAATCAGCACCGACGAAATCTCCACACACCTCGTAGATTGTCAATCTGTTGCTTGTTGCCTTGGTCATAACCTTACTTTCAGAGGAATCTACGGTAAACCAAGAAAACTTGTCACCGATTCAGTTAAGTTGATTTGCGAAGCTATTTTGAAAAATACTCCCGCCAAGCCAATCAAAATTGTGTTGATGAATACAACCGGAAACAGCAATAGAGACATTAATGAGCCTGTTTCCGCAGGACAAACTATTGTGTTAGCTTTACTTAGGCTACTTTTGCCACCACACACCGATAATGAACAGGCGGCAGATTACCTTAGAGTCAAAGTTGGGCAGAATAATCCTTATATTGAATGGACAACCGTCCGACCAGATACACTCATTAACGAAGAAAAAGTAACAGTCTACACTCTACACAAATCCCCCACCAGAGATGCGCTGTTTAATCCCGGGAAAACGAGTCGAATAAACGTTGCACACTTAATGGCGAGACTTATATTGGATGTTCATTTGTGGAATACGTGGAAAGGACAAATGCCGGTAATTTATAACGATTCGAGCCAAACATAATTAGCCTTGAATTTTAAACGTGAGAAAAGCATATATTGATATTGATGGCGTCATCTTAACGAAGCGAAATACTCTGCAGGCTGAGGGTTTGCACGAATTTCTGGATTTTCTGACAAAATCCTTCGATTGCTATTGGCTTACGACGCATTGCAAAGGTGATGTTAAAAATGTGCTTGAATATCTATCCAAATTCCTTGATGATAATATAATGGGAATGATTTCAACTATAAAAGCGACAAACTGGACTACGCTCAAGACTGAAGCCATTGATATGACAAATGATTTCCAATGGTTTGATGATTATCCCCTCCAAGCTGAAATTGAGCAACTGAAGCTAAACGGCAAACTTGATAATTTAATTATCGTAAATTTGGACAATAAGGTTGAGTTGCAAAGAGTAATAAAGGCAATTGATTTTGCAGATAATTGAAATTTACTTAATTTTGTTGATATTTATTGATAAGATGTAGATGAAAACTATGATATTAAATAATGAAGATTTTGAGATTATTGACCTTACACCGGAAAACATTGCCCAATATGGTGTTTGTGGTTACAAAGATATAAACAAACATTTAGAGTTACAGCGAAAAGTTGAGTGGGTATCCAAATATTATCCCAATGGTTTGCGGATAAAGGCAATAATCACCGAATCAGGCGGATACCAAGGAATGCTCGAATACATTCCGGGCGAATACGCTCACCGCCCGGTTGATGCCAAGGGATATATGTTTATCCATTGCATTTTCGTAGGGTTCAGAAAAGAGTTCAAAGGCTTAGGATATGCCTCAGCACTAATTGATGAATGCATAAATGATTCTAAAACTCAGAAAATGAAAGGAGTCGCTGTTATTACTCGCAAAGGTTCATTTATGGCAAATAAAGATATTTTTATTAAAAAGGGATTTTCAGTGGTCGAAGCGGCTGCACCCGACTTTGAACTTTTAGCACTCAAATTTAATAATAAACATGATAACCCAAAATTTAAAATTAATTCAACCGATAATTATGCCGGTGGTCTAATAATTACTCGGTCGCCACAATGCCCATATTCAGTCAAAAATGTTGATGCTATAATTCAGACCGCAAAAAAAATGAATCTAAAGCCCACATTGATTGAAATGGATGATGCAGAATCTGCCCAGCAATCACCCTGCGCTTTTGGAACATTTTGCATTATAAATGACGGCAAAATCATAAGTCACCACCCGATAAGTAACACTAGATTCGAGAATATAATGAAGACAACTATGTAAGCGTACGGTCAGTTGTTACAAAGACTATACGATAAATCACATATTTTCCTTATATTTGAGATACCAGCTATTGGCTGACAAAGATTTATTGAACAATATGGAAATTACAAAATGGCGAAAATAAATGCAAAAAATTTGTCACCCGAGCAAGAGAGCGAACTACTCAAAACTTTGAAAGAACGCTTCGAGAAAAATATGAAGCGGCATTCGGGGCTGAAATGGGCTGACGTTCTGGCGAAGTTGGAGGGCAATGCCGAAAAGTTGTGGTCGCTAAACGAGATGGAACAAAGCGGTGGCGAGCCGGATGTAGTCGCGTATGATAAAAAAACGGGCGAATTCATTTTTGTGGATTGTTCGCCGGAAAGTCCAAAGGGGCGTCGCAGCATTTGTTACGACCGCCGGGCGCTGGATTCGCGTAAAGAACACAAGCCCAAGAGTGACGCCCTTTCGATGGCGGCGACCATGGGCATCGAAATTTTGACGGAGGAGCAGTATCGCGAACTTCAGTTACTCGGAAATTTCGACACGAAAACGTCGAGTTGGGTGCTTACTCCGCCCGAAATCCGCAATCTCGGCGGCGCCATCTTCTGCGACCGTCGCTACGAGCATGTCTTCATGTATCACAATGGTGCCGAATCTTACTACGGTTCTCGTGGTTTTCGGGGGCGGTTGAGGGTGTGAGAGGGGAATTTAATTTCCTAAATCATTCCAACTACCACCAACAAAAAAAAACCTGCATGAATTGAATCATACAGGGTTTTTTTATAATAGCTTGGCACCGACCTACTCTCCCACACAGTCACCCATGCAGTACCATCAGCCCAACGATGCTTAACTTCTCTGTTCGGAATGGGAAGAGGTGTACCCACCGCGGCAAAAGCACCAAGCAAAAAATTAATTTGGTTGAGGAAGGAAAAATCTATCAAACGCATTCGAGCGATGAGTATAACAACTCATTAATTCGGTAAGCCCATGGATTATTAGTACTTCTCGGCTGAACGTATTGCTACGCTTACACCTAAAGCCTATCAACCAAGTCATCTACTTGGATCCTTAGAGATACCTAATCTTGGGGTAGGTTTCGCGCTTGAGATGCTTTCAGCGCTTATCCTGTCCGGACATGGCTACTCTGCAATGCCACTGGCGTGACAACAGATACACCGTAGGTCCGGTCACTCCGGTCCTCTCGTACTAAGAGCGGGTCCCCTCAAGTATCTTACGCCCACACTGGATAGGGACCGAACTGTCTCACGACGTTCTGAACCCAGCTCACGTACCGCTTTAATTGGCGAACAGCCAAACCCTTGGGACCTTCTCCAGCCCCAGGATGCGATGAGCCGACATCGAGGTGCCAAACCTTGCCGTCGATGTGAACTCTTGGGCAAGATCAGCCTGTTATCCCCGGCGTACCTTTTATCCTTTGAGCGACGGCCCTTCCACACGGAACCGCCGGATCACTAAGACCTGCTTTCGCACCTGCTCGACTTGTAAGTCTCACAGTCAAGCCACCTTCTGCCTTTATACTCTTAGCACGATTACCAACCGTGCTGAGGTGACCTTTGTAAGCCTCCGTTACTCTTTAGGAGGCGACCGCCCCAGTCAAACTACCCGCCTAACACTGTTCCCGCGAATCCACTTCGCCGGGTTAGAATTCAGCTATAACAAGGGTGGTATTTCACCGGTGGCTCCACAATGCCCGCAAGCACTGCTTCAAAGCCTCCCACCTATCCTACGCATGTTATAGCCAAACCCAATATTAGGTTATAGTAAAGGTGCACGGGGTCTTTCCGTCCCAGTGCGGGTAACCGGCGTCTTCACCGGTACCACAAGTTCACCGAGCTCGCGGTTGAGACAGTGCCCAGATCGTTACACCATTCGTGCAGGTCGGAACTTACCCGACAAGGAATTTCGCTACCTTAGGACCGTTATAGTTACGGCCGCCGTTTACCGGGGCTTCAATTCGGAGCTTCGCTTGCGCTAACCCCTCCTTTTAACCTTCCGGCACCGGGCAGGTGTCACACAATATACGTCCTCTTTACGAGTTAGCATTGTGCTGTGTTTTTGTTAAACAGTCGCCTGGGCCATTTCACTGCGACTCTGTTGCCAGAGTACCCCTTCTCCCGAAGTTACGGGGTTAATTTGCCGAGTTCCTTAACCGCGACTCACTCGCGCGCCTTAGTATATTCAACCCGTCTACCTGTGTCGGTTTGCGGTACGGTCACCAAATCTCGCTTTTCTCGGCAAGCTTGCTCATTACGGGGATAGCCATTAACCCCGCAATAACTTTTACTTGCGTCACTTTTATTGATTTGGTGGCTCAGGAATATTATAATTTTACCTGATTCCCATCGACTACGCCTTTCGGCCTCACCTTAGGGGCCGGCTAACCCTGAGTTGACGAACAGAGCTCAAGGAAACCTTAGACTTTCGGCGTTATGAATTCTCATCATAATTATCGTTACTTATGCCAACATTTGCTCTTCTATACGCTCCAGCATGACTCACATCACACCTTCAACGCCTATAGAATGCTCCCCTACCGCTCATATAAATATGAGCCCAAAACTTCGGTGAAATGCTTAGTCCCGGAAATTATCGGCGCTGAATCGCTCGACCAGTGAGCTATTACGCACTCTTTAAATGAATGGCTGCTTCTAAGCCAACATCCTGGCTGTCTCAGCAACTCAACATCCTTTATCTGTTAGCATTTACTTGGGGACCTTAGTTGTTGGTCTGGGTTGTTTCCCTCTCGGCCGTGAAACTTATCTCTCACGGCCTCACTCCCGAACATCATGTTTCCGGCATTTGTGGTTTGTCAGGGGTCGGTACCGCTGTAACGGCCCTAACCCTATCAGAGCCCTACCTCCGGAACACTAATTCGAGGCTGTACCTAAATACATTTCGGGGAGTACGAGCTATAACCGAGTTTGATTGGCCTTTCACCCCTATCCACAGTTCATCTAAACGGTTTTCAACCCATACTAGTTCGGACCTCCACGAAGTGTTACCTACGCTTCATCCTGACCATGGATAGATCACACGGTTTCGCGTCTGCCGCTACATACTATTCGCCCTATTCAGACTCGCTTTCGCTACGGATTCAATTCTGAAAATCTTATCCTTGCATGTAACGAGCAACTCGTTGGCTCATTAAGCAAAAGGCACGTGGTCACTTACGCTCCCACCGTTTGTAAGCATACGGTTTCAGGTTCTATTTCACTCCCTTCTTAAGGGTTCTTTTCACCTTTCCCTCACGGTACTGGTACACTATCGGTCACAGAGGAGTATTTAGCCTTACCCGGTGGTCCGGGTAGATTCCCGCAAAATTTCTCGTGTTTCGCGGTACTCAGGATACTTCATGTCCTGCTCAAAATTTCACTTACTGGACTGTCACCATCTATGGTTGGCCTTTCCATGCCATTCTGTTATTCATTGCAGTAACGTGTAGAAGTCCTACAACCCCACGACGATACTCGCCATGGTTTGGGCTGGTCCCGTTTCGCTCACCGCTACTCAGGGAATCGCTTTCGCTTTCTTTTCCTCCAGGTACTGAGATGTTTCACTTCCCTGGGTTTACTTCCTTTCGGATGACGAGACATTACTCTCGTCGGGTTTCCCCATTCGGAAATCCACGGATCATAGTTTGCTTCCAACTTCCCGTGGCTTATCGCAGGTAGCCGCGTCCTTCATCGCCTCTCTGTGCCAAGGCATCCACCGTATGCCCTTAATATCTTACCGAAATTATTTGAGTTGTTATACTTGTCTCTCGACGCGTTTGTTACTCTATCTAAATTCTAAATACATTAATACATTAGTTCAATACAATTTAATTGCATCGGCTTACTTTTTAATACTTTTAGGATGATTTTTCCTTCTAAAGACGTATAAAACGTCTCTCAACCAAATTTTCAAAGAACATATTTTAGTGGACCCTAACGGGATCGAACCGTTGACCTCCAGAATGCAAATCTGGCGCTCTACCAAACTAAGCTAAGGGCCCAGCTATGTAGGCATAGCCTAATCTGTGGGCCTGAGTTGACTTGAACAACCGACCTCACGCTTATCAGGCGTGCGCTCTAACCAGCTGAGCTACAGGCCCTTCTTTTATTACAAAGAACGAATATCCTGCCCCGCAAGCGGGAATGCTCGGCTCAAAAGTCAGAGCATCAGGAATCAGAGAACGAATTCTCTGAAAATAGGAAGTAAAAGCCAAATAAATAAACCTTGAGAGAAACTCTTTAAAGGAGGTGATCCAGCCGCACCTTCCGGTACGGCTACCTTGTTACGACTTAGCCCCAGTCACTGATTTCGCCTTAGACGTTATTGCTAACGGCTTCGGGCGCCCCCAGCTTCCATGGCTTGACGGGCGGTGTGTACAAGGCCCGGGAACGTATTCACCGCGGCGTGCTGATCCGCGATTACTAGCGATTCCAGCTTCATGGAGTCGAGTTGCAGACTCCAATCCGAACTGAGGTAGGCTTTAGGGATTTCCTCCACCTTGCGGTATCGCCCTCTGTACCTACCATTGTATTACGTGTGTAGCCCCGGACATAAGGGCCATGATGACTTGACGTCATCCCCACCTTCCTCACCACTTGCGTGGGCAGTCCCCTTAGAGTGCTCAGCCGAACTGGTAGCAACTAAGGATAGGGGTTGCGCTCGTTGCGGGACTTAACCCAACACCTCACGGCACGAGCTGACGACAGCCATGCAGCACCTATACAGATGTTCCGAAGAAAAGCCTCCTTTCAGAGGCAGTCATCTGCACTTCGAGCCCGGGTAAGGTTCTTCGCGTTGCATCGAATTAAACCACATAATCCACCGCTTGTGCGGGCCCCCGTCAATTCCTTTGAGTTTCAACCTTGCGATCGTACTCCCCAGGTGGTATGCTTAACGGATTACCTCCGGCACTAACTTAAAAAGCTAACACCAAGCATACATCGTTTAGGGCGTGGACTACCAGGGTATCTAATCCTGTTTGCTCCCCACGCTTTCGTGCCTGAGCGTCAGTAACGAGCCAGATGGCCGCCTTCGCCACTGGTATTCCTCTTGATATCTACGCATTTCACCGCTACACCAAGAATTCTACCATCCTCTCTCGCACTCAAGACCCGCCGTTTCGAAGGCATTTTCCAGGTTGAGCCTGGATATTTAACCCCCGACGTACAGGTCCGCCTACGCACCCTTTATACCCAGTAAATCCGGACAACGCTTGGACCCTACGTATTACCGCGGCTGCTGGCACGTAGTTAGCCGGTCCTTCCTCTGATGGTACAATCCCGGTCCGCTAAGCGAACTTTTTTTCCCATCTGACAGTGGTTTACGAGGCAAAGCCCCTTCGTCCCACACACGGCGTCGCTGCATCAGGGTTTCCCCCATTGTGCAAAATTCCTCACTGCTGCCTCCCGTAGGAGTCTGGACCGTGTCTCAGTTCCAGTGTGGCTGATCGTCCTCTCAGACCAGCTACTGATCGTAGCCTTGGTGAGCCATTACCTCACCAACTAGCTAATCAGACGCGGGCTCATCCCTATCCGTTTCCTTTGACCTTGCGGCCTCATCCGTTTTTAGCACCGATTTCTCAGCGTTATTCCGGGGATAGGGGCAGATCACCCACGCGTTACTCACCCGTTCGCCAGTGGTATTGCTACCCCTTGACTTGCATGTGTTAGGCACGCCGCCAGCGTTCGTCCTGAGCCAGGATCAAACTCTCCGTTGTAAATTTTGTTTGATTTTTTTCCTGTTTCGATTTATTACTCAAGGCTTAATTGACGTTATTGTTCTGCAATATTATCTTTATTTGACTTTTTACTTCCTGTTTTCAAAGAACTTTTTTTCTCGTCCCCATTTCTGAGGGGATTCAAAAGTAACACTTTTTTTCTTACAATGCAAATCTTTTTTTTATTTTTTTGCATTTTCTTCGTTGACCATTGTCACATCCGAAGGGACTGCAAAAGTAAAACCTTTTTTTGTTCTGTGCAAGAACTATTTTTACTTTTAGCAAATTTTTCTACTTTATTTTCTAAGAACATCTAAACTTCGTTTAGTACAAATTCATTTCAGTAGAGCTTACAAAAGTAGGGACTTTTTATTAAACGTCCAAATTATTTTTTTACTTTTTTTACTTTTTTTTTCAGACCTTCGTAAACACTTACCTATACACGCTCTTTATCATTCTAACAATAAAAATCAGACTCAACTTTCTACAATTCTATTAGAAAACACAATCGGAGATACATATGAGTGCAATACCAAAAATCGCCCTTCTGGGTTACGGTACAATGGGCAAAGTGATAGAATCCATCGTAGATTCGGAGCATATCAGCATAACTGACATATTCGATTTGGGCAATCCTATCATACCAACTGTAAATTATGCTTTCGATGTTGCAATTGATTTTTCCATTCCAAAGGCTGTCAGAGCCAATGCCGAGGCAGTTACAGTGATGGGTAAGAACTTAGTAATCGGTACGACCGGATGGGCTGAAGAGCTTGACTACATCAAAAGTTTAGCCGACAAACATGATGTTGGAATCGTATATGGTTCTAATTTTTCAATAGGTATGCAGCTCTTCTTCCGCATTGCGAGAGTGACTTCACAGTTTGTGTCGAAAATTTCAGATTATGACGTAAGCATTCACGAGTTGCATCATAACCGCAAACTCGATAGCCCAAGCGGCTCTGCGCTTGAACTCGGTAGAATTTTATTAGAGGAATTCGATTCGAAAGAGCATATTCTTTCCGGAAATGCTGAGAGCAAAATCGAGCATTCGGCGCTACAGATCTCATCTTCACGCGTTGGCGACATTCCCGGAACTCATACTATATATTATGATTCTGCTCCCGATACTATCGAACTAACTCACAGAGCCCGCAATCGCACAGGCTTTGCGAAGGGTGCTATACTTGCTGCAAAGCTGATTCACGGCAAAAAGGGATGTCACGATTTTTCCGACTTGCTTGATGAATACTTGCTGAAAGGGTAAGTTTGTATTGGTCATTCTGAGCCGAAGGCGAAGAATCAAGCCTTAAATAATGTCTGGTCGTCTGAGCTGGAGCACGATATGAACAGCAATGCAACTATGCAATACGCAAGAATTTTGAGTAACATAATATCACCTTTTAAGTAACGAATCATTAGCTATTAGGACGTCAGGAGTTTCTATCCAGTCTTAGTTAGAAGGGCGGGATGGAAAACCTATTTGATTACATCAAGCTCCATTAACTTCATCTTAATTGCTTCTGATACGCTTTTTGAAGTATAATTCTTTGTAAAGATATCATCAAACATCAACAAAACTTCCTTCTCTTGGAATCTGATAATAATAGAAGGACTATTTGATATTTCACTATCTCTAAATTTAATATTTGATAAAAAGTTTCGAGGTAAAGATTCTACAAAGACGATTTCATCATATTTTACTTTTTTCTTTAACTCAAAAGCTAATGCTTGAGCACTTTTTTCTTTCTTTATTGATTT
>JAGXRP010000056.1 GCA_018335795.1 Desulfobulbaceae bacterium | reverse complement strand
GATAGAGGCGATGACAGAAGAACTTTCGTAATCAAAAATAAAAGGGAGCTTTTCGTCATTCAAGAAGATATTTACCGATTTTGGATCAATCGACGATTCATATGTGCCAAGGACAATTTTAATAACCGGTATTTCGGATACTCTTTTATTTTGCGGAGGAAACATCTCACGTATGAATGGGGCGCCGTATTTTTGAGGGATTATTATCCCGTTACGCCATTCATCTTCGGTAACATTCGGTGCGTTAGGATCGGTTATCCATAAAGTATCGTTCAAGACTAATTTGTAATGGTATTCCACTCCCGGAGTTAATTTGACAATCACAGACCAAATAGTATCGGTAGGATTCATTTCCATTTTAAACTGATTTTTATCCCAGTTATTAAAAGAACCTGCAACAGCAACCGAATTTACAGAAAAACCTCGATCATTGAGATAAAAGAACCTTGTCCCTTCTTCGGTTGGAACAGGTGAAAGTGGTTGTGCTGAAACGATTCTTAAAAAGATGAAAAGAACAAGAAAATGTTTTGATAATTTCATTAAGACCTTTTACTTAAATTACAAATACCTACATCTCAAATTTAATTGTGAAAAAGGATAAATCAATACTGAGGTTATCTAATAAAGATAATAGATATTCTTAATTTCTCCTCACCAAACCTCAATCTCACTAAACTTTTAAGTTTGTAAAATTCTCTTTTTACTGTTAAAAACTAAACTGTTGCATCTATTAAGCAATTATCTTAAATTTGAGGTGGTTTCTGAGGCGTTCTATTCGGCCATTAACTAATTAGTATTCATTTTTCGAGGTGATACATGGTTTCTTCTAAAAATCGGTACAGAGTTATTACTTATAAATTGTTGTTTTCGTTGCAACTAGTTAATGAATTATTTAAGAATTCAGTTTAGTAGATATGCAATTCGAGTTAGGCTTTAGAAAATGAGAAATCTAAAAAAAACAATGATGTTATTAGTATGGATTGCTTACTCAGTAAACTGTCAAAACTATTTCCCGCTCAAGTCAATTAAAAGTCTTTGTGTTAAAACAGATTACAGTATTTTTGGTCCGATATACACAAGTGGAACATATTATTCGAATACTTATCACATTAATGATACCCTGATAAACTCCCAAAAATTTTTTATCTATAAATTTGATGGTAATGTTTATTATTTAAACGAAGACTCAGTTACCCAAAGAGTTTATATTTATTTACCAAACAAAGATTCAATATATCTTGCACTAGATTTTAATCTTGAAGTAGGCAGTTCTGAAATACTATACATTAAGGGATCTCCTCTTTCCTTCGAGTGCACTGTCAAAGATTCGATTTGGTACTGGGATAGATATAGAAAGCGTTTTGGTATCAAATCGGGATACAAACATTATATGGAATTCCTTGAAGATGTTGGATTGATATATGACCAGTATAGGGAATACCCATTTTATTACTCCTACAGTATTTTCTCTATTATAATAGGGGAAAAACATTATAATCCTGTAATTATGCGCATTGACTCAATCAATGCGAAAAAAGATAGACCAATAGATACTTTTCCATTTGTATTAATTATGTATGGTTATCTCAATTATAACTTATTTATCGATTCAATTTATGCCGATTTGAATGTCATCAGAAATGATACATTAGTTTTTAGTAATAAATTCGGGATCACTCCCATCTCTTCGACTCTTTATTATGCCAATATTTCTATTGATACGGCATTTATCAAAGTATGGGATACCATTAAGTTAAGAGTCGTTTATAAAGACAATTCAATTTTTTGGACTTATGTTACTTTCCCGGATTCAGGTTTTATATCTTTTACAATATTACCACCAATAACATCAATTGATCCTTTGCATACTGAAATCCTAACAGATTTTCAACTTTATGATATTTATCCAAACCCTTTTAATTCTATTGCAAAAATCAAGTTTAACTTACCTGCAAATGATTTCGTGACAATTAAATTGTACGATATAATGGGTAGAGAAACCGATATTATATCAAGTGAACAAAAGGATAAGGGACTGCATATTATAGAATTCAACTGTAATTTACTATCAAGCGGTGTTTATATAATCAGGTTACAAACCAATAAATTTCTATCTTCAAAAAAAGTAGTTATAATGAAGTGAAGTTTATGCTAAAATTTTACATACTGATTTATCTTTTATTTGTAGTTGCTTTTCCGCAGGAAATAGAAAAAAAAGAAATTATCTATCCTGAAAAAATATATCACATTAACTTTACAGATTCGATAACATACATATTTAATGAGAGAGGATTACACATATTTAAAATAAGAGAAGGAAATGTTCATGAATTTCTAACAGCACTTCATTTCGAAACATCTGAGGGAATAGTGTCTGAGATTAAAGGGAGCCAATTTATTATATATAAACCCGATACACTTTTTTACTATGACATTACGAATCCAGAATGTCCAGTAAAAGTTAATCAATGGAATATTCAGAGCGGTTTAAAAAGAATTACCGGTTTCGGCGATAATTACATCTTATTTTTCTCCACATCTACATATCTTACCTCCGTAAATGCAGACAGTGTTAGTTTTGTTAACTTAATAACATCACTTAATAATCCAAGGGCTGCAAATTATCCTTACTTTTTCCTTTCCGTTAATAATCATTTGCAATGTTATAGGTTTTTACCCGATAATAGTTTTTATCTCGAAAGGATTATTACCGAAGAGAAGAATTTTGCCGGAGTTGCTTCTTCAGGAAACCTGCTCGGATATTCTACTGCGTATAAAATTTACGGCCCATGGTATACAAGAATAAAAATAATTGATATTTCACAAACCGATTTTCCGGTTTTGTTCGATTATTATTATTACCCTTATGGAGCATGGGGAGGTGTTTTTTGGATGGAAAGCATCTCAAATAACTATATTGTTGGATGGCAAGAATATGGTCCTGATATCCATAGAGCAGTTTTAGGAATGACTGGAAATGTTTCGAAGAAATTTTCTATCGATTATCAGGTTAATCT
>JAGXRP010000055.1 GCA_018335795.1 Desulfobulbaceae bacterium | reverse complement strand
ATATAGAATATTAAAATCATGTTTGAAATATAGTGATGAATAAAAATTCGGACAACTTATTAAACCATATTTTCGATTTGTTGTTAAAGTTTTTGAATAATTCTCAATTAATTCTTAGATTTCATTTATAAGTTATGAATAAAATTTTTTACATATCGAAAGTTATCATTTTATTTTTGATAATCAGCACGGAAACAAGCTGCCAGAAAACATCGTTGCTTCCGAAAGATGATTTTTACCCGCGCTGGTTGAAAAGCGGAGAGTATCATACCGACCAAACATCCGGGATTACATTTTTAGGATTGAATGAATTTAAAGATAAGGTATTCCTTCTAGCTGACGATATTGGGACAATTCACCGTTTAACCATTTCGAAAGATACAATATTTAATTTTGTTAAGTTGATTTTCTCTAATGAGGTTGAGGAGTTTCTTTCCCCGTTAAGTAAAAGAGATTTTGAAGAAATTTTCTTTGATAAATATACAGGAAGTGTTTATCTTTCTATTGAAGGGAATAGACCTAATCCAAAGAGATATGCCGGGATATACAAATTAACTTTTAATGATTTTTCTCCATACTCGGATACAATTATCGCAATTGAAAAATTGGATGTTCAACCTGAAACTAATTTCCTTAAATATATTGAAAACAATATCGGTTTTGAAGGGGCGGCAGCAGATGAAAAATATTTTTATTTCGGTTTGGAAGGATTTCAAAAGAACAATAGATTTGCCGACAGTACAATTCTTTATGTTGTAGATAAAAAAACATTACTTATTCAGAAAGAGATAAATACTAAAGACCTTGGAATAGCTACTATTTGTGGACTTTATTCTGATAAGAACAATTCTTTATGGGGAGTTGATAGAAATAGACAAACAATCTTTCATCTTGAATTTGATCAAAACATATCTGTAATAAACCGGAGGTTTTTAGGGTTTATTAGCCGTATCCCGAATTATCCAGAGATAAGTTACATAGCTGCTATTGAGTCAATTACAATGGATAACAACGGTTATCTTTATCTGGTTGATGATCCTTGGAAGCAAGTGTATATACCAATGGATTATATTCTTTTAAAGCTTGATGAAGAAACAATAAACAATTTTAAAAATTATATACCGGTAATTTACCGGTATCAACTTACCAAATAATATAGGAGTTACAATGGAAAACTTATTATCTTTTGTTAAAAACAATTATGAAGTTTATGTTAATGAACTTGCCGATTACTTGAGAATCCCGAGTATTTCTACATTGGCAGAAAATAAAAAAGATATGCAGTTATGTGCAAAGTTTACTGCAGAGAAATTAAAAAAAGCAGGACTCAACAGAGTAGAGATTTTCCAAACCGAAGGACATCCGATAGTATATGGAGAATGGTTAGGTGCTCCGGGTAAACCCACTATTTTAGTATATGGTCATTATGATGTTCAACCTGTTGACCCTATAGATTTATGGGATATTCCTCCTTTTGAACCCACTGTAAAAGATGGTAAAATCTATGCCCGCGGTGCAACTGATGATAAAGGACAACTGTATGTGCACATCAAAAGCGTCGAAGCATACTTTAAACAAAAAGGAAGCTTACCTCTTAATATAAAGTTTTTAATCGAAGGGGAAGAAGAAATAGGTAGTAAAAACCTCGAACCATTTATAAATAATCACAAAGAATTATTAAAGTGCGATACTGTGCTGATTTCCGATACCTCCTTATACGCACCGGGAGTTCCTACAATTACTTATGGACTTAGAGGGTTATGTTTTCTTGAAGTTGAAATGACAGGACCGAACAGAGATTTGCACTCCGGTTCGTACGGTGGTTCGGTTGCAAATCCTGTTAATGTTTTAGCAGATTTAATTTCAAAACTACATGACAAAAACGGAAAAATTAATATCCCCGGGTTTTATAACGATGTTGTGAAACTTATGCCGGCTGAAAGAGAAAATATTAAAAAGTTGAAATTTTCAGATAAGAATTACGCTAAAGAATTAGGAGTTTCTGAATTAACCGGCGAAAAAGGTTTCTCTACACTTGAAAGGATTTGGGCAAGACCTACTCTTGATGTAAACGGTATTTTCGGGGGTTTTACGGGGAAAGGAGCAAAAACAATTATTCCATCATCAGCTACTGCAAAAGTCAGTATGCGCTTGGTTCCAAATCAAGACCCTAAAAAAATATCAAAACTTGTTACCAGCCACATTAAGAAAATTGCACCTAAAAGTGTTAAAGTTAAAGTAACGGATTTACACGGAGCTTATCCTGTATTAACACCGTTAAATCATAAAGCTACAATCTCAGCAAAAATTGCAATGGAGAAAGCATTCGGGAAAAAGATTGTTTTTATGAGAGAAGGTGGAAGTATACCCGTTGTAGCAACTTTTGCAAAGTTATTAAAAGTTCCTTCTGTAATGATGGGACTCGGTTTAAATTCGGAGAATTTACACTCACCAAATGAACATTTCAGTTTAAAACATTTTCAGCTTGGTATTATTAGTTCGATTCTCTTTATTGATGAATTCTCGAAATAACTTTTTCTTTTATAGAAAAGAAACGTTATCGCTATAGATTTTGTTATTTGATAAAGAAATTGGATTATCTATGAGCAATTTATTAAGATATTAATTAAAAGGATTAAATTAATAGCAATGAACATCAAACTTAGAAATGATATTTGGATTTATCTGTTTTCTTTTATACTTATCCTTTTCAGTTTAAATTGTGGTGAGGAAAAAGTGGAGGAAGCACCTCCGACAACAGATGAAAATGTTGACCCCATTGGTTATCAACCCGGTAAAGAGAAAGAGATTCGAGATTACAATCTTGATGAGAGAAAAAAGAGAGCAATCGTAAGAACGGTTTGTGATACTATTGCCTTGATGGAGTATGTGTTAAAAACCGAAGAACAGGGAACATTTCTTGTTGACTTTGACCGTAGGTTTACATATTCCTATCCTCAGTCAGCAGTTATTTACCAGAGGGCCCCTGACGGTTTATATGTTTTTGCTTTAATAGCAAAATCCCGTCTGGATAGAGGGGAAAGAACAATCGAAGTGAAAAACATCGTCGG
>JAGXRP010000054.1 GCA_018335795.1 Desulfobulbaceae bacterium | reverse complement strand
GCCTTGTAATAATGATCTGCATTATGCTTCTTCACTATGCTTTTGATACCAATCGCATCAATAAGACTTATTACTTGTTTGAAAATCGGCTGTCCGACAAATTTTATTTCCGTATTTTTGCTCATGTTGTTTGTTGTTCGCAAAGCAAACTTACAACATGGGGTGAAACCTTCGGGGATTAACCCCTATTTTTTTTTAGTCGTTCAGTAGTGAATAAAAATATTAATGAGCCAAAAAGTTGTAATAGTTGATTACGGCATGGGCAATCTTAACTCTGTTAAGAGAACCTTGCACAAAATGAGATATGCTTCTATCATATCTTCGGATGCAAAGGAAATTACTTCTGCTGATAGAATTATTCTTCCGGGTGTTGGACATTTTAGTCGTGCAATGCAAAATCTAAAAGAATTAGGACTGATAGATGCGTTAAACGAAGCCGTGTTAACAAAGAAAACTCCAATTCTTGGAATCTGCCTGGGCATGCAGCTAATGGCAAATCATTCTGAGGAGGGCAATGTTGACGGATTGGGTTGGCTTAATGCAAAAGTTGTCCGTTTTAATGTTTCTGATAAAATACAATTCAAAGTTCCTCACATGGGATGGAACAGCATACAAAAAACAAACAATACAGCCCTTTTAAAAGATGTTCCCGATAAGAATGAATTCTACTTTGTTCACTCCTTCCATTGGCAAACAGATAATCAAGAGCATGTTGCATCATATACCGATTATATATACAGATTTGTTTCTGCCGTTGAGAAAGAAAATATTTTCGGCGTACAGTTTCATCCGGAAAAAAGTCATGAATTTGGGGAAGTGGTGTTGAGGGGATTTTTGGGCGACTGAAAATTAATTTTTCCAATACATTAATGGGGGCTGGAAAGTGACAGAAGGGTGACAGAAGAGTTACAGAAAAGTGACAGGAAAAGGTGACAGAAAGGGTGACAGGAAAGTGACAGAAAAGGTGACAAACCTCTTTGCGAATTTTTGCGGAATTCTTTGCGGAATTTGCGTGGAACTTTTTACCACGGAGAAATCCGAAATCCCTTTTTGGGTTTTTGTATTAAGTTTACCCTTTTATACATTATTTTTGCAAATCACAAAAACGATAAAAAATGTTTCGACCAAGAATAATTCCGGTATTGCTTTTAAAAGACCAAGGACTGGTAAAGTCGAAACAATTTAAAGACTACACCTACATTGGCGATCCTATTAATGCTGTTAGAATTTATAACGACCTTAAAGCCGACGAGCTTGTGTTTCTGGATATTGAAGCTACTAAAGAAAACCGCCTGATTTCATCCGAATTTATTAAAAATGTTGGCGAAGAAGCTAATATGCCTTTTGCGGCAGGAGGCGGAATAAAAACCATCGCAGATATTAGAACTATTCTTAGTGCCGGTGCAGAAAAAGTTATAATTTGCTCCCATGCTGCCGAAAATCCTGATTTTATTCTTGAAGCTTCGGAAACATTCGGATCATCAACGATAGTAGTATGCATAGATGTAAAGAAAGCTTTCCTTAAAGGCAAGAAAGTATGGACAAAAGGAGGCTCGAAAAACATCGGAGCAGACCCTGTTGAGTATGCAAAGAAAATGGCTGAAAAAGGTGCAGGAGAAATAATCGTTCAATCAATCGACAACGACGGTATGATGGCCGGATACGACATTGAACTTATTAAAACAATATCCGAGAATGTTAGCATCCCCGTTGTTGCACTCGGCGGCGCAGGAAATTTAGAACATCTTAAGCAGGTTTATAAAGAAGCTCACGCTACCGGACTAGCTGCAGCAAGTATCTTCGTTTATCAAGGTAAAATGAATGGAGTTTTGATTAATTATCCTGACCGAAAGGAAGTGGAAGAATTGTTTGGTAATATCTGATTGGGATTTCTTCCTAATACAGCTTAATCTCAAAATTACACATTGAAGGTTGCTGATAACAGCAACAACTCCCCCTTTAGGGGGCTGGGGGGTAAAAAAATTAGTTGATTGGGAATTCCCAAAAGTATTAAAAATGCTAAAATAATTACATACTTTTGCGAACGTAAAAATGTAAAAGTATCATAATCTTAAATCTTCAATCTGTAATCTTCAATCAATATGGCTTACCGTCAATGTAACAGATGCGTTATGGATACTTCGGATGTAGATATTACATTTGATGAAAACGGATTTTGTAATCATTGCACAAATTACTTTGAGAAAATTTCTCATAGGGTTTATCAAGGAGAATTCAGCGATAATCAGTTGAAAGAGCTTGTTGCCAAAATAAAAAAATCCGGAAAAGGCAAAAAGTACGATTGTGTTATTGGAGTTAGCGGAGGAATAGACAGCAGTTATGTTTCCTATATCGCAAAGCAGAATGGACTGAGAGCTCTATTGGTGCATCTAGACAATGGTTGGAATTCTGACATCTCTGTTAGAAATATTAAAAACCTGGCCGATATTCTCGGGTTCGACTATCAAAGCTATGTTCTAGACTGGCAGGTATTCAAAGACTTGCAACTTGCTTTTCTTAAAGCGTCAATTCCAGAAATGGAAACCCCCACAGATATTGCCATTCCGGGAGCATTACACAAGGTTGCAGCAAAATACGGCGTGAAACATATAATCAGTGGCGGCAATTTTGCTACCGAAGGCATTCTTCCCAAAACCTGGCATTATAATGCAAAAGACCTCACATACCTAAAGCATATTCAGAAAAAATTCGGAACCCGAAAACTTAAAAAATTTCCTCTTTTTGGACTTAAACAAGAGCTGTATTACAAGCTAATAAAAGGAATCCGCATGATTTACATGCTCAACTACGTCCCTTACAATAAAGCTGAAGCAATGAGCTTGCTGGAAAAGGATTTAGGCTGGAAATATTACGGCGGCAAACATTATGAGTCGAAATATACCGGATTTGTACAGTCTTATATAATGCCAGTCAAATTCAATATGGACTACAGAATTGCTACCTTCTCTACCCAAATCTGCACAGGCGAAATCACACGCACACAAGCACTTGAAGAACTTAAAAACAAACCCTTTGATGTTCTAAAAGTTGAGCAAGAAAAAGAATATGTGTGCAAAAAGCTTGGAATTTCAGTAGCAGATTTCGACAATATAATGAAAGAACCTCCCAAAATTTATAGAGACTATCCTAATAATGAAAGTAAGCTGGAATTTATCTATAATATCTACAGAAAGCTTTACAAAAAACCGAATTATAAGGGGTGACGGGAAGGGTATAGGGGTATAGGGGTATAAGGTTACAGGTAGGGGGTCAAGGTCTTTGTGTCCTTTGTGTATTCTTAGTGGTGTCTCGTCCTAAAAAAAGTTTACAGTTTAATACTTAAATCCTGCTATAAATTTACAGTTAATTTTTAATCCTGCAATTGATTTACAGGATACTGTTTTTTTTGATAATAATTTTTCCATAATTTCTCTGTTTTAATAGGGTTTTGATGTATTTTATTAGGAGTTAAGTTTCCTATGCTCATATGAGGTCTGTCTGTGTTATAAAGATC
>JAGXRP010000053.1 GCA_018335795.1 Desulfobulbaceae bacterium | reverse complement strand
AACTCATGGCTTGTGACCACTCCATAGCCGGCTAAACCGATTATAAAGCTATTATTGATAATAACACCACCACGCCCGCCAATATACAAAGCAAAATCGCCGTTCACTTCGGAAAATTTAAATTCCGGAGCACCAAAACCACCCCAAGTGACTGAATCACCACCAAAAAGTGTTTCGTGACCGTCATCGGAAAGTGCGTCAAAGCTAATTAAAAAGTAAGTAAAGAGTGTTATAAAAGCAAACTTTTTCATTTTGGAACCTCATGTTAAGAAATTAATAAATACTGAGATGATACGGAAACATGTATCAAAAAGTTTCAAAATGAGCAAAATATTTCATGTCCAGTTAGTTGTTACAGATTAGACGAAACCTTCCGAAGGTTTCGAACCTTCGGAAGGTTAAGAAAGCATGACTTTTCATGTCCCGTCAGTTGTTATAATTTACTGATAGGGATAAATCTGTAGTATAGTCGTTAGTTGTAACAAAGATGATACACTAACTTTGGAACAACTGACGGTACAGTAAGTAAATTGTCTGAACTATGATTTATGTGATTTTTGTGATTAAGATGATGAATATAAATATAAACTCATAATATAATCACACAAATCATTCAAATCAAAAAAATCATAGTTCACACTTTCACAAACATTTGCGTCCGGCTGCCAATACGCAGGTAATACACGCCACGAGGGAGATGCGAAACATTAATTCTTTGTAGAGACAATTCATGAATTGTCTCTACGGTCATTACACATTCTCCCAGAGTATTGAAAATTTTGATTTCTGAACCTTCATCAACCCTACGGTTAACCGTAGGGTTGATAGTAGCATTGATTTCTATATATTCCGTTGCGGGGTTAGGGAATATTGATAGCCCATTCCCCGCTTCTGTGCTTTCATTTACAGAAGATGCCGGATATGTGCCACGCCAGAGACCGTCACCAAAAGTGCTTAATAAAACATGTTCGCCTGCATAAGTGACTTTTTGGACGATTCGCCAATTTTCTTCATCATTGCTCAAATTTAAGAATGAATCACGAAACCAACTATAACCACCGTCTGTTGTTCGAATGATGTGACCAAATTTACCTACGGCAGTGCCGTTTAACTCATCTTTAAAATCAACATCAAATAAACCATAATTTGGCAAAGTCTTATCTATATAAATTAGATTCCAAGTCATACCTCCATCATAAGTTTTGATAACAGTACCATAATCGTAATTATTGTCAAATTCTAAATAACCAACCAACCAACCAATTTTTGAGTTTATGAACTTAATTGAAAAAAAAGAGAAATGATTCGTATCGAATTCACTTTTAAAAAGTTCAATGCAATCAGGATAAATCCAAGTTTTGCCACCATCTTTTGTTATTATTACTCCCCTAAGTAGATACTCGAAATGATTTACATTAAATTTGGAAATCACTATTGACATCATATAACAATCCTTATTCCAAAACTTTAAATTATTAAATAATGCACCTCCAATAGCATAGCTAAAACCTTCCGGAACAAAAATATTATCTAATTTAATTCTTTTAAATGTTTTCCATCCGTCATCGGTAATACAAATATAAGGGTCTGAAATGGCAGCACCATTCAAAGAATCTGCCATATCTAAATTAAAAATTCTTGAAGCAGAAACAAATTCATTGTCAATCTTCTCAGCTATAACAACTGTATCAAATGATTTTCCGGCATCTCGGCTAACAAAAATACATCCTTTATTTCTTCCAACAAATATATGATTTTCGTCAACATAAGATATACTATTCATCTCTCTGGGGTCTGGAAAAGAAATTATATTACCATTATTATCATAAACATAATTTTCGACATATAAATCAAACCAATTTTTTCCGCCATCTGTTGTTTTAATTAATTTATTATTACCATATGAATGGGTTTTGATTCCAATACAATTCAAATCATCTATACAACGGATATATTTATAATCTCCAATTTCAAATCCAACTTTTTCCCATATTGGCTGTGCATTAATTGTTGGCAATAGCATTAATAACATGTATGATGACAATATAAAGAAATTCTTGGTCATAAGATACTCCTAAAAAAGGCTTTTAAGTGCCATAATAATAAATTATGGCACTTATCGGCTATTTCAAATATATGAATTTATCAGATTTTATTAGTTTATCATCAATTGTAATGGCATAAACATAAAATCCTGTTTTAAAATTGGTCAGCTCAATTGTATTTTTAGTTGTTCCAATGTGGGTATGTATTTCTTCTGCATAGATTTGATTTCCGAGCAAATCATATATGATTATCTTAGCCTGTTTCCTCGCATCAGAATTAATCTGAATAATCAAGTTACCATTATTAACAACGGTATTTACTTCATAAGCACCGTACCTCAATTCGTTATTATCTATATTTCTTTTACCAATGATAAAACCATAAAAACCGCCAATATCATCCAGCCAATGACATACAGGTAAACAAAAGACAGGCAAATCCCATAGATTACGCGAAACGGCTAAAGCACAAGTTTGGAATGAAGTTGAAGTTGAATCAATTGAAATATCAATTCCGCCTGTTAATAATCTACAAACTGTTATTTCATGAAAACAACATGCTGTACTATCACAAACTTCCATAACGGTGATTGTATCTGTAACTATGACCCATTCACCCCACGGATTGATATTTGACCATCGCCGCACACGACGCAATTGATAATAATCCCAAGAGGTCCAGCAACTACCCATTCCAATTCTCCAAGTTGTATCGCAATTAGGAGCTTCAGTAGGTTCAAAGTCCATTGCATTTGTTGCAATAGTGAACTTTAATGATTCCTCGTAAATGGCTTCGTCCGAACAACCCCAACAAGGACCAAGTTTTTCCATTCTCAAAATTTGCAATTCCTGCTTGCCATTGCAATTGTTCCGTGTAACATAATGTATTTTAATTAAACAGTCTGTGCAACTTGTCATTGGTAAAAATAATGGTTCTTGCAATGTCCATAGAGAATCAGGACATGAAACTTCACAAGGAGGATTGAGTTTAGGAAGTTCAACTGGTAGTCCTGTAGTATCGCAAATAGCAACAGCTTCGAGTAAGCAGTAGTTCGCAGAAGTATAATCATAAGGGTCAATCATCAATGCTGCCATTGCATATATGCTTTCTCCTGGTCCGAGACATGCTGTAAATTGTGAAATCAGTTCATTTTCGATCAACCTTGGTGTTTCTTCCCATATGTTTAATTGTGGAATAGCATAAACATAATACTTATAACAAGAAACCGAATCAGGAATGTCCAAATTCAGCACTACTTTGCACGAATCCGGGCATTCAGGGTCAGGTTGTGCTGTAAAAGTGAACCATGAATTAGTTTCTTCTTCAGGACAACTACAACATTGTTCTAAGTTAACTTCAAATGTGAAAACATTTGTACCTTCTTCCCAATATGTAGAACAATAAGTGGAATTGGTTTTTAAGTTAAAAAATGTGACACGAAATTCCATAGTTGTCCTGTAATATTCAGGGCATAATTTGAAATTGAGATATGAAGTCATTGGATTTTCGACGTGCTTAGTTACCCAACTCATAGATGTTGGGTCGAAATATTGAATTTCTACCCTGGCACTGTCACACAGTGGATTAAAAATATCAATATCTGCGCAACAATCTTCGTCAAGAGTGTAGTTAACTTCAATTGAAGGACAACAAAGTACCTGAGGGTCTGCAAGTAGTACCGGGTCTTTTTTACCTTCCAATTCTTGCGAAACAATCATATTATCAGTAACTAACAACATGAACATCACAATTGTTAGACTCAATAGCCATGAGGCTCGTGGTGGGGGGGTACATTGTTTTCATAAACCACTCCTAAATAACAATTTATAAAAATGTTAAAACCTACATCCCAAAATAATAAAACTTTTCTCATTTCCAAATAAAATTTCATTTTTTTTCAAAATATTTTCTTATCCATCACTCTACATCAAACAAAAAAAAAGCTGCCCATTTGGACAGCTACGATTTTTATTTATGATACTATATTATGCTTGGTGCTTAACCGGTTCTATTTTGTCAAGTCCGTCTTCGGGGCATCTTTGGTGAATCTTGTAAGATGCTGACAATGTGGTAACCGGAACAGCAAGTAAACGTTCTTTAGCAATGAGACAGTTGCAAACACGGCAAATACCGTATGTTTTGTTGCGAATTCTGTCTAACGCTTCGTCAAGTTTTTTGATATATTCGTGAATTCTTTGGATTTGCGAGTATGTTTTTTCTTTTTCTTGAGCTTCCGAGCCTTGTTCAGCCATATGCATGGAATAAATCATGCTTTCTTCCGCCATATCAAAACTTGTCAAATCATCAAGTCTTTCCTTGAGCATTCGCATCTCGTCCATAGCTTCAGCTTTAGATTGATTTACGACACTTTCGAACATTGCCAAATCGTCATCTGAATAGCGAACAGTAACTGCCGGTGCAAAGGCACCGATTTCTTCAGGTTTCTCTCTTACATAAGTTAAGGGTGATTCAGCTGTCAATTCATCAAATCCTAAATTCTTCTTTGCTTTCTTTTTTGATTCAGCTTTTTTTTCTGCTTCGGTCATTTCTACAATCTCAGCTTGCTTTGCTTTTGATGGTATCGAAACAATAGTCTTTTTAGGTTTTGGTTTTAGTTCTGCTTTCTTAGCTACGGGTTTTGCGGCTGCTTTTGGTGCAGGCTTTGCCACTTCCTTCTTAGCAACTGGCTTTGCGACTGCTTTTGGTGCAGGCTTTGCGGCTTCTTTCTTTGCTACTGGCTTTGCGGCTGCTTTTGGTGCTGCTTTCTTAGCTACGGGTTTTGCGACCGCTTTTGGTGCAGCTTTTGCCACTTCTTTCTTAGCTACGGGTTTTGCGACTGCTTTTGGAGCAGGCTTTGCCACTTCTTTCTTAGCTACGGGTTTTGCGACTGCTTTTGGTGCAGGCTTTGCCACTTCTTTCTTAGCTACGGGTTTTGCGACTGCTTTTGGAGCAGGCTTTGCCACTTCCTTCTTAGCTACTGGTTTTGCGACCGCTTTTGGTGCAGGCTTTGCCACTTCCTTCTTAGCTACGGGTTTTGCGGCTGCTTTTGGAGCAGGCTTTGCCACTTCTTTCTTAGCTACAGGTTTTGCGACTGCTTTTGGTGCAGGCTTTGCCACTTC
>JAGXRP010000052.1 GCA_018335795.1 Desulfobulbaceae bacterium | reverse complement strand
AAGTGAAGAAAATGCTTGCTGCCTTGGTGTATTTCCTATTCAGATTAGAGCAAATGAGGCAGTTTTAGATAATATCACTATCCCGGGTTTTAATGAAACACTGATTATCAATGATTCCGGCATTTTTGGTAATCTAAATAAGAAAGAAAAATTCTTTTTCAACAAATTGTTTACTATAGAGAACTGCAGTTTAACTACTTCTTTATTAGATGGACATAGCATTTCGACATCTATTGAAAAAGAAAATTTTACGGGAATTCAATTTCTACCGGAAGAATCGGGAACATCAGGAGTAAGAGTATTGATCAATTTTATTAATAATTGAAATGGAAAAATTATGATTCGTAAAGTTTTATTTCTGTATTTTATTCTTTTAGTGGTAAATTTACATCCACAACTCAAAACCGATGCTCCCGAGAAAAACGATTTTAACTCCTCAAAATTAAACTATATTGACACAGTAATTAATAAAGCAATCGAAAACAATAACATCCCGGGCGCTGTTGTTTTGATTGGCCGTAATGAGTCCGTTATTTACAAGAAAGCATTCGGAAAGCGTTCCGTAAAACCTGTTGAGGAAGATATGACCGTTGAGACCATTTTCGATATTGCGTCTATCACAAAACCAATTGCAACAGCAACTTCAATCATGATTTTAGTTGAAAGAGGTGAAATTTCGTTAATTGATGATGTAAACAAATATATCCCCGGGTTTACGGCTTATATTGACGGAAAAGAGAAAGAATTTCACGCTAAGATTTATCATCTTTTAACTCATACTTCAGGATTGCCTGGTTATGCCGATACAGCAGCAATTGTGTCAAAATACGGAACTCCCGCAGCTACAGGTACAATTGAGTTCATTGCGGGATTAGAAAAAAATAGCAAACCGGGAGAAAAATTTGTCTATAGCTGTCTGGGATATATTATTCTTGCTGAAATTGTATATAGAGTAAGTGGTTTTAAGCTGGATAAATTTGCAGAAATGGAAATATTTAATCCGTTAAAAATGAATAATACTTTCTATTCTGTTCCTGAAAACTTAGTCCCGATTTGTGCCCCTACCGAGATTAGAAACAAAGAAATGATACGTGGTTTTGTTCATGATCCTCTCGCATGGATTCAAGGAGGTATTTCCGGGAATGCAGGGTTATTCTCAACTGCGGATGATATTGCAGTGTTTTCTCAAATGATGTTAAATAAAGGGGAATATAACGGTAAAAGGATTCTGAGCCCTAGGACTGTTGAAACAATGACCACAGAGTACCCCCCAGTAAAAAAAATTGGAAGAGGATTGGGTTGGGATGTTGATTCAGATTATATGGGACAGAGAGGAGAAATTTTCACAAAGAATTGTTATGGCCACACAGGTTTTACTGGAACATCTCTTTTAATAGTCCCTGATCACAATCTATTTCTTGTAGTTCTAACTAATAGAGTGCATGTTGATAATGGGAGTGAAATCCTTCGCATTCGAAGGTTAATTGCAAATATTGTAGCCTCAGCAATGGAAGAATAGTTAAGCTATTATCTAAGTATAATTTTGCGGGTCAAAACCGGAAGAGATTAGATTTTTTTCTGCTTCTTCGGAATTCGTGTAATCAACCCAATTAATTAATACTCCCTCCCTCTCCATCTTTCGGAACCAGGTCATCTGCCTCTTCGCAAATTGATTGATAGCGCTATTAAGTTTTTGAAACATGTCGTTATAACTCAGTTCCTTCCGAATGAAAAGGGAAACATATTTATACTCCAAGCCGAAAAAGCAAAGTTTCTCATGTGTAATTCCCGACGTAAGAAGTCGCTCCACTTCTTCAATCATTCCCGATTCTAAACGTTTCTTTAATCTTTGTGAAATTAACTTTTTATGTTCATTACGATTCACTTTTACACCGATGTTAATAGAGTTTACACTATAATCCAGCAGCTCATGATTATTAACCTCTGTTTTAAATTTTTCTATTAAAATCGCTGCGATAATTCTTTCTTTATAATTGAAATCGGTGGTATTATGCAACTTAGGTTTGAGACTTAAAAGAATATCTCTTAATTCTTCAATGGGTAGTTTTTCAAGTTTTTTCCTTAATTCAATTTCGAAATCAACTTTACTTAATTTATAATTTTGTAAAATTGCCGAAAGATATAATCCTGTTCCTCCAACCATGAAAGGATTTTTTCCCCTTTCTAAGATATTGGAATAAGCAATTATAAAATCTTGTTTAAATCTAAATAGATTGTATTCTTCTTTTGGGGAGATGATGTCAATTAAATGGAATGGAATTTTACGATTATCGAATATATAATCGTCATAATCTTTTCCTGTTCCGATGTCCATCCCTAAATAGACCTGTCTCGAATCAGCAGAAATAATTTCTCCATTGAAGAGGGATGAAAGATATACACCAAGCCTTGTTTTCCCGGATGCAGTAGGACCGAGAATAGTAACAAGATTATATTTCATTTATCAAGAATAAATCGGAAGCTTAACAATAAAATTAGCTCCTTCACCCACTTCACTTTCTATCGTGATTTCTCCGCCATGTTCCTTAATAATTTTTTCTGCAAGAGGTAATCCCAATCCAACTCCGTTTTTCTTTCCGTGAGTCATAAAGGGTTCAAATACACGTTCTTTTAATGCAGGTGGTATCCCCAATCCTATATCTTTAAAGGAAAGGGTAACCGAATTCTCTTCCGGAGCGGTAGAAATATAAAAATTCCCTCCTTCCGGCATAGCTTCACAAGCATTCTTTGTGATTTGAAATAAAGCCTGATAAAGTTCTTTCTTATCAACTTTCACGTAAACATCTTTCCCGTATTTCTTGAATAGTTTAACATTCATACTTTCAACATATTCTGCTAACATTTCAAGAATTTCGTCCATTACAGTATTAAGGCTCTGCACCTTTGTTTGAAGTATAGTCTTTCCTTCCGAATAACTAAGAGTTGTTTGTACCAAACCGATTATATTTGTAGTCTGTTCAACAATCATATCAAGGACCTGTCTTATATCGGGAGTAATATTTTTTTTCTTAATATGCTCTGCATAGTGCTTAATGGTAAGAATTGGTTTACGTAAATCGGAAATAATAAAATTTGCAACCTTTCCAAGATATGTAATCCTATCATTTCTTAGCAATTGCTGAACAAGACTTGCATTTTCTAATGCGATAGCAGCATGGGCGGATAAGGCAGCTAATAAATCCTCATCCGTTTGGAGGAATTTCCCTTTTGAACTGTTTATTAATTGCAGCACTCCGACAGTTAATTCATCTTTGTTCTTAATTGGAAAACAGAGCATTGATTTAGTCTCGTAACCTGTCATTAAATCAGTTCGCGAATCAAATCTCTCGTCTGCTGATACATCTTCTAAATTGACTGTTTCCCCATTTTCTGCGACCCAACCAGCAATTCCCTGCCCAAGTTTCAATCTGATTTCCTCAATATTTTCACCACGAATAATTCTTGACCACAATTCTCCTTTTTCGCGGTCAAATATATAGAGTGTCCCTCTGTCGGCATTTGTTAATGATGTTGCTGCGTTCACAATAGAGTTTAGAACCTCATCTATCGTTACATTTGAGTTAACTATTTTTGCCGCTTCAATTAACATCTTTAGTTGATCGTTACCCAATCCGTCAGGGG
>JAGXRP010000051.1 GCA_018335795.1 Desulfobulbaceae bacterium | reverse complement strand
TGTCAAATCTAAAATCTTCAAATAATCTTTTTTAAAGTACCTGCATATAATGGGTATTCCTAAATCATGCAGTAATCCCGCCGTAAAAGCTTCGCCTGTATTCGGGAAACCTAGGTCCATTGCGATTCTTCTTGATGCGGTTGCGGTCATAATCGAATGCAAACCGAATTGTTTCTGGTCGAACCTTCCGTCACAATAGCTGCTACAAGTTTCTAATATTGCAAAGGCTGAAACAATATTTTTGATATGGTTAAAACCAAGGACTACTATTGCAAAATCGATTGTTGCTACTCTTCTAGGAAAACCGAATAGAGGTGAATTTGCAACTGATAAAATCTTTGTTGATAACCCCTGATCTTTACTAATAACTTTACTTAATTGGGCGGCACTAGAAATTGGATTCTGAATAATTGCATCAACCTCATAAATAATATTTGGAAGTGCAGGAAGATTCCTTATCCGCGATAATGCGGCTTCGATTTTTATTTCGCATTCCGGACTAATTGCGTGTTTTACCATAAACAGAGCTAAAGTTTTTCTTTAATTGATCTAATATTTTTGTGTGAATCTGCGAAACCCTCGAAACAGTTATATTTAACACTTCAGCAATCTCTTTATAGTTTAGGCTTTCGTAGTAGTAAAGTGTAATAATCAATCTGTCTCTTTCGTTAAGCTTTTTTAGTAATTCAAGAAGAATCTCTTTTTCTTCGTTTTTCTTCATTGAATCGTCGGGTGTTTCAGCATCGGAAGGAATTGTTTCAACAAGAAGGTAGCCACCATCCTCTTCAAGGGCAGCAGAGAGGGAGAGATTTTTATAGGTCACATCTTTTTCTCCCGTCCTTCTCGGTTTGATCTGGATTTTTCGAAGTTCATCTATAATCTTGCCTCGAATCCTTTGGATTGCATAAGTTTCGAATTTTGTACCATAATCCGGGTCAAAACGTTCAATTGCTTCACTTAGTCCTTCAATTCCGAATTGATAAAAATCCTTTTCATCCATTATATCGTATTTCTGCAATCTTGTATTCTGGATGACGTAGTGAACAAGGTTAAGATACTGAACTATTATCTTTTTCTTATTTTCATTCCCTGGATTAAGTTTATACTCCTGCCAAAGTGCAATATTATTCATTGGAATTATTTCCTAACATATTGTTGAAATCAGAATCTTTTTTAAGTGCGGTCTTATTAACGGCTTTCATAAATGTCAAAATGATTATCGCAAGAGTGATGGTAACAACTATAAACACAACCAATGCTCTGATAATCACATGCTCTAAAACTATTCCTTGTTGTATAAAGAATATTATTGAGAGAAAAAACACTAATAAACCGAACTGTACTACTATTGTATTCATTTTTTTTGCCTATTCCTTTGAGGTAAAAAGGACAAAATGTATACCATAACTCTTATTATTAAAAGACGTTAAAACCGGCGTAAAAGGGGGATTTTGAACTGTTTTTGAAGATTTAATAATTGATTCGATGGTGACTATTAGCCATCTGACGAATTTTGTCGATCTGATGTATGAGATTTTTTAACTTAGCCGCTACTTTAGAGGAAGGATTCTCTTTTAAGTAAATCTCTTGCTTTTGCAATGAACTCATAATATCCTTTACGAATGGTATAAAACCGACTGTTTGAATATCTGTCTGTAGGAAATGAGTCACTGCTTTTTTCAAATTACCGGAAGCGGTTACTGCGTCGCTTTCGTCTATACATTTATTAAATAAAACATAATTTTCAGATGACAGACTATTTATTACCGAGATCTTTATTAAAGCATAAGCATCCATTACGGAGGTTGGTTCAGTATTCCCGACAATAATATTTAAATCGGAATATTTTATTGCCGAAAGAACTTCAGGTGGAACGCCGGGGGAACAATCAAAAAAAATATAGTCATAGTCAGATTTAATTGAATCTATTTTTTTCATGAATGTAAAAATATCTTCTTCATCGATTGTATTATGGGTTATATTTCCATCATCCCCCATTATTAAATGTAAGTTACTATTATATTTATAAATCAATTCTTCAAACAGAGCTTTTGAATTGAAAAAATCGGAAATAACGGCACCCGGTATTAGATTGAGCATAGTGCCAAGCCCTGAAAAATTTAGGTTGAAATCGACAAGCAGTACCTTTTTCTCCAGTGCGGCTAAGTAAGCGGCATTTATCGCAGTAAAAGATTTTCCCGTCCCGCCTTTGCCCGATGTAAATGTAACAACAAACCCGCCTCCGTTTTTTATATCCTCGGACAGATAGTTATTAAATTGAACAATTCTTTCTGCCTGCCCTGCAATCAAGAGAATTTCCCTGTATATATTAATTTAGCTATATAGTCCGAATCCGCCGCTATTATATCATCCGGGATTACCTGACCGTTTGTTAAAAACTTGACCGGCTTATTTATCTCATTTGCAACATTCAGGATATTTCCGAAAACAACAGACTCATCCAGTTTTGTAAAGATTAAACCGGAATAATTCAATACCTTAAACTTTTTAGCCGCATCAATCAGATTTTTTGTTGAACTAGTTGTATTTAATACCAAAATCGTCTCGTCTATCTTTACACCTGACAATGTTTGTTTTATCTCATTCAATTGAGCAGCATTATTCTGGCTTCTTCCTACTGTATCGATGAAAACCAAATCTTTTTTAGCAAACCTTTTCATTATTTTAGGAATATCTGCTTCTTTGTATGCGACAAGCATTTCAATTTCACTAAGTTCTGCGAATGTTTTTAATTGATCAATTGCTCCTAACCTGTAAGTATCAATTGATATCAATCCAACATTTAGCTTGTGCAGTATTTTTGAAATCAAGGCAAGCTTAGCAACACAGGTAGTTTTACCTACTCCCGTCGGACCAACGAGAGAAACAACTTTAGGGGCGGAAGTCTTTTTCACTTCAAAACCTTCAGTTGGTATTAACGAGGAAATAACAGAGGATATAAAATCCTTCGTCGCCGGTTTCTTTACAAGATTTAATTGATTTTTAATCTGTAGAATTATCTTTTCGGCAAGGCGTGTGTTAATGTCATTTTGAACAAGAATACTTTTTATTTCTGCAAACTGCTCTTCAATGGGCGATTTAGGTTTTTCTGTTTTTTTCTGTTCTTGCAGTTTGATTTCGATTTTAGGCTGCTTAGCAGAGTCATAATAAATTTTCTGTCTAAGAATTTTCAGTTCTGAATCAAAACCGCTTTCATCACCAAGTTCTATTTTTTTCTTAATGCTTTTATTGATTTTAGCTACCGGTAAATCTTCTTCTACCCCGGCAACCACTTCAAACACAATCGTTGCTTGCCCGTTCTGCTTTAAATTCTTAGTACTTAAAATTACAGCATCATCTCCTAGTTCTTTTTTTATCTGTGATAAAGCTTCTTTAAGTGAAGGAGCAAGAAATTTCTTAATTTTCATTATTAAACCTCCAGTTTACCTAAAAATTCAATTTCTAAATTTGACGGCAATTCAGAATATGAGAGCACAACCAATTCCGGGAAACTCGTATTTAACAGCTTAAATAAATATGGTCTTATTGTGGCTGAAGTCATAAATATAGGTACGAATCCGAGTTCCTTAAATTTATCTAAATAAACTCTAATGTTTTCATTCAACAAAATCAATGTATGGGGGTCAAGCCCCAATGTTTGAATTGCATCTTTATTCTTTTGAAGTGCGTTTACTATGTTGGATTCCAGTCTATCTCCCAGCGCAACTGCATGAATAATACCGTTATAATCTTTATAAAGATTTGCAATCGTATCGCCGAGTGAATGTCTTACATATTCCGTTAGTACGTCAATATTTTTTGTAACTTTTGAATAATCGATCAGAGCTTCGGCAATTTGAACAAGGTCTTTAATCGGAATGAGTTCTTTCAAAAGGTTTTGCAGCACTTTTTGTATCGTCCCAAGAGGTAGTACATCCGGATTAATATCTTCTATAACCGCGGGATATTCTTTTTTAAGGTTTTCGAGTAACTGCTTAACTGATTGTCTCGAAAGTATTTTGTCAAAATTCTTTTTCAATGCCTCTTGCAAATGAGTTGATAAAACCGAAATACCATCGACAACTGTATATCCGGCAAGTTCAGCCCGCTCTTTCTCCTGATCCGTTATCCAGTAAGAATTCAAGTTGAAAGCGGGATCAATCGTAGCTATTCCGGTTAGTTCCTCGGTGGCTGTACCCGAATTTATTGCGAGATATCTATCGTTGAAAATTTCAAAACTTGCAACGGTAATCCCTTTTATCTTAATTAAGTATTGATTTGGTTCAAGTTGCAAATTATCTCTTACTCTTACCGGTGGAACTAAAACTCCATATTCCAAAGCGATATATTTCCTTGTTGATGAAATTTTCTGAAAGAGATTACCACCCTGATTTTCATCAACTAATGATATTAATCCGTAACCTATTTCCACCTCTATTGGGTCAACCTGTAAATATTCTTCAACTTTTTCGGATGGGGCGTCTATTTTAACTTCTTCTTCGCTTGTTTCTTCGGTTTTC
>JAGXRP010000050.1 GCA_018335795.1 Desulfobulbaceae bacterium | reverse complement strand
GCAACGAGGTACGCAATCTGCTTGCAAATAACCATATATCGCAAAGTATGAGTAGAAAAGGCAATTGTTATGACAATGCAATAACAGAAACATTTTTCCATACATTAAAAATGGAATTAGTTTACCAAACACGATTTAAAACAAGGAGTGAAGCTGAGATGATGATATTCGAGTATATTGAAGTGTTCTATAACAGACATAGGATGCATTCCAGTTTGAATTATTTATCTCCGCTAGAATTTGAACAACAATTTTTTAGTAACAAATAATCTCTTATATTTGTGTACACAAAACTGGGGGAAGATCATAATTCAACATTATATATTGTTCCATTTATAAAATGCTCAAACAATTCTTCTTTCTTAACATGAATTGTTAAATCTAATGAATCTTTGTGAAATAAGTGAACAAAATGAGGCATTGATTCAAATTCATATTCAAATACTCCATCGAATGACATTACGTATAGTCCAAATATTTCCTGAAAGTATAACATATTTAGAAAACTAAAAGAATAGCCTTTATAGGCAGCACCCTCTTTGCGATTATTAACTTTGGCAGCCCAATCCGATAGAGCAAATATATATGAATCGTCAGTCGGGTTATAAAACTTAACAGTTATGATCACTTCATCATTTAAGTACTTTACTTCCATTGTACTTTTCAACTCTGCTGAAGAACTATATTGTACAAATAGCACGAGTAATATCAAAAGAATCCATATCTTTTTCATGATTTCCCCTTTAACAAAATTTTCATTCCTGTTTCAGTTTCCCAAAATCCCTTTCACAAACATATGAAAAAATCAAATAGTAGCAAATTGTGAGATACGAATTCCTTTTTATCAGATTTGCCACACCTCGGAGGTGTGGCAAATCTATGACGTACAATTCTTCACCCACGAATGAATTCGTGGGCTATGTTTGTTACACCTGACGTTCAATCCCCTCTCACCGCACACTCTACTTTTCCCTACTTCGTCCCTAATTTTTTCATTTTTGAAGGGAGAATGATATGAAATTAGGAGCATTTTCGATTAGCCTAAGTGTCAAGTTTTGAAGGAAACAAAGAAAAGATTATATTTGACTTTTTGCACAGTTTAAACGTAAATTATTTGTGAAAAGGCAGTGAGATGAAGGAAATCAGCAAGAAAATAATTGATTTAGTTGAACAATCAAGAGAACAAATTGCTAAAATTGCAAACTCGACAATGGTTCACACCTATTTCTACATTGGTGCACTACTAATTGAAGAGTTGCAAATGGGCAAGCAAAGAGCAGACTATGGGACAAAGCTTCTACAGTTGGTTTCATCTGATTTAACAGCAAAATTTGGCAAAGGTTTTTCTGTTCAGAATCTCGAAAGGATGAGGAACTTCTATTTGATTTACTCAAATTCCTCAAATGAGTTGAGGAATTCTGAAGTATTTGAAAAATCCTCAATCAGTTTGAGGATTTCATCTGAAGTGAATTCCGCTGTTAAATTATTGCCTATTAGCTGGTCACATTATTTATTTCTGATGAACATAGACAATGAAAATGAACGCCAATTTTATGAGATTGAATCTTACTTAAACAGATGGAAATTAAAAGAATTACAGAGACAATTTAACTCAGGATTGTTTGAGCGTCTGGCGTTGAGTAGAGATAGAGATAAAGTGATTGAATTATCGAGAAAAGGATTCGTAGTTGAGAAATCAGCTGATATTATCAAAGACCCTTTAGTATTAGAATTCTTAGGTTTGGAGGATAAACCAGTATATTCTGAAACTGATTTGGAAACTGCAATTATAAACCAAATAGAAAATTTTATGCTCGAATTAGGCAAAGGCTTCTTCTTTGGTGGCAGACAGGTCAGAATTACATTCGATGAAGAGCATTTTCGCGTAGATTTAGTATTTTATAACCGTTTGCTTAAATGTTTTGTATTGATTGACCTGAAAATTGGTAAATTAACTCATCAAGACTTAGGACAAATGCAAATGTATGTGAACTATTTTGATAGATATGAAAAATTGGAGAATGAAAACCCGACTATTGGTATTATTATTTGTAAAAACAGGAATCAATCACTAGTCGAAATCACTCTACCGGAAAATAATCAACAGATTTTTGCTACAAAATATAGCACAGTAATTCCTCCTAAAGAAGCATTTATAAAGCTATTGACGCAATATAATGAATAAATCAAATTGATACCGACATTAACTCAAATTTTTCGGATTTGAAAATAATTTTCGAGAGAGAATTTGAATTGTAAGAAACGATTTTACAAACATACAGCGATAAATTATCAATTATGGAACAAGTTGTTCCACAAAGCTAACGATTTGATATAACCGACACGTTTTACAAAGACTATCCACCACCCCCCACACTCTACTTTTCCCTACTTCGTCCCTAATTTTTTCATTTTGGAAGGGAGAATGATATGAAATTAGGAGCATTTTCGATTAGCCTAAGTGTCAAGGATATTCGGGCATCGCAAGAGTTTTACCATAAGCTTGGCTTTGTTGATTTTGGCGGAGATATTGAGCAAAATTGGTTGATTTTGAAAAATGGAAACGCAATCATTGGGCTGTTCCAAGGGATGTTTGAGAATAACATCATTACTTTCAATCCCGGTTGGGACGAAAACGCGAAAACTTTAGAATCATTCGACGATGTTCGCCAAATTCAGAAGCATCTCAAAAGCCATGGCATCAAATTGGAATCAGAAGCCGACGAGAGCACAACGGGACCCGCAAGCTTAGTATTGCTTGACCCCGACGGAAATGCGATTCTGCTTGACCAACACGTATAAACGAGCATATCGCTTTTACTACAAGTTTAGAATTAAAATTTGGGTGCTAAAATATCAAAATATGATAATATTACTATTGTTGCGTCATGAATAATTTATCATTTTTGAAGGGATATTAAGTGAAAAATACAGCACTCATTACAGGCGCCTCAAGTGGAATTGGCTTAGAGTTAGCACGTATTCATGCTTCCAAGGGCGATAATTTGGTCATTGTGGCTCGCAACAAGCAGAAGCTTGACGAGTTAAAATCCGAATTAGAAAGCAAATACGGTGTTTCTGTACTGACCATCGGGATTGATTTGTCAGTTCCGGATGCTCCGAAAGAGGTTTATGCCATTACTAAGGCGGCAAGAATTCGAATTGATTATCTAATCAATAATGCAGGATTTGGAAATTTTAGTTTATATGCAGATTCGGATTGGGAAATTAACAAAAACATGATTCACGTCAACATTTTGGCTGTTTCACAATTCATAAGATTGTATCTACCCGAAATGATTGAACGAAAAAATGGTAAAATACTTAATTTGGCATCGTCTGCAGCTTTTATGCCGGGTCCCTTACTATCAGTATATTATGCGACAAAGGCATATGTGCTTAGCCTATCCCAAGGAGTTAACTCCGAAATTAGCAAAAGTGGCGTTACAATGACTGCGCTTTGCCCGGGACCAACGGATACAGGTTTTGCAGTAGCAGCAGATGCTGTTGATTCAAGGGTTTTCAAGAAGATTAAGATGGCAACACCGCGCTCGGTTGCTGAGTATGGCTACCATGCAATGATGAAAGGGAAACCAGTGGCATTAGATAATCCTATGGTAAAGACTGCGGTATTCATCTTCAGATTCATTCCGCGCTCATGGATACCTATTTTGGTGCGTTGGGGCTTCAGCAAAGTGAATTGATTGAACTTCTATATTATAAAATAAAAACCCACATGTTTATTACTTACATATGGGTTTTTCTGAGAACTTATAATGCTATCTTTTACAAGTGTTCATTCCCAAAATTGCGTAAAGCCCGCAAAATTTGAAAGTAGCAGTTAGTGCTAAAACTGCTGCCGCTACTAAAAAGATTATTCCTAATGTACCCTCAACAACTCCTAAAAAATACAAAATTGCTAAAATGATAGCGAGACCAAATCTGATGATTCTATCTACATTTCCTACGTTGATTTTCATAATGCCCTCCAAAATATGAATATTTATTATCAGCATACATTGCCAATTGTTCATATAGACGTCTTATTACATATTATCTTACAAACATATTTTCAAGTATTCGTTATTTTTTGATTACACTTGAACTAATGTTCATTCGTTTATTAGTTAGATATATTTGGAGAAAATGAAATGGATAATTTAAGGAATTTGAGTGTAGAGCAACTCGTAAAGATAGCAGATGTGCTAAAGACAATCGCACATCCTGTAAGGCTCGATATTATCAAATTGCTCGAAAAGCATGACAAACTTTGCGTGAACGACATCGTGGAGCATACTAAAATTGAGCAATCGCTGCTGTCGCACCATCTGACAAAGATGAAGGACCGTGGCATACTGAGTTCCAAACGCGATGGCAAGCACATTTTCTATTCCATTTCCATGACAAATATCCCAAATATTTTTGATTGTATGGAACGTTGTAAAATTTAATGGTGGATAGATGCCTTATAAAAATCTGAATTTTGAAGAATTTACGAATTTATCAAAATCATTGCCGGAAGCTCAAATCATTGATTGCCGGACTTATGGAGAACTCAATTTCCGTAGCTTGCAATACGACATTCACCTCGATGTGACTAATCCGGGATTTTTGAACCAAGTGAAAGAGCTTGACAAGAGCAAGCCTTATTTTGTATATTGTGCCAGTGGTAGCCGTAGCTCAATGTTATGCAGCTACCTCGAACGCCAAGGTTTCGGCAATTTGTATAATCTCGCAACGGGTGTTATGTAGGGACAGCAACAGCGTTTTGTCTAAATCATAGCCCACGGTTTTAACCGTGGGACAACAAAGAAACCTCGCCCCGACGAAAGACAATCCCCCCCCCCACCTGCCCCGCTCTCGTGGCGGGGCTGACGTGGGTGGGGCGATATGGTGATGGGTGGAAAATGATTTATAACTATTTGTCGTTAATTTTGTTCTTACGCTTACGCATCTCGTTTCGTAAGGAATCAATTCGAGATATGTCATCTCTCGTCCAGTCAATATTTTTTCTTAAATAATTAATATAGTTATCAATTTTGCCCCTATATATGTGAAAATCAAATTTATAGTTTTTCAAAATATATTCATATACTTCATCAAAATCGTCATCAATACAATCGAAATATCTATCATTTTCTAATTCGATAGTTTCATTAAAGCAAATTGTAATGAAATAATGAATTTCAGCATCGGTTAAAATATGTAGTCCAATATATCTACTATTCTCCCAATTTCCTATATTACGTCCAATATAGATTATATATCTTTCTATTGATTTAAGTGTTTCATATAAATTTGTTGTTGAAACATGGACTTCTAAAATTTGATTACTTCGCTTTAAACCTTTAGAGGCAATTTCAAGGCTATCT
>JAGXRP010000049.1 GCA_018335795.1 Desulfobulbaceae bacterium | reverse complement strand
ACAGGTTTAGTCGCACTGATTGTACTTCCCGTTAGGTCATTAAAAGGTCCTATACCGGGAATTAACCAAACGTCGCCTTCATTCAATGTGGTTCTCATGACTTCGAGAGCTCTTAGTGTATCACCACTTAAAAGTGGGACCATCATGTTTTCGAAGCCGCCAAGCCGGAATGTTACTTTTGTATTATCGTAAACACCAACAATACTTGTATATGAGGGTAGGAATTGTGATGTGTTATTAGTCGGGTCTGCGTAAGAGGCAACCTGATATTTTTGTCCTAAAGAACTAACAGGCAGCGCCAAATAACCGTCTGATGTATATTTATATCTTGTAACGCCATATACAATAATCGGATAATCAGCAGATAGTTTAATTGCTCTGCCTTCCCAAACTTGAGCAGGCTGCGGTCTTATGGGTAAGCCTCCATTACCCTTTGAATAGGCTTGACCTTCGGTTACCGGCAAAATAAACTCGATAACGTCATTAGGTACTGTAACTTTCTGTCTGAAAATTGCCAGACCCGGTATCTCTAATGTTACAGTAGTAGCAACAGCAGATGATACATAAAGACGAAGTGAGTTGTTCGGACCCGGGTCTTCCCAACATGGGTGGAAAGTTACCCAGAACAATGTTCCGGCATTGTTTGAGTTCAATAACTTCGGTATGTCACCCTTGAATGATTCTACTAAATCGTCTTGGGCGTTAACTGAATAACTCGTAAAGGCAGTAAGAAATATACCCATGATTATAAATAGGGTAATTCTGTTTTTCATAAATCCTCCAATCTAATTTTGTCAATAAAAAATTGAAATGTATTAAATTTCAGCACATCATCTATATGTAAATAACAAGTGAAACTTTGATTTGTTACATTTTTTTTTTATTTTTTTTTGTTGTGTTGATAGGCATCTTAAAGAATTATGAATCTATATTAATCAAGATTATACACATAATATAATTATTAGCTTTGCATATGATTTCATTGATTTTGCTTTGTCTATTATATCATAAATTTTTCATCAAATAATTGTCATGAATTATAATACATCCTTTATTATACGACGCTTTATAGGATATATAATGTTTGTTGTATTAATGAAATTAATCCTAAATTAATGACTTTATACTTGCTAATCTAACAAATGACCTGAAAATTAAAAGTGTCCTATGAAATAGTTCAATTTCTCAGGACAATTTTTGATTAATATTTGGAGTAAATTTTTTTTAGAATAATCAATTTTTTTTATGTCTTTGAATGGTCCGCTTACCATTTCGTAGAAGTAAACGCCGTTCGAAAGTTCTTTGACCGGAATTCGTATTCTATATCCGCCATAGTTCAATACACTTGTGAATGTCGTTTATACCAAATGTCTCTGTGTATTGTACAATCTGATGTCTATTGGAATACTTTTACGACTCACTATGGATACATTACATACCATTTCGAGGTCGCGGTTGAAATGTGTTGACAGATTTTGAGTGCCTTTATTATTCTTCAATTTTTGATAGAGCTATCGGCATCGCCTTTCATAATCACGATGTCGTCCTTTTGGTAGATAATTTCCCGGCTTTTATCAGCGCGAGGTTGCTTAGGTGCTCTAAATCCGTTAAATGGCTTCAATATCCCTTTAATGAATCTGATACCAAGTACGAAAAGAAAGAAAAAGAAGCTAAATATTATGCCTAAAATGAGAAGTACTTTCATGATTTATTTCGACCAAACAACCTTAAATGAACTGACATTGCCGCTTTTTGTCATTAATTTACCCAGATACATTCCGGATGGCAAATCACCGGCACTAAATGAAACTGTGTTGACTCCTTCGGGCAATCCCGTATATTCCATAGTCATCAAATCTTTCCCCAAGAAGTTCAGTATTTTTATTTCAACATCGTTACGCTCTTTCAAATAAAAACGTATTGTCACCATCGAATTAGACGGATTGGGGAATACTTCTATTTCAGATTTCATTTCGCTTCGGCTTATGACGCTATTTGTGGTTTTGCAAACGCTTTGTTTGAGTTTGCCTTGAAATTCCTCTTCCAAACATTCTTTTGGGAGTTCTATATCATGTCTGGAAATAAGGCGTCTGATATCTTTAGGATAATCGAACTTTTTGAGTTCGTCAAGATAGACAAATATCTTATATTTGCCCTTTTGAATGTTTGCTACTGTATATTCCAAGTCAATATTGCACATACATCTGCATCTTTTACTTGAAGTATCTGTGATTACTATTCTAATGGTATTTTCCTCTTGATTAATCGAATAATCACCAATATAAGAGGAGCAACAGTTTGTGTATAGGTCTGCAATTGATACTTTGAGGCTATTGTCCTTCATTGTATAGGCGACCTGTTCCGATTGCAACAGGGTGCTCGGAACAAGAATCATAAAAACAAATAATAGAATTAGTCTCATTTAAACTTCATTTGATAACAAACTTATACGAAAATACAAAAATAAGCACCAAAATGTATCAATAAAAATTGATTTAAAAAGTTTACACAACAATGTTGAATACGAATTAGAAGAGTAAAAGTTTATGGATTTAGCAAATACACCTGTAGCAATCGTGATTTTTGGTATAACGATTTTGATTAGTTTATATACACTCTACAAAAACAACAAGTTATACTACGCTTGGGTGCTGAATCCTCCGAAGGTAGTACACGAGAAGAAGTATTATTTGATGATAACTTCCGGTTTCCTACATGCAGATTTGATGCACTTATTGTTTAATATGATGACTTTTTATTTCTTTGGATTCAATTTGGAGCAAATAATTGGTTCGTTTAATTTTTTGATAATATACTTATTTAGTTTGGTACTGAGTTCAGTCCCAACAGTAATCAAGCACAAAAACGATTATAACTATGGAAGTGTTGGAGCTTCAGGTGCAATATCGGGCATTCTTTTCGCTTCAATAATGGTGATGCCTAACGCCGGATTAATGATATTTCCACTCCCGATAGCGATTCCTGCATGGATTTTCGGGATTCTTTATTTGCTATGGAGCTACTTTGCCGCCAAAAGAGCTAACGACAACATCAATCATGACGCACATTTTTATGGTGCTATCACGGGCATTATAATGATGATGATTCTAATCCCGGGGATAATTACTCATTTTATCGGTAGTTTTTGAGCAAATCTTCGAGTGATTCTTCTAGTATTGGGAATTTGAACAGAAATCCTTTTTCAGTAATTTTGTGTGATGAAACGTATTGCGATGATAGTACCATTTCAGCAGACTCGCCTAAAAGTGCTTTAAGAACGAATTTGGGAACTTTGAAAAACGAGGGTCTGCTCATCACTTTGCCTAAAATTTTAGCAAAATCGCCCACCTGAACAGGATTCGGCGCTACTGCATTATAAACGCCCGACATTGTGTCGTTTATTAGTGCATATGTAAAGATTGCTACGAGGTCATCTATATGAATCCATGACCAATACTGCTTGCCATCTCCTAAAGCTCCACCTATGAATAGTTTGAACGGCATTAGCAATTTCTCTAAGGCGCCTCCTTTGTTTGATAGCACTATACCGATTCTTAGAATGACAACTCTGGTTTTGCTATGAGCCTTTAGTGCTTCATGCTCCCATGCTTTGCAAACTTCCGCCAAAAAATCATTGCCAAAATCACTTTTTTCATTCAAAAATTTTGTCCCTTGCGAACCGTATATTCCGATTGCTGATGCATTAATCAAAATTTTTGGTGTTGCGGCTGTCATTTCTATGGCATTGACTATCAAACTAGTTGTTTCAGTCCGACTTTGGATAATTTCTTTTTTATAATCTGTTGTCCATTTAGCACCTGCGAGCGGTGCTCCGGCTAAATTTATTATACCGAAATTATCGTTCAAATATTTGGAAAGATATTCAACATCAGCTTTCCACTCAATAATTTCAACTTTGGCATCAAATTTCCCTTGAGCAGAGTCCGGTGACCGAACGAAAAGCCTGACACCATAGCCTGAGCTGAGTAGCGATTCTACTAAACGAGTTCCTATAAGTCCTGTGCCACCAATTATTGATATGATTTTCATGTTTGTTGTGATCGTAATTATATACTAATACTTTAAAGGACGAATCTCAATTTGCTAAATTGGTACTGAAGTGTGAGCAAAAAGACTAATCACGCTAAAAGGCTTCTTTGATTTTGACAACAAATGTTTTGTTAAAGTAATCATTTGCATCTGTCAAATTGTTATTTGGAGGCTCGTCAGATTTTTGGTAGTAGTACAGCATTTTCACGTTCCTCGGTGACGACTTTTCGATTTCAACTTCGTATTTGAATCGCACAACGGACTTGGGAGTCTTGTTGAACGCTTCATGATAATTAGTTGCGAATGTCACAGTGCTTTCAGTCTCGGATTTCTGGACAGGCAAGCTTAGTTTGCTCAAAACGAATGCCACTTTATCCACAACAGATTGTAATTCAACATCATAAGCAATCGTGTATTTGACAGCCGAAACCTCATCTTTTTTCCTGGTTGCTCTTTCATAAAGCATCTCTTCGTTCACCACAATACGAATTTCGTCTTCATCATATTTTTCGGGCAATGCCTCCCTTTGCACACCTTGACGCAAAGAATCCATAAACTTCGTTTTATTCTGTAATTCATCAGTCAATACAGTCTCGGAGACTAACTTTTCGTCGTCGAATGATATATATATATAAATCATGATTGTCGCAGCAATTAATACCAACAATGAAACAACCATAATAATTTTATTCATATCATTTTTAATGGCTTTTTTGTCTAATTCATTTAAATAATCTTTCTTTTCCATGTTCAAACCCAAATTGTAATAAAATCAAATTTCAATATGCAAATCTAATAAAATTTTATTAACAATTGTGTCAAAAAAAAAGTAGAACTTTTTGAAAATCTCAACGTATTAGGATATGATTTTTTATTTACCTTACGAAAGTGGTTATGATAAAGACTTTAAAAATCTTAAAAACTAAGACATTATTAATGTTTATGTCGGCATTAATATTTATGACGGTGGCTCAAAAAAGCATGCTGAGCCAAGACATGGCGGTGCTGCTCGGCGATGAAGCAGCAATTAGTGGATATGTGAAAGACGAACGGACAGGTGAAACCCTAATCGGTGCAACAGTAGTACTGAAAAACTCCAAAAAGGGAGCTTACACCAACAAATTGGGCTACTATTCAATCAGCCCCATAATTGCCGGTGAATACACTATACGCGTTACCTCAGTCGGTTATGCTCCTTATGAAGAGAAAGTCACCCTGACAAAGGGTATTGGCATGAGAAAGGATATTGTGTTGAAAGGACTTGATATCATGACGGAAGAAATTTCTGTTCTTGCTGACCGTGATGTCGAAACTCGGCAAATTTCGATTAGCAAAGTCAACATCCCGATTCAGCAAATCAAGGAAATTCGCATCGGTGGCGAATCTGATGTGTTCAGAACTATCCAGATGTTGCCCGGTGTACTGACATCTTCGCAAATGTCCAGCGGACTTTACATTCGTGGCGGCTCGCCGGACCAAAACCTCGTGCTTTTGGATGGTTCAACAGTGTATAATCCTTCACACTTGTTTGGATTTATCTCAACTTTTAATTCCGACGCAATCAAAGATGTAGAGCTAATCAAAGGTGGCTATCCTGCGGAATACGGCAGCCGTTTGTCATCGGTATTAAATATCACACAAAAAGATGGCAATCGGAACAAATTCGAAGGACTGTTATCTGCGGGTATAATTTCCTCTAAACTTGCTCTTGAGGGACCTTTGGGCAATGGTTCTTGGTTCGTAAGTGGGCGTCGCACTTACTTCGACCTAATCAAAGGGTTGTTGGACACAGACCCAGAAAATCCTATACCCGATTTCGGTTTTTACGACCTCAACGCAAAAATCACACAAGATTTCGGAAATAATGACAAAGTATTCCTTAGCGGATTTTTGAGCGATGATAATTTCGATTTCGATGCAAGCGGTGTGACTATGAATCTATTCATGGGCAACAAAGCCGGCTCGATGAGATGGACCAGAATACTTGCTGATAATTTGTTCATGGTCAACAACCTAACTTCGAGCTATTATAGCCAAGGTTTCAAACAAGAAGCATCAGGTTTTGTGGTTTCGATGAATAATTCGATAACGGATTATTCATTCAAAACAAAATTAGAGTGGTTTGTATCCGATAATTTGACCGCCGTTACAGGAATTGATGTCACTAATTATATTTTCAAATATACTCGTAATTTTAGTGGCGATGGAAGTGAAGTTAACGAAGGCACAAACCAAGGCAGCCAAATGAATATGTTATATCATGATTGGGTTTATAGTGCTTTCGCACAAATTAACTACAAAATCACCGAACTATTCTCGCTCCAAACAGGCTTGAGATGGAATTTTTGGGATTATTCCGAACAATCACTTTTCGACCCGCGTTTAGCATTGCGTTATCAAATCACCGATAAATATGCCGTCAAAGCTTCTTGGGGTATTTTTCATCAATACTTGAGATTGGCAGGAGACGAAAACTTTTCGGTTTTCGACACTTGGATTCCTACTGACAAAACAGTTGACCCAAGCAAAGCATTCCATTATATACTTAGTTTCGAGACAGAACCAATTCCGGACTACAACTTAAATGTTGATTTTTACTACAAAGATTTGGAAAATATCAGCGAAGTGAATAAAACTACAATTGAGGGTGCCGATGTAAAAGATATATTTTTCTCAGGAAATGGATATTCATACGGCGGTGAAATATTTCTCCAAAAACAATTCGGCAAATTAGCCGGGTGGATTGGCTACGGCTTAGGTTGGGTATTTGCAAAATTCGACAGTATAAATAATGGCGAAGAATTCAGACCGAAATATGACCGTCGCCACGACTTGAAAATCGTTGCACAATATCAAATTAACGAAAAATGGAACGTGGGCGCCACATTTATGTACCAAAGCGGACAATCATACACAGGCGCTACATCACGATTCCAAACAGGCATGCCCGGCGACAATCACGGATGGGGCAAAGTTATCCCATCGCAACGATACGGATTGCGTATGCCAAATTCGCATCAATTAAATTTAAACGCAAGTTATATTACAACTTTATTTAATTTACCTTTGAAAATAAATCTCGATATATTTAATGTATATAATCGCAGAGATATTTTGATGAGAATTTACGACACAGAAGGCGACGAGACGATTGTGGAAGATATTAAATTATTACCGATTATCCCTACATTTTCATTTGAATATAAATTTTAAAAAGGAGAAATAATAATGAAAAATTTAAATAATTATCTAAAAATTGCAATATTAATCGGGTTTATATCAATTATTGCATCATGCGAAGACCCGGCACCGAATGATTATATTCAAGAAAAATATGTAGAAGGATATTTAATTGTAGGAGAGCCGATTCGCGGAATAATTCTAAAAAATACGCAATCTATTTCCGACAAATATAATCATGAAAATGGTTTGATTAAAGACGCTGTCGTGAAGCTAAGCTACGAAGGCAAAACTATAACGCTAGAATATCAAGATGGCGAAACTCCGGGCTATTACTATCCCGATTTGGATGAAACAGTCAAGCCCGAAGTATTGTATGATTTACATATTACGACTCAAGACGGAAAAGTATTAACTGCTTCCACTAAAACACCTAAGACATTTGAATGGATTGATGAGCCTAAAACACCATTTTATTACCCGCAGGACACTTTAAAATTAGAAGCTGTGGATTCGCTCAAAATTTCGTGGACTCCGGTTGAGGGCGTAAATTATTTCTTGGTTCGCACAAAGCATCTTGATACATTAAATTACGGGAAATACCTCACTCCCGCAACAGATGAGCCGAATCGCCGTTGCTACAACTTTTTGAGTAAAAACGAAGATTTCGATTTCACATATAAAAATGTTACGAATTGGGGATTAATCGGCAACACAGAAACTGCCGCTGTATGGTTTGCCTTCAAGTGGTTCGGGCTCCAAACAATTGCTATGTTCAACCCCGACCCAAATATGCTAAATTGGTTCAAGAATGTCTATTTTACTCAATCAACCCAAACCGACCCACTCTTAAATAGCATCCAAGGTGGATACGGCGTATTTGGTTCAGCTTCAATTATAGAAAAAGAAATATTTTTAATCAAGAATCAGCCATAATTCGGGCTAAGTGACAAAATATAGAAGCTGCTCAATTAATATTGGGTAGCTTTTTTGTTTTTTTATACACCAAGATTGCCACAACCGCTTATGAACACTATTTGCTTCACGTCAGTTATTAAAAAGGCACAACGGGAAAATATTTTCCTTTCTCCTGTAACTTTTTACTCTTTCAACTGTCATTACTTTTAGGGAGAGTACATTATTTGAAAAGATTTTTATATTTGGTAAATTGTAAGAGGCGGAAGCCTTATATATATTTTTTACATTTATAAAGGGATACCCATGAATCAATCGGGTCAAGAAAGTAGAGTACAAGAGTACAAGAGTACAAGAGTACAAGAGTACAAGAGTACAAGAGTACAAGAGTACAAAGACGTTACGTTGCAGTTAATATTGCAATGGTAATCGCAATGTTTATTGCGAAC
>JAGXRP010000048.1 GCA_018335795.1 Desulfobulbaceae bacterium | reverse complement strand
GCAGTTGTGGCAACAGCACGAAAACTGTCCATTATCTATTATAAAATGATAATCAACCAACAAAGTTTCAACCCAAATGCGCTACTTGAATTTCAACAAAAATATAAACAAAAGAAAATCAATCAGTTAAGGATGAAATTAGCTAAACTGGAAGCTGCATGAACGAGGAAGTTATATAAGAGGTTATAAATCTACGGAAACAAAATATTCTACTAAGGTTGAAAAATGGATAAGGTTTTTTAATTTTGGAGTTTTAGCAGATGTTTGGCGCTTTTTACGTGGAATGTTTTCTTGAAGCGCATCAAATAATGACTGTCCTGATACTTGCAATTTAATAACCTTGAAACATAAAAAATGTATTGAAAATAAGATTTAAATACAAGATGCAACGAATAACGCTATTATTCGTTGCAAATATTTCAACGAATAGTTTTGAAATGCGATTAAATAAGTGTATTTTCGCTGCAAAATATGCGTCGAATGAAAAAATTTATATATCATTTAGAAAACTGGCCCAATTTTATTTGGAAACCTGATGAGTTTATAAATTTATTGAGTGAAGTAAGAAACATGCAGGGGCGTATTCTTGGAAGAATGGAGGCCTTAGGATTTGATTTGAGAAATGAGGCTTCTTTAGAGACATTGACCCTTGATGTTTTAAAAACCTCAGAAATTGAAGGTGAATATTTAAATCCAAACCAGGTTCGCTCATCAATAGCAAGAAGATTAGGTGTCGAAATAGCCGGTTCTGTTGAGTCAGACAGAAATGTTGACGGGATTGTTGAAATGATGCTTGATGCAACGCAGAATTGTTATAAACCAATAAATGCAGACCGACTTTTTGGTTGGCACTCAGCCCTATTCCCAGCAGGGAGAAGTGGAATGTATAAAATAACGGTTGCAAAATGGAGAACAGATTCAAACGGCCCTATGCAAGTTGTTTCAGGTGCTTTAGGAAAAGAAAAAATTCATTTTCAGGCACCTGACTCCCATATTCTTGAAAATGAAATGAAACGATTTATAAATTGGTTTAACACAAATACCGAAAATGACTTGGTAATAAAAGCCAGTATTGCACATTTGTGGTTTGTAACTGTACACCCATTTGAGGATGGGAATGGGCGTATAGCTAGGGCTTTGACAGATATGCTATTAGCACAATCGGATAAAAGCACTCAACGTTTTTACAGCATGTCTGCTCAAATCAGAGTTGAAAGAAAGCATTATTACAACATACTTGAACAGACTCAAAAAGGAAACCTCGATATAACGAACTGGATAAAATGGTTTCTAAGTTGCCTGTTAAATGCACTAAAGTCAACAGACATAACATTGAATCGTGTATTATTAAAAGCTGATTTCTGGAATAAACATTCTAAAACATTGATGAATGAAAGACAGAAAAAGTTATTAAACAAAATTCTTGATGGTTTTGAGGGCAAGCTAACATCTTCAAAATGGGCAAAAATTGCAAAATGCTCAAAAGACACGGCGATCAGAGACATAAACGATTTGATAAAGAAAGAGATTCTGGCAAAAGAAGAAGCCGGAGGCAGAAGCACTAACTATGAATTAAATAATCGTTTGCGAAAAAAATAATATAGCGATATAGAAGTCAAGGTTCTGATATGAGTTCCTTGAAAAAGACTTTCTTCCATTTCTTTTTCATTTCATTATATCTTTTTCTGTATTTCACACTTACCCCCCTATATTTTACACACACTTATCAACTTTTTGTGCTTTTTATCAACACACCCCCCTGTTTTTAGCGATAGCTAAAAATATTTATATATTTTTGCTGCTTAAAAAGAAAAAACAGGTAAATTACAAGACATTTAAACATCATACTATGCCACAATTAAGATTTCGCGCAGTAGAAGAAGCGCTTCGCAGGCCACAAATCTCGTTTGAGATAAAAGAAAGTAAAATTTCGGAGATATATGGGATAAACGTATTCGACAGAGAAAAGATGCAGAAATATCTTTCTACCGAAGCTTTTGAAAGTGTTGTCAGTGCAATAGACGAAGGAAGGAGGATTGAGAGAAAGGTGGCAGCACAAGTGGCAGCCGGCATGAAAGCATGGGCAATGGAGAGAGGAGCTACTCACTACACCCATTGGTTTCATCCATTAAATGGATCAACAGCAGAAAAGCATGACGCATTTTTCTCTTTAGGAAAAAATAACATGGCATTTGAAACTTTTAGCGGCGATTTGCTTGTGCAGCAAGAGCCTGACGCATCAAGCTTTCCGTCAGGAGGCATAAGAAACACATTCGAAGCTCGCGGTTATAGCGCATGGGACCCATCCTCACCGGCATTTGTATTAGAACAAACTCTATGTATCCCAACAATATTTGTGTCGTATACCGGAGAGGCCCTCGATTTCAAAACACCACACCTTAAATCCTTGAATGCCCTTGATAAAGCTGCAACTGAGGTATGTCAGTTTTTCGACAAGGATGTTAAAAAGGTCATTTCAAATCTAGGCTGGGAACAAGAATACTTCCTTGTTGACGAAGCTTTATATAATGCCCGCCCAGACCTTGCGCTCACAGGCCGAACACTTATGGGACATGCTGCGGCAAAAGACCAGCAATTAGAAGATCACTATTTTGGTTCAATTCCAGAAAGAGTTATGCTATTTATGAAGCATTTTGAAATGGAATGTTACAAACTTGGAATTCCTGTAAAAACCAGACATAACGAGGTTGCGCCAAACCAATTTGAATGTGCCCCAATTTTTGAAGAAGCAAACCTTGCTGTTGACCATAACCAGCTTCTAATGTCGCTGATGGACAAAGTTGCGCGCATGCATAGATTTCGCGTTCTTTTTCACGAAAAGCCTTTCAGAGGTGTTAATGGTTCAGGAAAGCACTGCAACTGGTCGTTATTGACAAACACAGGGGTTAATCTGCTTTCACCGGGCGGAACGCCAAAAAATAACCTGCAGTTTCTTGCCTTTTTAGTTAATTCAATAAAGGCAGTACATGATCATTCCGCATTGCTTTTGGGAAGTATTGCCAGCGAAGCAAACACCCACAGATTGGGCGCAAACGAAGCTCCTCCGGCAATTATGTCAGTCTTCATTGGCAAAACACTTAGCCGTGTATTAGACGAAATTGAAGAAAGAGTGTCGGACAAAAAAATGACGCCGGATGAAAAAACAGAACTCAAACTAGACATCATAGGAAAAATACCCGAAATCCTTCTCGACAATACCGACCGTAACAGAACCTCTCCGTTTGCATTTACAGGCAACAGGTTTGAATTCAGGGCAGTAGGCTCTTCAGCGAGTTGCGCCTCCCCTATGATAGTTCTTAATACCGCAATGGCAGAGCAATTGGTAAATTTCAAAATAGAAGTTGACAAACTCATTGCCAAAGGCGTAAAAAAAGATGAAGCAATTTTTCAGATAATCAGAAAAACAATTGTTGCATCGAAAAAAATAAGATTTGAAGGCAACGGTTATAGCGAAGATTGGGTAAAAGAAGCCGCAAAAAGAGGCTTGCCAAACATTGCAGATGCAACTGAGGCTTTTACAACATTTCTTAAACCATCGTCAGTGAAGCTTTTTAACAACTTTAATGTGCTTTCAGACAGAGAGCTACATGCCAGATTTGAAATCAGAAATGAGATTTTTATAAAAAAAGTTCAGATAGAAGCACGTGTTTTGGCCGATCTTGCAATTAATCATATAATACCCACTGTTATAGCATATCAAAATGTTTTGATTGATAATGTCAAAGGGCTAAAAGACTTGTTTCCAAACGATTCTGAGTTTGAAGAAATGGCATCTCCCCAAAAACAAACAATAAAAAGAATATCCGAACACCTTAGAAACATCAGGGAAAAAGTTAAGGAGATGGTTGACAAACGAAAAGAAGCCAATCAAATAACCGACATTGCCAAACGTGCAGAGGCATATTCAAAGGTTATCAAACCATACATTGAAGAAATCCGTTATAACATTGATAAGCTGGAACTAATCGTTGACAATCAGATGTGGCCTTTGCCGAAATACAGGGAATTGCTGTTTATACGGTAAACAATTATTTTATTTAAAATCCCATTTGGCAGGATTATCGTCGATGTATTTTGATATATTTTTAAACGATTTATCATCGCGTATTATATGGTCATAAAACCTTGATTGCCATGCAAATTCAGGATTAATTAATCGTGAATGTTTTGTTACCACAGATTTGTACGACCCAATAATTGATGATATATTGTTTTTACCGGGATTTCGAAACCGTGATTGTCCAATGGTTTTGTCGGTATCGACGACGTCGTCGCCGTAGGGACAAGGCAATGCCTTGTCCCTACGATTATCCGGCATTGCCTTGTCCCTACAATGGTCATCCGTTTTATTTATTATTATAATTCCATGTATATGGTTTGGCATCACAACAAATGCGCCCAATTCAACGAATTCGAAATGATTCGGAATTTCAAACCAAAATTTTTTTGCAATTTGTCCAATATCATTTAAAATCATAACGCAATCAGATATATTTCCAAAAAACAATTTTCGATCATATGTGCAGATTGTAATAAAATATGAAGCATTCCAGCCATAATCCCATTTCTGCAATCTAGCTGAACCATTTCGGTATCTATTCATAAATTTATCATTTGTATTTTTTGTGTGCATTATTATTCCTTTTGTTTGTTATTTATACCTTTTTGTGCAAATATATTTATTTTTTACCAAGTCGAATTATTGTCACTATCTTAAATATTTAAAACATCAATTTCATAAAAACCGTACCTTTGCATTTTAAAACCACAACAAAAAACCTCTCAATAATATTATCAATAAAGGAAACAACATGGTTAGTTTTGAGGAAGCAATGAAAATTGTTTTATCTGATGTCAGGCAAACAGGCACGGAGAGGGTTGCATTAAATGATTCACTTAACAGGATTCTGGCAGAGGATGTTTTTTCGGATATTGACATGCCTCCTTTTGACAAGGCCGCTGTTGACGGATACGCATGCAGGCGCGAAGACCTTTTGGAAGAGCTTGAAGTAATTGAACTTGTCGCAGCCGGAGATGTGCCGTCAAAAAAAGTTGAATCCGGAAAATGCACGAAAATTATGACTGGCGCAATGTTGCCTGAGGGTGCCGATGTTATTTTAATGGTTGAGCATACTGAAGAATTACCGAATAAAAAAATCCGTTTTATAGAAGAAAAAACGTCCAACAATATTGCATACAAAGCAGAAGATGTAAAAACCGGAGATTTAATTTGGAAGAAGGGCATGCTAATAAGACCTCAGCACATTGCAACATTTGCTGCTGTTGGTTGTGCAATGCCATTAGTTTATAAAAAGCCTAAAGTTGCAATAATGTCAACCGGAGATGAACTTGTTGAGCCAAACATCAAACCCGGTCAGGGAAAAATTCGCAACAGCAACGCATACCAACTAATTGCTCAGGTTGAAGCAGCAAATTGCATCCCAAATTATATGGGAATTGTTCCCGACAATGAAGAAGATACTGACAGATATATAAGCAAAGCATTAGCTGAAAACGACATGGTTGTTTTAACGGGTGGTGTTTCTATGGGTGATTTTGACTTTGTTCCTAAAATTATGTTGAAGAACAATGTCAAAATTCTATTCCAAAAGGTAGCAATAAAGCCCGGAAGACCTACAGTGTTTGGGAAAACAGATAAATCATATATTTTCGGACTGCCAGGAAATCCTGTTTCGTCATTTATCAATTTTGAAGTATTTGCAAAACCTTTGCTTTATAAAATGATGGGTCATGATTATTCGGCTGCTGCTATGAAACTTCCGCTGGGATTTGATTTCCATAGAAAAACATCTGACAGATTGGAGTTTATCCCGATTGTTGTTGACAAAAACGGAAGCATTATGCCGGTAGAATATCATGGATCTGCCCATATTCATGCAATTTGTCTTGCCGGTGGGATAATGACTATACCAAAAGATGTGTCTGAAATTAAAAAAGGAGAGTTTGTAGATGTTAGACCATTTTAACAGGAAAATAAACTATTTGAGAATATCAGTTACAGACAGATGTAACCTTAGGTGCATGTATTGCCTGCCCGAAGGGAAGTTTCATCATAAAAAACATGAAGATATTCTTAGATATGAAGAAATACAAGAGGTAGTTAAGGTTTCTGTTTCTTTAGGAATTGATAAAATTAGACTTACAGGCGGTGAGCCACTTGTTAGAAAAGATATTGTGCAGCTTGTGGAAATGATTGCTGCGGTTGGTGGTGTTAAGGATATCGCCCTAACTACAAATGGGATATATCTTGAAGAATTTGCAAAACAACTTGCAGAAGCAGGATTGCACAGAATTAACATTAGTCTTGACACTTTGAATCCTGAGAAGTTTGCATTAACTACAGGAGGTGGGGATTTAGAGAAAGTTCTAAAAGGAATTGAAGCTGCTAAAATGGCAGGATTAAGTCCGATAAAAATAAACTGCGTTATAAAAACTACTGAAGACGAGCCTGATGCATTAGCCGTAAAAGAGTATTGCATTCAAAATGGACTTCAGGCGAGATTTATTGAAGAAATGAATCTAAAAACAGGACAGTTTTCCGTTGTACACGGAGGTAGCGGCGGCGATTGCAAAAACTGTAACAGGCTGCGACTAACAAGCGACGGCAAGATGAAACCATGTTTGTTTAGTGATATTGAATACGACATTAGAAAATACGGAATTAAAGAAGCAATGGAATTAGCTATAAATGCAAAACCGGAAAAGGGGACATGCAGCAACAATGGCGACTTCTACAATATTGGTGGCTAATAGAAGAATATTTATAATTATTAATAACTAAAAATATTTACGAACATGCTCTCCCATTTAGACGACAAAGGAAAAGCAAACATGGTGGATGTTGGCGATAAGCCAATTCAACAAAGGACTGCAACAGCAAAGGGTTTTATCAGATTAAATGAAGAAACCATAAAACTGATTTCCGACAATAATATAAAAAAAGGCGATGTGCTTACTATTGCCGAAATTGCGGGGATACAGGCTGCAAAAAGAACCAGCGACTTGATACCATTATGCCATCCACTAGCGATAACAAAGGTTGATGTAAAAGCCAGTATTGAAAAAACGGGAGTAAAAGTTGTTTCAACCATTAAATGCAACGGGCAAACAGGAATAGAAATGGAAGCCCTAACAGCAGTAAGCGTGGCATTATTAACCATTTACGATATGTGTAAAGCAGCAGATAAAGCAATGGTAATTGAAAATATTGAATTGGTGGAAAAAAAGAAAGAGTAATGTGATAATGTGCCAATATGCTAATGTGCCAATGTGCCAATGTGATAATGTGCCAATGTGCCAATATGCTAATGTGCCAATGTGATAATGTGACAATATACAAATGAGTAGTAATTAAAAACCTTATACCTTATACCCTATACCTTATACCCTATACCTAAAACCTAAAAAACATGGAACTAAAAATCTTATCGACAAACATTTCAGAAGCAAAAGGCACTATTAAGAAGCCTGTTGATTCAATAATTTTGGATGCTTATGGTGTGCAAAAAGACGCACATTCGGGTCCTTGGCACAGGCAAGTGAGTTTGCTTGGGAAAGAAAGCGTAGATCGTTTTTCTAAGCAGGCCGGAAGAGAGATAAAATATGGCGAATTTGCGGAGAACCTTACCACTGAAGGTATAGAGCTGGTAAAAACAGCTCCCTTGGATAGATTTATCGGGAAGAAAGTTGAGCTAGAAGTTACGCAGATTGGCAAAGAATGTCATGGTTCATCATGTGCTATATTTAAGGAAGTTGGAAACTGCGTAATGCCGAAGGAAGGGATTTTCGCAAGAGTGATAAGAGGAGGAGAAGTAAAGTCGGGAGATACACTGAAATATGTGCCATATGTTTTTAAGATTAATGTGATTACATTAAGTGATAGAGCAAGCAGGGGCGAATATGAAGATAAAAGCGGACCAAGAATTATAGAGATATTGGAAGAGCATTTTAAAAACAAAACTCGTCAAATATCTATAGAACACACAATAATACCGGATGATGGAGAAAACTTGGCATTATTGATTGAGAAAAATGTACACAACGAAGCGGATATTATTTTTACAACAGGAGGAACAGGAATTGGACCCAGAGATGTTACAGTAGATGTGGTTAAGCTTATGCTCGACAAAGAGATCCCCGGTATAATGGAGATGATAAGAATGAAATACGGAGCAGAAAAGCCAAACGCGTTGCTAAGCAGAAGTGTTGCAGGACTGATTAGAAATACATTCGTTTACACACTTCCCGGAAGCGTAAAAGCAGTAAATGAGTATATGAGTGAAATCATTAAGACAATGGAACACCTGATTTACATGAGACACTCTCTAGACGCTCATTAAAACTAAATTTTGCTTCAAAATAAAATAAATATTTGCTTGTAATAATAGAATTACTAAATTTGCAGTCCCAAAACAAAAACGGGCCCATAGCTCAGTTGGTTAGAGTAGCTGACTCATAATCAGTTGGTCGCTGGTTCGAGCCCAGCTGGGCCCACCAACAAAATCAAGCCGCTTAGAAGTTTACGCTTTGAGTGGCTTTTTTGTTTAGCATACTTTTCTTTTGACTTGACCATTTAAAGTCCTCCCATGAGCATTAGCACGAAGAACGTTTCACCTAGTGAACTTGTTCTTTCTATGTAATCAATATTTTTTACAATGATGAATAAAATATTTAGTGAATAATGTGACGGACGGAGTATCTCTCATTCTCCAGATTGAGTGGGGGTGTTTTGTTTGATCAACTAAATGCTCTCAACTATATAAAAGCTTTGAAAAATTTGAGGGGTGTTAATAAGATTGGATATTCCGGAGCATATTGACCCCTTAAAAACCGGATAATTATTATCAAATTTAGAAAAAATTTTCTGACATTCCGGCAGATACTGACCCCCTTAGATTTGAATAGGTTTTATTTTCTTAGAGGTTTATAAACCTCTAAATTTTAGAACAGATGGCTGGAAAACCAAAACCTATGAGGCTGATTAAACAATTACTGCAAATGCATGAGAAAGGCAAAGGTCGAAAAACCATTGCCAGAACTCTTGGTATTAGCAAAGCCACAGTGAAGAGTTATTTAGAGAAATTTTCAGCTCTAAATCAAGATGTAA
>JAGXRP010000047.1 GCA_018335795.1 Desulfobulbaceae bacterium | reverse complement strand
TATCATGACAGCTCTATTTTGCAAATCGTAGAAATGTGAACTTTCAAAAAGAGCTTTTAGAACGGGTTTGATTTCAAAGTCATTGTCAATCAAAATCTGAGCTAAAGGTTTAATCACATTATTTTCAGTTTCTTCGGAAATATCATAATAAACGAACCATCTATAAATATCTCTGCAAAAATTTGCGGCTGTTTCAAATTTAGAAAAAATCATTGAAATCAAGACTTTATATTCGTCGGCACCTTCATCTGATATTTGAGTAAAATCAAATGCTTTAGAAAATTTCTTGATTCCTTTATCATGTCTGGCAGGTAAGAAAAAAGCAATTGCATTTGGTCTATTAGCCCGCCAACCTGTTAGTACACGTGAGGCTTGCAGAACATCTTCTTCAGTATAAGTAGTATAATCACCGGGGGCAATATTCGGTCCTTTGCCAATTGTAAATAACTCAAACAACTCACGTGCAAAATTTTCATTAGGATTGCCGAGTACGTTCGTGTCTCCGTTTAAATATAAAAGCATAGAAGGATTGATGGTCATTTCTTCTGTGAAAGTTTTTATATTACCGAGAGAATTTTTACGAATTAATTCTAAATATTTATATGTGATTTTTGCATCTGATACTAATAAAGATTCAGTAACGAAATGGTTGTGCCAGAATAATATCATTTTCTCGGTAATAGACAGGTTTTGGTTCAACATGTTGCCAAACCACCAAGAAAGTAAACTTTGTAATTTCTGTCCATCATAAAAAGGGTCATAGCCGGTGTCTATCCAAGTTTCGCCATAAGCTATACCTGATTCATCTACAAAAGGGTATTTGGGCAATTCAGGTGCTGGAGATGGTTCTAACAATTTTGCAACAGCTTCCTCCATACTTAATGCCGACAAAATATCCAAATCGGACTTTTTGTATCCGAAAAGAGTTCTTCTCGCCAAATGAGACGCTTCGTTTCGACTCCAAGTTCCTTGATATTTTTCCAAATCCCCGGTCGGTTCGTCAAGAAATCGTTCAGAGTGTTTATCTACAAGTACCTTACTGCCTACAAAGCCGGATAAAAAGTCCCTTCTTTTCATAATTTTTCAGAAATAATTAATAATCTCGTAATTATGACATTTAATTTACGAAAAAGTTTAATTAAAACAAAATATTTATTTCGTCTGATAAAATATTGCAAGCCAAATGGTTTTTTCCGTGCGGGAGGTTTCGGCTACACGATGCTTTTTGTGAGATGGTATTAATAAATAATCTCCGGATTTTAAATGGACCATCTCATCTTCAAATTCAATTTTAGCTGAACCTTTAAGCAAAATCACCCATTCGTTTTCGTTTTGGTCGTACCAAAAACTATCGGGAGAAGTGTTGCCTGATGAAATAATCCGTTCTATACGGACATTCGGAGAACGGACGAGGATTTCGATGACCTCGTCCGTTGATTTGGGTAAATTAGAAAATATATTTTCAATCTTATTCATATTCAATAAGTAACTCGTTTTTGGCGACAGTTTGGTTTATTTGTACATGAACTTTTAGGATTTTGCCTCTGATAGCTGATTTTATAAGATTTTTCATTTTCATCGCTTCGAGTACAAGCATATCCTGACCTATTTCTACTAATTGTCCTGGTTTAATAAAAATTTCCCTAATAGTACCCGGAATAAAAGCATAAACCAATTTAGGATTATGTGGAATATAGGGCTTTCTCGAGGCGAATTTTTTTGTTAATTTGGTCTCGTAGAGTGTATCGTCTATATTTAAGTCAAACACTTCTTTATTCATATCACATCTCCTTAAAATGGTGGAATGCCATGCTTCTTGCTTGGTCTGGCTTCCTGTTTGTTGGTGGAAATATGTAATGAATGGAGTACGTAATCACGCATTTCCTCCGGAACAATGACTGCATCAATATAGCCCGCAGCAGCAGCTTTGAACGGATTTGCAAACTTTTGGATATATTCGTCAACCTTTTCTTTGCGAGTTCTATCGGGGTCGTCCGATTCAGTGATTTCTTTTTTGAAAATAATATTTGCAGCTCCTTCGGGACCCATTACTGCAATTTCAGCTTGAGGTAGTGCAAAAACGAAATCCGCACCCAGATGTCGCGAACACATTGCGATATATCCGCCACCATAGGCCTTGCGAAGTATTATAGTGATTTTAGGCACAGATGCTTCGCTATATGCGTAAAGTAGTTTTGCACCATGACGAATTACACCAGCATGTTCTTGGTCAATGCCGGGCAAATACCCGGGCAAATCAACGAGCGTGAGCAAAGGAATGTTGAAAGCATTACAAAATCGAATGAAACGGGCAGCTTTGTCGGATGAATCAACATCAAGCACACCTGCTAAAACCAAAGGTTGATTGCCGATAACACCCACAGTTTCACCATTGAATCGTGTAAATCCGATTACGATATTTGCAGCCCATAACTCCTGCACTTCGAGAAAGTCCGAATCATCGGCTATTGCTTTTATAACGTCACGGATATCATAGGGTTTCGTCGGTTCTTTGGGAATGATGTCATTGAAATTCATGTTGATTTTCGGAAGCTTTACCGGGAATTTCTCAGGCTTTTTCGAACTATTCCAAGGAATGAATGTAACAAGTTTTTTTATTTGCTCAAAACATTCAAGCTCCGAATTGGCAAAGAAATGTGCATTTCCGGTCATTTCGGCATGAACTCTCGCACCACCCAAATCCTCCATACTGATTTCTTCACCAAGAACAGTTTTGATAACCTCAGGTCCAGTAATGAACATTTTGGAAATGTTATCAACTACAAACACAAAATCTGTCAATGCCGGCGAATACACTGCACCACCGGCGCATGGACCCAGAATAACAGAAATTTGCGGAATAACACCCGATGCCAAAGTATTGCGATAGAAAATTTCACCATATCCGGCAAGCGAGTTTACACCTTCTTGGATTCTGGCGCCTCCGGAATCATTAATCCCAATAAGTGGAATACCCAATTTAATGGAATGGTCCATGATTTTTGTGATTTTACGAGCGTGAGCCAATCCAAGTGAGCCGCCTGCAACCGTAAAATCTTGAGCATAAATACATACGGGATAGCCCAAAATAGTTCCCGTTCCGGTCAAAACTCCATCACGAGGCAGATACTTTTTGTCCATACCGAAATCTTCGGATTTGTGCTCGACAAAAAGGTCATATTCGTGGAAAGATTTATCGTCCAAAATAGCTTCTATTCGGTCACGAGCAGTCATTTTACCCATTTTAGCTTGTTTTAACTTGCCTTCTTGGGCTGGCTCGTCAATTTTTTTCTTTCTTGAAAAAAAATCTACGATTCTTGTAGCGAGAGACATTTTTAACACCTCAACATTAGAATAAAATTACCGATTATTCGGTTTTAGTTAATTCAAAAATACGCAATTTTCAAGGAAATCACAAAAATTATCGTTTAATGTGATACCATTCCCAAATGGTGGATGATTCTTATGTTTTGAAGTACAGAACACTATCCATAAACATAGCCCACGAACTCATTCGTGGGTTATGATATTATCAGATTTTCTTAAATTGCACCATAGTAAAAAGGTAGGGTTTTTTGAGAACGAATATGACTTATGGGCACGCACCGAAATACCGCCACGAGAGCGGGGCTGGTGGCACATTTAAAACGTTCCTCTGCTTGATAGAGTGGGGAATGCTTTTTGGATTGTTAATAACCTCATTTCATATCTGCGATTTTGTTTCGGAGGTATTGTTCGGATACTCCAAGTTGGATTGCGGTGTATTTCAGTGGTTTGTCTTTGTTTTGTTTATAGAATCGTATCACAAAACTGTCAAATTTGCTCATTTTGGGTATATAGAATTGCGTTCCGCCCAAATGTCGTAGTATTTGTCGCATGGCTTCTTCGCCGCAAACATCTGCAAGTAGCCTCATGTCGGGCGTCACTTCGTCAATCTTGATTAGATCATACACATCCATAGAAATCCTCCTCGTCAAAATTAATAGAGTCTAACAAAAAATTATCGTTGCGTAAGATTGTATTGTTTTCCATGTAGTCCTCAAATAGAAATATGAGGTCGTCGGCGTTGCTCCCTTCGATGAAGCCTTTCTCGGTCAGCAATTTGACCATTTTCCCCAGAAAGTACAATGCGATGGCATGTTCTAATTCTTGGTCGTCGTTTCTTGTGATTGCAGTCGGACACGCTAGCCGGACTACGATAAGCTCATCACTTACATCGAACGAATCCGCGATTGAATGAGTATTTGACATAATTTACACCAATCATTTTGATATTTAAGAAAAATGCTTTATATTGCATATGTAATTATTACACAATAAGTAAATATTTTACGAAGCAAAAATATGTAGAATTTACACATTTTGCAAGAAAATTATTTAAAAAATTTTTATGAATGATTATAATAATGAAGTTGGGCGAAGATTGAGATTGATTCGCAATGTTTTCAACGAGGGAGGAAAGTTGACCGCTGACCAGTTTGCGTTCTTGCTTGGCGAAACGCGTGATAAAATCACGAATTACGAGCTTGGCAGGGCTTCGATTCCTATAAGATTGCTTTTTGAGTTGTATAATCGTGGCATCAACCCGATTTATCTCATCACCGGAGAAGGCTCCTGTTTCGCAGCTAATAAAGCAGGGAGTGAATTCGCTACCAAAATGCTCTACCGGCTGGAGAATGGTTATATCACAGACCGCAAAACTATCGCTTTGGTAACTGAATTTGTGGGTAATATTGAAAATATTAGCTCGAAGCAGCCTGTACATGTCTATAAAGTCTCTGCCGGACGTTTGGAGAAGGATAAATAGATGAAAATTGATGACGAAGTCATTTTCTTGCATGAGATAAAGAAAAATTATTTGCTCAGTCTGAAAGGCTTTCAACATGCAGAACTTGAGCTTGAGCGATTGCATCAATATGCAATTAGCAAAGGGATGGTTGAACGATTTGATAAAGCAATTGAAATTGCTGAATCCGAAATCAATATTATCAACACTATGATGCCCGATATACGCAGTATCAATCAAGGCATAAAGGATTTATCATCCGATATGCGATTACGCATTTTGGCATATTTCCCTTCGGCAACTGAAAATTACCAGTCAAATAGCGAAGTTTTATTCGAAAGCATTGGAATTTCCGAAACTGATTTAGTGGTTTGTGATGTCGTTGGCGATTCGATGATTGGAGCAGGAATAAAATCAAGCGACCTTTTGTTGGCAAATTCATTTGAAGTTCCTGAAAGTGGCAAGATTGTAATAGTCGAAATAGAAGGTAAACTCTTTGTAAAACGTTATACAGTGCTTGATGGCGTGGTACACCTTATCTCAGAAAATCCCGAATATGAACCGATAATAATCAATTCCGAACAAAAATTCAGAATTAAGGGTGTTGTCAAACATATTCTGAGTAAAATTTAATTTTGTGAGTTTCAAAATTTTATTTATATTACATTTGATTTTAATACTAAAATCTTTTACTTTTGAACCAAATTGATTTAACAGATAGGGAAATTTAATGAACAGACCGTATGTATTAGTTGTAGATGATAACAAAATAACTACGAAATTGCTTAAACGCTATCTCGAAGCAAATGGATACGAAGCCGGTGAGGCTTTTGACGGAATTGAATGTTTAGAAAAAGTTGATGCAAGAATGCCGGATGCGGTAGTATTAGATGTTATGATGCCGCGAATGGATGGATACGAAACAGTGTCCAAACTTAAGGAAAACGATGCTACAAAGCATATTCCGGTTGTTATAGTCACCGCACTCAATGATATTCCGAATCAACTCAAGTCAATTGAATCAGGTGGAGACGATTTCTTGAGCAAACCTATTGAAGAGAAATTACTTGTTGCGAAAGTCAAACTAATGACTAATTTGAATCTTGCAAACAAGGAGCTAAATAAGTACAAGAGCCTTTTTAATGATTTGCTTAACGATAAAATTTCAAAAGAAGACGCTAAGAAATCTTTAGAGAACTAATATTTTAATTTTACGATAAAGACCAACGAGTTATTTTTGTTGGTCTTTTTTATTTTTTCAAATTGATTCGTCATATTGATGTAGATATTAACTATTTAGGTGAAATTATGAAAAAAATTGTAATAATATTGACAGCTTTAGCTTTTGTACTCTCCGCTTTCATTTTTCAGAGTTGTAATGTAATAAAAGACATCTCAAATACGCTTGCAAATGTATCCAAATTACAATTCAAACTTGATAATGTTTCAAATTTTCGTCTTGTAGGAATTGATTTAGGCAACAAACGTTCAGTGACAGATTTCAATGTAAGTGATGGATTGAAATTGACTAACGCCTTCGCTACAAAAAGCTTTCCGGCAACTTTTACCGTTAATCTGAATGCCTTGAATCCTAATGATGGTTCAAACAAAACTCAGAAAACTAATGCCACTATCGCGGGGTTGGACTATAGATTGATTTTGGACGATGTTCAAACTATTTCGGGTGATATTCAAGCACCAATCAGTGTTCCCGGCACAGGGCAATCTGTGAATATACCACTTTCGATGTCGCTCGATTTATTGAAATTTTTCGGCAATCGCGGCTACGAAAGCATCATGAACTTGGCTTTGGCGCTTGGAGGTGTTAACGGTACAGCAGCAAAAGTCAAACTTGATATTAAACCGACTGTTAATACAGCAATTGGTCCAATTACATACCCAAGTCGCTTGACTGTTATTGACAAAGAATGGAGATAGTAATAGAATCTATTATTTGTTTCTATGTTTCCACAATGTTTTGAGGTGAGTGGCAATTTCAGCTTCTTTGCCAATCTCTGTGGCTTTGTAGTAAATTTTTGGTGAAAGCGAATCAGGGAAATACTTTTCTTCTACAAAATGTCCCTCATAATCATGGGGATATTTGTAGTCTTTGCCATAGCCTTCAGATTTCATGAATTTAGTAGGAGCATTTCGCAATTTCATGGGAACAGTCGTATCAATTCCATTACGGATGTCGTTCAAAACCTTATTTATTGCAATGTATGATGCGTTAGACTTGGGTGCCGAAGCAAGATATGTAACCCCTTGTGCCAAATTTATCGCACATTCGGGCATACCGATGAAAGTTACAGCCTGGAAAACTGAAACAGCTACCGATAATGCAATAGGGTCAGCATTGCCAATGTCCTCGCTTGCAAATACGACCATACGCCGAGCAATGAACTTAGGGTCTTCGCCGGATTCGAGCATTTTGGCCATCCAAAATAAGGCAGCGTCAGGGTCTGAACCACGCATAGATTTTATAAATGCGGAGATTGTATCGTAATGTGATTCGCCCGATTTATCATAAAGTGGAACTTTGCTTTGGATGACTTTTTCAATTACGTTTCTGTCAATTACCAAATCAGTTTCCGATTCTGAAGCAACAAAAGAGATAGCCGATTCCAAAATATTCAGTGCAGTTCTCGCATCCGAGCCTGAAGGAATGAGAATAGCTTCCCAATCTGCGATTACAATATTGTATTTGGAAAATGATGTATCTTCAGAAATTGCTTTAGTAATCAATTCTTTGAGATGCGAATCCTGAAGTGGCGATAATTTATAGACTCTGCAACGACTGAGAAGTGCAGAATTAACTTCAAAAGATGGATTTTCTGTGGTTGCTCCAATCAATACTAAAATGCCTCGCTCCACAGCATGTAGCAAAGCATCTTGCTGTGATTTGTTGAATCTGTGAATTTCATCTATAAATAATATAGTCCGAATGCCGCGAGACCTATTGGATTGTGAGGAGTTTATAATTTCGCGTAATTCCTTCACTCCGGCTTCTACTGCCGAAATCCGCAAAAATCTGTAATCGCTTTCGGAAGCAATCGCATAAGCAAGCGTTGTTTTCCCTACACCGGGAGGTCCCCAAAAGATTATAGATTGGATATTACCCGATTTGACCATACGTGTTATCGCACCGTCAGTGGCGAGCAAATGTTCTTGACCAATAATATCTGATAATACTTTAGGTCTCATGCGCTCAGCAAGCGGAACAGAAACGCTGTCGCTTAATGATTCCGCCGGTGCAAAGAGTTCATTCATTATGTTTGCTGTATTTATTCGGCGTATTAATCAACCGAATGATGAATAAGATTCCGGTTCACGTTCTCGCGCTTGTCTTGATGCAGCTCTCATAAATCTTACGAAATAAACGATAGCAAATATTACAATCAAAAATGTCAATAGCTTACCAAAATTAAAAGTAGGCGGATAAACATCAACTGTACCGTCTTCGTTTTCAACATATGTTGGTCGTGAATAAAAGAAAGCCGGAGCAGTCATCCACCAAGCCATATTGCCTAGCATGTATCCAGTCATCAATGAACTAGAAAATCCGCCGTAATGATTAACTCGATAATCCATCTGCCCACCGGCAGCATTATTTGTACGGATAGACTCTGTTCTTCTTGGTGCTCCGTATTTAGCTTGAGCAGTTTGCCTGTCCATTCTTTGACCACCGAATGACGGTTGCTTCTTGGGATTTGCCGGCGGAGTTGACCTTGCTTGAGTGCCGCTTCTGTTACTCGAACGTGAGCGAGTCGCTCCACGAGAACGACCGAAACTTCCACCACGACGAGATTCGAAAGATTTTTGCCAATCAAAAGCATTTAGTTCAATCCCGAAATTCGGAACTGAAAAATTGAATTTAAAGTCTGTATTGGATGCAGTATTAATATCAACACTTGACAATAAAATACCAATATTGAAGAAAAAAACTGCAATTAAAAATATGATAAATTTCATCAAAAAATCTCCTCAGTTTCTAAAGAATTGTCTATGTTCCTATAGGTTATCTCTGCTCTGAATTCAACCAAATCAGGTATAGAATTTTTGTTAAATAACGACTTCAAGCCACTTTTGTTTTCGGTTGGTTTGATGTGAATGAATAAATTCACAACTCCATCGAGTGGTTCTTCGTCTAAAAAAAGCTCAGTATTATCAATTATTCCATCACTTTCGATTGTAAATAATCTCAAGCTTTTTGCTTCTTCAGCGGTGAATACCGGCGGAGTCACTTTAACATTATCAAAATAATCGAAAAAAATGTCTTTTGTATGAATTTTCTTATCTGTGCCTTCGTATTGAATAATAGCATCATATGTGCCGTCTTCGTCCAAATTCAGAAATAGCTCTTTCAATCCGGAAAGTTGCTCACCATTATAATAAATTGCCGTTTTTTCCAATCTTCCATTGCTTTCAATTGAAAAGGTTGCCATAAACTCCTTATGTTATTGTGCAATATTCAAAATGTTGATAATATCTTGTTTGTTCAATTCTTTAATCTTACCGACTTCGCCAATTAATAAGGCATTTTCGGCGATTTTTTCAAATTCATCAGGCTCAATGTTGAATTCACTCATTGAAACGGGTGCTCCCCAGAATTTGAATTTATCTTTCATTCTCTCAATTCCTGCTTCGACCGAATCAGCTTCCCAAACGTTTTTAGCCCAACGCTCGAAAATATGAGGTTTAAGCAAATTTACATATTCAATCCATGCCGGGAATATTATAGATAAACCTTCGGCGTGGGCGATTGTTGGGTGCAAAGCACTTATTGCATGTTCGATTCGGTGACAGGCAAATTCGCCTCCACCCATTGAAACGCTCGTAATGCCTTGCAATGCAAGAGAGCTACACCAAGCCAAATTTGCTCGCCAATCGTAATTCAACGGGTCTGCGACTAACTCATCAATAGATTTGATGACAGTACGCATCAATGCTTCGTTGATGGCTAAAGTTGATTCCTCGTTCTCGCCCATGAAATAGAATTCCATTATATGCGAAAGAGTGTCAACACCGCCATTTATAGTTTGGTTTATAGGCAAAAATTTCTGTACCGTTGGGTCAATTATAGAGACTTTGGGATAAACGTATTGCGAACCGAATGACCATTTCTTATTTTCTGTATCATTTGTCAAAACACCAAAAGAGTTTATTTCACTTGCAGTGGCAGAAATAGTCAGTACCGTGAAAATCGGCAAAGCATTATTCGGTTTATAAGTCTTCTCGAAAATCGACCAAATATCGGGTGCAAAGTATCCTGCTGCAATTGCTTTGGCTTCGTCAATTACAGAGCCTCCACCAACAGCTAATATTGCCTGAACTTTTTCTGAGCGAGCGATTTCAAGAGATTTTTCAGCATGGCTTAACACAGGATTGGGAGTTACTCCCCATTGTTCTATATAGTCAATTCCGTACTTTTCGAGCGAATCAATTACTTGCTCATAAACGCCGTTTTTTTTCACAGAACCACTACCCATCAAAATCATTACTTTTGAAATGCCATGAGAATGTATCTCCGAGCCTATTTCTCGAATAGTTTCTTTCCCGAAAATTATTTTCACGGGATTGTGAAATTTAAAATTATCCATTAGCTATATTATCCAATTAAAATTTGTTTGTCGGAGTTGGAGTTTCAGTCGTAAAATCAAGTTCAGAACCCAAAACACTGTGTGGTATTAAGTAAATCGCCAATAATACTCCGGCAGCAATCAAAGCCCACCATGTTTGTTCAGGATGTCTTTTCAATCTCCATAATGCCAAAAGCCAAGTTACAAACGAAATCAATGTTTTGTTGTCAGTCAAATCAGTACCGAACGGTAGCCCTGTCCAAAAATCTCCGAATGCATACCATTGAATAATAGGTCCGAGCATGAAACCGCCAATAAAAAATAAAATTGTTGTCCATAGTGCAAGTTTGAACACTTTACTACCTTTGAAAAGCACTTCAAGTGCTGCACGTGTAGAAAACACCATTGCCAAAAACATTGCCAAGACATGAGGAATCAGGAAATAAGTAGGCACGTAGCCTTTGTATCGCATTACAACATCGTTTTTGGTTATTGATTTGAGCAAATCATCTTGTTTGCCAAGTAAAACTTCGTATTGTACTTTTCCGGCAGGAGGTTGGCTCGGAATATAAGCAACCAAAGAATCGCCGCGCCGCTCCATATCCACGATTGACCATTCGTCATGACTTTTAAATCGTTTATATTTCATTTTGCCGATTATCGAACGGTCTTCGTTTACAACAGTTACAGGACAATCACCCGGGTCGCCAAAACTTCTTGGCAAACTGAATTCAACTGTAGTGCCACCGACATCTACTTTGCCTTTTTCCGGGTAAGTAGGTCCGGTTGAACGCTGATAAATTGCTATCACAACCATGAATACAACAGCGACGACCCACAATATGATGTTCTTACTCTTCGACATATATTTTATACCTTCAATAATTATTTAATCAATTCATTAGCTTCTTTCATAATTCCGATTGATTTTTTTACAAATGGGTCTGTCCTTACCATAACTTTGTTATATTCATTCGAACCCCATTTCACATAAGCAATCAATGCTTTAAGATGAAATAATATGTAATTTCTGTCAATCTTAAACATTTCTGCATTCCAAATATTGTTCGAGATACAGAAATTTGCAAAATGTACCATGTCATCATTTGTAAAATTAAAGGTTTTATCGAACAATTCAAAAGTTTTATATTCATTTTCGAACTTTTCGTAATGTTTTTCGATAAAATAAATTGACCAAGTCATCATAATTGCCTTTGCTCTCAATACTCTCGTTAGCATTGTCGTTGTATCATAATTGACAAAATAATCCGGGATAATGCCACCACCACCGATAACCGTCCTTCCTTTGGGAGTCTTGAAAATCGGCAAATTTGTTTTTCCGCCATGCTTTTGAATCATTTCGCTAATTTGAGAAAATTGTTCGTTGTCCATGTGTAATCTTGCGGATTGGTCTAATTCTACTTTTTCAGCGGAAGTCAAATTTTTCTGGAGAGTACGTCCAAGCGGAGTAAGATAATGAGCGACTGTAAGTCTAAATGATGAACTATCAGCCATATTATAAAATTTTTGTGCCGAAGCCTTGCCATATGATGACATGCCTACAACTAATCCTCTGTCGTTATCTTGAATTGCACCCGCGATAATTTCTGCTCCGGAAGCCGAATTTGTATCCATCAAAATGACAAGTGGCAAATCTTTCAACAAACCTTTTCCCGAAGCTACAAAAACAGAATCAAATTCCGGGGTTTTTGACTGTGTTCGGCAAATAACTTGGTCAGCTTTGAGAAAATGTTCTGCTATTTGGGCAGATTGTCCCAGAAATCCTCCGGGATTATTTCTCAAATCGAGCAAAAAATAATCATAATCATTTTTCTTCAACTCGCTCAGTGCTTCTTCAAATTCTGCCGGAGTCTTTTCCGATACTCTATTCATGAGTATATATGCAACTCGAGTTCCTGCGATAACGAAACTGGCGCCTATACTTGGTGAATCATATTTAAGTCTCGAAATACTATGCTTTTCGACTGTCCTTGTCGGAAATTTTCGTATTTCAATATCAATTTTAGTGCCTTCATCACCTTGCAACATAGCCAAGACTTCTTCTCGTTTCATCCCGACCGTGCTAATTAAATCTATCGCAGTTATTTTATCTCCTATTCGCAAGCCAATTCCTTCGGCAGGACTGCCTTCCGCAACGTTTGCAATAGTAGCGGTATCACCAACAACTATCAAATCTACTCCTATGCCAACAAGTACTCCTGCATAACGGTCACGCAAATAACTCGACATGGCTTTAGAATAATACTCGGATTGAGGGTCGAATTCTTTTAGCAAATGTGAAAATGCTTTGTCGCAAGCAGCTACGATATCAAGCGAATCGAAGTGATATTTCTCAGCCATTTCGAGTATGTATCTCAATTTTGCAGACTGAAAGTTGATAAGTTCGTTTTTATTTTCTTGAGGTAAGCATTCAGAGCTTGAAATCACAATTAGTGATAGAAATATTAGTAGCTTGTGTTGAAAAAAAAATACAAAATTATTCTTCATATTCATAATAATAATACTTATATTTGAAAATCTGTAACTATAAGACGAAGATTATCGTCTTTAGATGCAATTTGAATGTTGAAATTTGACGATAATCACTAATTGCGGAGTTTCCGAGTGTTGAGAAAAAGTTGCTTAAGCCTAGCATTTACTAGTATTGCCATAATTTTATTTATGGTTCAAAATGCCCAATCAAACTACCTACTTGACTCAAATCTTGCATTTAACGGCACCGTAAGAACAATCGTCAATCACAACGGTATCAATTATATGGGTGGCACTTTCACCAAAATTTCGTTTTTGACAGGTAGCGGAACTATTGTTGACGGAGCTTCAGGCGAGTTTTTGCCCGGATACCCAAAAATCAACGGCAAAATCAATGTTGCGATTCCGGATGGAAGCGGTGGATGGTATATCGGTGGCGAATTTACAAGAGTAGGTGGATTCGAGCGAAATAGGCTCGCTCAAATTGATGCTTCGGGAAATTTGACTTCATGGGCGCCAAGTGTTGACATCGGGCGATATCCTTACGTTTACGATATGGTAAAATATGGTAATTTGATTTTTGTAAGCGGCTCTTTTCAAGGTATAAACAATGATTTCCGCTCCTACATGGCTTGCATTGATTTGAATGGCAATCTTACTCCATTCAAACCCAAAATTGATGATGAAGTTTTTTCTATAGCAATTGCAAACGATACTATTTATGCGGGTGGAAATTTCAGATATATCAATGATGTTAAACGTGATTTTTCCGGTGCTATTAGCATTAATGGAACCCTTGCATCATGGTATCCCGAAGCAAATAATTATGTTCGCTCGATTGAAATTGAAGGCAACAATATATATCTAGGTGGTGCTTTCACAAGGCTTAAGGGCGAAACTGTCAATAGGCTCGGAATTGTGAAAACGAACGGTTTACTCGAACCTTGGTTTCCTAACGTTAATAGTGTAGTCGAATCAATTTCAATCAAAAATTCCAAAATTTACGTTGGTGGCAGATTTACAAAAGTCAATAATTTGAATCGTTTGTATTTGGCATCATTTGATATGAGCGGAATACTCCAAAATTGGGCTCCAACTGCAAATGGCAATGTTTTTTTTATAGATTATTTTGGAGATAAACTATATGCTGCAGGAGCTTTCAGCAAAGTTAACAATCAAGAACGTGCCGGATTTGCTTCCATCAATGATGATGGCACAGTTTCGGATTGGAACCCCTCATGTAACGGCACCGGATTAGCAGTTTCGATGATTGGCGACGATATTTTTATCGGTGGCAATTTTACAGGATTGGGAGGTGTGAATCGAAATTACGCTGCTGCTATTGATGCAGACGGTAATTTTACTTCTTGGGACCCAAATCCAAATGCCGAAGTTTCCGGAATTTCATATATGAATGGCAAAATTTATATTGCGGGAAATTTTACAAAATTGGGAGCAATAAATCGTAAATATTTAGCAGCTGTTAGATTGGACGGAACTTTATGTCCATTTTCAATCAATCCGAGTGCTGCCGTTTATGCTGTTAAAGCAAAAAATGATTTGATATATATTGGCGGGAATTTTTCAAAAATCAATAATACTGACCGAAAATACATTGCCGTATTAGATACTAATGGTGCACTTACACCTTGGTCGAGTTCTCCCAATGCTTCTGTTTATTGTTTGGACGTTAATGACGGTGATATTTATATAGGTGGTTTCTTCACAATGGTCAATGGCAGCCAACGCAATCGTGTGGCAGCGATTGATTCGGATGGAAATTTATTGCCTTTCAATCCTGACGCAAATAATTCAATATTGAGCATACTATATTATAAAGGGAGAATTTATCTTGGTGGTTGGTTCAGTAGCGTGATGGGCACTCCACGAAGCCGTTTAGCAGCCTTCAACGAAAAGGGGAATTTATTAGATTGGAATCCCTCGCCTGATAATACTGTTTGGACAATTTACGGCTATCACGAACCTTTTGATGTGATTTACATCGGTGGCGATTTCACAAAACTTTCAGGACAGGATTTCCTCAATCTTGCAGCAGTTGACTTATTCGGCAATATTTTGCCTTGGAAACCCAATCCTGACCGTCCCGTTTATGCTCTTGCTGGTAGCCCCGATGCGATATCTTCTGGAGGCGATTTCCGCAGTTTGGATAATTCGCTTTCACCAAATTATGCCTTGCTAAAATATTATACGCAAATTCCTGAAATTACAATTTTGATTTCTCCTGAAGATGAGGCACTCAATCAGCCAATCATTAATACTTTTGTTTGGGAACCCGCAGTTTTTGCTTCTCATTATCAGTTGCAAATTGGAACTGACCCGAATTTCGTTAATCTGCCTTTGTTGGATATTGATGTTTATTCAATTCAATACACTCTTCCGGATTCAATCTTGGACTATTCAAGCCAATATTTTTGGCGAGTTAAATCCAAAAATTCACAAGAAAATTCTGACTGGTCGGAAGTTCGTTCATTTACAACGCAAATTGAACCGCCAGCACCTCCTGCTCTTATAAGCCCTGAAAATGAGGAAGAACAAGTTGACTTGGCTCCTCTATTTGTATGGTATGAGTCTTTGACAGCTACGAGTTATACAATTGAAATATCATCTGATTCTGATTTTTCAACCATTGTTACCACAATATCAAATTTAAACGACACTTCTTTTGAATTACCCGGTGGATTTTTGGCATCTCTCACCCAATATTGGTGGAGAATGAGAGCTTCAAACGCCGGTGGACCCGGTCTATGGTCTACACCATTTTCATTTACAACAAAAGAATATATTATTCAAGAGATTCAGCTTGGTATGGGTTGGAATTTGATTTCATTGAATATATTTGCGGCTGAACCTGCTTTAGAAGATATTTTTTCTGAAATTAACGAAGACATTGAAATTGTGAAAGACAATGCTGGAAATATATATTTCCCTGAGTTTGAAATCAATACAATCGGAAATTGGAACTTCAAAGAAGGTTATTCGGTATATACAAAAGCTATTACATCCCTTGAAGTAGTCGGATTGCCGGTTTTTCCTGCAGATAATCCGATTTCACTTAATGCCGGGTGGAATCAGATTGGCTATTTGCGTAATTCGGCAATGAATATTGAAATCGCGTTGGAAGACATTACCGATGACAACAATTTGGTGATTGTCAAAGACAACGCCGGAAATATTTACTTCCCCGAGTTTGGTATCAATACTATCGGAGACATGATACCCGGTCAAGGCTACCAATTATTCATTATCCAAGCTGATACGCTCGTTTATCCTGATAATTGATACGAAAGGAATAAACATCTGATATCATAACCCACGAATGAGTTCGTGGGCTATGTTTGTTTCAAATTTTACTATTACTTTATACTGATATACATTTGTGATTCGCTATTGCATTGGTAGCTAAGCAAATCTACTGAGCAGCCATCTTTCGCAGTTGGTCTATATTTGTATTGGGTATCAATGATGTATTTGCAAACATCAGATTCGTATCTGTATAACATAAGCTGAGTCCCGGCTTTGTCATCTTCACCGATTTCAATATCGCGTAATTCAATTTTAGTGTTTGCTGTTCCTTGGACTACATTATCGTAAAGTATTTCTGTAATCATCTCGATTGATAGGTATTTGATGTACTTTGGGTTGACTTCACTATCGTATTCTAATACAACATTCCGAGTAAGCCTGTATGATGAAGAATTGTCCTGGCTTGTTCCGCTATATTTTTTCCCTTCTCCGGTGAGCATCATTTTCTGAGCTCCAATAGAGATATTGCCTTCAGCTTCTGAACTATTATCAGGGCAAGTTGTAAGGTGATTACCCGACACTGTAATCATGCTAATGAATTCAATTTGTTTTTTTGGAGCAAGTTTGAATCGAATAATATACCCATCAAGATAATTTCCGCCATCCCATAATGCGAATTTCATCATGACATCAATCTGTTTTTTATTATCAACTAATTCCGATAGTGGAATTACTGCTTCAATGAAATTAGTGCCCGGATTGTAGGATTTCATATTACTTGCTTCGAAAATAAGACCTCCGGCATCGTAATCATATGCCCGAACATCCAGATGGAGACTTTTTGAGGTTTTTGTAGCATTGTAAACGGGTAAGCTCAATTTTATTTTGTCAGCCGAATCCGGTATTACTTCAACTTTCACATTTCCATAATCGTAAATCCAAACATATGATTGGCTAACACTGTTGTCGTATTGCATTTGTACATGCCAATCAATAATCCGTCCGTCGGATTGACGTTTGATAGGCACAATGAAGGAAAGTTCGCCAAAGTAGTTTTTTAGAGGCATACCAAGCGTATAAAGAGCTTTTGTTGTAGGAACTGCTTGGTCTGCATAAAGAATTTGAAATGCTTCCGTTGCATACTTATCCTTGACTAACCAGTCGTAATCTGCCTTTTTGTAAAATCCGTCATTGGCTTGATTTTGAGGATTGTGGTAAATCAGTTTTACAGATATTTTTGCTGCAGAAACTAAGTCAACTTCGTAACCGACAACAAGTACAACGTGCGCCCCAACACCCGGGTAGCGTAAGTTTAGCAATACAGGTATGTTCTGGTCTAACTTATTTCTGATTTCTCGCAAAAGATTAGTTTTCGAAACAAATGATGATGCTTCAAATTCGACACCAGTTATACTTTTCAGCGATGATGGTAAATTTCGGCTGAAATCCCAAAGTCCTATACCATCATCTAAGGATGAATGTCCCAATTTCTTGACAAAATCAATGATTCTAATTTCTTTTTCGCGGTCATTTACAGGCGCATAAGCTCTGCCAATCATTGCAGCACAAGTAGCCCAACATGAATTTCCGGGTTGTTCATAAAATGGCATTTCAATTATTTTTGCCTCAGCACCTTCAGCAAGGTCTTCGCGACGGGTCCAACTGATTGCTACACGTGAATATTTACCGCCTCCACTTTGTAGTACGGGGCTATCTTTCTTAACAGAACCAATGATAGGGTTGTCAGAGGGTGCAGCAAATATTGCTGTCATATTGCCACTTATCTTGTCATAAGTGAATGCAATTTCTTCAGCATCCAATTCAACTTCTGATGTACCGGGTGAATAAATTATCACCGAAATATCTTCAGCAACAAGGTTAGCTGGCAGTTTTTGTTCCAATTCAAATACCAAACTACCTTTCATTTTCGATAAATCAAATACTAAGTTGTTGGGAGAGTTGAAATAACGTTCTCCTCCGATTTGCGAAATGCTGACACTTTGCTTTTCGGCTCCATAATTGTTTAGCCGTGTTACTTTAAACGATACTCCATTAGCAAAATCGAACGAAATATCGTTATCATTGTATTCTTTTGTGATTTCGTTAAGTATAGTTTCATTTTCAACAAGCCCCGTCAAATCATTTTTGTTGTCGGGTTGAGTAGTTTCGTCACATGCCATAGAGCATAGTAGTAGGAATAGAGAAATAGATGCCAGTATAAGCAAAGACTTTTTCATTTTGACTCCTGATTGATTTATTTTTCAGATAAATTAATACAATAAGCACAATAGTACGAAAAAAATCTATGATTTCCAAGAAAAAAAAACAGGGCAACAATACATTTGATATTATGTATCATTACCCTGAGAGAATATATAGGAGCAATAAGACGCCCGATTAAATAAACTTTTTCTTGATGATATTCAATGCCGAACCTGCACGGAACCATTCGATTTGTTGTGAATTATATGTATGATTAGCCTTGAACTCGTCTTTTGAACCATCAACATGATTCAGTACCACTGTCAATTGCCTATCTGGAGCAAATTCGGTCAATCCGAGAATATCAATTGTGTCGTCTTCTTGGATTTTTGAGTAATCTGCCGGATTTGCAAATGTCAAAGCCAACATTCCTTGTTTCTTGAGATTAGTTTCATGGATGCGTGCAAATGAACGAACGAGAATCACTTTCATACCCAAATGTCGAGGTTGCATCGCTGCATGTTCGCGGGATGAACCTTCACCATAGTTTTCATCGCCTACTACAACTGTGCCAATTCCTGCGGCTTTGTACGCACGTTGAACGGTTGGCACTTCGCCATATTCGCCGGTGAGTTGGTTCTTCACGTAATTTGTTTTTTCGTTGAAAAAGTTCACGGCTCCTGTCAATGTATTATTTGCGATATTGTCCAAATGTCCTCTGAATCGGAGCCAAGGTCCTGCCATCGAAATATGGTCAGTCGTGCACTTTCCTTTTGCTTTGATGATTAATTTCAAACCGGTATAATCGCGTCCGTTCCATTCCGCAAATGGGTCAAGAAGTTGCAGCCTATCAGAATCCGGTTTGACGACAACTTGGATTGATGAACCGTCTTCTGCAGGTGATTGATAGCCCGCATCTTCAACATCAAAGCCTTTTTCGGGCAATTCCAATCCTACAGGCGGGTCGAGCATTACTTCTTCGCCATTTTCGTTGATTAATTTATCAGTTATCGGATTGAATTTCAATGTTCCTGCAATCGAAAGAGCCGTGACGATTTCCGGTGAAGCTACAAAGCCGTGAGTATTTGGATTGCCGTCATTTCTTTTAGCAAAATTGCGATTAAATGAAGTTATGATTGTATTTTTTTCTTTCTTATCTGCTCCGTGTCTTGCCCATTGACCAATGCAAGGTCCGCAAGCATTTGCAAGCACCACGCCGCCAATTTGCTCGAAATCGTCCAACAAACCGTCGCGCTCAATTGTGTATCGAATCATCTCCGAGCCCGGAGTAATCGTAAATTCGGATTTCGCTTTCAAATTTTTGACTGACGCTTGTTTGGCGACTTCCGCAGCACGTGTCAAATCCTCATAAGAGGAATTAGTGCATGAACCGATTAATCCCACTTCGATTTTTTCGGGCCATCCGTTTTCTTCCACTGCTTCTTTCATTTTAGAAATTGGAGTAGCTAAATCGGGAGTGAATGGTCCGTTTACGTGTGGTTCGAGTTCAGATAAATTTATTTCAATTACTTGGTCGAAGTATTTTTCAGGATTTTGGTAAACTTCGACATCGCCTGTCAAATGATGCGAAATTGACTTTGCCAATTCACTAACTTCTTTTCTGCCGGTTGCTTCCAAATATCTCACCATTGATTCATCGAATCCGAATAGCGATGTAGTAGCGCCAATTTCTGCACCCATATTGCAAATTGTTCCTTTGCCTGTACAAGAAATTGAATCTGCACCTTCGCCGAAATACTCGAGTATGTGTCCTGTACCACCTTTAACAGTCAAAATATCGGCAACTTTGAGTATGACATCTTTTGCAGAAGTCCAACCGCTCATTTTCCCGGTAAGTTTAACACCGATAAGTTTAGGAAATTTCAATTCCCAAGGGAATCCGGCCATCACGTCAACAGCATCAGCACCGCCAACACCGATAGCTATCATACCTAATCCGCCTGCGTTTACTGTGTGTGAATCTGTCCCAATCATCATCCCACCGGGGAATGCATAATTTTCGAGTATTACTTGATGAATAATTCCTGCACCTGGTTTCCAGAATCCGATTCCATATTTACTCGAAACCGATGAGAGAAAATCGAATACTTCTTTGTTCAAATCTTTAGATTCTGCAAGGTCCAATGTTGCCCCATTTTTTGCTAAAATCAAATGGTCGCAATGAACTGTTGACGGAACTGCGACTTGTGGCATTCCGGCTTGCATGAACTGCAATAGTGCCATTTGTGCAGTAGCATCCTGCATCGCTACTCTATCGGGATTGAAATTGACATAGTCTTTGCCACGGCCAAAATCATTTAGTTCCTGCTGTTTATCAAGATGTGAGTATAGAATTTTTTCAGTAAGGGTCAGAGGGCGTCCCAAATCAGATTTTGCCTTAGATACTCTTGATGTCAAATCGGTATAAACCGTCTTAATCATATTCAAATCGAAAATCATAATAAAGCCTTTATTATTATTTGATTATGTAAATTTTTATAACTACTAATGTAAAACTATCTGAAATTGAAATCAAATTAAATTACAGATTGCTTACACTTTCGTAAATTTGTAATATAAATTTTTGTATTTTCTTGATAATAGGAATAAAATGTCATACGAAATAGCAGTAATCGGAACCGGATATGTCGGATTAGTAACAGGTACATGTTTCGCCTCCACAGGTATTAAAGTAATTTGCGTTGATATAGACGAAAGAAAGGTAGAAATGATGCAAAATGGGATATGTCCAATATTTGAACCCGGACTTGAACCTCTGCTCGTCAAAAATTTACGCGACGAGAGATTGCACTTTTCAACAGATTTGGAGTCAGCTGTAGAAAATGCTTCAGTCATTTTCTTATGTTTGCCCACTCCGCCTAACGAAGACGGTTCGGCAGATTTGCAACATGTTCAAAAAGTAGCATCGGATATTGCATTTGTTCTAAAAAATAAAAACATTAACGACAAAAAAATCATCGTTAACAAAAGTACTGTTCCCGTTGGAACTTCGGATGTAGTTAAAGCAATCTTCGATAAAATTTTGCCTGATAATAATGTAACAGTAGCTTCGAATCCGGAATTTTTGAGAGAAGGATTCGCCGTCGAAGACGCTATGAAACCGGAAAGAATAGTTATCGGTACTTCCGACTCATACACAGCCAAGGTTTTACGCGACTTGTACCAACCTTTTGTTCGCTCCGGCAATCCGATTTATGTTATGGATGAAAAAAGTTCGGAATTGACAAAGTACGCTGCGAACGCATTCTTAGCAACAAAGATTTCTTTCATGAATGACCTCTCGGCATATTGCGAAGCAGTTGGTGCAGACATTGAAAAAATTAGAATAGGGATTGGCTCGGATACTCGCATTGGCAAAAGATTTTTATTTGCAGGTATTGGATATGGCGGCTCATGCTTTCCAAAAGATGTTCGGGCATTAATGTACTCAGCCCAAGCCAAGGGTATTGAATTAGACATTGTCAAGGCTTCCTACGAAGTTAATGACAAGCAAATCCGCCGATTTTTCAAAACTATTTCCGATAAATATGAAGGTAAACTCGCTGGTTTGCGATTTGCTTTGTGGGGCTTAGCTTTCAAACCGAATACCGATGATACTCGGGAAGCACCTGCTCATAGATTAATTGAATTAATGCTCGAAAAGGGTGCCGAAATCATTGCATTCGACCCTGAAGCTATCGAGAATACAAAAGTAGTTTTTGGGGACAAAATTGTCTATTCAGCCAATATGTATGATGCTCTGGAAGGTGCTGATGCTTTGATCATTGCTACTGAATGGAACGAATTTAGGAATCCTGATTTGGAAAAAATCAGCTCCTTACTTAAGCAAAATATCATTTTCGACGGGAGAAATTTGTTTGAACCTTCGGATATGAAAGAACTCGGATTTGAGTATTATTGCATCGGGAGAAAGTGATTTCGACATGGTGATAAATGACCAAATGAATTAAATTCTACGGTTTGTTTTTCGCCATACTTTCGGAGTATTTCGGGTTATTTCATTTTGCTGTGCCGAAATTGCCGATTGAGTCAATGACATAGAATTTTCAATCATTGTTGGCATGATATTTCATAAAATTGATATAAATATTCAATAAATTTGATTTGATGCCGATATTTAATATTATAATAAATTAAAAGTAGGAAAGTATGGCTGATGAAGTAAACAAACAAGAACCGGAAGTACCAAAGAAGAAAGCCGGCTTGTCTTTACCCGTGATTATCGGTATCGGTGCAGGTGTATTGATTGTTTTGGTTGTAGTGATTTTATTCGCAGTAAAGATGATGTTGAATTCGGTTGTTGGAACTCAACAAGGAGATACTCAATCAACAGAACAAGTTCAAAAACCGGTCGAGGATAAAGAATTGTCTAATATTGAGTATTACAAAAAGATGGCAGACGAGGACAAAATCTCCGAAAACGATTCAAAGTATATGGAAACCGGAAGAATTACTACCAATCCTCGTGCATCAACTCAATTTGTGGTAGTAAACTTAGGATTAAGTTACCGAATTGGAGTAGATGCTGAAGATGCAGAAAAGAAAGAAGGAACTGAAACGGATGACCAAAAACGTAGATTTGAGGCTTTGATTCGAAATGCTATCAACAATCAAATCGGTGATATGAGCGTTGGTGAATTGCAACAAATTAGACGCGATTCTTTGACTTCGATTTTTAAAGAAAGATTGGTTCCTGTGTTTATAAACAATCGCATTTTCTTACGAGATGTAATACTTGTAGAATATATTATTCAATAGTGGCGTATGGCTGAAGTTTTATCACAATTAGAAATAGATAACCTGCTCAATGAAATGAACAGCGGGCGAATTGATGTTAATGAAGTAATTTCCGGCAAAATGTCAAAAGGGGAGATTAGCAATTACGATTTTCGTCGTCCTAATCGAATTTCTAAAAACCAAGTTCGTACACTCCAAACAATACATGAAAATTTCTCCGAAGTATTCGGATATTATTTGGTCTCAAAGTTACAAACCGTTGTTTCTTTCACAGTGACTTCCGTTGACCAGCTTTTTTATTCCGAATTCATACTTTCGGTTTCAAATCCAAGTTGTCTGTATATTTTTGATATGGAAGGTACTGATGGTTCGGGAATTATGGAAGTAAGTCCCGAACTAGCTCTAACAATAGTTGAAATGTTGCTTGGCGGCGGTGGCGATATCGTCCCCAAACCAAGAACTATCACACCGATTGAACAAGCCGTAATCAAAGGTGTTATCGAACATGCTCTGTCTGATTTAAGAAATTCATGGCGTGCAATAGCCGACTTAAATTTCAGATATTCGAGACTGGAAGTCGAGGCTGACTTTGTTCAAGTAGCTCCATCGTCAGAAATTGTAGTTGTAGTATCCTTTGATGTCAAAATCGGTAATACAAACAATACTTTCATGATGAATCTATGTTTCCCGACATTCGCATTAGAAGAGGTTCTTTCAAAGCTCAATAAGCAACAAATCACAACGAATGCGGTCAAAGTATCACCAAAAAAAATCAGAGACAATATTGCTGTTGTCAATCAACAAATTTCTACAACTCGCCTTCCCGTGATTGCAGAACTTGGAAAAACATCTCTCACTGTCGGTGAATTATTGGAGCTAAAACCCGGCGATGTTATAAAATTAGAAAATAGAATTAACGAAGAAATCGAAGTAATTATCGGTAGTAGAAGAAAACTTGCCGCTCGCCCGGGAACGGTTGACGGCAAAAAAGCTATTAGGATTACGCGTGCCCTCAAGGAAGAGGACTTAGTAGAAATGGATTTATCGTTTAAAGAAAAGGAATAGTATTATGTCAATGACCCAAGAAGAAATTGATGCTTTAATCAGCAGTGGAGCTGACGAATCTCAAGATGATACCAAACTTGATTCGGAGCAAAAACCTAAATCTGCTGATACAATACAAGGTGAATTCCCGAATTTAGGTTTTTCGAGTGACCCCAACTTATTGTCTCCTCTTGACCCTAAAATGGAATTGCTTTATGATTTGCAATTGCCTGTTTCTATTGAACTTGGCAGAACTAATATGTTGATTCGTGACATTCTCAGGCTTGGCAGAGGCTCTGTAGTGGAATTTGACAAATTAGTCAGCGAGCCTGTTGACGTATTGATTAATGGCAAAAAAGTGGCTGAAGGCGAAGTCGTTGTTGTGGACAAACATTTCGGTATCAGAATCACAACATTGATTGACCCTTCAGATAGATTGAAGGGAATCAAGAAATAATTTAACCAGGTGAGGCTTCTAATGGATGGTTCTATTCTAAATACTTTTATTACCTTGATTGTCGCCGTCGCAATCTTAGGCGTTCTACTTTTATTTGTGAAGCGTTATGCAAGTAAATTCAAGAGTAATTTATCACCGATTGACCTGAAAGTGCTCTCAAAAGTCTCACTCCAACCAAAGAATCATCTCTTCGTTGTTCAAGCGGGCACTCGAGTTTTATTACTTGGAGTAACGGATAAAAGTATAACACCAATAGCCGACCTGACAGGCAAAATTGATAAAAATACTGAAGCGTCAGCTGTTAACCAAATCAAGAAACAAGTGCGGGATTCGAGGAATCAAACTGAACCGGACGATGATTTATCCTTCAAAGCATTTATCAGAAACGTACTCAAGAAGCAAAGCAATTAAGCTTTGATTTCATCCAACCATTTGAAAATCTTATTCGGATAATTTGTAGCAACTGCTCGGACTTTGTGTTCCAAAGCAAATTTGAGGCTTGCTTTTGTATCCACCGAATAAACTCCTGTGAATAGCCCCTCTTGAATTGCGGATTCCATCAATTCTTGATTTAGTTCTTCTACCGAAAAAATGAAAACTTCGCATTGAGTTAATTCTCTGATTTCTCTCGGAGACTTGTCGTCTCCGGGAATTTTAATAGCTGCTGTTTTGATGTTTGGATTCAATTGTTTCAAATCTCTTAGCACTTTGTAATTGAATGAGCCGAAAACTGTTTTGTCAAGACTGTTAAATTCATCAATTAACTCAATCAATTGATTCATGTTAGCTTGGATTTTGTCTCCTGTCCAAGTCTTGATTTCAATCATCAATAAAGCTTTGTCGCGAACCAATTCCAATACTTCTTGCAATAGAGGAATCTTTTCTCCGGCATAAATATTGCCATACGCCGAACCAATGTCGATGTCTTTAATCTCATCAAAATCCAATTCTGAAATACGCTTATCATATCCTGGAGGTACAAAATCATGATAAACAACAAATTTATTATCAGCGGTGATTTGGATATCAATTTCAACCATTTTGGCACCAGAATCCAATGCCTGCCGAAAAGCCGAAATTGTGTTCTCGGGAGCTGTGCCTGACGAACCTCTATGTGCCACAACGAGCAATTCGCCTGATTTTGAAACATCTAATAAACTATTCATGAAATTTTGAAATTTAAACAAACTTAAATATATACAAATTAAAACACATAACTAAGAAAAATATTTTCAATTTTGAAAATATCTTTCTTGATTTATCAAGAAATTTATGTTAAATTAACATTTAGAATTTGTGAATTATTAAAAATGAGGTTTTTATGCCATTATTAAGAAGAGTATCAGAAATCATGACCACTAACGTGTTCACAGTAAGTATCGAGGACACTATCCATGATGCGGACGAAATTATGAAGAGGGAGAGTATCAGGCACATTCCGGTACTTGAAGGGCGTAAAATTGTTGGTGTAATAACGGATTTGAAAATTCGCGAATACAGCCTCAGAAACATTTATGATGCAAAACAGAATTTCGGCGAAAACGGCTTCAACAAGATTATTGATTATGCCAAAATCATGAACCCGATTACTCATGTCATCTACCCAGAAGATAGCGTAGCAAAGGCTGTTGCTCTTATGGCGAAGTATAAGTTGGACTGTCTTCCGATAGTTGATTGGGAAATGAATTTGCTCGGTATTCTGACTCATACCGACATCTTGCTCTTTACACATTCACTCCTTATAGATATGCAAAAGCAGTAAAAGCTTATATTTTTTTGAGCATAGCACTAATCTAATTTTCACAAGTGAAAAAAAAGTGATAATTTTATAAATTAGATTAATGCAAGAAAGAAAAATGAAGAATTTGGATTCAATTTATAGTTCACTTAGTTCCGAAAAAAACGTCATCGGACTTTTAGACAAATATGTATCAGGTGTTGAATATGATTCTCGTAAATGTGCCCCCGGTTCATGTTTCGTCGCAATCAAAGGTTTGGTTTCTGACGGTCACGACTTTATCAAACAAGCTATAAGATTTGGTGCAAAAACGATTATTTGCGAATCATTTCCCAACCAGGATTTAATTTCCCCTGATGTGACTTTCATTATTGTCAATAATACGCGATTAGCATTAGCAGAACTATCGCATGCTTTTTTCGATTTCCCATCCACTAAGCTCAAAATTATTGGCGTTACCGGCACAAATGGCAAAACTACAATTACATTTCTGCTTAATTCAATTTTTAATGCAGCAAATTCAAAAGGTGGAATAATCGGGACAACCGGTGCATATTTCAATAATCATTTTATTCCGCTCGCACACACAACACCCGAATCTCGTGATATTGCCGAAATATTGTATAAAATGCTGCAAGAAGGTGTAGAATGGGTAGCCATCGAGGTCTCTTCGCATGCACTAAAACAAAAACGTGCCGAATGTATCAATTTTAATGGAGCCATTTTTACAAATCTGACTCACGACCATTTGGATTATCACGATTCGATTGAAGATTATGCTCAGTCCAAAAAAATATTGTTTGACAAACTTGACAAAAATGCCGTAGCCATAGTTTTCGGCGATGATGAACATGCCGAATTCATGGTTCGTGACACTTCTGCTAAGGTTTTCACAGTCGGTCGAAATAAGAAAAACTATTACAAAATTTTGAAAGAAACTGCAGGAATCATCTCAACAGACTTCGTGCTTTACGGGGGAGAAAGAATCATAGACGGCAAAACTGCTTTGCTCGGCAAATTTAATATCGAAAATGCGGCTCTGGCTGCTGCTGCATGCAACTCTCTAAAAATTGATTACGGTGCCATCCAAAAAGGCTTATCAGTTGCAAAGGGCGCTCCGGGCAGAATGCAAAAAGTTGTTCTGTTTAACGAAGCTATTGCATTGGTTGACTATGCCCACACTCCCGACGCTTTAGAGAAAGCCATTAATGCCTGCAAGGATGTAATCATGTCCGAATCAAAAAAATCAAAAATACTCTGTGTTTTTGGTTGCGGGGGAGATAGAGACAGAAGTAAACGACCCGAAATGGGAAAAATCGCCTCTGAAAATTGCGATATCGTGATAATTACAAGCGATAATCCAAGAACTGAATCTCCTGATAATATTATCAAACAAATTTTAGAGGGTGTTTCAGCTACAAATACCAAAATAATTGTAGAACCGGACAGAAAAAAAGCAATCGAAAAGTCTGTTGAATTATCATCAATTGGAGATATAATACTGATTGCAGGTAAAGGGCATGAAAAATATCAAATTATCGGTACTGAAAAGTTTGATTTTGATGATGTGGCAGAAATCGAAAAATACGGCAAATTATAATTCCTGACGTCGGCTTTGACTTTGAATATCCTTGAATACGGCAAGGTCGTGACCCAAATCAATCAGATTTTTCAAAGCACCGCTTGTTTCGGGGAAGTATATATCATCAAATCGTTTTTTTACATCAATTTCTGCAAATTCAGAAATTTTTCGTAGAAATCTTACCATTTCATTAATGTTTCTGAGCAATTCTTTTTCAAGTAATTCAATACCTTCTGTACCATGAACTACTTTTTTAAGCTTTGAAGCAATGTTCCAAACCGATTTCCCGGCAAAAACAAGTCTGTTTAGCTCATCATTTCCGCCATAAGTAGCTGCAATTTCAAAAATATATTCTAAATCATTTACTTTGCGAAGATTTCCTTTAGTAAATTCGTTCAAGAATTGTACTACAGCCTTTGTATCATCTGATATTTGCATTTTACACCTGATAAATTTATACTATAAACTTGATTTCTGCCAAAATATTTTATTCAATTAAGACTTTCGATGTTAGAATTCAAAAATGCTATAATATGAAAAAAATTTATCAAATCTGTTTCGTCATTACATTTTTGTTTTTTCATCATTCTAACTTTTTTAAAAATGCGCAAATGGAAAATCGAAGATTCTGCCGAACTTTATAATATTCAAGGTTGGGGAGTCAATTATTTTAAAATCAACGACAAAGGAAATGCTTGCGTTGTACCCAAAGACGATATAGAAGTTGACTTAAAAGACATCATTGACGAGTTGCAACTTCGGGATGTATCGACACCTGTTTTACTCAGATTTCCTGATATTTTGCACCACCGAATAGCAACTATAAATAATTGCTTCAAAGTAGCTGCAAAAGAATACGATTACAAAGCAGAGAGTTTTGTGATTTACCCTATAAAAGTAAATCAGATGCGTCCCGTAGTAGAGGAAATCATCAAGCACGGCGAGGAATTCAATATAGGTCTTGAAGCAGGCTCGAAACCCGAATTACATGCCGTTTTGGCTATTCAGGACAATCCTAATGCTCTTGTAATATGCAATGGCTACAAAGATGAGGATTTCATCGAATTGGCTCTGTTGGCAAAGAAAATGGGCAAAAACGTGTACCTTGTTGTCGAAAAATTGAACGAATTAAAATTGATTTTGAAAATTGCAAAGCGACTTAATGTTGTTCCGAATATTGGTATTAGAATCAAACTCGCTACTTCAGGTAGTGGCAAATGGGAAAGCTCGGGTGGCGACAGAAGCAAATTCGGTCTAAATGCCAGCGAACTGCTCGAAGCAACAACTTTGCTACAAGATTCTGACATGACTCATGCTTTGAAATTAATTCATTTCCATCTAGGCAGCCAAATTACAAAAATTGGCAAAATTAAAGTTGCACTTCGTGAAGCTGCTCAGTTTTATGTTCAATTACGCAATTTAGGTTTTGCGGTCCAATTTGTTGATATCGGTGGCGGGCTCGGGGTTGATTATGATGGCTCTCGTTCTTCGAGCTTGAGCAGTATCAATTATACAATCCAAGAATATGTCAATGATGCTGTATTCAACATTGTTGATGTTTGCGAAAAAAATGAATTGCCACATCCCAATATAATAACCGAATCGGGGCGCTCGATTACAGCACATCATTCTGTACTTGTATTTGATGTTCTTGAAACGACCTCTTTGCCTGTCTGGGATGATACATATAAAATATCAGATGATGATGATGAATTGGTAAAAGAATTATACGAAATTTATACAAATCTGACAAAAAACAGAATGCTTGAAGCATGGCATGACGCACTCCAAATTCGTGAAGAGTCATTAGATAGATTTTCACTCGGGATGCTTGATTTGAAAACTAGAGCATTGATTGAGATACTTTATTGGTCAGTAGCTCGTTCTATTCATGATGTTGCTCAAAATATGAAACATTCCTACGATGAAATCAAGCAATTATCGAGACAAATGGCAGACAAGTATTTTTGTAATTTTTCACTATTCCAGTCACTGCCTGATTCATGGGCGATTGACCAGATATTCCCAATAATGCCGATTCACAGATTGAACGAAAAACCTACTAATTTTGCTACTTTGCAAGATATAACCTGCGATAGTGATGGCAAAATTGACCATTTTATCGGCACCGGAGAGTATTCGTATAATTTGCAGGTTCATCCTCTCAAAAAGAACGAATCATACTACATCGGTGTATTTCTCGTAGGGGCTTATCAAGAAATTTTGGGTGATTTGCATAATTTATTCGGTGACACGAATGCCGTTCATATTGCAATCGAGAATGAAAAATACGTTATCAAGCAAGTAATTGACGGAGAAACTGTTGCTGAAGTACTCGACTATGTACAATATAATTCCAAAAAATTAGTTCGTACCATGGAATCATGGGTTACTACTGCAGTCAAAGAAGGTAAAATATCTGCTACCGAAGGAAAAGAGTTCCTTGCCATTTATCGTTCGGGATTGTACGGCTACACATATTTGGAATAGAAAGTATAATGAAAAAAAAACACCCGTCGGCAATTGCTTTCGGGTGTTTTTTTTTTAACTTAGAAATGATTATTTGGAATTATAGGCAAATTTTTTGTTTTTACCATTACCACCATCATTATTATCATCGTTTATTGCGTTAATGCCGTTCTTTCTGTTTTTTTGAGTCAAAATAGAAACCACAACCAATGATATAAAACTAAGCGGAACCGAGAAAATAGCCGGATTATTGATTTGTACCGGAGCATGAACGCCCACTAATCCATAGACGTTGTTATACGTTTCTTGTGATAGTAAAATGAGCCCCAATGCTGAAACTAAGCCAACAATAACGGACGCAATTACTCCTTGAGCTGTAGTTTTCTTCCAGAATAAAACCATCAAGATAGCCGGGAGGTTTGCAGATGCGGCAATTGCAAATGCCCAACCAACAAGATAGGAGACATTCATTTCCTTGAATAGTATGCCGAAGCCGATTGCAATGGCTCCAACAACTACTGAAGCAAATTTGCCGTAAATTACTTTCTTTTTGTCCGATAAATTTTTATTGCGGAATTTGTCCATCAAATCGTGTGCTACAGCACCTGCTGAAGCAACTATCAGCCCGCTGACTGTTCCTAATATTGTTGCAAAAGCCAATGCGGAAATGATTGAGAAAATTAGCACTCCAAATGACTTCGCCAACAAAGGAGCTGACATATTGTCATTCGTCAAATCAATTACGCCGTTCACCATTGCCCCCAATCCCATATAAAGTGTAAGGACATAGAACAAACCAATCACACTGATTGCCACTATAGTAGATTTTCTTGCTGCTGATGGACTTGAAACAGTATAATACCTGATAAGTATATGCGGAAGAGCCGCTGTACCAAAAAACAAGGCAATCATAAGCGAAATAAAATCAATTTGGTTTGTTAGAGTTGCTCCTTTTGCAGCATCAACTTTGAATTTTTGTCCGGGTTTGAGCACTTCACTTCCGGGAGTAGGATTTTGGTAATAAATTGATAATTTATCGTTGCCATCCATTAAAACGTGTTTGCTCCATCTGACGACAGTTCCTTTTTTGATTTTTTCGATAAATGAAAACACATCTAATGTGCCTGTACGAGTTTCCTCTTCATCACCAAGGTCACTCATGTGTCCCACTTGATAGAATTTCTTCTCTTCTTTTGGAGCACCGTTGTAAAGAGTAGTACCGTCACTTTTGTTCAATACGTACAAAGTTTCATCAATCAAAGAATCAGCTTCATTAACTCTCCAAATCGTAACCTCTCCCGCTTTTTCCAACTTGAGGAATCGTAATTTTTTTTCTTTGTCAGAATATTCATTAATTATTTTGTAAGTTGTATCCTCAAGCACAATTCCATGTGGCTCTAATGCAAGAGTTTTGATTGTAGTGAAACCACGAAAAGGTACATCACCACCTTGGTCGGGCTCCGTTGAAATACCTCGAGAAAAAATCAAAAATACAAGTGCAATTGAAAAGACTATCAACATACCACCTTTCATAAATTGGACGTATGTTGTTGATGCCATTCCTGCGGTTGCCACAATTATTGTTACAATTGTCCCAACTAAGACAACACCTACCCAGTGTGGCATTCCGAGCAAAGGTGTTATAAGAGAACCTGCACCAACCATTTGCGGAATCAAATAAAATATTGAAACCATAAGTGTGCTGATAGCGGCAACCAATTTAATCCCTTTAGAATCGAATTTTGCATCCAGAGCATCTGTAAAAGTGTATTTGCCGAGCTTTTTCATTGGTTCGGCAACGAGAAATAGCGCTACAATCCACCCTGCGAGATAGCCGATGGAATAGAGAAACCCGTCATACCCTGATACAGCTATCATACCGCAAATACCAAGAAATGACGCTGCAGAGAGATAGTCCCCTGCAAATGCGATACCGTTTACAGACCAGTGAATATTGCCACCGGCTGCATAATATCCTGATGAAGTTTTGGTTTTTCTGCCGAAATGATACGAAATCAACAATACGACTAGAACTATACCAACAAATAAGATGACCGACCAACCCGATGCTTCGTAATACATTCTATATTACCTCCTCATCGTCTTCGGGTTGCATCATTTCTTCTGCACGTGTGCAAAAGTGATTATATGCAAATGCCAAAACGATAGCAATTATTATCAAAAGAAACCCATATGATATTGCCACATTGATTGAACCAACATCAGTTGCCATCAAACTCGGGCTAACAACGCTGATTATTATGAAACCGGCGTAAACGATTGTATATAATATAAAAAACCATTTGCCGAATAGCTCTTTCAATGGGGAAGAATAGTCCTTCTTCCAATCGGTAGAGGGTCCGTGCATAAAGCCTCCAGTAGGTGATTATTAAATAAGTCAATTTATACATATCTTGTTATAATATGTTCGTTTCAAATAAAACATCATTCAAATTTCATCAAATATCATCTCAGAGACTTTTGCAAAAACATAAAATCTTTTTATGATTTTAAATCATCTCTGTTGGTAATTTAGTGATTTAATTTGATTTAACAAAGAACATTGTTGTGATTATATTTACTTTAATGTATTTATTTTCAGAGTCTGTAGTAAAATATTCATAGTAAATTGCTCAGATGTTCTAACATAACTATCTTTTTGATTGATACAATTAACTCCTAATAATAGAACTTCAGTTAAATTTCACATAAATATTATAAATTTCATCTTTGCTTTCTCGTGAAATTTGTTTAATTTAGCTCAAAGTAGTTGGAATAATTATAGAAAGATTATGCTGAACGTCGCATTATTTGGTCCTCCCGGTGCCGGTAAAGGTACACAATCTGAATTTTTAATCAAAAAGTACAATCTGTTTTACATTTCTACCGGCGATTTACTCCGTAAAGAGATTGCGAAAAAGAGCAAATTCGGACTCGAAGCACAAAGCACTATTGCTGCGGGGGGCTTGGTTTCGGACGAAATCATTGTCCAAATAATCGAAAAAACTATCACTGAGAATCCGGATTCCAACGGCTTTTTGTTCGATGGTTTCCCGAGAACCTATATTCAAGCCTATATTCTCGAAGGGTTGATGCTTAAATTGAATACTTCGCTTGATTGCTTGATTTGCTTAGATGTCCCTGAGGAAGAATCGGTCAAAAGGTTGCTGAATCGTGGAAAAAGCTCCGGTCGCTCTGATGATAACGAAATCGTAATCCGCAACCGACTGAAAGAATATGAACAAAAAACGCTCCCTGTATTGCAATTTTACAAGGAAAAAGGGATTTATATCGGCGTTGACGGAACTCAATCAATCGAGGATGTAAACACGCAAATCACAGAAACCATCAAACAAATACTAAGTAAGAAATTACTAAACATCGTTTTGTTCGGCTATCCCGGATGTGGGAGAGGTTCACAGGGTAAAGCATTGGCAGCTCACTTCGGATTGGAATACGTAGCCACAGGTGCCATGCTCGATGAAGAAATCAAAATCGGAAGCGATGTCGGTCTCAAAATCAAGGAGCTTTACGAAAGTGGTCAACTCGTGCCGGACGAAATCGTCGTGCCACTGATGGAAAAAAAATTATCCAATTCTAAAGATGCCAAGGGATTCATTTTCAAAGGATTTCCGCGAACTTTGGTGCAATCATATATTCTCGATGGATTGCTCCGCAAACACGGTTCTTCGATTTCCAAAATTATCGAAATTGAAGTTCCCACATTGGAACTAATCAGCCGATTGGACGCAAGAAGCAAAACCGGCAAAAGTATGCCCTATGATTCGAGTACAGCGAAAATCGTAAAGCGTCTGCAGGAGCACGAAACCAAGACCGTTCCTGTAATCGAGAAGTACAATCAGTTACACGGCGTAACAAAAATCAACGGTATGGGCGAATTCGACGAAGTTTTCCAACGCCTTGCTTTCGAAATCGAAAACGGCTTCAAAAATATTCGTTGATTCTTTTTGGTATTTGTGTAATTCATTCTATGGCACGATGATTGATGTTTAATTCGTGAAATAGGATGGAGAATATATAAAAAATCTAATATACATATTGATATTTATTGCAAGTGTGCAAGTACTATCGGCTCAAAGCATCGTAGTCAAGCGGACAGATGTGGATTCGAGTCGTTATGGTTTTGTGACTGCTAGCTATACTTTCGGTATGAATATTTATCTCAAAGATTTACCAAAATGTAACGGTGTCGCCTTTCAGTTGAATTTTAACCAAAGTGATGTAATCAAATTTTCACAATGGCTACCCGGAGATTTCGGCAAACCACAAGTTATCCCAATGTTGCATCCAGATGGCACTTCAAATTTGATTATCGCTGTCGGTTTGGGCAATAATACTATTCCGGACAGCATCGCAGAACCAAAGATACTTCACCTCGAATTCGTTGTTCTCCAAAATGCAATTAATGCTTCGACGCTGAACTTCAACTTTATGCAACCAGTTGCTACGACGATTGTTAATAACGTTCGCGAGATAATTGCAATTAACGCCGAACCGATTGAATATACAATTCACGGCTTTATAAACGTTTGGCCCGGTGATACTGATAATAATGGCATTGTGAATCATTTAGATTATGCTAACGTTACAAAGTTTATTGGACTCGGTTCCGCAACGAAAAATATGAAAAGTTTCAAACGCAAGTCGGGTAGCGCGATATGGGCTGCTCACCGAGTTTTAACTTGGGACAATGCTGAAGTAACCTACGCAGATTGCGACGGCAACGGTGATATCACCATCACAGACATGCTAATCGTCTCGTATAACATGGGCAAGGACACCTTAATTAGCTCAGTTAAGAAAGATGCTGATGATTTGCAAGAAGATTTCCCTTCGCCTGAAGTTTTCGACGCTCCTGATTATGTAAAAGTTCCTTTACTTATAAATCCCGAATTAGACTTTATAACTGCTGTTTCAACTTTCAATTTATCCGAAATTTTGAAAACGCATGAATTTATCGGCGTAGAAGTAGGCAATACATTTTCCGAAAAGCCTTTTGTGTACTATGTGCTTGATGATAATGACAAATTGCATTTAGCTGTCGGCTCATATTTGCGAGAACATTCGCAAGGCAATTCCTCAAATCTTTGCAATTTGGTATTACGCAATAAATCGGGCAACACTTTGAATATACCAAGTGTAAATCCTAACATGCTCAGAGCTATCACAAATGATGGTTATATTTTCAATTTGAATTTTTCATTATCGGATGTAAATGACAATAATAATCCGGAACTCCAAATATCACTCAACGACGATTTAATGGAAATCAATGCACCATTTGATATTTTATATGTAGAAATTATTGATATTTTCGGGCAAATAGTCAAAACCGAATCAGTAAATGGAATGTCGCACCAGATACTATTATCGAATTTATCAAGTGGATTGTATTTGGCAAGAATCAACTACAATTTCGGTCACAACTCCGAAATTCACAAATTTTTAATCAGTCGCTGATTTTTCAATTAAAATTTGTTTTCGTTAGTATCCACCCAATTTCCGATACATTCCTGTCTGAACCTATTCGTTTGGCAAAATTCTCAATATGCTTATTGTTTCTACCTTCTGAAATTATCTGTGCTTCAAATTTAAGATTTCCGGATTGTTCATCACGTTTACTTTTGAGTGATTGCAATTGCAAATCATTTTCGGAAATAGCTTCCATAATGATTGGTCTGATTTGCGGTTCAGCTTCAATATTGCAACTGATTGTCAAGGTATAATGAGCTTCAAGATAATCTTCATTCGTATGCTTCTCTTTGCGGCGACTTAGATACATCGCCAATGGTCGCAAAATTATAAGAGTCAGGACAACCGCTAAAGCAGTAATAACCCCATATGAATACAGCCCTGCACCTACTAAAGAGCCTACTGCGGCAGAGCACCAAATTGTTGCAGCAGTATTAAGTCCCTGAACGTTTGCACCTTCGCGAATTATTACACCTGCACCCAAAAAGCCGATACCTGTGACGATTTGACCTGCCACTCGAGATGGGTCACCTGTTTCGCCGGTCATAGCATACGACAACATTACAAAAGCAGCCGAACCGATTGAAACGAGCGTATTAGTTCTGAGACCTGCACTTTTTTGGCGGTATTGTCGCTCGAAACCAATCATTCCCCCGAGGAAAAATGCAATTCCGATTCGCAAAGTATATTCCCATAGTTCCATATCGGATGCCATTATTTTTTATATTTTTTATGAAATTTTCAATACAATTTTTCCAACGTAATTACCGCTTTCCAATAAGCGATGAGCATCGGCAGCGTCTTTCAAATCAAATACTTGATGAATATGCGATTTGATTCTACCCTGATTTTTCATCTCTACAAATTCAACAAATTCATTCATCGGTCCCAAGAAAATACCTCTGAGATTGAGATGGCGGAAATAGAATTGCTGGTAATGTAATTTAACTTCCATACCTGTCAACATACCACAAGCTACGATAGTCCCATTCTTACGAACGAGCGAAAAGCTCTTATCGAATGTAGCAGGACCGACGTAATCTATGAGCAAATCAACTCCTTTAGGAGCGAATTTGCGCGTTTCGGCAACAACGTCATCTTCGTGATGATTAAGCACTAAATCAGCACCTAAGCTTTCAAGCACGCTTTTCTTTTCATTTTTGCCGACTGTTGCGATTACTTTAGCACCTTTTTGTTTAGCTAATTGAACTGCAAATGTTCCCAAACCGCCTGAACCGCCCCAAATGAAAAATACATCATCGGGTTTTAGGTCTATTGTGCCAAAAATTGCATGATACGCTGTCAATCCAGCGATCGGCAAAGCCGCAGCTTCTTCAAAAGATACATTGTCGGAAATTTTGACCAAATTTTCTTCAGGAACTGCGATATATTCAGCATAAGCTCCATGACGTTGCATTCCAAAAAATTGCCACCCGTCATTCAAGAAAGTATTTTCACCGTAGTGTGGGTCGCGTTCTTCGGGTAATTTCACGGGATAAACAACCACTCTTTCGCCAACTTTGAATTTATCTGAATTTTTTGCCGATTGTGCAACCACTCCTGCCATATCGCCACCGAGAATGTGGGGCATAGGTATAGTTTGCCCGGGATAACCTTTCCGTACGACAGTATCCACTCGATTTAGCGAAACAGCGTGAACTTTGAGTAACACTTCATTATCCGCCGGAGTTGGGGTTGGGAAATTATCGGTATATTGCAGTACATCTGCTGAACCATGTTCATTAATTATAACAGCTTTCATATTTTATCCTTATTTTATAATCCACATTTCTTAAAAATATAATCTACGCTCTCGAAAACTTTGTCGTAGCTTAGTAATTTGCTTAATTCTTCCGCCGTAATATTTTGCATCAATTCGGCATCTTCAATGAGTGATTCGTGGAATGGTTTCTTCTCGTCCCAAGTTCTCATGGCGCATCGTTGTACAATTTCATATGCCTTTTGGCGTGGAAATCCGCGACGAGCAAGCTCCAACAGGACTTTTTGGGAATGAATCAATCCGAATGTCAAATTCAAATTATCCAACATCCTGTCGGGATAAACAACAAGATTATCCAATAACTTTGTTGTGCGTTGGATGATGTAATCAAGTGTAACTGTTGCATCAGGGAAGATATTTCGCTCTACGCTGCTGTGCGAAATGTCGCGTTCGTGCCAAAGTGCATTATTTTCCATCGCAGCAATGGCATAAGACCTGATTAATCGTGCTTGTCCGCAAATGTTTTCAGATGCAATCGGATTGCGTTTATGCGGCATTGCCGAGCTGCCTTTTTGCCCTTTCGAGAAGAATTCCTCAGCTTCACGTACTTCAGTTCTTTGCAAATGTCTGATTTCGACACCAATTTTTTCTAAAGTTGTGGCAATTACAGCTAAAGTTGCGATGAAAAAGGCATGAGAATCGCGCTGAATCACCTGCGATGATACATTGACAGGTTTCAGACCAAGTTTTTCGCATACGTATTCTTCCACTTCCGGTGATAAATGCTCGTATGTGCCGACTGCACCGCTAATCATACCGTAGCGGCAATCTTCGAGTGCATGTTTAAGGCGCTCGATGTTACGTTTATTCTCATCGTACCAAATTGCAATTTTCATCCCGAAAGTCATTGCTTCTGCATGGATGCCATGGCTACGACCAACGCAAACTGTATGCTTGTACTCGCGAGCTTTGATTGCAAGCACTTCGGAAAGCACCTTTAAATCTTCGAGCAAGATGTCACCTGCGTCTTTAATCTGCACGGCAAGACATGTGTCTAATACGTCGCTGGAAGTCATCCCAACGTGCATATAAGCCGATTTATCGCCAATGTACTCTTCAACGTTGGTCAGGAAAGCTATTATATCGTGCTTAGTTGTTTCTTCAATTTTGTTAATCCGCTCGATGTCAATTTTAGCGTTTTCGCGAATAAATTTTGCAGCTTCTTTGGGAATTATTCCTAATTCTGCTTGGGCTTCGCAAGCTAAAATTTCGATTTCGAGCCAAATTGCATATTTCGTTTCGTCAGTCCAAATTTTGCCCATTTGGGGCAATGTATATCGTGCTATCATTTAATTTAATCCAATAATTTTATTCTAATTCATTTTTCAAAAATACACAAATATCAAATATTCAATTTTTTAGTGGCTGTTTTGGGTATGAATTCGCTGACATAAATCGGTTCGAATGTTTCTATTTCGACAAATTCTTCATTGGCAATCATTTGTAGTGCGTAATTGCAGATTATTTTCGAATTCGGGAAAATGCTTGTAGCCGCTAAATTCAATTCTTCCGGAATTATCCCACAAATAAAATCATCTGCAGAAATGATATTTTGGAAACTTTCGTAATTTTCGAACTCAATATCGCCAAGAGCGTTTGATTCTAAATCAAAAAGTTGAAAATAAACCTGCTCTTTGTGCGAAGGCAACACACTGATTATGCGTTTGTACTCGCTTTTTAAATGTGATTTAGCTTCGAGAGCAATCGCCTGCAAGGTTGGCACAGCGAGAATCTTAATCTCCGAGCCGAAACAAAGCCCTTTTGCAAATGCTGCCCCAACTCGCAGTCCCGTGAATGAACCCGGACCCGCTGACAAAGCGATATAATTTAGTTTGGAATAATCTCCACTCAGATGGTCGCCTATCAGCCTTTGGACGTAAACTGCCAATAATTTGTCATGTGCATTTGATGAATAGCAACTATATTCGGAAATTACATCATCTCCGAATGATAATGCCACAGAAAGCGTTTTTTGGGATGTCTCGAGAGCTAATATTACTTTATTATTTTTCATATTCGTTACAACGTTTCTAACGTCTTCTTAATTTTCCACAAAAATTCAATTCCGCTATCGCGTGAATCAATCATTACTTCAAGTGTTAATCGGTCTTTTGTTTGGTTCAATTTGCAATCATCCAAGCTATTGATATAATCAATAACAATTGAAAAAGCATTTTCATAATAATATGAATCATCATTTGGCGGAAATTCGCAAATGAGTTTCTGACCCTTTTGAATGATACGTGAAAAGCCCGAACCGATTGCAGCGATTCGCAATTTAACGGCATAAATCAATTCATTCGCTTGTTTGGGCAATTTGCCGTATCTATCAGTGATTTCACGGACTAAATCTTGCAATTCCCCGTTACTTTTAAGATTGTATAATTTTTTGTAATATGAGAATCTATCGGTATCGCGTTTGATGTAATCTTCGGGGAAGAAGGCGTCCGAATCAATTTCGATTGCAATATCTTGCGTATAGAATTTAGGTTTTTCCGTCTTATCCCCAAAAATATCCGAAAATTCTTCATATTTCAATTCTGTAACTGCTTCGTCCAAAACTTTCTGGAAAAGCTCGAACCCAATGTCAATGATAAATCCGGATTGCTCGGCACCAAGTAAATTCCCGGCACCACGAATTTCGAGGTCACGAAGAGCAAGTTTCAATCCACTCCCAAGTTCGGAAAATTCTTCAATAGCTTGAAGACGTCTCAAAGCGTTTAGAGGTAATTTATAAGAATTTGGTATAATCAAATAGCAATATGCTTGTTTGTTGGTTCTGCCAACTCTGCCGCGTAATTGGTAGAGCTCTGCCATCCCGAAATTTTGCGCCCGATTGATGATTATCGTATTTGCATTTGGAATGTCAATGCCTGATTCGATAATTTTTGTCGAAACAAGCACATCGTATTTGCCTTCGATGAAGGATTCCATTATATTTTCGAGGTCAGCTGGTTTCATTTGTCCGTGTGCTGATGCAAATCGGAAATTTGGCATCAACATATTCATATTGCTTTTCAGTTTTTCGAGGTCTTCGACTCTATCGGATACGAAAAAGACTTGCCCGCCTCTTTCAACTTCTTTTTTAATAGTTTGGGTTACGATTTCATCACTCCACTCGATGATTTCAGTGCTTACCGGGACGCGGTTTCTGGGCGGTGTTTCGATTGTGCTCAAATCTCGCGCTCCCATCAAGGAAAAATTCAGGGTTCTTGGTATAGGCGTTGCAGTCAATGTCAGCGTATCAACCGTAGAGCGGAATTGACGAAGCTTCTCTTTAGCCGAAACACCGAATCGGTGTTCCTCGTCAATAATTAACAATCCCAAGTCTCTGAATTGAATATCTTTGCTCAAAAGTCTGTGTGTTCCAATCAATATGTCAATTTTTCCGTCAGAATTTTTTGCAACGATGTCCTTTTGCTGAGATGCGCTCCTAAAACGCGAAATAACCTCGACATTTACGGGATATTTTGCTAATCGGTCGCGGAATGACATAAAATGTTGTTGTGCAAGTATAGTTGTAGGAACTAAAACTGCCACTTGTTTACCCGATTGCACTGCTTTGAAAGCTGCTCGGATAGCAACTTCAGTCTTGCCGAAGCCTACATCGCCGCAAATCAGCCTGTCCATCGGCGAATCATTCTCCATATCAACTTTCAATTCGGCTGTGGCTCTTGCTTGGTCAGGCGTGTCCTCGTAAATGAATGATGCCTCAAATTCCTTCTGCCAAAGACTGTCTTCGGGATATGCGTATCCTTTTTCGGATTTGCGTTTTGCATATAATTTTATCAAATCTCTTGCAATATCTTTAAGACGTTTTTTGGTTCTCGCTTTTTTCCGGTTCCAATCAGCTGAGCCAAGCTTGGATAGCACAGGCATTACGCCTTCACGGGCTGCGTATTTGCTGATTTTGGCAATATAATTCAAATTTACATAGAGCACATCTTCATCAGCGAAAAGCAATTTGGCACAATCTTGCATCGAACCGCCCATACTCACTTGACGGAATCCGTCAAATACTGCGATACCCTTGTCTTCATGGACTACGTAATCGCCGATTTGTAATTCCTGCAATTCTTTTAAGGTGATGCTCGTCGAACCTGTAGCTTTACGAGTGTCGCGGACTCTATTTCGCTCGAAAACCTGATGCTCTGTGAAGCACGCAATTTTCAAATCTTCCCAAATGAATCCTTCGGAAAAAGTGCTGTCGAATAATCTGATTGCCTTGAAAGTGATGTTTTTGATTATTTCCGGAGAATACTCGAAATCGGCAAAATCGATTTCACCAAGGGATTTCTCGATTATTTCTTTAAATCGGTTTAAGTGAATGTCGCCATCGGCACAAAATAATATTTTATAATCATTAACTGCAAGCCTTGTCAGTTCCTTGATTAAAATGCTGACTGATGCTTTTACCGATGGTTGCGAAGTCGTTTTAACTTTGTAAACAGATTTTTCGAGCGGATTGACCTCTATTATTCTAAATTTTTCGAGCTTTTGTTTTGTACTTTCGTCAAATTCTAAAGAATCGGGATGATATAAAATAATAATTGAATCTTTGGGCAAATAATCAAAAATATCGTACTCGAATTGCTCATCGTCAGAATTGTACAATCCCGCAATGAATTCAATTTGGTCCAAATCGCGGATGCTGCGTTGCGAAAGTATATCGAATTCGCGAAGTGATTCGATTTCATCGCCCCAAAATTCAATTCTATATGGATTATTTGCCCCGACAGGGTATAAATCTACAATACCCCCACGAATCGAAATATCTCCCGGAACAGCGACGTAATCGCGTCTTTCAAATCCGTTTAATATTAAAGATTTGACAAATTCATCAAAATCTAATTTCAAATCTTTTGTAAGAATTTTCTTATTGCTATGAAGTTTTTGCGGATTCGGTAGCAATGTCATCAACGTTTCATCTGTGGCAACAAGTGCTCGCTGGTCGGTGCTGAAATTTGTCAAACCCTCAATCATCCAGTCAACGCGATTTTCCTTATTGTCAATTTTTGTTCTCAAAGAGCGAGAAGGCTCTTTGAGCAGCGATACATTGTTTTCGCCAAATAGGATTTGCAAATCGTGGTAACGGTCTTCGGGTTTGGATTTATCGGATTCGATTACCAAGATGTCGTTTCCCGAAAACTCGCTCAATGCTTTTACAAAAAATGAAACCGATGAGCCGGCGAGCATTTTGACCGATGTCCGCTTCTTATTGCTTTTTTCAAATTCTTTCAGTAAGTCTTTAAGTATAGGCTCTAAAATTGAATAGCTTCTACCGACTAAATCCTTGTAAGAAATTTTTTTCAATTCTCTGCCCGTGTTATAAACTTCTCAAATCTACTTTTAAAGAATTCTGTATCGTCAGAATGTACTTTTACTTTGTATTCGATGCCGTAGTCTTTTTCTTCGGAATCAATCACATCAGCAACTTTGTATAAGACCGAAAGTAAATTCATTTGGTCGTATGGCAATACAAATTCGATTAATTTTGAATTGACAATATATACTTCGAGCATTTTTTCCATCAAATTGCGAATGTTGATTCCACGCTCTGCAGATATGAAAATCGAATCTTTAAATTCCTTTTCTATAGCTCTGAATCCGAGTGATTTGTCAATCAAATCCAATTTGTTGAGCACTAATATTGTGGGTTTGTCTGTGATTTTAAGCGATTCCAAAGTTTCTTCTACGACGGCAATATGGTCGCGGAAGTATGGATTCGATACATCTACCACGTGAATCAAAACATCTGCCGAAGAAGCCTCTGCCAAAGTACTCCGAAATGATGCAATCAGATGCGTTGGTAATTTGCGAATAAATCCGACAGTATCAGAAAGCAAAGCTTCTTGACCCGAAGTCATAGTAAAGTGACGGACTGTTGTGTCCAATGTAGCGAATAATTTATCTTCGATATATACATCCGCAGTCGTTATAACACGCATCAAAGTTGATTTACCGGCGTTCGTATAGCCTACAAGTGCGAATCTCGGCATCCCGGAGCGGTGTTTGCTCTGAATTTCCCTTTGCTTGTCAATATCAAGGAGCCGCTCTTTAAGTTGCTGAATTTTGGTTTTGATGATTCGCCTATCGGTTTCAATCTGCGTTTCCCCGGGACCTTTTGTCCCAATTCCACCGAATTGTTTGGATAAGTGGGTCCACATTCTCGTCAATCGAGGCATCAGATATTGCATCTGTGCGAGTTCTACCTGAGTTTTAGCTTCGGTGGACCTTGCTCGACGAGCGAATATATCTAAAATCAGGGCGCTTCGGTCAATAACTTTGACTTCGAGCTCTTTTTCGAGATTTCTTGTTTGAACAGGGGACAAATCATCATCGAAAATAACAAGTGTGATTGTATTCTCTTTGACGTATTCTTTGATTTCTTCAACTTTTCCTTTGCCAAGATAGGTCTTGACATTTGGCTTCTGAAGTTCCTGTTTGAATGTTTCAGTTACTTCAGCGCCGGCTGTCAGAGCCAAAAATGCCAATTCTTCGAGATGCTCTCGGGCTATTTCGCGGTCGGAACCTTTCAGTATCAATTGTACTGCTATTGCTTTTTCTGTAATTATATTTGCTTGTGTCAACAAATTCCTCAAATATATTCGTTAATGAATATGATAGATTGCAAAAGTATTAAGTAATAACGTATTTGATGAAAAATTCTTTACAGCCCGAATTTAAAGTGATACGCTCGAATCGGAAAAGCTTGGCGATTGAGCTTGGGCATAACTCTATGAAAATCCGAGCTCCATACCAAATGAGCGATGCCGAAATTTCGCGATTTATACTTGCAAAAAAAGATTGGATTAGGGAAAAGCAACTTTTGCTGAGTAAAAAATCACCACCAAAACATCAGTTTGTCGAAGGTGAGAAATTTCTAATGTATGGTGAAGAATATCCTCTAAAATTTGTTGAAAAGCAGCCTTTTGCTCTCAAATTTGACACAAAAGAATTTTTGCTTAACTCCCGTGATTTGCATCGTGCTCATATTCTTTTCAAAGCTTGGTATATCAATCAGGCTAAGTTTTCATTTCCGAAAAGAGTTGAAGATTACGCAAGTAAATATGGATTCAAATATAAAACAGTCAGAATTTCCGATGCAGCTCGCCGTTGGGGTTCATGCTCGTCTTCAGGTTCAATTAATTTGAATTGGCGGCTTATGCGTGCAATTCCCGAAGTAATTGATTATGTTATTGTACATGAATTAGCCCATACACGCCACATGGACCATTCTACTAAGTTTTGGGAACTGGTTGCTGATGTTATGCCAAATTATAAAACTTACCGTATTTGGCTAAAAGAGCATGGTTATATGCTTGATTTTTTGGCTGAAAGTTGAAAATTTTGAATTATTTTAGTAAAAATTTAATTTCTCGGTAACATTTTTGAAAATAATGTGTTTATAATATAGAAAGCGAAACAAGTAGGAAAATGTTAAAAAGCTTAGATGAATATAGTGATACAGAATTATTCTATATGTTGTGTGATGACAAGAAGACCGCTGAAAAAGCTTTTTCGGAAATATTCGCACGACACTCATCGAAAGTTTATGCTTTCTGTAGAAGGTTCCTTGGCAACAAAGAAGAGGCACAAGACTTATTTCAAGAGACTTTTATAAAGTTTCACCAAAGTGCTTCAAAAGATAGAGCAATGACAAATCTGTCGGCTTTTCTTGTAACTATCGCCCGAAATTTGTGCGTCAATTACAAAAGAAAAGATAAACCGGCAATTTCATTTGAAGATTATATGGCTCATAGTGACGATATGACCGGTGACAAAAATGAGTTACTTGAATTGGTTAAAAGTTCTTTGGAATTACTGCCTGATGAATATCGAGAGATTTTCATTCTACGCGAATACGACGGAATGTCGTATAACGAAATCGCTAAGATGATTAATCAACCTCTAAATACTGTTAAAGTAAGAATTCATAGGGCAAAACAAAAAATGAGAGAAATCTTGCAGCCATACTTGGCTGAAATGTCTAAATACGAATAAAATAAATATTATAAATTCTTGATTGATATGAAAGATTACATAAACAACACGAACTCGGAACTTCTGACTCAGCTTCTTGACGGAGAGTTGAACGCAATGCACGAAGAGTCTTTGTACGCCGAACTCGGCAGTAGCAAAGAGCTTCAAGAAGAATTGCGCCAACAACTCTTGATTAGAGATGCTATCGGAAAGGATACCGAAGCTTTTACACCACCGGCAGCTGCCGTAACCGGACTTTTTGATAAGTTAGGATACGCTACTCCTTATGCAGTACCGACCGGCAATTCTGCTCTTAAAACACCTTTCTGGCATACAATGTTCAAGAGAGCTTCTGTTTCGATAGCAGTACTTGCTTTGTTAACATTTGGCGGATACAACTTAATCGGGGTATTCAACAATGGTGATGCTGATTCGGCAATTGCTGATAGCAATTCAATTGTTTCCGAAAGCAAGCAATCAAATGATGCTTATCAACAAGTAAATGAAATCAAAAATGCTGATGATATTGCTGCAACTAAGAATGCAAAACAAATTCCCACAGTAAGTTCTTATGTTGTAGAAAAAGCTACCAAAACTAAATTCGTAGCCACTGAAAAAACTGAAAATGTTATCAGCCCGAAAACTGAATTGCTCGCAACAAATAATAGTTCACGTGATTTGCTCGCTACAAATTTTGCAGACAACAGAGCTTTGGTCAATCCGGTTTACGCTTCAAATCCGAATAGTTCCGCATTCAATATGAATTTTACTATGAATCCCGGATTGAATAATGTAGAATTCACAAAATCTGAATTCACAAAAGCATCAAACTTTACTGCTTATATAAAAGCAATGCCTATGTCCTCACTTGATAATAGCATGCCTTTTGCTGGTGGAGTAAGATTTGAAACAAGTGAATACTTTAGTTTTGCTATTGAAGTTGGTCAACAATCTTATTCCGCAACTGTCACAAGTGATAACGATGATAATATACTAATCAATAAGGATATGTCAGTCATATTTGGGGCAATATCTATTCGCTATGACTTAAATCAATTTGAAATTCTTAACGTTCATCCTTATATCCAAGCTGGTGTAGGTGCTGGTAACTTTGGTAAATATATGGCTCGTTATAACATTGGAGCAGAAATTAAACCTTTCGACAATGGGGTTTCATTAATGATGGGTTTTGAAGGAAGCAATTTGTTTTATTCAACTCAGAACAAATCTTATGATACACGAAATAGTGGTTTGATATTCGGAATATCCTACAAATTTTAATAAATAGCCGAAACAAGAGCAATGTAGAATGCTCTTAAAGGTAAAGGGTTGCTTTTGGCAACCCTTTACTTTTTGTATTCACTTTGTTTTATAGGCAAAAAAATTTTAATACCAATCTATTCTAGTCTTAGAAAGTAGATTTGTAATCTTTTGCTTTTCGTTTTCGTCAAATTCATTCCTTGTCAAGCTTATGAAACGTAATTTGCCAAGTTCTCCTATCGAAGCAGGTAGCTCGTTTAGATAGTTGAATCCAAGTTCGAGTTCGAGCAAATTGCCCAAATTGCCGATTGAATCCGGTAATGATTTCAACTCATTTTCGTAAAGCAACAACTTTTGCAAACTTGATAAGTTGCCGAAGCTATCGGGTAATTCAACGATTAGATTTTTGTACAATCTTAATTTTTCCAATTTGGTCAAATTCCCGATTTCATTTGGCAATTCGGTCAAAGTGTTTTCGTGAATTTCAAGTTTGGTCAGATTAACCAATTTGCAAATCGAATCAGGTAGCATAGTCAATGCGTTGCCAGGTGCTCTGAATTTTTCGAGATTAGTCAAATTACCAATTGAATCGGGCAACTCACGTAATTCGTTTTCGCTCAGAACTAATTCTTTCAGTTGAGAAAGATTGCCAATCGTATCAGGTAAAGACTTAATTCTATTGTTATTCAATCCGAGACGTTCAAGTTTGGACAAATTACCAATACTTGCAGGCAATTCGGTTATTCTATTCCAACTAACAACCAAAATTCTAAGTTCTGTCAATTCCGCAATCGAAGCAGGCAAAGTAATGATTTGATTGCCGCTGAGGTCGAGTTTGCGTAATTTTTTGAGGCTCGAAATTCGCTCGGGGATGTAGGTCAGTTGGTTGTTCCAGATGATTAGTTCTTCGAGGTTGGGTAATTTGAAAATATCATCGGGAAATTCGTCAAGGTCTTTGTAGTGTAAGTCGAGGGATTTAACGTTGTTTGGCTCGAGAAGTGCTTTCTCGAGCGAATAAAAAGTTTTGATATCTGACTCTTCCATAATTTTTCCTCCACAATATATTTTTACTATTTAATCGTATTCGGATATAACCGATTTCAATTTTAAATATAATGAAATTATTTCAAACAGAGCACCAAAATTTTTTGAAATTGTAATTTTTTTATTAATGCCGAAATTGATGATTTTTTTCTTAAATTTGAAATCTTTCTAAATCAACAAGAGTTTGTTATGAAAAAAGTCTTTTTTTTACTCGTATTTTTTGTCTTAATAGTGCAATTTTCGCCATTATTTGGGGAATTCAATTTTCCACCTAATCCTGTAAATTATTTTGAACAGCCTTTTGATGTTGTAAAATACGATTTTCATATAACATTTGACAATCCTGTTGACAAATACATCGAAGGAATTTGCCAAATTACTTTCATAAGTAAAAGCCTATCGCCGGAGCAAAGATTTTATTTTCATCTGTGGGGACCAGAAATAGACTCGGTGTTCCTCAATTCTGAACGCGTGGAGTTATACGAAGCCGGAGATGTGGAATCCGGAACAGCTTGTTATTTCATCAATTACGTCCCGACAGAAGTTAATGAACGCTTTGTAGCCAAGATATATTATCAGGGAAACATGATTTCCGAAGGTGGCAATATGGATTTCGGTGGCGTTCATTACGATGATGAAATATTATATTCGATGGGAGTCGGATTTAATAATAATTTTGTTTCTACAACTCGTGCGTGGCTTCCATGTTTCGACCATCCTTCCGATAAGGCTGAAGTTGTTGCTCGATTCGATGTCCCCGCAAAATATACTGTTGCTTCTGTCGGTACTTTTTCATCGAAAAGTGAAACTGATAATGGCAGAACTGAATATACGTACAAAAGTTTTGATGATATTGCTACCTATCTAATGACATTTGCCGTCGGGGAATTTGACACAGTCAGTTTTCATCATTCAAACAAAAATTTGCCAATGACAATATATGCCAAAGCGAATCAAATCGAAGCCGTAAGATATGCTTTCGAGACCTTGCCCGAAATTCTTGATGCTTACGAAAGTTATTTTGGCGAATATCCGTTCGATAAATTGGATTATGTCCTAACTCCAAAAGGCTCGATGGAGCATCAAACTTTGGTAAATATTGCGAGTTCAGTGGTAATGAGTGCATATAATACTCAGAACAAATATAATTCGACAATCATTCATGAGCTCGCACACATGTGGTTTGGTAATTCAGTTACACCCTTGGATTTCAGGGACGCTTGGTTAAATGAATCTTTTGCATCATTTTGTGAAGCTTTTATTTATGAGAAAATTTTCGACAAAGCACGATACATCAAGCACCTTCGCGAACAAGGCATAACTTACTTCAATTATGGTATTCCCCGAGAAGGAGCACAAGCAATCTATGATTTCGACAGAGCAAAGGCAGGTAACTATCCGATTACGATTTACTACAAAGGCTCCAACGTGCTCAGTATATTGAGGTATTTGGTTGGTGACGAAAAGTTCTTGGGTGCTCTCAATCACTATCTCGGCAAATATGCCTATGGCAATGTAAATACCGAACAATTTATCCGCACTTTTGAGGAATTCACTCAAGCTGATATGACAGAGTTCTTCGATAAATGGGTCTATGGTGCCGGATATATTGAACTGCAAGTTGATGTGACATCTATCAAAGACAGAGGAGACGGCACATACGAAGCCAACGTAACACTCCGCCAAATCCAAACAAGTCAGGGCTTGCCAATTATTGAAACACCAATCGAGTTTTCATACAGCCAATTTGATATGACACCCATCAACAAAATAATAATGCTTGATGCCAATGAACAAGATATTCAATTCACCAGCGATGAACATGCTTTCCCGTCAATTTCATCTTATAGAGTGAATTACGGAAATGATTTTGTAGTTCCGGCAAGAATTGCAAGATATACTTCCGTCGAAAGTCCTGAAATTGCTAGACCTTACGAAATCAACGATAGTCAATTTACTTTTGAAATTACAAGCGATTCATACTCAGGTGGAATCGCTCTGATAACAGACCTCAACGGTAGAATCATCGAAGGTGTGATATTTGACAATAAGTGTGTTTCAATTGATAAAAATATTTTCGCAAATGGACTTTACTTCGTCATAATCAATTTGAATAATCACATTTACATCGAAAAATTTATAAAGTAAAGTACCGGAAAAATGAACGAAAGAGTTGAATTGCTCAGACAAAGATTTGATATTATCACCCAAAATGCCGAAAAAGCTGCATTGGGAGCCAATAGGGACATCGGAGATATTAAAATCATAGCTGTTTCTAAGATTCAAAAATTCGACCATGTGGCTGATGCAGTCGGAGCCGGATTGAAATATTTCGGCGAAAATTATGTGGCAGAGTTGCGTGAAAAGCACGTACAATTGACTGAAATCGGCGTCTCAGTGCCGGAATGGCATTTTATAGGACATTTGCAAACCAACAAAGTAAAATACATTGCCGAATTTATTACAATGATTCATTCTGTTGATTCGCTCAAATTGGCTGAAGAGATTGACAAACGCGCTCAACAACATGAGCGAGTAATAGATGTTTTAATCCAAATAAACACAAGTGGCGAAGAATCCAAATCAGGTATTGAACCTGAGGATGCTCCCGAACTTGCCGAAAAAATATTGAAACTGAAAAATGTGAAGTTGAGAGGATTGATGACAATTGGCACTTTCACTGATGACGAAAGTCTTCAACGTCAGGAATTCAAACTACTTAGAAATACTTTAAATTCCGTAAATGAGAAATTAGGGACAGATTTGAAAGAGCTTTCGATGGGAATGACAGGTGATTATGCCGTTGCAATAAGCGAAGGAGCAACTATGGTGCGTATCGGAACTGCAATTTTTGGTGAACGACATTACGATTAATAATTATATAGAGGGAAAATGTTAAATAAAATAAGAGAATCTTTGCATTCAATCAGAAAAGTTACTAATTTCACTCCCGAAGTGGGTATAATTCTTGGCACAGGGCTGGGCAATCTGGGTTCAGAAATCAAAATAGAAAACGAATTATCGTATCATCATATTGAACATTTCCCGATTTCAACAGTCGAATCGCATGCCGGCAATCTGATTTTTGGCAAATTGAGCGATAAAAATGTCGTAGCAATGAGCGGAAGATTTCATCTGTACGAAGGATATTCGATGCAAGACATTACTCTTCCGGTAAGAGTAATGAAGGAATTAGGAGTTAAGACTTTACTCGTTTCAAATGCTTGTGGCTCGGTAAATACATATTTCCGCAGATGTGATTTGATGATAATTGATGACCACATTAATTTGATGGGTACAAGCCCACTTATTGGTAAACATTTTGCAGAATTCGGACCTCGATTTGTTGATTTGAGCCAACCATACTCGCAAAGATTAATTAAATTTGCTGAAGAAATCGCTTTGGAAAATAACATCCCAGTGAAAAAAGGTGTCTATGCCGCAATGAGTGGACCAAATCTGGAAACGCGTGCAGAATATAAAATGTTACGAATAATTGGCGCAGACGTTATCGGCATGAGCACCATTCCTGAGGTCATTGTTGCCAATCAAATCGGGCTCGAAGTTTTTGCCGCCTCAATTATTACCGATGAGTGTTATCCTGATGCTCTTAAGACAGTTAGCGTAGATGAAATTATCGAAGCTGCTAACCTAACAGTACCGAAATTGACAATCATTTTCCGTGAACTAATAAAACGAATTTAAAATTGCAACTTTTTTCGGTTCGATGTGTCTTTAGAATATTGAAAGTTAATCAAAATAAAAAAAATGAAAATATTCACCCTTTTATTATTAATCGTAGTATTTGCCGCGTGCAGCTCGAAAGAAAAAGTCATCAATCCCATTGATGAGAACCGCTCATTCATGATTTCGACAGATGCCGGTGGCTTTACTATTAAAGGCATCAATTTGCCTTCGGGAAATATACATGAGCAAGATTATTATCGAAAATTTTTTGCAGAAGATGCTAAAAATAAAATTACAGCAATAGCCGATAATGGATTTGATATATTTTTCTTTGTACCCGAGGAAATGAAAATTCTTGTAGTAGGGAAGTCGAACATGCTCATGAAGGCAGTGATTGACTTTTCACCTTACGGTTTGAAACCGGTTTCGATAACCTTTGCTAATGCAACTGACGCTTATGTGCTAAATCAAGGCAGCAATGATGTATCAATCGTTGATCTAACAGTTTATGAAGTTGCAAGAAATATCAAATGCGGCATAAACCCTGTTGGCATCAGTTCTTACGGCAATCAAGTGTATATAGTAGATAAAACTGCAGACCTTGTGCATATCATTGATACGCGCACAAGAGCAATTGAAGAGACTATCCAAGTGCATCCGGGACCTACTTTTATTAGATTTACCAATGATGGCAAAACTTCGATTGTTATTTCTTCAGGCGTTAGCGGTACCGAACCAAATACAACCAAAAATATTGCTTTGGTGACATATATTGATGTAGAAAAAAGAACAGTTAGCTCGACATTAGATTTGGGTTTTGGTCAAATGTCTGCTCTCGACCAATATCCACGTGGATTTGAAGTTACTCAGACTGATTGGGGATTTGTGCAAACTCAAATAGGACTTTTTAGATTGGATTTGCGAAATCCCGAAAAAATTGCTTTAATGACCAGAACTGCTTTCGACGGGATTGCATATAATCGTAAAGATGCCGAATTAATATTATTTACTTCCAGTGACAATTCTGAGATCTCTTTAGCAGATGAAAGCTTAGCTAATATTACTCAAACTGTGATGTTCCCCGGTAAAATATTTGCAATTTATCCTAATTAGTGATGGGTAATTCCACTTTTATTAATTTGAGTTCTTTGCTCGAACTTAGCGCCAAACTCCACGAAAGTGGCGACAAATCTTCAATTTTGAATATCTCATTACTTAGCTTGATGGGCAAATTACTCATCACAAGTGGCGTTATACTATCGAACGAATCAGGCAGATTGGTCCCGATTATACAAAAAGGACAAACTGCATTGGATTTTTATAAATTGATGAATAAATTCAATCCTGATAAATACGTCTCAATCATAGATTCGACTGAATTAGACAGCATCAAATATGTAATTCCAATTCGTAAGCAAGAAAAACTCTATGCATTAATTTGTTTGAGTAACCCATTGATTCCACATGAATTGAGCGAAGACGAAAAAAAATATATCGAACTCTTGTCCTCGATTACGGCAAATGCTATCAATAATTCATTTATGCTCGATTCGTACAAACGCGAAAAGAGCGTCGCAGAGCGGCGTAGTCAGCTTCTTTCGGCATTGTACGAAGTTAGTCGTGATTTCGGGAGCTTACTCTCTCATGATGAAATTATAAAAACGCTCTCATTGACCGTGATGGGACAGTTAACTGTCTCCAAATTTGCTGTATTTATCGAAAATGACAAGAAGCAATTCCACAAAATTATTGACAGAATCGGGCTGGAAGTTTCCGAATCTTTATTGCGAGAACTGCTTGTTTGCGAGACTGCGACCCCAATCGAAAAATCGGATTTGACTCATGAAGCCTATCAATTCTGTGTCAAAAAGCAAATCGCAGTCATTTCGCCAATGAAAGTGCAAGGGAACAAAATCGGGGTTTTGCTGATTGGCAATCGCATGAACGAGCAGCCTTTTAATTCCGATAATCTGATTTTCATCGAAGCTATTGGCAATACTGCCATGGCAGCGCTTGAAAACGAGAGGCTTTTTACGGAAGAAATCGAGAAAAAACGTCTTGAAAGCGAGATTTCGATTGCTCTCGAAATTCAGAAAAATTTATTGCCTAAAAGCCCGCCAGTCACAAAGAATTTCGATATTTTCGGCTTTTCATTGCCAACTTATCAAGTTGGGGGAGACTATTTCGATTATATCAAAATTGACGAAAATCGCCTTTTGCTTGCGATTGCTGATGTTTCGGGGAAAGGAATTCCTGCATCTTTGATTATGGCAAACACTCAGGCTGCTTTGAGAGTGCTTGCACACAACCAAATTGCCCCCGTTTCGATTGCAAATCAAATTAATTCATTGCTTTACGAAAACACAAGTCCCGACAAGTTTGTTACTTGCTTTTTTGGTGTGCTCGACCAAACTAATAATCAATTCACATACCTAAATGCAGGGCACAATCCGCCATATTTGTTTAAATCCGACAATACGATGCACGAATTGCACGAAGGCGGGCTGATACTGGGTTTTATGGATCATGATTTTGGCTATAACACCGGAAATATTGTTTTGGAAAGAGGGGATTTAATCACTATGTTCACTGACGGCGTGACCGAATCACACAATGAAAAAAAAGAGGAATATGGCGAAGAAAGGCTGATTAATCTCATCAAGGAAGTAAAGCATCTAAATTCATTCGATATTGCACAAGCAATTTCAGCCGACGTAAAGAAATTTGCAGGAAAATCGCCCCAATTTGATGATATTACAACAATAGTGTTGAAATGCATAGGTTAACATTCAATCGCCGTAGGTCACAATTTCATTTATTCGTTGTTTCAATAAATTTTTAAATAAATTTACTTCAACTCTCTCGCCAAAACCAAGTTCGTTCACAGGGTCAATAACAAAGCCGTTTTCAATTGGGTAAACATTGCAGGTTGCGGATGACCTTACGCGTGGAGTTAAAGTTAAGTATGAATAGCTTGAATCATCGCAAATTGAATATAAGTCCAGAAATACGATATACTCTTTACCTTTTTTTACCCAGCCGCTGCCTGTTGAATCCATCATCATTGGTGGGTATATTACTTTTCCATCTTCATCAACTACTGTATGTACTACATCATAGGCAATGACTTCATTTTCAGGAACTCTTCCCCATTCAAGTCTATATGAAAATTGCAAATAACTACTTGGCAAATTTTCTAAATTATTTGTGGTATTTTCGATTGTTAGAGGATTAAGATTAATTGCTTTCGCTTCCGGCAATACTTTTCCTTTGATACTATCAAGTATGGAACATGTTACAATTGAAGATGTATTTTCGGAATCATTTTCAATAAAATTCAAAGTGTCCTCAACAAATACATGAGCAATTATCGAGGATTCTAATAGTAATTTTTCAAGATAGGGTTGGGGCGAATGTGCAGTCGCAGTGTTGTGTATTTGGTCAATAATTGTATTTGCTGAAATATAATTAGATGTTAATTTAAAAAGTATAGGATTATAATCAACTACTTTGTATAAATATTTCATTATATAGCGAAGTGTATCGTATTCGTGTTGACGAACATTATGAGCAAAAAACCTTATATCCGGAAAATCTTTCTCTACCGAATCAAGCATAATATATCCGACACGCACATCTTCCGGCATATCATCAGTTAAATAAGGTGCATAAGGTAAATGTTGGTAATTGAATGTCAAACTATTATAATCCGGTAAACAAGGTGGGTTTTGCCCAAAACTCCTTGACTGAAATACTGCTAATAATATAGCTAACACAATGAAATATTTAAGAAAATTTTTCATAGGAACTCCAATATCAATTTACAATTGTGTTATAATTGCAAATTAAACATAATAAAAAATTTTCAAATAGCTAAATTATTTTTTAAGTTTTTTTTATTCTTTGCTTCTTTGCTCCAAAAAGCCAAACACAAACTCAAATGAATTCAAATTGAAATTCAATCTGCCATCTTCAACTTCATATGATTGACCGGAATAGCTTTCAAAACGAATATTTCCTTCCATGCTGGAAATTTGCACAGATTGTGGTGATTCAGGGTTGAAATTAGCCACGAACAACAATTCTGAATTACAGCTTTTTGCTCGTCTCAAAAATGCGACGATGTCTGGAGAGCTCTCCAATAGCATGAATTCATAATCTTGCGAGAAAATCTCCGGATATTTTGCATAAAAATCGTTCACGGATTTAATCGCATTAATAATATTTTGCCTATTAAGCCAATTCATCTCAATATTTGAAAATAGTGGCAGCGTTTCGGTAGGGAATTTCTCGATTTGCTCAATTGTGAATCCCAATCCCGTATTTACCGGATTTTGTTCGCTCAATTCGAATCCCGAATGAATGAATTGTGGCACCGGAAGCACCATGCAAAGTGCATAAATCATTGCCGAGAAGTTCGAATCATCATATCGGCTCGCCGCTCTTGGAGTATTATGATTTTCAGGTGTCGCAAAGAAATCAACCGCAAAATCATTGTGCTGAAATCGTCTAATCAAATCTTTCACTTTGCTTGGAACATGTGCGTCGAAGGGCAAATATCCCACAACACAATTATAGCCTTCGTCGGCAGATTGCTTCGACGGGACAAAATTTTCCTCCCATATTATGAAATCGGCTTTGTCTTTTCGGGCTTCACTGATTATTCGTTTGCGAAGTTTTTCGGGGAGAGCATGCCCCATATCAATCATCATTCCGTCCAATCCGAAATTTTGTTGCCAATAGGGGATTATATTGGCTATGAAATCCCAAAGTTCTTTAACTTCGTAATTTTCCTTCGCCAACGCCAAATCATACATCCGCACAGTATTATAAGCGATATAATTGAAATTGCTATGCTCGTACATTCGTGTATAAGTGACGTCGCTCCAGACGGGCTGCACATCGTCGGGGGGCCAATCCGCAAATGCACACGGAATCCGCACTTCAATCTTTTTGTTGAGTAGCCCGCGAATCTTTGTTTCTACGCGTGCGACTTTCTTGGGTGTTTCGGTGAACATATCCTTGAAAACTTGGTGCGGTGGCGGTAAATGCTTTAAGTCGCCGGATTCAATTTTATTTTTAATCGTTGCAAGTTCGTGATTATTGAAAATTGGCGGACCGTATTGCTTCTCATTTTTGACATCTTTTGCTCTGTTGTTGATTTTATCGCTTATCCAATAGAACCAATCAGGATGCTCGAGCGATAGGTCGCTATCCACAGACGCAGTCCTGAACACAAATTCTGTGACCAACTTAATTCCAGCCATATGAACTGCTTCGACAAATGCTTTAAATTGCACTTCTATGTCAATGTCCAAAATTGGCTCTCCTAGGGTCTCTTCAATTTTCAGAGGATTGCGAATTGCGTAGGGCGACCCAAGCGTTCCTTTCTTCTCGTCAATTCCGATTGAAGTCACCGGAAGCAAATATATGATTGTAGTGCCGAGCGACTTGATATAGGGGAGTAGTGCGATGCCTTTCAAGAACGTGCCCGTCTCTCTGAAGCCCGTATCAAGTGGCTCTATACCGATTGTACCGTCCGCATTATGGTCAAAAGTTGCTGTATATCTCAAAAACATATTATAAATAATCGGCTTGTGAGGATTTGTCACGCTTTGATTTTCGGAATTGCGAATAGCTTCAATTTTATTCAAATAAAAATCGAAAGGATTCACGTTTTCTGAGCCGATTTCATCTGTATCAAGCCATAATTTCGGTATATGATAAGCAAATTCTTTGCGTTTCTTCTTTTTCAGTTCTTTTAGCCTTTTCTCAACAATGCTCAGATAGCCTTGCAACATATAAATTACCTTAGTCTAACAAAATATGAATGTCAAAAATACGTATTATTATGTAAAGTTTGTACCATTTAATCATTTCCGGAAATGAAAATTATAAGATTAGCGATATTAGTTTTTGTCTTTGCTGCGACTCTTCCTATTTTACTGCTATCTAAAGACCCAAAGCCCAAAGCTGAGGATTTGGTGAAAATTGAGCTCTTCACAGACCATTTGAAAGCATTGCCGGGCAGTACTTTTTTGCTTGCAATCAAATTCACAATTCAAAAAGATTGGCATACGTACTGGGTCAATCCGGGTGATGCAGGTTTGCCGACTGTTGTCGAATTGGATTTACCAAAAGGTTGGCATTCGTCAGACATACTTTTCCCGATACCACAAAAAATCAAATTCGACGAATTTGCAAATTATGGTTACGAAAAAGAAGTTTTGCATATGATTCCAATCACAATAGCTCCAAATTCCGACACCGTAAATATTAAGATTAATGCGCTCGTTAAGTTCTTGGTATGCAAAGAAGAATGTTTGACCGGAAGTAAAAAGCTGAATTTTTCGATAAATGTAACTCATATGCACGAATTAAATATAGCAATGTTGCCCCAATTCGCAGAGTTTTCCTCCTCATTGCCACTGAAAAATCACTCTGCAAATTCCATAGCTTCGGTACGTGAAGATATTCTAACTCTTGAATTATCGGGACAGGAATTAATTTATTTCAAAAATTTAACCTTTTTTCCAATTAATGAGGGTTATCTAATTAATGGTGCCGAGCAAAAATTAAAAAATAATGGGAATTTAATTACATTTGAATTAGAATTAGATAAATATAGGGAAAAAAATCCCGAAAGGCTGACAGGGCTTATTGTGTCCGATACAGCAATAATCGCGGGAAAGCCAAATAAGGCAATATTTATTGATATTCCGTTAATTAATAAATAATTTTTTTAAATAATATTAAAGGGTTTTTTATGTATAAATTATTAATTTCAGCATTTGTTTTATTTACGTTAAGCATTTCGTTTTCAACGGCAGCAGAAAAAGCAGACTTGGGTAAAGCTGCTCCCAATTTCACACTCGTGGACTCCAAAGGTGGAATGCATTCATTAGACAATTTCGACGGAAAATGGGTTGTTTTGGAATGGATTAATTTCGATTGTCCATTTGTAGTCAGGCACTACAAGGAAAGCAATATGCAAAAAATTCAAAAGCAATATACCGATAAAGGTGTGATTTGGTTGGGAATTTGTTCCTCTGCACCCGGCAAACAAGGTCATTTCGACAATAATGAAATAAATAAACGCTTGAGCGAAATGGGCGTAAATATGACGGCATATTTAATTGATGAAGATGGCACTGTCGGCAAAAAGTACGAAGCTAAAACGACGCCACACATGTTTATTGTCAATCCCGAGGGCGAGCTTGTTTACCAAGGTGCGATTGACAGCATCCGCTCCACAGATATTGCGGACAACGCCAAAGCCGAAAATTATGTCATAAAAGCACTTGACGAAGGAATGGCAGGCAAAGCTATTTCCATAAAAACAAGCACTCCATACGGTTGTTCAGTCAAATACGCAAATTAATTCTCTATAAAAAAAAATCAAATCCCCCTTAATCCCCTTTTGAAAGCAGGAAAGCGAGCTTGCGAGCAAGGGGATTTGTATTGTTTTAATCCTAAAATACATTGACAAACATAGCCCACGGTTTTAACCGTGGGATTTTTTTATAGATAGGTTTATTAGTGCTTTAATCCTGAAGGGATTAGACTGTAGAAGACTAAATCAATGCAAAGTAATGAGTAACAAGAGCTTTATTTTTGTTACCAAAACATTTCCAACAATATTTTCCAAAAGCTAAGTACGTTGAGTTGAAAATGAGTGAAATTTCCAAATGAAGTTGGAACGTTTTCATTACCAACATTCACTTTCTTCTCAAAGAACAATCACAATGCTATGCAAAAGTACAAAATGCCGGATTAATAGTGCTATCGTAAGGACTTTTTCTACAGACCTCCATAAATGCCCTACATTGAATTTTTTCAAATCGAGCCATATTCAGATATAGCCTGATATTTTTAACTATGCCTAAAAGTAAGGGTGGAGGTTGGTCGTTGAAATCACAACTGCAATAGATTTCATTTTTTGTCGTATAATATTGAGTGCAGCAACCACAATTCAGGATAATGGTAACAGGGACCTCAAATTTTATACATTTATGAATGGTGTTATTATGACAGGAAGTGAATTTAGAGCAATTAGACGTTTTAACAAATTATCTCAGAGAACTATATCAGAAAAAACTGGGATGTACGTGTCAGACAGTGCAGTCAAAGAAATGGAAAGAGGTGGTTATGTGCCTCATTTTTTTGTTAAGATTTTATCCTGGCTAATAGGACTTGATTTGTCTAATGAAGACATTTTGAGAAAACAGTTAGATGGAATCCCCGATAAATATTTTCATGCCAAGATTTGCACTCGGAAGCCTAAACTAAAATCTGCGGTGATCTTCCCCGCAACAGGAAGTATTTATGGAAATTGAATCCTGAAACTGTACAGACATGCTGGACAATATTGAAATCAATACGATTTGTCTTTATTCACTATGACAAATCGTATATTTTTGTTTCTTATTTGATTAGCCAGAAACGCTGTACTAATCAGTCTAAAAGGGGCTTTCAACCTAATTTGTTTTACTAATGCGAAATTTTTTTGTGTTACAAACACTTACTTTTCCTACAAAACGGACTAAGTATTATATTTTCTAAAGTATTACAAGTAAGGAAATGTATAGGGAATGTATAGGAAATGTAAAGGAAAAGTATAGGAGAAATCTAAAAGTCAAAAATTTGGTCAAAATTCACCAAAGGAAATGTTTAGGAGATGTATTAAGAGTTCCTTAACTTCTCCTTAAAAAGCCAATTTCTAAGTAATATAAATATTTAATAGTTAACGATGTTCATAGGAAATGGGTTTAGAATTCCTATACATTTCCTACGAAGTAAGTTTTTAGAACTTAATAAACTTACAAAGATTTTCACTTTTGCCCCCTTGAATCGCCGGACAGTTTTTTTTTCAGCAGTAAAATTTGAATTTCTGTAATGATGAAACTTCGCAACAATACAGAATAGTTCGATTTTGTATATTCTTTGTGTTTCATCAGAATACCTTATCGTCTTTTTCGGATAACAAACCAAGTTTCGGAAAAAAACTTTGTGTTGTGCCTTTATCAGGACTATATTTCTTCTCAGTTTGCAAGAAAATACCCTCAGAAGCGTAATATTTCTTAACATAATCACTTAAATTGTAACTATTTCGGATTTCTACTGAGTTATCTGTACGCCAATTATCACCACCAAAAATTTCTTTCATAAAACTTTGATACATTTCCCAAATTTGGTAAACATAAACGCCTCGCCTGTCGCCGTCATGCGTATAAAAGTTGTCTAATAAGAATCTTTCGGAAGTAGGAATCTTTTTTGAATACATATCTAATATCTGAATTCCCTTATCGGTAACGGTAAATTCACGGTTAATCATCAATCTTTTCAGTCCGGCAATTGCCAAGTTGAAAATTCCTGAAAGTTCGGACATAAAGATATTTTCAATTCCTGCATCAGGTTTTTCAATTTCAGCTTCAAACGGCAGAATTACAATTCTTTTCGCAATTGGAATGATATTTTCATTTTCGGGCAAACTTGGCAGTTGATTCATAGCGAAAATTAGCTTAGAGTGATTAGTGAAAGTGATTGCATCTCCAAATTTCACATCAGAAGTTTGACGGTCTCCACCTGTCAATTGCTTAAGTGTAGCAACGTTCGCAAGTCTGTTGTGTAAATCGCCGGACGTAGCAAGTCTTTTCCCCATTAAACGAGTTTTGTAAAACCGTTCTCTCAAATCTCTTGGGTCTAAATCCGATACGGTGAATTGGTCGCCTACTAAACTTTCAATGATTCTTACGCACGTTCCTTTACCGTTACGACCTTTTGAGCCTGTAAACCAAAACATCTTTTGAAATGGATAATCGCCACGCAAACAGTAACCTGCAATTTCAAAAAATAAATCGCTCCAGCCCTCAATAACTTTCTTGCTTTTGGTCATTGAATACATTTTTATTGATTTTTTGAACTCAGGACAATCGGCATTTATGGAAAAATCATAATCAGTTTTGTAGGTGAAGTAATGTTCGGGATTATGCGGTTCAGGTTTGAAAGTGTCAAGATTGAAAGCACAGTTTTTGAGATTAACCAAGTTTGGTATTGCATTGAATTTTGATTCATGAACATTAAAACGTGGAAACGAATGTAATGATTTGGTGACATTATCAATAATGGACGGTCGAACTGACATAGGACGTAACCAATGGAAAAACAAATGCGAAACTTCATCTGCGGTAATATCTTGCCAATAACCGTCCTTGTATATAAAATATCTGCGTTTTCCTTTGATTAGAGAAGTGCAAAGTTGGTGACGTTTGCCTAATTCAATCAAAACATTGTAGCCGTTTAGTTTGTTATCATCGGTGTAAATAATTTCTTGGATTTCGTCAATCTCTCTACTTTTGCTTACTTCCTCAACGACTTTTTCAATCTTTTTTTCGGATTTGATTTTTTCAAGATAAGTTTGAGTATTAGCAACAATAATTTTCAATTCCTCAACTGTGTGATTTTTCAGCCAATCGGAAACATCTTCTTTCGGATTCAAACCGTCCAATTCAATAAGTTTGATTGAAAACGCTACATCTTGTAAATTGTTGATAATATCTTTTGCGTGGTTTATTCCTGCATCGTCATTATCAGGAATAATCACTACGTTTTGATTTCGGAAATACTCATTATAGCTTTTTTTCCATTTTCCTGCACCCATAGGTGAAGTAGTGGCAATTAATCCACGTTTGATTAAGTTTTTTGCATCTTTTCCACCCTCAACGATATAAATATCATCATAATCAGGTTGAGCCTTTAGAACGGCTACAAGATTGTACGGATATAACTTGATTCCTTTGAGTGACCAAACTTCTTGACTGCCTTTAAAACCTGATTGTACGAACTTCTTTTTGCCTTTGTCAAGGTAACGGTACTCTCGATGTGCCAAAACTCCCTTTGGGTCAGTAAAGTCATAAAAATCAATTAGCTGTTTACCCTTATGTTCGTCAAGGTATAAATCCTTAAATGTTAGTCCTACTGCATCGAGTATTGATTTTGTATTACATCCGGCGTGACAATGAAGTAAAATTTTATTGTCACTTGATTCTGTAATTGACAAACTCGCTGTACCGTCATCATGAGCCGGACAAACATATTTATCTTTCTCAGTTTGGCTTTTATTAAACTTCGATAAAACACTATCAAATTTCTGCGATGCTTGATTTTCGTTTTTCATTTCTTAGCTTTCTTATCAATGAAAGATTGCACAGAGTTGAAATCTGCAAGATTGATGCTTATTAGGGCAGCGTTAATATCTTGTTTTTTAAAATAAACTCGCCGCCCAATTTTTATGTAGCTCAAAAAACCTTTCTTCATCCAATTATGAATTGTAACCAAGCTTACTCCAAAGATTTTGCGAATGTCATCTTTGGTGTAGAGTTCAATCTTGGTTTCAGTTTGATTTTGGTTTTGAAGATTCGATTCGGCAAGAATCGTATTCAATGAATCCTTAACAATCTGTCCGATTTGTTCTTCATTCAATTGCGTTAAAATAATACTCATTTTGTTTAGCCCCTATAAATTTATGTAAATTTTCAAGTGCTAAAGTAAATCATGAGAAAGGATACTACAAGATGCGTATAGGTAGATAATAAAAAAAATCTGAGGCGGTCTCAGTATAGCTTTACAGGCATAAGTAGAGTTCAAGTAGAGTTCAAAAATAAAATAAGTGCAAATTGAGTTTAAAGAATCTTCAATGCTTCCAAAACAGGCTTAAATTCATGGTCGAAAACTTTAGTTTCGGCATTACTTTTATATTGGTTGATTGTTCTTTGGTAAGTTGCAAAATCTAAGCTTCTAATACTTTTATTTCTCCCATGTTTAACATATATTAGTTCCTTATCCAACATGGCATCAAGGGTTAATTGACTCATACAAGCTTTTTCAATTAGCTTAAGAAAAAGAACTGATGTTTCAGCAATCGTTGATTTGAAGTTAATTGTCGTTTTATCTTTCATTTGCCAAAAGGCGGTGAACTCAAAATATTCTACATCAATTATGCTGTATCTCGTTAAAACGTTATACAAGTTCTCGAATGTAGGTATATCTTTCACCCATTTTATTGAACTGAAATTATCATTATAGATGAATTGATAATCCAGCAGTAGAATGTTGAGAAAATTTAGAAAGCTTGCCCGCTGCAAATCTCCATTTCTTCTAAACTCTAATTGATAGTCCTCATCGAAGAATACGTCACCAGTAGTATAAGCAGTATAAATTTCATCATTGGACTTGAGCAGCTCCTCATTATCATTTATAGTTTTTTTAATGAAATTGATTTTAGTTCGGAAGTCTAATTTATCAATAATACTCAAAACGTTTGCCCTATACCTCCGATAAATATTAGGCAATGATGACGGACTATTCAAATCTTCTTCACTTTCAAACTTAAAGAACCCATTGTAATGGTCATTTGATACTGTACTCATCTAATACTCCCTTTCATTTCAGTTGAACAATATTTTGAACTGACGATTACAGGTAGGTAAGGTAACAGACTATGAGGTATTTCTTTTGATAGTGTTATAAGACCCGAGACAGGAAAACCCATTATGGCTGAATTCTCACAAATTTATCATCACCAACAGAAAATTCAGTCTCTAATGCCATATGATTACATTATAATTGTTATATTCGTAATAGTTGATAAAAATATATTCATTTTATGTATTTCTTTGTATAATTTTATATGGGGACAACTGTGTTTGAACAAATATTCATAAACTTTGATGACAAAGAGTGCATTTTGCCGTCCCATTTGATAGCTTATCCAATTCTTAACTATATTTTTATACTTTTTGGAAAATAAAATTCTATAACTATGAACCTTTCATCAATACTTGACAACAGAAACAGAGGTAGTGTGGGAAAGTTCCTTAGCGACAATATAAAATCAGAGTCTGATTTATCTGTTGTTTCAGCGTACTTTACCATATACGCATACAGCCATTTAAAAAAGCAGCTGGAATCAATAAACAAATTGAAATTCCTATTTGGAGAACCAACTTTTATAAAATCACTTGACCCGACCAAAACGAATAAGCGGGATTTTAAAATTGAGGACGACAAAATTGTAATTCCTATTGAAGGAAGACTAACACAGAAATCAATAGCAAAAGAATGTTCGGAATGGATTCAACAAAAAGTTGAAATCAAATCTATGGTAAAACCCAACTTTTTACATGGAAAAATGTATCATGTTACTCAAAAAAGTGGCGTTGAGAAAGCAATCGTGGGTAGCTCTAATTTCACTGTAAATGGTCTCGGATTTAGTAAAAACCCGAATATTGAACTAAACATAATAGTTGACAACGATAGAGACAGAGAAGATTTAAAAGCATGGTTTCAAGAGTTATGGGAAGACAATACAGGGCTTGTTGAAGATGTAAAAACAGAAGTTCTTAAATATCTTGAGCAATTCTATGTTGAGAACGAACCTGAATTTATATACTTCAAAACCCTATTTCATGTTTTCGGAAACTTCCTAAAAGAACAACAGAAAGGCGGATTGCTTTCTAACCAATCGGGTTTCTTTGAAAGTGAAGTTTGGGATATGCTTTATGAATTTCAAAAAGATGGAGTCAAGGGGGCAATCAATAAAATTCTAAAACATAACGGTTGCATTATTGCCGACAGCGTTGGGTTAGGTAAAACTTTTGAAGCACTTGCAGTTATTAAATACTTTGAACTTATGAATGAGCGATGTCTGGTGTTATGCCCGAAAAAACTTAAAGAAAACTGGAGCATATACAAACAAAATGATGAACGAAATATCTTAATTGGAGATAGATTTGGTTACGATATTCTTTGCCACACAGATTTAGGAAGAGACGGCGGATATTCCGGTGACATCAATCTTGAAACTGTGAAGTGGGGCAATTACGGTTTGGTTGTAATAGATGAAAGCCACAACTTCCGTGGCAATCCGATGGACAAAGTAAAGGAAAATGGTGAGGTGAAAATGAACCGAGCCAAGTGTTTGATGGAAAAAATTATAAAAACCGGAGTGAAAACAAAAGTATTATTGCTATCAGCAACACCGGTAAACAACAACCTTCGCGATTTGAGAAATCAAATTTTGTTAATCACCGAAGGCAAAAATGACGCATTGTTTGAAACCACAGGTATAAAAGATATTGCTCTATCATTGAAGAACGCACAAACCAACTTTACAAATTGGGCAGATAACCAAAAGAATCCCAACAGAACGGTCAAGCAATTAATTGAGAAATTAGATTCTTCATTTTTTAAACTGTTGGATGAAATTACGATTGCAAGAAGTAGAAAGCACATATTAAATTTTTATAATGCCGAAAAAGAGGTTGGGAAATTTCCAACTCGTTTAAAGCCAATTTCAATTTATCCGAACATTGATACAGAAGATAAGTTTTTCACTTACGATGCTTTAAACAAAAAAATTCTTGAATACAAACTTTCTATTTTTCACCCTTCAAAATATGTAATTGAGGATTTAAAAAGCAAATACGGCATCAAAACTGAAGCAGAAAAGGAAAAAGAAAAGAAAGAAAAAGTAGCTCGAAAGCGCAAAAGGCAACAAGATGAAACTGTTCTACAAAATACTAATGAGCCAAATTTTGACCAGTTTGATAGAGAAATTATTCTGATTGGAATGATGAAGGTTAATTTTTTGAAGCGATTAGAAAGTTCCATTGAATCATTTGAAATTTCTATGAAACGCACTTTGGATAAAATCGATAAATTAGAAAAGGATATTAAAGCGTTTCAACAAAAGAAAAGTGATAATGATGCAGAATATGATACAAATGAATTTGAACCATTTAACAGCGAAAATGATGAGAATGATTTAGAATTAGATGGTTGGGAAATAGGAAAGAAATTGAAATTCAAATTGAGGGATTTGAATTTGGAAGATTGGCTAAAAGATTTGAGAAGTGATAGAGAAGCACTCTATGATATATATCTCAGAGCTAAAGATGTTGGTGTTGACAGAGACGCAAAACTTAAAGACCTTAAATCATTGATTCAAGGGAAGGTTGAGCAGCCCTTAAACAGCGACAACAAGAAAGTCATTGTTTTTACAGCTTTTGCCGATACTGCTTATTATCTTTATGACGAATTGAAAGATTGGGTGCAAAAAGAATTGAAGTTAAACATTGCTTTGGTGGCAGGTTCGCAGAGCAAAACAAGTTTTGGCAAAGCAGAATATTCTCATATTCTAACAAATTTCTCTCCTATTTCCAAAAACAGAAACAAAATGAATTCAATGCCTCAAGATGGCACAATTGACATTTTGATTGCCACGGATTGTATTAGCGAAGGGCAAAATTTACAAGATTGCGATTACCTTATTAACTACGACATACATTGGAATCCTGTACGTATCATTCAACGCTTCGGGCGTATTGACCGTTTGGGAAGTAAAAACGATTTAATTCAATTGGTGAACTTTTGGCCCACTAAAGACCTTGATAACTACATAAATCTCAAAGAACGTGTTGAATCTCGAATGGCGCTGGTTGATGTTACTGCTACTGCCGACGACAATGTATTGGCTTCGGAACAAATTGAAGAATTGATTGAAGATGATTTGAAATACCGCAATAAGCAACTAAAAAAACTTAAAGACGAAGTACTCGACCTCGAAGATATGAACGAGAGTGTTTCGCTCACCGATTTTACATTAGATGATTATAGAATTGAACTATTGAATTTTATTAAAAACAATGAGAAAAAACTTTCAGAGGCTCCGTTTGGTTTATATGCAGTGGTGCCGGCTCCGTTAGGGTCGTATTCCCATTACCTTGACGCTGAAAAATTATCTGTAGATGATAAAGAAACCATAAAGCCCGGAGTCGTTTATTGTTTAAAACAAAAAGGTGATACTGAGGGCAACGAAGAAGTCAATCCTTTGCAACCCTATTTTTTAGTTTACATTCGTGATGATGGGCATGTTAGATATAACTTCACTAACGCAAAACAAATTCTTCAAATTTTCCGCCTGACGTGTTCGGGCAAGACTCAGCCTTTTGCCGAGTTGTGCGACCTGTTTAATACTGAAACCAATCAAGGTGAAGATATGACTAAATATACCGACCTTCTAAAAGAGGCGATTGACGAGATTAGCAAAGTGTTTGATAAACGCAGCAGCCAAAAACTCACCGGTACTGACAGAGGTGCATTGCTAATCCCAAAATCGAAGCGAATTAACGAAAAAGATAATTTTGAACTTGTAACTTGGCTAATTATAAAGTAGAATGATGACAACAGAACAAATTAAAACAAATACCAAAGAAGCCTTGCAATCATTTGCAAAGGGCAATTTGACTGAAAGGAGCCTTAACCTTTTTGAAACATTAGGCTATGTGACTGATCGCCGTGCACCTTTGCATAAACCGACCTACGAAGAATTTAAAGACACCTTCATTAGCGAACAAAAGTTTGATGAAATCAAAGCCATAACTGATGATTGGAACTATGTTGATTTGCTTTTTCAGCTTTCTAATGAAGAAATTCGAAAACTTACATCTTTGTTTGATACCAAAAAAGTTGATAACACAATTATTGAAGCATACCTATTCATTTGCATTGAACTCAGGCATGAAAATTACAGCAGAACTCAACTGAGTATGATTACTCGTGAAGTGAACAAACTCTTCTCCATGCCGGTGATGGTTCTTTTTAAGTATGGCAAATTTCTTACATTATCGGTAATTAACAGAAGAGAAAATAAAAGTGATAGAAGTAAGGACGTTCTCGAGAAAATCACACTTATCAAAGATATTAACATAGAGTCGCCTCATAGGGCTCATATTGAGATTCTTAACGATTTGGCATTTGATTCCTTGAACAGCAAAAATACTATCACCAATTTTGTCGAACTTCATAACGCTTGGCAAAAAGTATTAGACACAAAAGAGTTGAACAAGAAGTTTTTCCAAGAACTTTCTGCGTGGTATTTTTGGGCTGTCAAGAATTTTGAATTTCCTTCTGACACTGAGAAAAACCGTGAAATTAGAAGCGCAACAAGCGTTATAAGACTAATCACTCGCTTGATGTTTGTTTGGTTTCTTAAGGAAAAAGGCTTTGTACCACAAGAGCTTTTTGATAAAAAGAAGTTGTTGAAAATCCTGAAAAACCTTGATGACAGCAAGTCAACTTTTTATAAAGCTATTTTGCAGAATATGTTTTTTGCTACATTGAATACTGAAATGGGTTCACGAAAATTCCGCTCCAAATCCTCAAACAATAGAGACGGTAATTATTTTATTCATAACGTGTTCAGATACGAGGATTATTTCCACTCTCCAAATGAAACACTTCATTCTTATTTTGATAATGTCCCTTTTTTGAATGGCGGTTTATTTGAGTGTTTGGATAAAGAGATTGAGGTAAATGGTAAAAGCAAACGAATCAGAATTGACGGTTTTTCAGATAGAGATGACAATCCTATCTATCTCCCAAATGAATTTTTCTTTTGTGATAATGAAAAAGACATTGATTTAAATGATGTTTACGGCACTAAAAACAAAAAGTATAAATTCCGGGGTATAATTGATATTCTAAACAGCTATAAGTTTACAATTACAGAAAACACTCCAATTGAAGAAGAAATCGCGCTCGACCCTGAACTATTGGGTAAAGTATTCGAGAATCTTTTGGCTAATTACAATCCGGAAACACAAACAACAGCACGAAAACAAACAGGTTCATTCTATACTCCACGTGAAATTGTCAACTATATGGTTGATGAATCTTTGATTGCTTACCTCACACAAACATTCTCCGAAGGAGAGAACTATACCGACTCCTCTTCTCCATTGGAGAATGAGCAGGGACTTGAGCAAAAACTACGCAATCTCTTGTCATATTCAGATGAGCCAATACAGTTTGATTCCGAAGAGGTTGATTCTTTAATCAATGCAATAGATAATATCAAAATACTCGACCCTGCTTGTGGTTCCGGTGCTTTCCCGATGGGGATTTTACAAAAACTTGTGCATATACTCCATAAACTCGACCCCAAAAATAAGCTTTGGAAGCAAAGGCAATTTGATAAAGCAAGCCAAATTGATGATGCAAAAGCAAGAGACGCCGCTATTGATGCTATCGAAGAAGCTTTTGAGAATAATGAACTCGACTATGGTCGAAAGCTCTACCTTATCGAAAACTGCATTTATGGAGTTGATATTCAGCCAATTGCTGCACAAATCAGCAAACTTAGGTTCTTTATTTCATTGATTGTCGAGCAGAAAGCTAATCCGAAATACGAAAATCTTGGGATTCGCCCACTTCCTAACCTCGAAACTAAGTTTGTTGCCGCAAATACATTAATCGGACTCGAAAAAGAAAAAGAACAGAAAAGCATTTTCGAGTATCCTGTAATTGACAAAATCAAAGAGCAATTGAGAAAAGTGCGACACAGCTATTTTGAAGCTCGAACCCCGAAAACAAAGGAAAAATACCGCAATCAAGATAAGGAGCTAAGAGAAAACCTTGCAAATATTTTGAAAGAAAGCAAATACTATAATAATGAAAACGCCAAGAAAATTGCCAACTGGAATCCCTACGACCAAAACTTCTCCGCAGACTTCTTTGAGCCTGAATGGATGTTTGGCATTAGAGAAGGTTTCGATATTGTAATTGGAAATCCGCCGTATGTAGAATTTAAAAATCTTGACAAGAAAATTAAAGAAACTTTAGTTAACTTTAAAACTACTAAGGGAAAATATGACTTATATGTCCCCTTTATTGAACATCCTCATTCATTTTTAACTAAGTTGGGGATACTAACCTATATATGTCCTACTAGATTTTTACAAAGGGACTACGGAAAAGAATTAAGAAAATTTATCATTGAGAATTATAAAATTAAGCAAATAATTGATTTTTCTGATATTCAAATATTTGAAAATGCAACTACTTATACTGGTGTTTTTATTTTTCAAAAACATGCTATACCAGCAAACTATAATTTCATTATCAAGCAACCTAAAAGTGTCGAACCAAATATTAATCGAATGGAGGTGCTCCAAAGTTCAAATAGTAATGAATACATAGATGTTATTGATGTAAATACAGATATACTTTCAAATGAATCATGGATTTTTAATAATAGTTCTTTTGCTACATTATTAACAAAGATAAAAAAATCATCAATTTCTCTTGAGTCAATTTGTATAGGAATTTTTCAAGGGATTGCTTCTGGAAAAGATGAAGTATTTCTTGTTGATGAAAGTACTATTAATGATTATAAAATTGAAAGAAAATTATTGTATCGAATTTTAAAAGGCAAGGATATCGCACCTTATAAAATAAATTGGTCAGGAAATTATATATTATATCCTTACGATAAAAAAGGTATTGTGATTCCAGAGCAGAAATTAAAAGTGGATTATCCTAATGCTTATGAATACTTAAAACAAAATAAAAGTAAACTAACTGGTAGAAGTTACTTTGACAATTCAAATAAACTTTGGTTCGAGCTATGGAATCAAAGGAATATTGAAAGATTTGCGGTTGAGAAGATAGTGACATTAGACAATGCAAGTAAAAACAGTTTTGTTTATGACTTTGAAGGTTACTTAGGAAGTACTACTGTTTATAATATTATTCTTTCTGTGAGAGACATTAAATATAAATTTTTACTAGCTTTACTTAATTCTAAGTTGTTAACCTTTTACCATCAAAATAATACAATCCCACAAGCCGGTGGATTTTATCGTTATCAAGCAATTTTTATTAAGGATTTGCCGATAAAAAAATCAAAAAATCAAGAACTTTATGAATTAATTATTCAATTTATCCTTTGCTCAAAAAAACAAAATTTTGATTCCACTTTCTTCGAGCGCCTCATTGACGCCATGGTTTACGAACTCTACTTCCCCGACGAAATAAAAGCCGCCGGAGCAGAGGTCTTGAAGCATCTGACTAAGCTACCTGAACTCAAAGACGAGCAAAGCGACGAAGTAAAACTTGCGATTATAGACAAAGTTTACAAAGAACTTAGCGACCCCAAGCATCCCATCAGCCAAGCAATGTTCTGCATGGAAGCAGTTGAAGAAGTAAGGATAATAGAGGGGAAAGAGTGAAAAAAAAATTAGCAAAAGAAGGTGAAGCTTTGATAGCTACAGAACTTGTAACTGAAATACGAGATTTGATAGCTGAATCACGCAACAATGTTTCACTTTTAGTCAATTCCGCTTTGACGTTGCTATATTGGAAAATCGGCAAACGTATCAATACTGAAATACTCCAAGGCGAGCGAGCCGACTACGGAAAGCAAATTGTCGTTTCACTGTCACGACAATTGGAATCTGAACATGGGAATAGCTTTTCAGAAAAAAATCTAAGACGAATGGTTCAATTTTATGAGTTTTTTCCTGAGGAACAAATTGTCGTATCACTGATACGACAATTAAGCTGGACTCATTTTATTGCTTTAATTCCAATCAAAGACCAATTGAAAAGGGAGTTTTATATAGAAATGTGCCGAATAGAACGCTGGAGCGTCCGAACATTGCGAAACAGGATAGATTCAATGCTTTATGAAAGAACTGCAATATCCAAAAAACCTGAAGAATTAATAGAAATTGAAATCAAAAATATTCGTGAAAGCGGCGTAATAGAACCAAGTCTGATATTAAAAGACCCCTATATTCTCAATTTCTTAGGTGTAAAAGACCATTATATGGAAAAAGACCTTGAAGATGCAATTGCAAGGGAATTAGAATTCTTTTTGTTGGAGCTTGGAGTCGGCTTCACATTTATTGCAAGGCAGAAACGTATCATAATAGATAATGATGATTACTACATTGATTTGTTATTTTACAATAGGAAACTCAGACGATTAATAGCAATTGAATTGAAAATGGGCGATTTCAAATCTTCATACAAAGGGCAAATGGAGCTCTATTTACGATGGTTGGATAAGTATGAACGACAAGAAGGTGAAGGTTCACCTCTTGGAATTATAATGTGTGCAGGTAAGAAAAATGAGCAAATTGAATTACTCGAATTGGACAAATCAGGTATTCATATTGCAGAATATTTAACTGTATTACCGGAAAAAGAAAAATTATTAAAGAAACTTCAATCAGCAATTATTAATTCAAAAAGAAGTTTGATAGTAGAGGGGAATCAATAAAATGGAAAAAAATCCATCTTCTGAAATAATAATTTACCGAACACCTGAAGGCACAGTAAGCGTTGATGTTATATACAATGCCGAAACCTTTTGGCTCACCCAGAAAGCTATGGCTGAACTGTTTGGTGTCGGTGTGCCTGCTGTCAGCAAACACATAAAAAATATCTTTGTAGTAGGCGAACTTCAAGAATCCACGACTGTTTCCAAAATGGAAATAGTCGTGAACCGTGGGTTTAGAGGCGAGGTTAAAGAAGAAATTGATTTTTACAACTTGGATATGATTATTGCAGTGGGCTACAGGGTAAACAGCTATAATGCAACCCAGTTCAGGATATGGGCTACTCAGACTCTTAAAGAATATATAATCAAAGGCTTCGTTCTTGATGACGAAAGGTTGAAACAAGGCAAGAAATTCGGGAAAGATTACTTCGATGAATTGCTTGAACGCATTCGGGAAATTCGTGCCAGTGAACGCAGGTTTTATCAGAAAATCACCGATATTTATGCACTTTCGGTAGATTATGACAAAGATGCACCGATTACAAAAGATTTTTTTGCAACTGTTCAAAACAAACTTCATTGGGCAATAACCGGTGAAACAGCCGCTGAAATAATCTACAAAAATGCAGATGCAACTAAATTATTTATGGGATTGACGACTTGGAAAAATGCACCGCAAGACAAAATTCTCAAATCAGATGTAACGATTGCAAAGAATTACCTGAACGAACAGCATATCCGAGAACTTAACCGAATAGTATCCGCATTTTTGGATTTGGCAGAAAACAGAGCAGACCGCAACATATTGATGAAAATGCAAGATTGGATTACATTTCTCGTTCAATTTCTCGAGTTATCAAATTACCCAATTTTAGAAAACAAAGGAAAAATCACTGCCCTCGAAGCAAAAATCAAAGCAGAATCCGAATATGAAAAATATCGCATAAATCAAGATAAGAACTATGTTTCAGATTTTGACAAGGAGATAAAAAGAATAGAGGGGAAGGAAGATAGGTAGTTGAGTTTGGAATCAAATAAATAACACAATAAAATTTACAACACCACTCTATCGGGTGGTGTTTTTTTTATTAATAAATGTTCATTTACACTACGTAAGATTTGGTATTTTTAGTGTGACCAAAATATTTACTTGCACAACATTTAAAATCTTATTAGATTTGCGTAACTATAAGAGAAATATTCATTAAAATTATCAAGGAGTGTTTTATGAAAAGGTTCTGTGGTTTACTATTTGTGTCTGTTATGACAATGTTTTCTGCAATTGGAGTCAATGCTGCTCAATGGACAGTGAGCAATAATCCTCTCTTTATAGCTCAATTTACAAGTTTGCAATCTGCAATAAACTCAGCTGCTGATGGAGACACTATCTATGTTTATCATAGCCCTAATCATCATGGAACAATTACAATTGACAAGGGATTAACTTTAATTGGAGCAGGTTATCACCCCTCTAAAAAAAGTTCTGTTCAATTTATAATTAACGCTGATAATGTTAATATTAGTGGTTTCGATGCATCTATTACTGCCGGATCAGGTACTATAAAAGTTAAATATTTAACTTTATCTAATATTCTTGGGGGTATCAATTTGGTGAATGTAGAAAAAGGGATTATTTATAATTCTATGTGTACAGATATAAATACTACCCAATTGTTGGTTAAAGATTTTATTGTTACAAATTGTTTTATACAATTTATAAGTGGTACTGATAAGGCACATATATTAGTAACAAACAATAATTTCCCAAGAAATTCTACATGTGGTAGTACAAGAAGTGTTTTTAGTAATAGTATTTGTGTTTCAACAAAAGCGATAACTATTGAAAATAATATATTTGTTAACGGTACTCCATCTCTATTAGAGTTTTCCTCGATCAATAACAACCTGACATTTAACACTGCTCAGAATACCTTGCCTTATGGTAATAATAATGGTACCGGAAATATTGCTAATCAAGATCCAAAGTTTATAGGGAACATTACCTACAGTCTTAGTGTTCATGAAATAATCAATAATAATTTTGACTACCGTCTTGCTAACGATTCTCCGGCAATAAACGCAGGCACTGACTCCACAGATATAGGAGTTACAGGTGGTTTATTCCCTTGGCCCAGAAATGCTAATGGAACACTTGACTATACCGGTGCTCCAAGAATACCAAATATTGAGTATTTTCAATTAAAAAACACTGTTGTTGGTACCGAAGGTACACTACGCTTTAATGTAAAAGGCACAAAAAGTAAATAATCATTTTTTATATTATATAGGAGATTTTTCTATGAAATCAACAACATTAACTCTGATGCTATTGTTTATAGCAAATTTTCATATCGTATTAAGTCAAGAATACGAAACAACTTTCGAATGGTTGTTCCCAAAACCACATGGTGGAGTAATAAATGATATTGCTTTTAATGAATCGGAGATTTTTATCGCGGGGAATTCCGGCTTGCTTATGAAATCACCAGATGATGGCAAGAATTGGATAATGTTAAATGACAAAGAATTTAAGAACTTTAATAAAGTATATTTTATAAACAACGAAATCGGGTTTTTAGTTACAGATGATAATAAAATTTATCGAAGTATTGATGGTGGTAATCGTTGGTATTTTGTAGATGTGTATCCGGATTATATCATTCATAAAATATTATTCACAAACAGCAATACCGGATGGATAATAGCTGAAAATAAGCAAGACCAGGAGTGGAATATATTATTAAAAACCGAAAATGCAGGATCAACTTGGGAAAAAATTGATTTACAAAGTATTTTACCTGATTCTGATGAATATGCAGACGTACTTGATATTTACTTTTTGGACTCACTAAATGGTTGGATTGCATCATGGTATGCTATATATCGAACATATGACGGAGGATTAACTTGGCAGATATTAAACGACAAGCTTAGATGGTTTGAAATATTACATTTCAATGACGATAAGAATGGTTGGTGTATCAGAGATCGAAAACTCTATAACACATCTGATGGCGGAATTAATTGGACAGAAATAGAATCACCAGCAAGATTGTATGACTTTTATTCTGTCAGTAACAATCATATATATGTCAAAACTTACGATGATTGGTTCAGCTCTTACGACGGAGGCAAAAATTGGGATACTCTTAAAATTTCAAATACGTATAATGGTGATATAAGAAAAATTGCCTTTAGAAACAATGCCAACGGTTATGCTATTGACGACAATTTAAATACAACTTCAGATGGTGGCAAAAGCTGGGTTAAAGTAATCAATGAAATAATTCCCGGCGTACAGCATATGAAGATGTTTAGTGATAATCTCGGCTTCTTAATATCCTGGGATAATTTGCTTTATAGTACTACTAATGGTGGTGAAAGCTGGACTCAACGAAGTTCAAAAACTGATTTTTACCCTAGAACATTTGGAGGTGATTTTAAAAGCTTGCATGCTTTCGATGAGAACAATATATGGGCTTTTAATTGGAGTAACGAGTTAGGTTTCTCTTCAAATGGGGGTGCTTCATGGACGATGAACAACGAATTCAAAAATGTTTTTTCGCCAATTTTGAAAAAAATACAATTCATAAATTCTACACATGGTTGGATTGTCGGTAGTCTTGGAACTTTGATTAATACAACGGATGGAGGTAAGAAGTGGAACTCACGAGAGCTGCCTACAAAAAATCAATTTACTGATGTTAGTTTTGTGAATGAAAATTATGGATGGGTTCTTGACTTTGCCGGTAAAGTTTTCTTTACAACCAATGGTGGTACATCTTGGGACAACAGAAATATTGACCCAAATTATAAAAAGTACTTTGTATCAATTGAATTTGATGATATAAACAATGGAAGAATTTTAGCTGATGATGCCTTTTATTCATCAAATAATGGAGGTCTCTCATGGCGAAAATCGGATTTAAGCAAGTATGGTATAAACTTAAAGTCATCATCTTTTGTCGGTGATTTTGGTATCATTGTTGGTGATGATAGTAATTTTGACCGTAGTACAAATTCGTTACTTCTCTATACAACAGATTATGGAAGAACATGGAATAAATTGGCAGAAGCACCACAATCTGATTACGTGAAGCTTTTTAAAGATAACACTTTCCTTTTGGGAAGAGCATCAAACTCAAATGGGCTGTTGAAATACAATTTGAAAGTTAAAGCCGGCATTACAGAACCCAATCTTCTGGCTCCCCTTAATAACGCCAAAAAAATTGATAGTCAAGCTATGCTCGAAGCTCGAACTAATGATAATGTCTATCACGAATTTCAAATAAGCGCTGACTCAGGTTTTGAAGATTTGCTTTTAAGCAGGATTTCTACAACTAATAATATAACATACGATAAATTCGACTTGCAAAAGAAGTACTATTGGAGAGCTCGGGTGCTTTCATGGGACGAGGTAAGTCCATGGAGTAATACATGGTCGTTCAATACTAAAATACCGGTACCTGAATTAGTAAGTCCTTCGGTAAATACAGAAGTTACTAACCCTAATGTTGAACTTCGTTGGACTTCAGTTCCTTATATTGATACCTACCAGTTGCAAATATCAACGAATATAAATTTTTCTCAAAATGTTCTGAATAGTTTAGTCAATGATAATTACGATATTTTTGATAAATTAGAAGATAATAAATTATATTATTGGAGAGTTTTAGCAATTGGCGATAAAGACTCGAGCGCATGGAGCGAAGTTGGTAGCTTCAGAACCAAATTCGAAAGTACTAACGTGAACGAAATTAATAACTCAAGATATATTTCTTTCAACCAGTCAGAAAAATACCTTGTGATTAAAGACGATTCAGATTTTTATAATGAATTACATATTTATGATTTGCGTGGTAATATGATTCAATCGGAGTTAATTCAAAGTAATAATCAAATAGTAAATTTACAGAATTTTATCAACGGTATTTACTTTGTAAAATACAAAAACGAATATTATATTTTCTTTATCATTAATTAAGGAGTTGGGAATATGAGGAAATGTCTATTTCTAGTTATTGTTATTATGTTCATTGGAATATTGAAATCATATTCAGCCCAATGGACAGTGAGCAATAATCCAAATATGCCTGCTCAGTTTGGCAGTGTTCAAACTGCTATAGATAGTGCAGCAGCGGGTGATACTATATTTGTTTATAATAGTCCAAATAGTTATGGCAATGTTAATGTAACAAAAAAATTACATATAATCGGAGCAGGATATTGGGGTGTATGGATAAGTGGAAGAGAAAGCACAAATTGTAGTTATACTATTTTAGCCGATTCAGTAACTATTGAAGGGATGTATGGTTCAGTCAGTATTGGAAGAGTTTCTCCGGCTCTTTTAGTGAAGGGAATTATTTTAAAAAATTTGTATATGGGGACTATTGATTTGCAGAGGGTAGATGCTTGCTTGATATACAATTCAATTTGTGAAAATATTCAGATTTTTGATAAAAATTATTATGTCGAAAATATAATCGTTTCAAATAATATCATTAATAGACTTTATAATCCAAGGGGTTCGAATATGTTTGTATTAAATAATATATTCTTTATTGACACTTATTCTTCAAATCCTCCATATTGGCTTGGTTCGTTAATTTTTCAAGGTGGTTACGGTTCAACTAAATATACAATATTCCAAAATAATATTTTTTCCAAAGGTTCACCTATCCAAGCTGAATATAGTTCATTTAATAATAATTTAACCTTTAATTCAAGGCAAAATACACTACCTTATAGTAATAATAATGGTGCAAACAACATTATTAATCAAGACCCAAAGTACCGTGGCTCAAATGCTTTAGATGGATGGAATAGTGTTCATAGAGTTGTTGAACAAAACATTGACCTTCGTCTTGCAGATGATTCACCAGCAAGAAATGCCGGGGCTGATAGTACTGATATTGGTATAAGCGGTGGTCTATATCCTTGGCCCCGAAATGCAGATGGAACTTATGATTACTCAGGCAGACCAAGATTACCTGAGATAGAAAGTTTTAATTTAGTAAACCCAATTGTTGGTACCGACGGTACCCTTCGCTTCAATGTAAAAGGGAATAAAGCAAGATGAGGAAAATATTATGAAATTGTTAAAATACATTTTTATTCTTCTTTTACTGATTCAATTTGAAGTCTTTTCGCAAAAATTGGTAAAGGGGGAGTACTTTTTCGACAGTGACCCCGGTATCGGAAATGGAATTGCAATTGATTTCGCAGACCAAGATACAGTTGAACTACTTAATATCGAAGTTGATATTTCCGCTTTGGAAAATGGATACCATAAAATTTTCTTCCGCTTCATGGATGAAAACGGCTTATGGTCCTACAATCAGCAAAGATTATTCTTTAAGGGAAATCTTGCAGGTGCTGGAGAAAATCAAGAATCAGCTCCATTAGTGAAGGGTGAATATTTCTTCAATAGTGATCCGGGAGTAGGCAATGGTGTAAAAGTTGATTTCACCAAAGGTGATACAATCACATTATCCGATTTGAACGCCTCATTAGATAGTTTGAATGGTGGCTATAATAAAGTCTTTTTCCGCTTCATGGATGAAA
>JAGXRP010000046.1 GCA_018335795.1 Desulfobulbaceae bacterium | reverse complement strand
TAAGCAAATTTGTAGCTTAAAAAAGCAAAATATCTCTCTTACCTCTCCAAAATAGCCTCAAATTAACATCAAAACATACCAAAAAATGAAATAATACACATTTTTAGTGAATTAATCAAATTTACAATGCCTATTATATCAATTAGACTAATTTTATCCCCAATTTAAATCAAAAGAGGCTGCCCATTTGGACAGCCTCATTAAGGGGGATTTTGTTTGTCTTGAAAAAATAAAGTTGCCCTTATGAGTCAGCCTCTCGGGGTGAGGTTCTTCAGGCATTTTTATGTATAAGATTTGTTTCTTAATCCTGTCTATCTTGTAATCTTGATAATCCTGTTCAAGAAAATATCAATCCAACTCACTTCAACTTCAATCCGGCATCCAATAGTTGGTTGACCTTGGTCACTGTATTGGCTTCTGCGTAAAATCGAATCAAAGGTTCAGTTCCTGATGCACGGATTAAAAGCCATCCGCCGTCCACAAAAAATTTGTAACCGTCCGTAACTTGAATGTTCAAAACCTCGAATCTTCCTAATTTCTTGGGCTTTTTGTTTGCTGCATTCAAAATGGCAGATTTCACTTCCTCGGTAACATAGACATCTCTGCGGTTGAATCTGTGAATGCCGAATTCTTGGTCAAGCTCATCGCATAATGCTTTCAACGACATTTTCCTCTTTGCCATAATTTCGAGTACCAAAAGCGCGTTGAACAAGCCATCTCGCTCAGGAATATGCAGAATAGAGCTCAAACCACCGGATTCCTCGCCACCGATGAGGATTTTCTCCTCATTCATCAATTTTGCAATATGTTTGAACCCGACGGGAGTTTCGTGCAATTTAATGTTATTCTTCTCGCAATACATATTTACCATTGTGGTCAGCGAGACCGTTTTGGCTACTGCACCGCGTTTCTTTTTGTGCTCGAACAGATATTTCAACATGATCATAAAAATGCGGTGCGAATCAACGAAGGTGCCTTCATGGTCAATCAGCCCAAGTCTGTCGGCATCGCCATCGGTTGCAATTCCGATGTCGTATTTGCCTTCGACGACTTTGCTCATCAAAATCCCCAAGCATTCGCCGATTGGCTCGGGATGGTCAATCTCTCCGAAAGATGGATTGTATGTTCCGTGTATCTCATGCGCATTTGGCAAAAGATGCTTCATAGTATTGATTCCGGCGCCATACATAGGGTCGTACAAAATTTTAAATTTTGATTTGTTGATTGCTTCCAGGTCAATTTTCCGCTTCAAAAGCCTCAAATATGAATCTGCCGATGAAAACAAGCGAATTAACTTCAATTTGGTATATTCCTCCAATGTTCTGAATTTCATCAGTGGCGGCTTGTTCCAAATCTTTTTCAATTCAACTTCCAATTTCGCAATGTCCTCGGGTTTTGCAGGACCGCCAAAATTCGCTTTGATCTTATATCCATTATAAAGCGGCGGATTATGGCTCGCCGTAATCACTATTCCCAAATCTACATTTTTTTGCTTTGTATGATACGATACTTGCGGTGTCGAAGCAATGTTATCGGTCAGATAGACCGTTATGCCCTGCCATGCCAAAACACAAGCAGTTTCGATGGCGAATTGCTTTGATAAAAAACGCGTGTCATAACCAATCACTGCCGAATAATTTTTCGAGTTCGGGTTCGATTTTATAATCAATCGAGTGGTAGCCAATGCTACTTTTTGTACATTCTCGAAAGTAAAATCTCTGGCAATCAGTCCACGCCATCCATCAGTTCCGAATTTTATCATTTGAATCTATTTTGTTATTTGTACAAATTATGTTTATCTAACTTATAATACTACGACCTGCATAAATTCCTGCTGCGCCGAGTGCGTCTTCGATTCTCAACAATTGGTTATATTTTGCAACTCTATCGCTGCGACAAGGTGCACCGGTTTTTATTTGTCCGGCATTCATTGCTACTGCCAAATCTGCAATTGTCGAATCTTCAGTTTCGCCCGAGCGATGCGAGATGATTGTGGAATAGCCGTATTTCTGAGCCAAATGAATTGTATCAATTGTTTCAGTTAATGTTCCGATTTGGTTCAATTTAATCAAAATCGAGTTTGCTACGCCTTCTTCGATTCCGCGTGAAAGGAATGCAGGATTAGTCACGAAAATATCATCACCTACGATTTGAATTTTTTCGCCTAATTCTTCAGTCATCATTCCCCAGCCTTCCCAATCGTTTTCGCCAAGCCCGTCTTCGATTGAAATAATCGGGTAATTGTTGCACAAGTCAACATACCATTTAATCATTTCTTGAGATGTAAGCATATTGCCTGAGGATTTGAACATTTTGTATTTGCCGTCAACGTACATTTCACTTGCTGCAACGTCCAAAGCCAGTAAAATGTCATCGTTTGGTCTATAGCCTGCAGCAACAATTGCAGCAAGAATGACATCGAGAGCTTCTTCGTTCGATTTAAGTGATGGTGCAAATCCGCCTTCATCTCCAACTGTAGTACTATACCCTTTCGATTTGAGGACAGATTTGAGATGGTGATAGATTTCGGTGCCCATTCTGAGTGCATCAGAAAAATTATCCGCACCGACCGGCATAATCATGAATTCCTGAATGTCAACGTTGTTATCAGCGTGTTTGCCGCCGTTAAGAATGTTCATCATAGGTACAGGCAACATTTCAGCTCTGATACCACCCAAATATCTGTAAAGCGGCATTCCGTAATATTCTGCTGCAGCCTTAGCACTTGCTAAAGAAACGGCAAGAATTGCATTCGCACCAAGTTTTGACTTGTTTTCGGTATCGTCTAATTCCAAAAGCATGTCGTCAATTTGTCTTTGTTCTGTGGCATCCATTCCTTCGAGAGATTCTGCGATTATGTCGTTAATGTTTTCTACTGCTTTTCCAACGCTTAAACCAAGATAGTTACTACTATCGCCGTCGCGTAGTTCGTGTGCTTCATGTTCTCCGGTGCTTGCACCCGATGGAACGGCGGCAGTGCCAAAGGAACCGTCTTCAAGTACCACCTCACATTCAATAGTAGGATTGCCGCGTGAATCAAGTATTTGTCTTCCGTAAATTTCGTGTATTAGGGAACTCATTTTAAACTCCAAAATAAAATATTCAAAAATGATTAGTATAGATTACTAAGTTATCAAAAAAAATGCGAATTTCGATTAATTTTCTGTAAAAATTTTAGTTTTTGTGATTTTTTCGTGCTTTGACGATTTTAACAGCCGATATAAGTGCTGCTATCAAAGAATTCGGTGATGCAATGCCTTTGCCCGAAATTCCATATGCTGTTCCGTGATCCGGCGAAGTTCTAACAACAGGCAAACCTGCAGTAAAATTGACACCCGTACCATGTGCCAACAATTTCAAAGGAACTAATCCTTGGTCATGAAACATCGCTACAATACCATCGAAGTTTTTATAATCACCATGAGCAAAAAATCCGTCTGCCGGATACGGTCCACGAACTAATACTCCATCAGTTTTTAAATGGTCCAAAGCAACGCTAATGATAGTATTTTCTTCCATCCCGATTTTACCATTCTCTCCGGCATGAGGATTCAGCCCGAGAACTGCAATTATGGGTTTTTCAATTCCAAAATCAATTTTTAAAGAATTATTGAATTGACTAATCAATGCAATCAATTTCTCCTTTGTTATCAAATCAGGTACTTTTCTTAGTGGCTCATGAATTGTAGCCAAAGCTACTCTCAAATCATCTTTGAATAATATCATCAAAGGCGACGTTACTTTCGATTTTTCAGCCAACATCTCGGTTTGTCCGGGATATTTGAATCCGGCAAGATAAGCAGATTCCTTGCTGATTGGCAATGTTACCAATGCATCAAATTTATGATTGAGCGTTTGGACAATTGCTTTTTCGAGCGACTCCACAGAAAGTGAGCCTGCATTTCTGGTCACTTTCCCAAATTCTACAGGGGAGTAGTTATCGCACTCAAGTATCTTCATGTAATGGTCTGAGACTATTACACGTTCATTGAGAATTTCAATATCATAACCAATTTTTTTTGCATATTCCAGCAATGATTGACTGTTGCAAGCCAAGTAAAATTCAGTATCTTTGAAATATAAATTCGATGACATAACATCGGCGGACTTTAGCAAAGTTTCCAAACCGATGCCATTAACATCTCCACAAGTTACCACAATTTTCATTCTTTGTTTCTTTTTCTATAATAATAAAATATCGGAATCCCAATTAAAACCATTAACAAGCCCCAAACTGAATTTATCATTTCACTTTCGCCATTAATGTAATTACTAATATCATTAAATAAAGTCAATATTACAAAAATAAGGGAAAAAAGGACAAATAGTATCGGTAATATGGGATAAAAAGGTACTTTATATGGTCGATGTACATCCGGCATCTTTTTGCGAAGTACAAAAACTCCATATGCACCAAGACCATAGAATATCCAAGAGACAAAAATGAGCATATCGGTCAAATCATCAAATGAGCCGCTAAAAACAAAGGCACAGGACCAAATACATTGCAAAATCAAAGCATTTGCAGGAGTTCTGTACTTTTCGTGCACTTGACCAAGACCCGAAAAGAAGACTTTGCGTCGAGCCATTGCAAAATATACTCGGGCGCTTACCATGATTGTACCGTTGGCTGTGCCAAATGTCGAAATCATCACAAGAGCCGTAACAACTCCTGCGGCAATTGGACCTAAGGCTCTTTCGGCTGCATCGGCTGCCACAAGATGCGATTGTGCAGCAATTTCAATTGGCAAAACATAAAAAACGGAAAGATTAGTCAGAATATAAACACCAATGACGATTAAAGTGCCGATAGTCAAAGCCATAGGAATATTCTTCGCCGGATTTTTCACTTCTCCTGCGATGTAAGTGACATTGTTCCAACCGTCATAAGCCCAAAATGCCGCAGACAACGCCGCCACGACTCCACCAAGAATGCCAAGCCCCGCAAATGAAAAATTCGGAATGTCATTCGTCAGATTTTCAGTTGTACCATTGCCAAATACAAACCCGGCAAAAATCAACAATAAAATTGCCAACACTTTAGTTGTTGTGAATATATCAGCAATTCTGCCGCCATTTTTGATACCGAAATAGTTCGCAATTGTCAGAAATATGATAACTCCTGAAGTCAGCATTTTAACACCAACATTCTTGAGAGGATAAATCACACCTACAAATGGCATATATAATTTGAAATTATTCTCAATTTCAGCCGCAAATCGAGGAAGTTGGAAAAAGTATTCGCTATATTCAGCAAAAACATATGCAATTGATGCTATCGAAGCAGTTTGAATTACTGCCAAAAGCGACCATCCATACAAGTAGGCAGTCAAATCACCATACATCTTTCGGAAATAGACATATTGTCCTCCTGTTTCGGTAATCATCCCTGCAATTTCTGCGTTTGTCAATGCACCTGCTAAGGTTATCAATCCTGCGACAATCCAAATTAGCATCACAAGCTCGGGCGAGCCCAAATACATTGCCATCACTGATGGCTTTTTGAAAATTCCCGAGCCGATTACGGCACCTACTACTATTGCAATCGTTGTGTATAAACCAAGTGCTTTGATTAAATCTTTCTTGTCGCTCATTGGAAATAAGATATCTGAAAAAAACAAAACTCTACTTTCAAATATTATAAAAAAGTTTAACTATACAAAATCTTAATTTCTAATTATGAAGTATGAAGAAATGGTTAAAATATTTTCATGTGATTTTTTTATTTGGTGAGTATGAAAAAAATTAATACATTGTGTCATATTTTTTACACACTTTTTGATTTTTTTTCGTTAATTTGTTTAGATGTTAGATTTTATTATGGGATTATAGTGCTAACAGCAATTATCATAGGTGCAGTAATTGGTTTTATCTTGGCGATGCCACCGGGACCGGTTGCAATGGCTTGTGTCAAGGTTGGACTTCAAAACGGGCGTAGGGAATGTTTTGAGCTGTCAATCGGCACAGCACTTATGGATACTGTCTATTGCGTTATTGCTATTTTTGCCGCCACTGCCGTAGAAGCCACTTTAAGCAATTTTTTAGATTCAAATCCTCTTATATACCTCACAATACAAATCGTAATCGTAGCCCTGTTAGTATATTTTGGATTGTCTCAATTCAAAAAGAATAAAATCGAAACTGACGAAGTCAGCTTGAAAAAGTCTCCTACTTTTATATCTACACTCAAAAGCCGTGGACCATTTTTGTTAGGCGTTGCGATGGCATTGACTAATATTGCCAATCCTTCCTTTATGTCCACACTTATGCTAATGACTGCATGGGTCAACAAATTGGACTTGTTCGTATCATCATTCGGGACTAATTTGTTGTTTTCGATTGGATTTGGAATCGGCAATTTTTCTTGGTTATTCCTTCTCGCTTATTTTGTAATGCGAAACAAACACAAACTTTCCGAAACATCAATGTTGCGAATCAAGCAATTTGCCGGACTAACTTTTATAGGTTTCGGCGGATTTTTGGGATGGAGATTAGTCGCATTTACAAACTGGGCTCAAGTATTCAAGATTGCCTTCAGTTTCTAATACCCACCCCGCACCAACTTAGGTCTTAGCTTTTTTCGACTTAGCAATATCCTTACGCAATGTTTCCGCCATATAGATTCCTACTCTTGTTGCGGCATCATTAATTGCATTGCGAAGTTGGTCTTCGCTCAATGAAGCCAATTCAGTAGTTTGAAGCACATTCTTTAGCGTTCGTCCCATCGCAGTTTCTTCCCCTCCGTAATAGCTTCTCAATGGGTATGATTCGGATTCAGTGTTTTCCCATACTACTTCGCCATCATTGCGAGAAGTGATTTGGGTGCTAGCTTGCACTTTAATATAAATTGATCCGGACGTAGAATGTAATCGAATTTCCTCGACCGTAGTAGTTGCCACAAATTCAGCATCATCCACCAAATCCCACACAGGCTCTACCATCAGATATTTGCGTAAAGTAGTGCCAACTCCATCTGAAACTGCGTAAGCGACTGAATCCGGATTCACAGCACGTATTAATTTGTTTTCCAATTCAGAGCCTACAAATATGCTTGATACCGATACAGCAATGTTGGCTATAGTTTCACCGGTTGATTTTTTCTCATTTGTCGGTGGGGCTTCATCATGTATAATCTCAACCTGACGGGCATTTGCCGAAACGACTTCTTCAAAGTAGATTTTCTTTCGATTCAAATCATAATTTTCAAGATTATTAGTTCGACAGCCTGCAAAAGCCAATGTCACAGCGAATAGTATTAATATTATTTTTTTCACGTCTTTCCTTTATGACAATGTTCAAAAACGTATTACGAATAATTCTTAATTTTAGTTACAAATTTTTAAAAAATGTCTGACGAAAAGAAAGCACCTGAAAAATATCCGAGTGAAGAATTCAAAAGCAAGGTCTCAAATCTGCCAACTGCTCCGGGTATTTACCAATATTTTGACGAAAACGAGAAATTGATATATATTGGCAAAGCTAAAAATTTGCGCAGTCGAGTGCGTTCATATTTCCATCTCGGCAGAATGGGCGATGCCAAGACGAATGCAATGTTGGATAAAATTCGCAATGTTGAAGTAATTTTGGTTGACTCGGAAGTTGAAGCACTTATACTCGAAGACACGCTAATCAAAAAGCACAAGCCCAGATATAATGTGCTTTTGCGTGACGACAAAACATATCCTTATATCAAAGTTACAAATGAGCTATATCCGCGATTAATCCCTACGCGAAGAGTCGATAAAGACGGCTCAAAATATTTCGGACCTTTCACTGAAGTCAGGAATATCAAACAACTCATGAAAATCATTCGTACTTTGTTTTATATACGTAGTTGCGATTTGAATATAAACGAATTAAGCATCGAGAAAAAGAAGCACCGAATTTGCCTTGATTTTCATATACACAAATGCCAAGGACCTTGCGAGGGACTCGTGAGTGTAGAGGAATATCGCAATAATGTCCGAAATGCTACTAAAATTTTGCAAGGAAAAACTAACGAACTTGAAAAAATACTCGTATCGGAAATGCAAAAATTTGCCGAAGAAATGAAATTTGAGCAAGCTGCGGTTATGCGAAATAAATTGGCAATTTTGAAGGATTATACAAATAATCAAAAAATTGTTTCCGCCGATTTGATGGACCGCGATATTTTTGGGTTGACTCGAATTGATGATTTGGCTTGTACATTAGTTTTGAAGGTTCGCGACGGCAAATTAATCGGCAAACGCCATTATATAATCAAAAACGCAATCGAAAAAACTGACGAGCAAATCATGCAACGCACGATTGAAAAATGGTATATGGAATCCGATTTCATTCCGCGGGAATTGTATTTACCGTGCGATGTCGATGATATTGAGTATATGACTGATTGGCTCACAGAATTGCGCGGCAAATCGCTTGACATTTTGCTTCCCAAAATCGGCGATAGGCGAAAATATGTCGAAATGGCTAATACGAACGCACATTTCATGTTGAAGGAATATATCATGGCTCAAGAAAAGCGCGAGCAAGTTGTGCCACGACCGGTGCTTTCTTTGCAGCGTGATTTAAGGCTCAAGAATGTACCTCGACGAATTGAATGTTTCGATAATTCTCACCTCCAAGGCACGGATTTAGTATCTTCGATGGTCGTCTTTGTGGACGGGAAGCCCAAAAAGTCCGAATATCGTAAATATAAGAATTTAACTGTTTTGCGAAATGACGATTTTGAAGCAATGCGAGAAGTCATCAGAAGGCGTTACACACGGGCTATCAACGAAGAGAGCGAGCTGCCCGATTTGATAATCGTTGATGGTGGCAAAGGGCAGCTGTCCTCAGCTTATGGCGTTTTGCATGAGCTTGATCTTACCGAAAAAATTCAGATTATCGGTCTTGCAAAAAGGCTCGAAGAGGTCTTCCTGCCCGGCAAAAGTGAGTCAATGATATTGCCACGAACATCGAGCAGCCTTCGGCTAATCCAGCAACTTCGCGACGAAGCCCATAGATTTGCCATAACCTATCACCGTTCATTACGCAAAAAACGCACTCTACATACCGAGCTTCAAGACATAAAGGGGATTGGCAAATCAACGGCTGAAAAATTGCTAAAGCATTTCGGCTCCGTCACAGCAATCAAAATCGCCGGAATTCGAGATTTGGAACGAATTGTCAATTCAAAAATTGCACTCAAAGTGATGGAACATTTTCAGCAGGAAGCAGCGAAGGGAGAGGAGTAGGGAAAGAGACGTGTTAAGCAGGGACGATGATAGAAGATTCAAACATGTTAATCTGAGAGCTTGTCGGCAATGCTTCCAAATAGTTGGAAATGAACAATTCTTTGCCTATTTGGTCAGAATTTTTCCCTACATTTCGCATTCCATATGTCATATCCCAAGACATTATGTTTGCAAACGAAAACAAATCTCTTATATATTGGCTATCATCATAGGTTATGAGCCAATTGTGCGTACAATTTTTCATATTGTTGGCAAATCTTAGGTGGTCAAATGACTTGTGCATATTTCCATTTTTGCCGTAAAGTGCAGATTTTGTAGCTGAAAAATAGGGTGGATCGAGAAAGATGAAAACATTGTCGCCATCTGCTTTTACTAATTCTTCATAATCGGAGCAAGTAATATTAGTTCCATTCAGAAGCTCGGCAACTTGTTTGAGCTTCTGTATGCTATTATTTGTAAATCTACCTTCAAAAGCAGCCTGACTGAAACCTCCGCTTAAACTTGTCCCTGAAAAGGTAATCCTATTGTAAATGAAAAATGCAGCTGCTCGTTCCAAATCACCGAAATTTTTCAAATTCTCGTTTAAAAATTTATGTAATTCCTTTCCATTTTGAAATTTCAAACGCCACTCGTAAATTTTATCGAAAAGTACATGCACATCTTTCTGCAACATCATCCAAAATGCATAAAGTTCAGGATATAAATCATTCACCCAAAATTGCTTGTTTTTTTGGACTTGTTTCAAATACAAAAACATTGAACCGCCACCCAAGAAAGGTTCTCTGTATTCATCGAACTCAGGAACCAAAGTTGAGATCAAATCAACTGCTCGGCTTTTACCACCCGGATATCTGAGAGGGCTTTTTATCATGATGAATGTTGGATATTTATTGTGAAATTGTTCAAACGTGCTTCCTTAAAGATTTCTTGGATAAAGAGAAGTTGATTGTTAGTAAGTAAATTCGCTTTTACAAATTCCTCAAAATTGATTTTACTACTGTTGGAACTAACTTCACCAACTAATTTTGATGAAGTGAGATTCAAATATGCTTCATTTTGATATGTGATTCCATTTACTTCAACATCTACCAAGTTGCTAAATAAAACCATTTTCAATAAGCCGTCTTTTATATCGCCTCTACTTGGGAAGAGATTGTTTGCACTATGTTTGGATTCAATCAACTTCAATTTTGTTTTATCTATTAAAATTTCATCAACAGTCAAATAATACAGTCCACCAAGATAGTTGTTTATTGTAATTTTTGCTTTAGTTAGCGAAGCCAATCTTTCTTTGGGCTGAATTGTTATGAACTCTCTTGATTGTGATTGTAATGCCTTATTTCTAGAAAAATTCATAAAAAGGGAAACGTCTTTGCCGATTTGTTCCTTAAATTTTACTATACCATCCGGATTGTGTAGTTGTACTCCTGTGTCAATCGAAATTTGTTCATATGAAGTTCTAACGTTATCAATTATATTATGAATGTTGGCGTTCAATTCATTCAGGTTCCAATGTAAAGCTGAACTATGATATTGGCTAATTTCAATGATTTTGGACTTTATATAAGAGTTTTCAAATTGTTGCTTTGTGATTTTAGAACCTCTTTTAGATGCTTTATGATAGTAACCAAGTATAACATAAACATCTAACAGGGACATGAGCGAGATTGTGTCCCATTGAATATAATCTCTATCTCCTAACAAACCTTCATCTTTTATTATAGGGATGATAGTTATTCTTTTGGGATAAGATAAAGTATTGTAAACTCTTTCATAAGGATATGAGCGAGTTCTCTTTGGCGACACCCACTTCGATATAGCAAACTGATGTTTACCATGTTCTATGAGACACGCTGTTGGCAGTTTATTAACATCATTAGAATCAAGTGCAAACGCAGGGAGCAAATTACTGTTTGTGAACTTGTATTTTATTCCCGTAATTCTCGCTGTAATCTCCATAATTTTTTTTCTCGTTTTCTAAATCCCTAATGTTAAATCTACTCCTTTTCCCCCTCATCCCCAAAAACTAAATGAAAAGCGCCGCGCAAATGCCCTGATTTATATCGGGTAGCTAAGTCATCGGGATATAGTTCCTTAATCTTTTTATACAAATCTGCATTTAATTCTTCTCCCGGAGTGCCGTGACAACTCAAGCAAAAGCTTTGCACAATTATTGGTTTGAAATAATGCAATTTGCCATCAGCTTTCATTAGCAATGGCTGTGGGACTTCACCGACATGCTCGTCGTAAGTGTAATCGAAAAGCACACCGTCCTCCAAATCATCAGGTTTGTTCTGAGGGTTTCGGTAATCAGCCGATACACGTTTAATCGTCATGCCTGTGCCGTCCACAACTTTGGATGTGAACGGCAAAGCATTGATATTACAAAACTGAATTGCATTCTCGTATCCGCCTTCGCTGATTGCTTTCATCAATTCGGCTTTTAATTTTTCCGATACTAAATTTGTTATGCTGTCGCCAATTGCCATATAGCGCTTTTCAGATTCAGAATATGTTCGCTGCTCTGCCTTGATGATAGGTTCTGGAATAGGCTCCTCCTCCTTTTTCGAACAAGCTGTTAAAACTAACAATGATAGCAGGGCTACATTAAAAATTGACAATCGCATAAGAGACTCCTGATAAATTATCGGATGATTAGTTTAAAGTTTTTTCGCCGGGATTCCAATTGCAAGGTGTTTGTTTGCCACTTTGCAATGCTTCTAAAACTCTGAGTACTTCGAGTGTGTTGCGACCGACCGCTTCGGGATGTATAACGGAATAAACCAAATCGCCATCGGGATTGATTATGTATAATCCGCGAAGTGCATAGCCGGTTTCTTCTTTCAAAACTTCGTAATTAGTTGCTATTTTGCGAGTGAAATCAGCAAGCATCGGATAGGGTAGATTCTTCAAACTATTGTGTGATGAGCGCCAAGCCAAGTGCGAATAGTGGCTGTCAGTCGAGCATGCGATTACTTCGCAATTCAATTCTTTGAATTTATCATATTGTAACCCGAAATCTTCTATTTCAGTTGGGCAAACAAATGTGAAATCCAATGGATAGAAAAAAAGTACAACCCACTTACCTTTATAATCATCAATTGATATTTCGACAAAGGCGTTGTCAGGCGTAAGCAAGTCTGCATTACCGCCAATTACCGCTTTCCCTCTGAAATCCGGTGCTTTTTTTCCTACTAATAAACTCATAAATTTTCCTAATATATTTTTAAATTATAAATGATCAATAGCATTTTGAACGTAATTTCTGAACCTTTAGTGTTACTTTTTATTTCGATTTGCAATTCTAATATGAGTAATACGTAAAACCTAATTCTTATTATGACAAATTGTATTTAAAAAAACAGAAAATCAAACATGGCTAAAACAGTTGAAAGCAATTTTAAATCCTTGGTGATTGTGGAGTCACCATCTAAAGCAAAAACAATTGAAAAAATTCTTGGTTCAGATTTTTATGTGGCTTCAAGCGTGGGGCATATCAGAGATTTGCCCAAAAAAGATATGGGAATTGACATCGAAAACGGCTTTAAACCTACATACGAAGTGAATCAAGATAAACAAAAAGTTGTCACAGAATTGAAAAAATTGGCTAAGCAAGCCGAAACAGTGTGGTTGGCTACGGACGAGGATCGTGAAGGTGAGGCTATTGCTTGGCATCTTTTCGAAACTTTGAAGCTCAGTGACAAAAAAACGAATCGTATCGTTTTTCACGAAATTACTAAAACTGCCATTCTTAATGCAATCGAGAATCCTCGTTCCTTAGATAAAAATTTGATTGATGCCCAACAAGCACGTCGTGTACTTGACCGACTTGTGGGATATGAACTATCACCCGTTTTGTGGAGAAAAGTCAAAAAAGGTCTTTCTGCCGGTCGTGTACAATCCGTCACAGTTAGAGTAATTGTAGAACGTGAACGCGAAATTGACGCATTCGAATCTGAACCGAATTATCGTGTTGTTGGCGAATTCATTTCGGAAGAAGGAAAGAAATTCAAAGCTGAACTAAAGAAACGTTTTGAAGATTTCGACAAAGCAAAAGCATTCTTAGAAAAAATTCGCAATTCCGATTTTAAAATAACAGACGTAGTTGTTAAACCATCAAAACGAACTCCATCTGCTCCATTTACAACCTCAACATTGCAACAGGAAGCATCCCGTAAATTGAGTTTTTCCGTGAAACAAACGATGGTAGTAGCACAAAAATTGTACGAAAGTGGATTTATAACATATATGAGGACAGATTCGCTCAATTTAGCTGACTCTGCTCTCGAACAAGCAAAAAAAGTAATTAGTGCCGAATATGGCAGTAAATATTTCCATCTTCGCCATTACAAGACAAAATCAGCTTCGGCTCAAGAAGCTCACGAAGCAATTCGTCCGACAGATATGTCTAAATCGGTAATCAAGGGCGATTCCAACATGATGCGATTGTATGATTTGATTTGGAAACGTACAATGGCTTCCCAAATGGCTGATGCTGAACTTGAACGCACTACAGCTAATATTGAAATATCTAACGATAATAATGTTTTCGTTGCGACAGGTGAAGTAATCAAATTTGACGGCTTTTTGAAGTTATACTTTGAATCAAGCGACGATGAAAACGGTATCGATGACGAAACAAAAATATTACCACCACTTGCCAAAGGGCAAATAGTTGATTATTCTTCAATTACTTCACGTGAAACTTTCAAAAATCCGCCTCCGAGATACACGGAAGCAAGCCTTGTGAAGAAATTGGAAGAACTCGGTATTGGTCGCCCTTCGACTTATGCTCCTACTATCTCAACAATTCAAGATAGAGAATATGTCGAAAAGAAAGACAAAGAAGGTAAGCAGCGAACTTATTCATATTTCAATTTGACACGCAATGGCTTAAAATCCGAACAGAAAACTGAAATTACCGGTGCTGAAAAATCTAAGTTATTCCCGACTGACATCGGAATGGTCGTAAATGACTTTCTGATGAAATTCTTTCCCGTAATTGTGGATTTCAATTTTACTGCTAAGGTAGAAAGCGAATTTGACGATATTGCTAAAGGGAAAAAAACTTGGCAAAAGATGATTCAGGGCTTTTATGGCAAATTCCACAAGACTATCGAAGCCTCTCAAGATATTAAACGTACTGATGCTGTCGAAAATCGTGTTTTGGGGAATGACCCGAAAACAGGCAAACCAATTATTGCCCGAATAGGCAGATACGGACCAATGTTGCAAATCGGCGAATCTGATGATGAGGATAAGCCGAGATTCGCTAAAATGCCGAAAAATTCGAGGATTGACCAAATCACCCTCGAAGAGGCTTTGAAGGCATTCGATTTGCCGCGTATAATCGGAGTTGATTCAAATGGTATCGAAATCTCAGCTCAAATAGGACGTTTCGGACCATATCTCAAACATGATAAAATCTTCGTCTCTATTAAAGAGGAAGAGATTCATGAAATAACGCTCGAAGAAGCAATTATTAGAATTGAAGCTAAAGCTGATGCCAAAAAAGCTAATACTTTGAAAGAATTTGAAAACGATGATTCAATCAAAGTGCTAAATGGAAAATTCGGTCCCTATGTTACTGACGGCAAGAAAAACGCCAGAGTTCCGAAAGACAAGAATCCTGCTGATTTGACTCTCGAAGAATGTAAAGAATTACTCGATAAAGCTGTTGTAAAGCCAAAAACACGTGTCGCAAAAAAGAAATAAAAAATATGAAAGTAAAATTATTTTTCATTCGTAAAACGAAGGCAATCTTTTTGAAGCTGAAATTACACAAAATTTTCGGCTTAATGAATGGTTTTATGTTCAATTTGTCTTATTTGAATGAATTTTCGCGTTGGAGAGCTTCGATTATCAAGCCCGAATTAGATGACTTTTTCAATCCAAACTTCGGTACAGGCAGAAGATTTGAGCTTTTCGACTTTATCATGAAAAAGTACGCTTTAGATTGCCCGATTGATTATCTCGAATTTGGAGTGGCTTATGGCAGAACATTCAAATGGTGGGCTGGAAATAATAACAATGCAGATTCGCGATTCTATGGATTCGATACTTTCGAAGGTCTTCCTGAAGATTGGAATTTGTTCAAAAAAGGTGATATGTCCGCTGATGGGAAATTACCCGAAATCAATGACAATAGAGCTGATTTTTTAGTCGGACTATTCCAAGACACATTGCCGGTTTTTCTTCAAAATTACAAAAATGAAAGACGCAAAGTAATCCATATTGATGCCGATTTATACACTTCAACTTTGTTTGTGCTTACTTCTATGGCACACCTTTTACGCAAAGATGACATTATCATTTTTGACGAATTCGGGGTGCCGATGCATGAATTCAAAGCATATATGGAATTTACAAAAGCATTCCGAATAGAAACTGAAATAATCGCTGCTGTAAACAATTACTTCCAAGTTGCTTTTATAGTTAAATAATTATCTTTCGATTACAAATGGATAAACGTCAGTCGTGGAAACGCTTGCCAATCGGACGAAATATTTACCGATAGCCAATTCGCTTGCGTTGAAACTGTACAAATAATACTCCGAGAATTTATTTCCCGAAATTGTGATTAGCTCTTTGACTTGTTTGCCTGTAATATCAATTACATCAATAGTTATTAAGTTTGATTCAGTCACTGCGAATTCGATATTGACTTGGTTGCCGGTCGAGGGATTCGGATAAATTTTATGAATGAAAGCATTTTTTGGACGAGAATTAAAGGCTCCATCAGGGTTTATTTTCATTGGTAATAATGACTTAATATCTTTTGAAGTATTAACGAGTGCTTCATAATCCGCATTTGCAAATACAACGAAAGTTACTCTTACAGTGTCATCAGGTCTCACTCTGAGCGGTCCTGAACCAATCACCATACTAACATCTTTCACTCCCGATTCTGCTCTTGCAATACCATTGCTCATCATATACCATTTTTCTTTAGTGCTAAATCCGTCGTAAACACCGAAATTATCTTCGCTTGTGCCGTCATTATCAATTGCATAGAAATTATTCTCGCCTTGATTTAGCATTTTCACGGCAGCTAGCGGATAGCTTTCATTTGCAATATTTTGAACATAGCCGAATTCATTGTCTGAATCCCATTTTGCAACATTATTAGAACCACCAGGACCAATATCCCAATCGAAATACATTGCCACAAACAATGAATCGCGATAGAGACCCGATTGGTTAATCACATCGTAATTCAAAACGAGTGCATCTCGAAGACCTTCCGAGCTTAATATAAATGCGTTATTAAGCACGGAAACACCCACCATGACTGAATCCAACTTTTCTTTGAATTCCGTATAAGTGTGATTTACTTCCTCAGTTCTTTCAACAAATTCGATTGATTTTACGATTTCAAAGTGGCGATTAGCATTATTTCCGCTTGCACCTCGGGCAACGTTTGCTACCATAGAACTATCTGCAGCTATCATCAATGCACCTTCAAACAGCATACCTGATGATTGATTCCACGCAAAACCTTCTCCCATCTGATTATTCGGGAAATCGTTATATGCAACATTACCTTGACTTGTTACCGTCGCTTTCAATTTATTGGTTTTAAGAGTCCGCCATGATGGACGAGCCATTAGTTCGATAGCATTTACATTTGTGAAATAGCCGTCGCGAGTGATTTGGATTCGCACATTAAATCTATGATTGATCGGAATATCGTCAGGTATCCGCAAACGTAAGGATTGACCTGCACCTACAATTGAATTCTTGAGTATTGTGCCTACCCAAACGCTATCAACAAGCATTTCGGCATTAAAAGTTTCTGCATAGGCTTTGATGTAAACCGAATCAACATCTGCCAAGTAATTGCTCAAAGTCAAATTGATTGATATTAAATTTCCGGGCGATACGATATCATCGCCATCTTCATCAATTACTTCCGTAGTATGAAGCGAAACCCATTTTGGGTCTTTTTTGGTAATGGCGTTTAGCAAATTTACTCTGCCGGCACCAAGTTTCCCGATATAGAATGTATTTTTGTCATAAAAATTATCCGATGTAGCTTTTAGTACTTCAGCGACTTCTTTGTTTGAATATTCAGGGAACATACTCCTGACAACTGCAGCGCAAGCTGCAACTACGGGCGATGCCATTGAAGTGCCGTCCCATGAAGTATATATATCAATTGGTATCGTTGACATAATTTGAGTACCCGGCGCTGAAATATCAACTGTGGAATGGAAATTCGAGAACCCCGACCTTTGGTCTAATGCGGTGGAAGAAGCCACCGAGATGATTCCGTCATAAGCAGCTGGGTAAAATGAAGATTCGACCGCATTATTGCCCGCAGCGGCTACAATTACGCAACCGTAGGTATTTGCAGCGTCAATTACTTCTTGCTCGGCTTCAGAAAATCCACCACCGCCCCAACTACAATTTATGACCTGGGCACCATTCATAGCAGCATACAATACTCCATCGTAACCATTAACCAAAGTTCGGCTGAATTGCGAGTCATAGCCTATCTTTACAGGCATGATTTTTACTTTGTTCATGATTCCTGCTATCCCTTTTTCGTTATTGCGAATTGCAGCGATAATTCCCGCTACGTGAGTACCGTGAGCGTGCCCCGGCTTTGGGTCGTTGTCAAACCCGCTCTCGTCCGAGTTGCTCCCAAAATCCCAACCCATGAAATCATCTACAAATCCATTCTCATCATCATCAATTCCGTTTGTTCTTTTGTCATTCCCTTCATTGTCCAATCCGTCTTCTCCCGGATTGATGTATAATGTGCCAAGCAAATCTTCGTGTAAATAATCAACACCTGTATCAACTACTGCCACTACTATAGTGTCAGAATCAGTCGAATCCATAATTTCCCATGCAGGTATTACTCCAATCAGTGGAAGCATATATTGTTCTAAAAGCAATGAATCATTTGGCAAATCAGCAAATTGCCTGATGAAAATTGGCTCTGCGTATTCGATTTCAAATAAATTTGAAATTTTCTTTGCTGCGACTAATGGGTCAATTGGTGAAGTGTATTCAAAGACAAGTATTCTGTGAATGGGAGAAGTAACATTGCTTCCACCGCCCAAACTCATCAAGTTATCATTATGACGCAAGTTGTGTTGTTCAATTAGTGCAGGATTCAGAAATGTTCTATGTTTATATTGCCCCAAAAGCGAATTCAGCACTTGCTTTGTTTCATTGCTCAATGATTCGACGCTATTGGTCTTGATTTTGATAACCACTTTGTTGGCATAATACTCTGGGTGCAGTTCTTCCGCCAAAGATGGCATATATAAGATAAAAAACAAAAATATTATAATTTTTTTCATACTTTTAAATTGTTAGTTTTGTAAAAACAAACTTAAGACACATTAGTCAAACAAAAGTTACAAATTCGGATTAAATTTTGAAATATTTTATGCTCAAGAAAATACTTTTACTCATATTTCTCTTAATTTTTGCAATAAGTTGTAGCGAAGACAACTCTACCAATACTTCAGACGAAGAGCTTGATGAATGGGTTGGGCAAATGCTCATGGTCGGGTTCAGAGGATTGGAAATTGATGATAATTCGCAAATCGCTCAACAAATCAAAAATGGTCGTGTAGGTGGTGTGGTACTGTTTAGTCGTGATGTTGCTATCGGTAGCGGCATTAGAAATATTCAATCTCCTTGGCAAGTAAAAATACTTAATTCGCAATTACAATCTTATGCTAAAATACGATTACTAATTGCTGTTGACCAAGAAGGTGGATACGTTGCAAGGTTGAATGAATTTTTTGGTTTTCCTGAGACCGTTTCGCAACAATATCTTGGTGAATCCGATAGTGAATTTTTGACAACTCTTTTTGGTCAATTAACAGCTAAAACTCTTAGTGAAGCCGGATTCAATCAAAATCTTGCGCCGGTAGTTGATTTGAATATTAATCCCGAAAGCCCTGCAATTGGAGCAATAGAGCGAAGTTTTTCCGCATCACCAGATGTTGTTGTTCGCAATTCGGCAATTTTGATTAATGAGCATCGCAAGAAAAAAATCATCACAACATTGAAGCATTTTCCGGGTCATGGTAGCGCCCAATCAGACTCTCATCTTGGGTTTACTGATGTTACTTCGACTTGGCAGAACATCGAACTCGAACCTTACAGACAACTCATTGACTTGGATAAGGCAGATGTGGTTATGACAGCACACGTTTTCAATTCCAATCTTGATGCCCGATATCCTGCAACTCTCTCGAAAAATATCATTACAGGAATTTTGCGTGAGCAATTAAATTTTGATGGTGTGGTAATAACTGATGATATGAACATGAAATCCATTACTGAACACTACGGACTTGAAAATGCAATCGAATTAACTATCTTAGCCGGTTCGGATATTATCATTTTTGCTAACAATCTTATATATGATGAAATTATCGCTGATAAAGCCCATAAAATAATAATTGATTTGGTCAAAAACGGAAAAATTTCGCGAGAGCGAATCAAGATTTCCTATGATAGAATCATGAAACTGAAATCTCAATATTTGATAAATTGATATTAATCTAAAAAATTTTCAACTTTTTTTTGAAATATTGTTGAATTTGATTAATTTCGCTTAGTACAAATCAATAATAAGTTAGTACTTTATTTATTTTCAGTTAATAAAAAGACGAATGATGTTTGCTGCCAAGAAAAAGGGTTATGCAGGGAAGCCTGCAAAAGAACCCATTAAACCTGTGAAATTAAATCAATGTGACGTTGATATTCTTCACTACCTAAGAGACGAAATGCGAGAAGTGATTTCAATTCATGAAAAACTCTCTAAATATAGCGACCAAGAAATCAGCCTTAATTTATCATGGCTTGAGAAAAAGAACTTTATTAAGAAAATCATTGGTCACAACCCATTCGGAATGAATACAATTTCTTATACATTAGATTATTTGGGTAAGGATTATTTCGGTTAATAGGTTAATCATTTCAAATCTACTTGAATTTTATCAACTGATTGACTTTTTGAACATTTTATACAAAATAAAACCGATGTTCAAACTTCTTGGCATAGATATAAATTTTGTAAATAATATGTAATCGAAAAATGGGAACTACATCAGATTTAAGACCGGGTGCTTATATCAAATACAATGGCGAACTATGCCAAGTGCTTGATTCACAGCACAGAACTCCGGGAAATCTCCGTGCCTTTTTCCAAGTGAAAATGCGAAACGTTCGTTCAGGCAAACTGACCGAAAACCGATTTCGTGCAGGCGAATCAATTGAGTTTGTGCGAGTTGATAAAAAATCATACCAGTATCTATATAAAGATGGCGATTCTTTAGTCTTTATGGACCAAGAAAATTACGAACAAATTCCGGTCATGCAAGAGGTAATTGGAGATAGTATCCGATTTTTAAAAGAAAATCAAGAAGTATCAGTCAATTTTGAAGGCTCAATTATTCTTGGCGTTGATTTGCCCCCGAGCGTAACACTTCAAATTATTCATACTGAACCTGGAATGAAAGGAGACACTGCCACAAATGCTTTAAAACCGGCTACTGTCGAAACTGGTGCTCAGGTGTATGTACCTCTTTTTATCAACGAAGGCGATGTGGTGAAAATTGATACAGCTACAGGCAATTACATGGAACGCGTAAAATAGACTTATCTTTTTTTTTAAAGAAGTGAATTTGTTTCAGTAACAATTTCACTTTTTTTTTGTTCAATTCACTATCTTTGCTTAATTTTAAACAATTGAATGAATAAAATTGATGAAAATATAGATTTTGTTGTGCAAATTAAGGCTCTGACTGAGGACGAGCCTGACTTTTTCGCTAATTCATCTAACTTTGCAGCATGGTTTTTTAATGCTATTGAAGATATTAACTGGGTAGGTTTTTATCTTTTAAGTGGCGATGAACTGATTCTCGGACCTTTTCAGGGAAAACCGGCTTGTATCAGAATCGAACTCGGAAGAGGAGTATGTGGCACAGCTGCTCTCGAAAGAAAAGATATTATAGTAGATAATGTTCATGAGTTCCCCGGGCACATTGCTTGTGACTATGCTTCAAATTCGGAAATTGTTATTCCAATGATTGTTGATGATGTTTTATATGGTGTTCTCGATGTTGATAGCCCTAAATTTTCACGATTTAATGAACAAGATTTAGAATTATATAAGAAATTGCTTTATCATCTATTAGAAAATTCCGATATGTCGAAGATTGCAAAATATTACAATGGCTAAGCATTTTTCGCTTATATTGTTTCTTTTTATTTGTTTTATATTCCAGTCACATTCCCAGATAATTGTGAATGAATTGATGCCTGTTCCAAATGGAACAGAACCGGAATGGCTTGAGCTCTTTAATACTTCCGATAATCTTTATTTGCAAGATTATTTAATTATATGCGATATTGCATCGTGTCGTACCTTAAAAGATTTTTTTCTTGAAGGAAAATCATATTGTATCATAACTAAAGATACAAGTCTGTTTAAAACACACCGTACTGTTAATGATAATGTTCGATTATATCAGTTCAATATTCCCGCATTGAATAATACATTTGACTCGCTCAAAGTATTCAACAAAGATACAGTAGTGCTCGATGGTGTATTTTATGACATGAAACATGGAATCAAGGGCGTATCTTTAGAACGGGTTTATTCAAATTTACCGGCATCCACACCGAGTAATTTAAAGCACTCTGCGGACATTAGCGGTGCTACACCCGGAAGACGAAATAGTGTGTTCCCTTTAGATTATGATATTTCGATTACAAGTGCCGCCCAAAATACTGATGATTACACGATTACGGTTTTGATTGAAAGCATTGGTGCGAAATCTATCAGTTCCTGTAAACTTGTGATGTATGCCGATTTGAATTTCGATAATAAATTTGATGAAAGTGAAGCATTTTTTGATTCCCAAATTGTTCTGAATGACAATATTGCAATTGTAGAGATTGAAAATGCACTAAATACTGAAGAATTTTATTCTTCAATATACAACATACAAATTGAAGTTTTAGCTTCAAATGATGATAATCCTGAGAATAATGTCTCAAGATTCCCTGCATTTATGAAGGGCAAAATACCCAAAATAACGATTAATGAAATAATGTTTGAAACAAGTGCCGAATATTCCGAATATATCGAATTATATAATCACGAAAATAAAGCGGTAAATTTGAATGGTGTGGGCTTATTCGATAGAGCCGAAATTTGGTCTCCAAAGTATATTTTTCAGAATTTAATTATTCCTCCAAAGGAATATTTCGTAATTGCTTATGATAGCACGATTTTGGAGAATTATGATTATTTGAATATTTTAAAAAACGTTAACATTCCAAATAATAAATTGAATTTGAACAATAGTGAAGATTTGCTTGTACTGGCGATGCCCGATAAAAGCATTTTGGATTCGCTGACATATTTAATAAAATGGCATATAAAAGACGATATTGATACCAGAAACCGAAGCTTGGAGAAAATCAATATAGAGATGCCATCTTCAGAAGAAATGTCATGGACGACTTGTATGCAACCATCAGGCGGTACTCCGGGGTTGCAAAATTCAACCTATGTTGAACTAATACGAGAAGGCATGTTAAATGCTGCTCCAAATCCATTTTCAACAAATATTTCAAGCGATGGCAATCATTGTTTGATTTCCTACAGTTTACTTTATGAACGAGCCAAAATTTCTGCAAAAATATATGATATGGCTGCAAATCCAGTTAGAATAATTTTATCTGAATATTGGACGTCAAACGAAGGTTTCTTCGCTTGGGACGGTCGAGACGATGCGGGTATGAAATTGCCCGTCGGACCTTATATACTCTACTTTGAAGCAATCGAAAGTCCAACGGGTGAAGCATATTTTGATAAAATTATGATTGTAATCGCTGAATAAAAAATCTATTCAAGTAACTCTCGTGTCAATTTCCTAACCAGCACTTGTAATTCACTCAATTTGTCGTTATTGAGAATTCCTTCAACCTCTTCTATTAATAATAAGCCTCTGTTTCGGATAGCGTATAAACTCATCATTACTTTCGCACCCTTTTCTTGACGTTCTAATGAGCCCGTTATGAAATAATCTACACCAACTTTATACAAGGCATCCAACTCATGTTCAGACGGCGCGGCATAATTTTCAATTCCGTATAATTTGAATTTAGTATATACCGAATCCCTTGTTGCAAGGTCATAAACAACGTATTTATCGCTTTTATAGGCTGCTTCAAAAATTGATTCGACAGCCGAATATGAGGATACAACATGATTACGCATTATTTCCCAATCCTTGAACGCTTCGTAATCAACATAGTAAATACTACCAATCACCAATGTTGGGAGAGGGCGTACGTTGAAACCCTTGGTTGAATCAACGAAAAGTAGTGAATCATTCATTGCAACTGCTAAAGCCCTTTGAATAGAAGTCAATAGTGCCGGGTCATAAATCAAATCTCCGGTTTCGTTATCATAATATCGAACTAAAGCATAACCAAACCCACGACTACGCTTAGTAGTGTCTGCAAAATTGATAATATCAATGTCTGCTCTTATAATATTTCCCAGCACATTCACTTTTACAAAAAGAAGATTTTCAGCTTTTGTCAAATTTGCTACTCTCATCAGTTCCGGCTTTTCATTCATTTCATATAAATGAGACGAAACAGAATCTCGCTCTTTGGCGCTAATGTATTGTTTACTATCAAGAATAGTAAATGCAAATGAAAGAGCCATATCAATTTTTGTTTCCGATATGGCATGACCCGGTTCAGGATTTAAAATCCTTGCAGGCATAAATGATTCGGACTTTGAAAAATACGTAAAAAGAAGAAAAAATATCGATATTAACTTAAGTTGCTTCATTGAATATCCCTAAAATGTATATTAGTGACCTTATAATTAGGATTGCTCCTGATGTGCTGAATTGAGTCTAAAATCTTAGTCTGCGAAACTTCAGAAAAGCCCCTCAATTTAGCAACATCTCCCTTTATACAAGACGATTCAAGACCCTCAATGTCTATAATTCCAAGTTCTGTATAAATTTGTTTGATTTTTTTTGCTCCAAGACCATCTATTTTGAGAAGCCCAAGTAGTGATTCGGGGTATTCGGCAGTCAGTTTTTCATAATAGCTCATTTTGCCTGTGAGTACAAACTCGCTGATTTTGGTGTCGAGTGCTTTACCGATGCCCTCAATTTCCGATAATTTGTTCTCCTTTGCCATATTTTCGATATCTGCTTCTACGGACTTCAATCTATCGGCTGCAATAACATAGGCGTTATACTTAAAAAACATATCGCCTTTGATTTCAAGCAACTTTGCAATATTATTTAGTAACTCGATTATTTTTTCTTTCATAAATAATTTTTTTATTTTGTTTTTTTGTACGAAATTGTAAACGAAAGTAATGATATTTTGATTAATTTGTTTTTCAAATTGCATATGGGTATCAATGTTGATGAAATTGCCTCACGTATTGAACATACGTTATTAAAGCCTGATACCATCTATCAGGAGATAGAAAAACTATGCAAAGAAGTTCAAGACAACAATTTTGCTTGCGTTTGTGTTTTGCCCTATTTTGCAGGATATAGTCGCTCAATCTTGGTCAAAAGAGAAAAAGTTTGCACGGTAATAGGATTTCCCCTAGGAGCTTCATTCGTTTTTTCAAAGATGGACGAATGTGTTCATGCTCTAAGAAATGGTGCCGGTGAAATTGACATGGTAATCAATATAGCTGCATTGTTGGCTCACGATTTCCGAACAGTCTCGACCGAAATCTCATCGGTTGTTGATATTGCCCACAACACTTTAGCAAAAGTCAAAGTGATTGTCGAAACATGCTTACTTACCGAACAACAAAAAATTGATGTAAGCAAAATTGTTAGTGATAGTGGAGCTGATTACATAAAAACTTCAACCGGATTTTCTCACGGTGGAGCTACACTACACGACGTTGCGTTACTAAGGAAATACAGTCACGAAAAGGTAAAAATTAAAGCCTCAGGCGGCATCAAAACGGCACAATTTGCAATTGAATTAATCAATGCCGGAGCCGATAGAATTGGCACAAGTTCCGGAGTGAAAATCATCCAAGAACTCAATTCGATGAACACTTGATTCAACCCCAATTTGTCAACAATCTTTCAATGAAAATTCTTTCATTATGAATTTTTTACTTATTTTTGAATAATATTATGAATTTACGAAATAAGGGAACAAGATGAAAACTTTGATAGAGCCCTTCAAAATCAAAACAATTGAAGAGATCCCAATCACAAAGCGTGAAGATAGAGAAATATTTTTAAAAGAGGCATTTAATAATCCGTTTTTTCTCAGGTCCGAACACATAACAATAGATTTGCTTACCGATAGCGGAACTACTGCTATGAGTTCCAAGCAATGGGCAGGATTGATGGATGGCGACGAAGCATACGCAGGTAGTCGTAGCTATTACAAATTTGAGAACATTGTAAAAGAGATTACAAATTTCAAGCATATTATACCAACTCACCAAGGCAGAGCCGCCGAAAGGATTTTATTCACGTTACTCAAAGGCGATAACAAGTCAATTCCGAACAACACTCATTTCGACACTACTCGTGGTAATATCGAATATAATGGCATCGAAGCTTGTGATTTCCCTGTCGAAATTGGTACAATTCCTGAATTGGAAGCACCTTTCAAAGGCAACATGGACGTTGAAAGATTGAAGAATTACATCCAAAAACGCGGGAAAGAAAATATTCCCGTTTGTATGCTCACAATCACTAACAATAGTGGCGGCGGACAGCCTGTTTCGATGCAAAATATTCGAGAAGTAAGTCAAGTTTGTAGTGAAAATGGCATTCCATTCTACCTCGATTGCTGTCGTTTTGCCGAAAATGCTTATTTCATCAAGACTCGTGAACCGGGATATGCCGACAAATCAATCAAAGAGATTTGCAACGAAATGTTTTCCTACGCTGATGGTGCCACAATGTCTGCCAAAAAAGACGGGCTATCCAATACCGGCGGATTTTTGGCTACAAACGATGACGCATTAGCCGAACAAGCCCAATCATTGTTGATTATCACCGAAGGTTTCATCACATACGGTGGGATGACTCGACGCGACCTCGAAGCATTAGCTCAAGGGTTCGTAGAAGTGATGGACGAAAATTATTTAGAATATCGAGTCGGTCAAATTAAGTATTTGGGCAATAAGCTAATCGAAGCAGGAGTGCCGATTTTGATGCCTACAGGCGGTCATGCCGTCTATTTGGATGCCAAACGCTTTACTCCACATATTTCACCGGAATATTTCCCGGCTCAGGCTATCCTATGCGAATTGTATTTGGTTGGTGGCATTCGTTCAGTCGAAATTGGCTCATTGATGTTCGGCAAACGCGATGAAAACGGCAACCATGTCGGACCACCAATGGAACTCGTCAGACTTGCAATCCCGAGACGCGTATACACCCAAGCACACACCGATTACGTCGCCGAAGCTTGCGAAGAAGTTTATAAAAATCGCACTAAATTGAAAAAGATGCGACTACTATACGAAACTAAATTCCTTCGCCATTTCACAGCCAAATTGGAATATATTGACTAAAGTGTGAGATTGAAAATTAATTTCATAGCCCACTTAGAAATTTGTGGGCTATTTTTTTTGTTGATTAATGGCTGGTGAAGAGTGGGGATTAAACTGACTTTATCATGTTCAAATTTCTGAACATTCATCATTCACTTTCTTTCTCTTTTTTGGGGAATACCCATGAAGCGACAATTGATAGAAGCAATATTAGTCCGACTACCGGTAAAGTAATGTAAATAGGAATCGAGATATCCAAACCGGAAAGTAGCATCTTAGCACCAACAAATACAAGTATTAATGATAGTCCGTAATGTATATAATGGAAAAGCTGCATTACAGCTGACAAAGCAAAATAAAGAGCTCTTAGACCTAAGATCGCCATTACGTTTGATGTATAAACAATAAAGGGGTCATTCGTGATAGCCAAAATTGCAGGTATCGAATCTACTGCAAATATGATATCAGTCGACTCAATCACCAATACAACTATAAAAAGGGGGGTCGCAAACAACTTACTGTCAATTCTGACAAAAAACTTTGAACCAAAGTACTCGCTTGTTACCGGAAAGAATCTTCTAAAGAGCTTCAAAAGAGGGTTTGTTTCAGGGTCTATTTCCTTATCTTTCTCAGAAACCATCTTAATACCTGTATAGATAAGAAATGAGCCAAAAACATAGATTATCCAGTGGAAATTATTAATAAGCGTTACACCGGCAAAAATGAAAATGACTCGAAAGACGAGTGCACCAATAATCCCATAAAATAATACCTTATGTTGGTATTTTGGTGGAACTTTGAAATAAGTAAAAACCATTAAAAACACAAAAATATTATCAACACTTAGAGATTTTTCGATTATATAGCCGGTCAGAAATTGGAGTGCCTTTTCTGTACCCATATAGTAATAGATCCCAATATTAAGCAGCAATGATAGCACTATCCAGAACAATGACCATAAAAGTGCTTCTTTTACCTTGATTTCATGTTCTCTTCTGTTAAAAACTCCTAAATCAAGTATAAGCATTATTAAAATGAATACATTAAACCCTATCCACAGCACCGTCTCTGACATTTCTAACCTCATTATTCGAAAATGGTATTATAAATTACCGCTATTGAAAATTTCTTACGAATCGTTCGCGGAATCGCAAGGAACGACAAAATTTAGTGGGATTTATTGCTTCTCAAATTGATTCTTTGCTCTTTCAATAAATGTTGCCAAATTAGTAGGTTTTTTCCCTGTCAAGCGTTCATAAAAATCAGAAATCTTTGGCTCTTTTTGAAATCTTGGCAAAAAATGGAGTAGAATCATTACTATAATCATTCCCGCTGCCATCCCTTCTTTTTTCTTGATGCTGTAGAATGCGAAAGGACTAACATTCGTAAATCGAATTTGGTTTTCAATCGCCCTATTTATCAGCGAAGTCACTTCGGCAAAATTTTTGTTTTCCAAACCGGTAATCTCATAAGCTTGGTTTTTATAATCGGCGAATTTGACAAGTAAAATTGCCCCAAGTTCGCCAATATTTTCAATATCAATCCAATTGAACTTAGCATTCCCAGCGGGTAAGATAATCTCCCTTTTATTTCTAATATCATCAATCAAGGTGGTGGTCAAGTTTTGCATAAAGTAACTTGGACGCATGAAAATATAATCCAAACCATTTTCAACTATCAGTCGCTCGATTTTGTTATGGGGAATGACCTTGCTTTTTTCAGCTCCCTGAACTGATAAAAAAACAATTTTGTTGATGTGGCTTTCCTTAATCTTTGCAATCAAGGGTTTGAAAAATTTGTCCACATCAGAAATGTGCGGTGGTCTGAGCAAAAAAATCTTGTCAATATCAGTCAGAGCATTCGCAAAAGTATCTGAATCCTCAAAATCGAAATGAACATACTCTAGTTTTGGATATTCTTCGAAAACAATTTTAGCTTTTTCGATATTTCTTACAGCTGCTATTATCCGATGCGAAGTACCATTTTTATATAAGAACCTAATCACTTCAAACCCAATGTTTCCCGTCGCACCGGTTATCAGAATATTATTCATGTATTTTTCACTCGTTTGGTTCAATATGTATTAAAACATTTCCAAGCTGTGGCAATTGTTGTTGCAAAGTGTCTTTGAGTTTATGGGCAATGTCGTGCCCTTGTTTAACACTTATGTTACCGTCAACAATTGCATGAAGGTCAATATGATATTTTAATCCGGCTTTTCTGACAAAACACTTTTCCGTATCACGTACACCATCCACTTTTACCGAAATAGTCCTAATCTCATGCACAAGTTCATCATAAGTATGCTCGTCCATTATTTCACCTAATGCCGGTCGGAAAATCAAGTAGCAGTTATAAAGGATAAATCCCGAAGCCAACAATGCTGCCCAATCGTCAGCATTCTCGTATCCATTGCCAAGGATGACAGCAACAGTAATACCTATAAATGCCGCTACTGATGTGATTGCATCACTTCGATGATGCCATGCGTCGGCTTTTAAAGATGAACTATTCGTTTCTTTGCTTTTTTTAAGCACGAATTGATATGATACTTCTTTCCAAATTATAATGGCACCCAAAACAAAAAGTGTCCATACTTTTGGTAGTTCGTGAGGTGTCCCGATATTTCTTATGCTCTGGTAAGCTATGATAGTAGCTGAAATAATCAAGAATCCAACAATTATGAATGTTACTAATGGTTCAACACGTCCGTGTCCGTATGGATGATTCTTGTCTGCCGGCTTATTGGCATATTTAAGCCCAAGTAAAACCAAAAGGGATGCAAAAATGTCTGTCGTAGATTCAATAGCGTCTGCAATTAGCGCAAAAGAGTTCCCGAATAATCCGGCAATTCCTTTGATTGTTGCAAGGGCTGTATTTCCTGCGATACTAAAATATGTTGTTCTAATTGCTGTTTGTTCAATGCTCATTACATTTCTCGTTTCAACTTTGATTATGTATGTGACGGTTTATGACTATGAGAATTTGGATTCTCTAATTAACAATTTCTGCCGCATAAGAAATGGTCTTAAACATCCTGAGACTAAACAAAAAATCTGTCTCATCCCTTCTCCACCACTGCAGTCCATACAACTTTGCAGCCTGAACGCTGGAACATTGCCGAGGCGCTGCAATAGTTTTGGTGGGAGAGTTCTAATGCACGGTTTAAGTCTTCTAATTGGGCATCGGGGCTGATGAGGTGGAAATTCATCGTTACTTGTGTGAATACTTTTGGGTGGCTTTCTGCACGCGTGCTCGATACTTCTACTTGAAGCTCATCAATTTGTTTGCGTCTTTTCCTGAGTATTGATATTGTATCCATCATTGTACATGCTACCATTGATTGCAAAAAAACTTGCATAGGCGTTGGAGCGGAATTTTCACCGCCTATGTCCGGGTTCGCATCAAACGGCGTTTCCTGTCCGAGAGCATTCGTTGCTATCAGTCTCATATTGTGGTCAAGTTTCAAATGTACTTTCATCGCTGTGTTGGTCTGTATCTAAAAAAAAACATAAGATAAAAGACGATTCGACGTCAAGTAAATGATAAGATGAATGTTGTTTTGTACTTTTTTCGTAGTTTTAAATATATTATAGATACAATTTCATAAAATGGCTGATTCGATAGAAGAACTAAAATCAAAATTAGAAATTTTGACTAAAGATAAAGAAGAGCTCAAATCCAAACTTGATGCTCATGTGGAATTATTAGATGAAACGCTCCGGCACTCCGACACTGTCATTGTTGATAGTACCGAAGATTTTAGAATTAATGCTGTGCTCGGACCTTATGACCAAGTTTTCCACGAGCATCGCGATAAATTCAAACACGGCGGAAATTTGATGAAAATTGTCTATGCGACTACTAAGAATATCATTGACCAAGATGAATTAAAACTTCATTCTAATACGAACGAAGCTAAAAATTTGGAGCAAAAAATCATAGAGTTCATGCAAAGCAAACGAAATGAAATTTTGCTCAAAGTAGTGGGAGAAACGATTAAAGGTGAACCTTTCATCTTAATTTGGCGCATGAAGCGTTTTGGTCGCTATTTCAGGTCTTTTTTCACTTCAATTCCTGCTAATTTAATACTCGACAAAATAAGCGAGAAACACGAACAAGAAATTGAATTTTTGAAAAGAAGAGGTGAATATTTAGTTGAATTTTCCAGTGATGGATTCATTATTTTGGATAAAGTTGGTAAAATTACCTTTATTAGTCGTAATGCTCGGAAAGCTCTCATGGCTCAAAATGTCAAAAGACTCATGGATGCTGACGTTAGAGGCAGATTATACCGTGAAATATTTGTTAATGACAACATTGAAGAAATCAACCGAAAACTTGAAGTGAATAAGAGAGTATTTTCTACTAATCAAGCTGAAAGTTTCATCAAAAAAAGTCCAGATGGTGATATTCATTTTAGTATATACCCTGACCAGAACGAATTCGGTGATGTTCAAGGTTTAGTAATTGTAACTTCGCTCAAACCAACAATGATTTCTAATGAATTGGAACAAAAAGTCAAGCGTATGAGTACTGCAGTTCAGAAAATGCAAAGCGAAAAAACTTATGCTGATGAACGAATTAAAGAATTAGACTATAATCAGCATTGGATGATGAAGAAAATGGAGGAATCCAATCAAAATATCAAACTCTTGCACAAATCGCTAAAGCAACTCTACAACTATCTCGAGAATATGCCCATACCGATTTGTATTATTGATTTGCCAACTTTGAAATATGAATTCGTCAATGCTAAGATGCATGAATGGATGAATACTAAGAAAACTGATGTTGTCGGCAAACGTGATGAAGAATTATTGGATAAGGATTTGATTATTGAATTAAATGGAATTTTCAAGGAAACAATCAAAACAATGCAACCAATCAAACTTAAATATAAAGATTATACGATATTACAAATGGCATTTACGAATGAAAAGAATTTACCTACGAGATTGATTAGATTAATTTATTAATGGAATAAAAATGGCATCAAATCCTATAGTTGGAATAATAATGGGTAGCGATAGTGATTACCCCACAATGAAATCAGCGGCAGACGTTTGCGAAGAATTCGGTGTGCCGTTCGAAATTAAGGTTATCAGTGCCCACAGGACCCCTCTTGATATGACCGAATATGGACAAAAAGCTCATCTGCACGGCATCCGTGTTATAATTGCCGGAGCCGGTGGTGCCGCTCATTTGCCCGGGATGATTGCAGCGAATAGCCCTTTGCCTGTAATCGGTGTGCCTGTCCAATCCAAAGCCCTCAGCGGAATGGATTCGCTCCTATCAATTGTCCAAATGCCGACTGGAGTTCCTGTAGCCACCGTTGCTATCGGCAATGCCTTCAATGCGGGTTTGCTCGCAATAGAAATACTTGGCACAGCGGATAATGATTTGCGAAAAAAAATCCTTGATTACAAAAAACGCATCGCTGATGAATCAAGACAAAAAAACAATGCACCTCATTTCAGTTGATGTTGTAGTTCACGATGAAAATATAAGTTATTCGTATCATTTTCGTTTCTGAACATGTTATTTTATACGAAAGAGTAAACTTATGAACGAAAATTATAGAACCAATAAATTAGCCTCAGAACTAAGCCCTTATTTGCTCCAACACAAACACAATCCTGTTGATTGGTATCCTTGGTCTGAAGAAGCATTCGACAAAGCAAAAGCCGAAAATAAGCCGATTTTTCTTTCCATCGGTTATTCAACCTGCCATTGGTGTCACGTTATGGAAAGGGAATCATTCGAGGATGCTGAGGTTGCAAAATTGATGAATGATACTTTTATCAATATTAAGGTTGACCGAGAGGAGAGACCCGATGTTGACCATATCTACATGACTGTTTGCCAAATGATGACCGGAGCAGGAGGCTGGCCACTCACAATTTTGATGACACCCGTAGGTAAGCCGTTTTATGCAGGAACATATTTCCCAAAATATGCTCGCGGGGAACGCCCGGGAATCATTGATTTAATCACTCGCACTAAGGAAGTTTGGCAGACACATCAAGCTGAGCTCGCTGAAACTGCCGATGACATTGCCGAACAATTGCAAAATATGCTCCCAACTACCGAGGGTGCCGTCATTTCGGAGAATATTTTCCGTAAGGCATTTCACGAATTGGCGGGCACATATGACGAATTCCATGGCGGATTCGGCACTCGCCCTAAGTTTCCCGTGCCGCATAATTTGTTGTTTTTGATGAAGCATTCGCGCCGAGCCAACAATGACGAAGCTCTGCAAATGGTAATCAATACATTAACTCGAATGAGACTCGGAGGGATTTATGACCATGTTGGTTTTGGATTTCACCGCTATTCAACTGATGCAAAATGGTTTTTGCCACATTTCGAGAAAATGCTGTATGACCAAGCAATGTTGCTCAATGCCTATTCCGAAGCATATTTGCAAACAAAAAATGAATTATTTCGCAAGACCGCTTATGAAATAATCGAATATATTAATCGCGATTTGCTATCGCCCGAAGGTGCATATTATTCCGCCGAAGATGCCGATAGCGAAGGCGAAGAAGGAAAATTTTACGTTTGGGAAATCGAAGAAATTCGCGAACATCTCATCGGAAATGTGGAATTGGTTTCAGAATTATTCGGAATTGAAGAAACTGGGAATTTCTTGGATGAAGCAACGAGAGAGAAAAACGGCAAAAATCACTTTTCGTTAAAGGATACGATTGCGAATTTCGCCAAATCGCGAGATTTGGACTTAGTGGAATTAAACAGTAAGCTCGAAAATATCAGGCAAATTCTTCTCTCAGAGCGTTCCAAAAGAATCCGTCCGCATCTCGATGATAAGATTTTGACTGATTGGAATGGATTGATTACGGCAGCACTTGCAAATGCCGGAAAAATCTTTGCAGATGATGAATTTATCGCTTATGCCGAACGTACTTATTCATTTATCAAATCAAAAATGTTCACGCCCGATGGCGGTTTATACCATCGCTTTCGTGACGGAATTGCTGGAATTGACGGCATGATTGACGATTATGCTTATACGATTTCGGCTTTGTTAGAGCTATTTTCAGCAACTGCAAAATCCGAATATCTCGCTGATGCCATCAAATTGACTGATTATTTGATAGAGCATTTCCAAGACTCCAAGGGCGGATTTTTCTTCACGTCCGATTTGGCGGAAAAACTAATCGTCCGAAAAAAAGAAATTTACGATGGAGCAATTCCCTCAGGTAATTCGATTATGCTCGCAAATTTGGTGAAATTATCGAAAATCACAGGAAATACTGCTTATATTGACATCGCCGATAAAGCTACTAAAGCATTCGCCGGGTCAGTGACAGCCGCTCCTTCGGCTTATACATCATTTTTGCTAGGGCTCGATTCCCTGATTTTGCAAAACGGTGAAATTGTAATTGTCGGCACAGAGCCACGAAGTGATTTCATGAAAGCTCTTTATGCCGAATTGAAATCATCATATATAGTGATTGTGAAAACATCGGGAAATTCGCTACTATTGGGCGAGCATTTGAAAAATAATGTAGCAATTGACGGCAAAATCACTGCTTATATTTGCAACAATTTTACTTGTTCCGAGCCGATTAGCGGTGATGAAGAAATTCTTGCCAAAATACGGGAACTTTAATTGGCTGAAAAAATGCACATATTATTTGGAGCCGGTGGAACCGGTGGACATCTCTATCCGGCGCTGTCGGTTGCCGATGAATTGAAAAAAATCAACCCCGACATTCGAATCACTTTCGCCGGGCGAGCCGATAAAATTGAAGCGCGAGTCGTGCCCCAATACGGTTACGAATTTATCACGATGGATATTCAGCCCCCAGTTTTGAAAGCCAATTTGAGTACTTTTCTATTTCCGGTTAAAATGGTTCGAGCAATTAGAAAAATTCGCTCATTTATAAAGTCGGAAAAAGTCAATATGGTGGTTTGTGCAGGTGCGTATATTAGTATTCCTCCCGGTATTGCTTCGAAACTTTCGGGGGCAAAACTTGCTTTGATGGAATCCAATCTCAATCCAGGCAAAGCAGTCAAATATTTGGCAAATAGGGCAGACCTCATTTTTACTGCTTTTGAAGGTACTCGAGACTATTTCAATTATAAAATTCATAGCAAAATCAATCATCTTGGCAATCCTGTCCGAGATACATTTATCAAGTCTATTGATATGCCCGAGGCTCAAAAGCTTTTCAATATTAATCCCGAAAAACGAACACTTTTGATTTTTGGCGGCAGTCTCGGTGCGGAATCTATCAATCGTGCCGTTTTGAACAATCTCGAACAACTGCATAGCCTTGATATAAATATCATATGGCAAACGGGAAATTCTCTCATCGCAAACAACGACGATTACCCAAATGTACAAATAATGAAATATATTGACGATATGGCATCGGCTTTTGCAGTCTCCGATTTAATTATATCTCGCTCCGGTGCGACTACCGTAGCTGAATTAACTATTACAGGCAAAGCATCTGTTCTCGTTCCGCTTCCAACTTCTTCAACGGGCGAACAAGAGAAAAATGCTCGATTGATGGAACAAAAAGGTGCTTCGATTGTGATTCATGACAATGAAATTTCAAATCGCTTGCTTCATGTTGTAAAAGATGTTATATTTGATTTTGAAAAATTGGGAAAAATGGCAGAAAATGCCCGAATTCTTGGTAAACCCAAAGCCGGTGAAGAGATTGCATCTATCATTTACAAATTGGCTCAAAAATGAAAGATATTAGAAAATACTCGCAAACAATTGATTTTTACTGGAAATCCATTTCCTTTTATTCAATTGTGTTGATTTTGTACAGTTTGATGGCAGGCTCAATTGCCGAAGGTACCCTCTCGCTCAAACTTGCGGACCCATTCGTTATATTGCTGAGTATTATCATTGTAGCTTCAGCAATATCTATGCTATCCCGATTTTATGGCGAAAGAGCTATCGCAATTTCCGAGAAAGGTATCCAATTCAGCAATAGATTCCGCGAAAAATTTTACTCTCTTAGCCAAATTGAAAGCATTGATTTTGCTCGTGAACGTATTTTCCGTACTCGCAGACGTTACAGCGTGATTAAAATCAAAGTTGAAAACAAGATTATGCCTATCAGAATTCGCCCATCAGCTTTCGACGAAGAAGCCGGTTTGGTTGACGACCTTAAAAGACTCAAATCATTGCTCAAGGGCAAACAATGAAACTATTGATTTCAATTTTCCTGTTGATTTTTTCATTTGGCGTCGTCCATGCCGACTTCAGACCGACAAATTATCAAATCATTGACTCTTTAGCATCGGAATATGCTCGGAAAATAGCTTCAGAAGTGAAGACTCAAGGTTTGAGCGGTGTAAATTTGAAAATATCATCTCATCAGCTTGCAAAATTTTCCGAAATGCATTTCATTGAGCATTTGTCAAATAGCGACATCAAAATTTCGGACGAAGCCGGAATTGCAGCTTTGGAAGTAAATTTGGGCGAAGTCATTGTCCGATACTTACAACATGAAGATTCCGATAGTTTAATGCGTGAGATTTTGTACAACTGTTCGAGCATCTTAAATACCGGCAATTCAACTACGATGCTCTCAAAATTCGATAAAAGCTACAGCGATATAATCGGCAGAGACGAAGTCGCTACCATTCAAAACTTCTCATTCCCATTTACTCTCGCCGATGTCCCTGAACCGAATTTATCACTTTTTGACAAAATCATCAAACCGGTCGTGTATATTACTACAGCCGCTATTACAGTGTTGTTGCTCTTTACTGTACGTTCAAATTAGAATTCTATCGTCTCGCCGAATTCCATTACACGTGCTTTTTTATTGATTGCACTCACTTTCCCAACGAATTCGTGTGGGTCAGCCTCAATCACCTCGAAAGTATTATAATGCATCGGAATGGCAAGTGCCGGATTGACAAAATCTACTGCTATGACTGCATCGTCAATTCCCATAGTGAAATTATCGCCAATTGGCAGCATCATAATATCAATTTTGTCCAATTCGCCAATCAATTTCATATCCAAAAATAATCCCGTATCGCCACAATGGTAAACAGTTTTGCCACCAAATTTGATTACAACGCCAGCCGGATTGCCCAATTCGCCACTATCTGCAGTCCACGAACCATGATGCGCAATTGTAAATTTCAATCGCCCAAATGGGAAATTGAATCCGCCACCAATGTGCATTTTGTGGTTTTTGATAGCTTTATCGTCCAAATAATGCCCAATTTCGTTAATACAAATCACCATTGCATTGCAACGCTTGGCTATTTCAAATGTATCTCCGATATGGTCGCCGTGAGCATGTGTCAATACTATGTAATCAACTTTGACATCATCAGTGTTGACAGTTGCCAGTGAGTTATTCGTAATGAAAGGGTCAATAATTAATCGGTACGTCCCATCGTCGAGTATAAAGCACGAATGCCCTATGTAAGTAATTTTCAACATTTTGCCTCCTATAGTTGTTATCAATCAATCAAATTGTTTGTAAAACGTTTATAACAAAAACTTAAAATGATTTTAAAGTTTGCTACTTTAAACGAAGTCAATTTTACGAAAAAATTTTATAAAGTACAAGGAGTTTTTGAAATGTCTAATGCAATTCATGTAACAGATGCTGATTTTGATTCTGTAGTTTTGAAGTCCGATATTCCGGTTTTGATTGATTTTTGGGCGGCTTGGTGCGGTCCTTGCAAACTTATCGCTCCAATTGTCGAGGAACTTGCCGGAGAATATGCCGGAAAATTCAAAATATGCAAACTCGATGTTGATAACAACCAAAAGACTGCATTCCAATATGGTATTCGTTCAATTCCTACAGTTCTCATTTTTAAGAATGGTGAAGTTGTGGATTCGATTCTTGGTGCAGTGCCAAAACAAAAAATCGTTGATAGAATCCAAACTCACATGTAATCGAGATTATTATGCCAAGACCAACTTTATGCGATGAGCAAGAAATAGAGCTTTACCTCAGTAATTTGCCACTTTGGGAGCGTGACGACAAATTGATTGTCCGAGAGCTTGTGTTCTCGAATTTTGTAGCGGCAGTGGGAGCGATTAATTCAATTGCTGTGCTTGCCGAAGTAGCCGATCATCACCCTGACGTTTTGATTTATGGGTACAATAAGCTCCGAATTTCGCTAAGCACACACGATAAAGGCGGCTTGACAAAAGCAGATTTTGAACTTGCGAAAAAAATTGACGACTTAAAATTTTAAGTCGCGATAATATTCAATAATTGCAGGGCTGTCCAAATGGGCAGCCTTTTTTTTGGGGGGGGGAAGATTAGAAACCTCACCCCGACCCTCTCCCAAGGAGATGGAGAAAGAAAAGTGCAAATTTTTGAAAATATTTTCAATTTTTATTTGGAAATAAGGAATTTTATTTATATTGGCATTGTACAAACATACAATAAAGACAATTGATGTTGAAAATTTGTAAAATAGGGATTTCTACAGAGCTACAGAGCTACAGAGCTTAAGAGGAGCGACGAGATGCTAAAATCTTATTGTACCCTTTTGCTCAGAACTTTTCCACATTCAAATACACTTGCAACACACAATAATCATATTTTTATTCTACCATCTAAACTCTCGCAAAGTTCATTGACAATACATAAATCGTATTCACTCATAAACAAGCGAGGTCGTTTATGATTGTCAGCTAAGCTCCCAGAGCACGGGGAGATTTGGGGGTGTCTTATACCCAAGCATTGAAGTTAAAATTTTTTATAATAAAATTGGAAAATTATATGAAAAAAAGCATATTAAACATCTGTATCATTTTCATGATAAGTCTTTTATCTGTATTCACACTGAAAATGAAGTCCGAAAACCCCGAGTGGATGTATTTTCATGATATAAAGCCATCTTGGACAATAGCTGCTCTTGGAAATTCGATTTATATTCAAACTAATGATGAAGGAACACATTGGGTTATAAGACTTAACTTAGAAGACTTATCAATTGATACTATAGGTCGCTATTCAATAAGTAGCATTGCTATGGATGCTAATGGCGACATATGGATGAGTACAAGAGGCAAGGGAGTGATGCATTACAAGGATGGTATAATAACAGAATACAATCCTCAAAACTCGGGATTAAGTCACCATGTAGTTCATGATATTGCTTTTGACAATAAAAATAATTTATGGTGTGCTACAAAAAACGGTCTTTCGAAATTTGATGGTCAAGACTGGGAAGTCCTTCGTACAGATGGTAGTGGACAATTTGATAATGAATTTGGTGAAGTTGTGATAGATAAAGATGGCTCTACATGGCATTTAATTAATGGTTCACGGGTTTATCATCAAACTAATGGGGAGTTTCTTCTATATAATTCTGAAAATACTGGTTTTTTTAATCTTCATTTGACAAAAAAAATTGGAATTGACAGCAAAGGCAATAAATGGTTTGTTGCAGGGATCGACTTTATAGATACTTTAGGTGGACTGATAAAATACGATAATGCTTCGTGGGTAGAATATAACAACAAAAATTCCGAACTTGCGAGCAATCAGCTGACTACTTTAACCATTGATAGTAATGATATAGTTTGGGTAGGAAGCTATTATAACGGATTAAGTAAATTTGATGGAACTACTTGGTCAAATTTCACTCCTTCAAATTCAGGAATATCAGGTGAAGGCGTTAGTAATCTATGCACAGACAGGTTTAATAATAAATGGATGTATGTGTATTCAGTGCTAACCCAGGAAACTATAGGACTTGAAGTATTTAGAGAAGGGGGAGTTTTACTTCCAACAAGTGCTAAGGAGTCTATTGAAAGATTGAAAAATAAAGAACCTTTGGTGATTCCAAACCCTGCGGTAGATATGATTCGAGTTACTGGTATTGTGATGAGGGAACGAAAATACAAAATCACGAATATATTGGGGCAAATAGTTCTTGAAGGTATATTTTATCATGATATTGACGTATCCGCATTGAGTTCAGGTTTTTATTTCTTAAAAGTAGATGATTTTTATTTGAAATTTATTAAAAAATAAAAGAATGGAGAAAAAATGAAAATTAATTTAGAAATGTTGTTTAAAAGGCATCGCTTTTATTCCAAATCAATTTACTCTTATTTGTTGTGGTAATTGCGACTGCAAGCATAAGTGATTTGGCATCTCAACAGATAGTTAAGGATGGGAGTTTTGAATTCCCGAAAAATAACATGTATCCAATTAAACTTACCGGAAGTAATTTTTACGAGATTAATGAATTAATGAAATGCATTGGTTTTTGTGCTTTTCAACCACCTAATGACGTTTTTACTTGGCCCCCAGTCGGGGCTCCCTGCTATTGTGATTATAAAGATGGTCTTGGCAATTGGTTCGGTGGCTGGTACTGGGCAACATCGAATGGCTCACCTGACTATTTCCATCGTAATGGGCTTGGTTCTGCAAAATCGCCAAATGTCAGTGTGATTTTTGGTGCGCAGCCTGAGAAACGATATCCTTACGGTTATCCAGACTATAATAATAAAGATAGTGCATTTACAGGCATTAGAATAGGACAGATTAAACCTAAACGATTAAACGGTGAATATGAAAAGGGTACATTCTTGAGTTATAAGGAGTACATTCAATCCAGATTATTAATTCCTTTGGTGGGTCCTGCATTATATAAGGTTAAATTTTATGTATCAAAATCCCAAAGAAGAAATTTTCCAATTAAACAGATATGTGCTTTCTTTTCTGATACAGCCATTGTTAATCAATTTCCGGTCAAAGATACAGCATGGACTGTTAATCTCGCATATAATGACACAGAGCCTATCCATTATATAACAGAAGCCCAGATTTGTAGCAAAGATTCCTTGTATCAATCAGCGGATGTAAATGGATTAGGAGGATGGCAAGAAATTTCCGGGATACTTGAGGTGCCAGAAGGTATTACATATAATTACGTAACAATTGGTAATTTTGAAGATGATTATGATTTATCAGCATCCGCAAATCAATATAAATCTAATTGGACTAGAGATAATTATGAGAGATACTATTTCATTGATAATCTAACAATTATCCCTTATGATTCAACTGAGCCAGAACCATGCATTTGTAAATCATATAGTTATGAATTTCAAATCGAAAGGCAGTCATTACCCGACGATTCCACAAAGTGTTGTTATAATTTCCAAATAGAAATTCCGATCAAATATACTCATATAGGTCATTGTGGAATACGCAGGATAAAAATCTTCCATGCCCAATCACAGATATTAGATACTATAGCTAGCTATCCACCTTACGTTTTCAATGGCACACCTGTTGTGAATAGCTTTTGTATAGATAATTTTGATTCAGAAAATAATAAATTTACAATTCAACTTTATTCGGATAACGATTCCTTGCTTTCTGAATGTACAAAGGAATTTAAATTGAATTGTCTTTGTGATTGCAACGACTTAGAATCCATGGCAAATAACCCGAGTGGCATTAATTTCTATTTACAGAAAGTAGATTCTTCATCAACAGGTGATTGTTGTTGGGATATTATGATAAATAACACCTCAGCCTCAGATAGCAGTTCTTGTAAATTTGATTTATCAAATCAATATCTCATTGTCGATTCGGATGTCCCTTCTGACAGTTATGATTTTTATCTTGATGAATTTGCTTTAACACAACAAACACCTTTTAATAAAACCTACCAAACACCTTCAGATTTCATTCTTAATTTTGGTGAAAGTAAAAGGATAGGTACGATTTGTTCAAAAGGTATTCCTGCAATGTTTAATGAAATCAAGCTTAATTTTGTATTTTCAAGTACAACTTCATCTCATGATAGTGTAAAATGTGCTACAGTTTTAACTCAAAAACTAAGTTGCGATTCAGTTGAATCATGTTGTGACACTTACACTATTGTAATTGATTCAGTTTATAAATTCCCGATTGATTCTTCAAATTTTGAATGCGGAGTTTATTTAAAGCTTGATTACAAAAATACTCCTGATTATTGTAACTTTGATGATTCATTGAATGTTATGGTAAATGATAATTATGCTCAAATGGTTTGGATAGGTTCTACATTAAGATTGTCTGATATTACTCAATTTCCGGTTCCAATAAGTCCATTAATCTTATTCAATGGCTATACTGAAATTTGTGTTCGTATTACTAATTTAAGAACACAAGAATTATGTGAAAAGTGTTTTTGGGTATTTTGTGACGTCATAGGAACAAGTGGTCCACAATATGACTTACACAGGGACTTACCTGATAATCAAATCGAACCAGATGAAATAAAAATCATTCCGAACCCCACAGACAATTGGATTGACATCTATTTCAATTCCGAAGTTGCTTCTGAGTGCAAACTTGCAATTTATTCATTGATGGGAGAAGAAATGTTGACAAAAACAATCAAAGTTCGCGAGGGTAAAAATTCAACACGTCTATCAACTATTGATTTGCCGCCTTCTCAATATTATTTAAAAATAAATATTGAAGGCAAAATAATGACACAGTCGGTTATGGTTGCAAGGTAAAGAAATAGTACTCATATTGAGTTTAACAAGGAAAATGATTTATACAATCCTAAAAAAATAGCCCGGCAAAATTGTCGGGCTTTTTTTGTTAATCCATCCGGTAAGTGCATCACCTGACGAGACAACTCACCCCATAAAAAAAAAAAGTTTGCCCTCGTGAGGCAAACCCTTTCTCTGATTTTTGCTTGCAATTCTTATTTGTTCAGATAAGCAGAATACATCCAAACTAATTTTTCTTGTTCGCGAATATAATCGCTCATCAATGCGTTTGTGCCTTCGTCACCGGCATCACCGGATAAATCGAGAATTTCTCTTTGCAATGTGATGATTAATTTGAAAGCATTCAGCACTTCTTCGACGCCCTTTTTGCCATCTGTGACATGTTTGCTTTCTTCGATTTTAGAAAGTTTCGCATAATCTGTGTAGTTATGGTTTGGAGTGAATCCAAGTGTCAAAATCCTTTCGGCAACTTCGTCAATTTTCAAAAAGAGGTCATTGTATAATTCTTCAAATTTTAGGTGAAGTTCGAAAAACTTTTCACCTTTGATATTCCAGTGATAGCCGCGAGTATTTTGGTAGAAGAACGAATAGTTAGCAAGTAATTCATTCAATTTTGTAGCGAGTTTCATTGTTTTTTCGGAGTCAAGACCGATTGCATTTAAATTTCCCATGATTATTTTTCCTCATATTTAAACATACTATATAAACGAAGCAATATGAATAAATTGTAATATATCACTTAAGTCTTCTATATGTAGCCATGTAATTAATTCCGACATAAAGTCGCTCTAAAAGTGCTATATTTGTAAGTTTGTAATATACCTGATACGGATTTATTAAAATGAAGAAACGAACTCTTATTACGTCAGCCTTGCCTTATGCTAACGGACATTTACACTTGGGTCACGCTGCCGGAGCATATTTGCCCGCAGATATTTTTGCTCGCTTTATGCGACTGAGCGGCGAGGAAATTTTATATGTTTGTGGCTCCGACGAGCACGGCGTTGCTATTACGATTTCAGCTGAAAAGGAAAAAGTCACTCCTCAGCAAATCGTTGATAAATATCACTTTGCAAATAAAGAAGCCTTCGACAAATTCGGGATGACTTTCGATATTTATTCCCGCACTTCAGAACCGCTGCATCACGAAACTGCACGAGAATTTTTCGCTGATTTCTTGAAAAAAGGCTATCTGACCGAAAAAGAAGAGGAACAGTTTTTCGACAAAGTAGCAGGAATTTTCCTTCCCGATAGGTACGTTGAAGGTATTTGCCCTAATTGTGGCTTTGACAAGGCTCGCGGCGACCAATGCGATAGCTGCGGAGCGTATTATAATCAAACTGAACTCAAATCTCCTATTTCAATTGTTTCGGGCAAAACTCCCGAAGTTCGCAAAACCACGCATTGGTATTTTGCTTTTGACAAATTCCAAACATTCTTGGAGGGATTTCTCCAATCGCACGAGCATGAATGGAAAGAAAATGTGGTTGCTCAAACCCGTAGTTGGCTGAAAGTCGGAATGGCAGAGCGTGCAATTACAAGAGATTTGGATTGGGGCGTCAAAATTGAGGGTATCGAAGGTATTTCCGACGAAAAAGCTTTCGGAAAGAGACTCTATGTTTGGTTTGATGCGGTGCTTGGCTATATTTCGGCTACAAAAATTTGGGCTAATGAGAATAATGCTGATTGGACTAAATGGTGGAAAAATCCCGATACTGACTATATCGCTTTCATTGGCAAAGACAATATCGTGTTTCATACGTTGATTTTCCCGGCTTATTTGCACGGATTTGGTGATTATATTTTGCCGCATAATGTACCCGCAAATGAATTTTTGAATCTCGAAGGGCAGAAATTCTCCAAATCGAGGAATTGGTCCATTGATTTACGCGATTTTCTTGCAGATTTCCCATCGCCAATTCATGTGGATGTGCTGCGTTACTCATTGGCGATGAATTTCCCTGAAACACGGGATTCCGATTTTACTTGGAAAGATTTCCAAACTCGCAACAATAGTGAATTAGCTTCAATATTCGGGAATTTTGTCAATCGTACGCTTCAGTTTTTGCACAAAAATTATGATGGAAATGTTCCCGAACTCTCCGGTAAATATGCAGATTTGGCTCAAGATTGGCAAAAATGGGCAGAGTCTGAAAATGCTGATGCCTATGAATTGTTTGTGAGCAAATATTCCGAAAATGACGCCAACGCTGTCAGAGCATTAATCGAAGGAATAGCCAAATCCGACAAAAATTTCAGAAAATATCGCTTCCGTGATGGTATCACTGATATTATGAACGTCGCTAGAGCTGCTAACAAATATTTCAATGACGAAGAGCCTTGGAAATCCGGCAAATCTGACCCCGACAAATGTGCCAAAACTTTGTTTGTATGCTGCCAATTTGTTCGTACTCTCGGCGTACTTTTCGCTCCGATTACGCCCAATACCTCGGCTACAATCTTGAATCTTCTTTCGCAGAATAACTATACCGGGCAATCTCAAAATGCCGAACCAATTGCGACAAATCTATGGAAAGAAGCATCATATCCAACTTTGAAATCGGGTAGCCCAATCCACAAACCGGAAATCTTGTTTACACATATCGAAAACGATGTAGTCGAAGCACAAATGGCGAAGCTTGGCGATAAAGGACCAAAAAATGCCGAGCCGGAGCAAGAATTGATTGATATTGATTATTTCTCGAAAGTGAAACTCGTTACTGCGAAAATCATAAGCGCCGAGAAGTTGCCCAAATCTAAAAAATTGTTGAAATTGCAGATTGATACAGGAACGGAAAAACGTCAAATTCTGGCTGGAGTAGCCGAATTCTACGAACCTGATTATTTGGTCGGGAAAATCATAGTCGTGGTAGCAAATCTTAAACCCGCAAAATTAATGGGCGAAATGTCAGAAGGAATGATGTTGGCTGCGTCCAAAGATGGGAAATTGCTGTTTGTAACGCCGGAAAAAGAAATTGGTGAAGGTGCTGAGGTCAGATAGTTCGACTATTTATCCCAGCCGATCAACCCTCTGCCGGTTTTGTGTATATCGCCGCTTTCGGTAAGCTCTTTGAGAATTTTGTCAAGTATTCCGTTGATAAAGACGTAACTCTTGTCGGTGGAATATCTCTTGGCAATTGATAAGGCTTCGTTGAGAGTTACGAAAGGCGGTACATCATCGAAATAGATAAACTCGTTAGTAGCCATATGAATCAATATTTTATCAGTCAAGGTGATGCGGTCAAAGTTCCAATTTGAAGAATTATCCTTTATTGTTTTATTGAATCTTTCCATATTTTCGACACAATGAAGTAAGAGTTTTTTTGCAAAAGCTTCGTCATTTTCTGACCAAATTATCGGAATATCGGCTTCCAATTCGTAAACTTCGTCGGGTTTGAGAATCTTATTTTCTACCAAATGTTCTTCAGCATCACCAAAATTGAATCGGCGGTAAAAGATATGGGAATAAATTTTATCAATGGGTGTGTCTGATACAATCTTGACCATCAATAACTGTAGAACCTTCTCACGAGCTAATCTGCGATTACCTCGTAATGTGGTCACCCTGCTCAGAGGGAAAGAATCTGGATTTTCAAATGGCATTTATCATAATACAAAATAATCAATCTTCAAAAATAACACTTTTTATTGAAAGAACACACGAAAAAAATATACAATTTCTTATATTCAATTCCTTCAATTATATACGAAGGTGTTGCATATAATATTCTTCACATTTTGATATGTAGAAATATCATAATTATTTTTGAAAATCGGATTGATATGAGTAAGAAAATCGTACAGATTGATTATGTAAACGAAGGGGATTCAATTGCAATGAAACCTTCGGGCGAGCTTGTTATGACAAATGCTGATAATTATGATTTGAAGCAAATGCCAATTACCAAAGATACAAAAAGCATAACATTGGATATGGAAAATGTAGAGCGTTATGATACATTCATGCTCGCTTTCATTTACAGAGTCGAAACAATGTGCAAGGAAAAAGAAATCAAATTTGAGATGATTGGTGTAAATACTGACATGCAAAGCTACCTTGACTTGCTCATGCCAAAAGATGAAGCCGAACCTGAAAAAGAAGAGAAAGGCTCAAAATTTGTTTTAAAGGTCGAAAATTTGGGCAATAAAATCAAAACCAATTTAACCGACATTCATGGTTTTGTTGAATACTTTGGAATCTTGACTACCAAAATGTTGAAATTGTTTGTCAAACCACTTTCAATGCGATGGGAAGATTTTCCATCTCAGATGTTCCGTTCGGGAGTGATGGCTCTGCCGATTACTATATTGATTGTGTTTCTGATCGGATTAATTACAGGCTATCAAGGTGCAACTCAGCTCAAACGCTTTGGTGCTGATATGTTTATTGCTGATTTGATAGGTATTTCAATCACGCGAGAATTATCGCCACTGATGGTTGCCATTCTTGTAGCAGGAAGGTCTGGCTCAGCTTTTGCAGCTGAAATTGGCTCGATGAAAGTGACTGACGAAATAAATGCAATGACTTCAATGGGATATGACAAGTATGAATTTTTAGTCTTACCACGAGTCTTAGCCGTTGTTTTATCTATGCCATTTATTGTTATGATTTGCAACGTAGTTGGTTTGTTTGGCGGTCTTATTGCAGCTATTTCCACATTAGACGTCACGGTAATAAGCTACATTAATCGTTTGGAAATGTCGTTGACTTATGGTGATATTGCTTCGGGTTTGATAAAAAGTTTATTTTTCGGGTTTGTCATTGCTGCAATAGGTTGCTACAAGGGTCTGAAGGTAGAAGGTGGTGCGGATTCAGTCGGTAGAATGACTACATCATCGGTTGTTGCATCCGTTTTCATGATTATTTTGTCGGATGCTATTTTTACATTTATTTTTCAAGCAATAGGGATTTAAATTGGAAGACGATTTTATCATAGAAGCTCAAAACATAACTGTCAGGTATGGTGAGCTCACAGTATTGGAAGATGTAAATTTCAAAATTCGCAGAGGCGAAATTTTTGTCATTGTAGGAGGAAGTGGTTGTGGCAAATCAACTTTGCTCAGGCAATTAATCGGATTGGAAGTTCCCACCGAAGGGCAAATTTTGATTGAGGGCGAAAATCTGAGTGAGGCTTCGCAAGATGATTCATCATCAATTATGAAAAAATTCGGGATTCTTTTCCAATCGAATGGATTATTTGCTTCTATGACTATCGGCGAAAATGTAAAATTGGCGCTCGACAGTAATACTTCGCTTGATGAGGAAACTGCCGACAGAATCATTGATATAAAATTAAATTCCGTTGGGTTGATAAATTATAAGAATTTTTATCCTTCAGAAATAAGCGGCGGTATGCAAAAAAGAGCAGCTTTAGCCAGAGCAATGGCATTAGACCCAGATATTCTGTTTTTTGACGAACCTTCGTCGGGGTTAGACCCTCTGACAGCGTCGGCATTGGATAAGTTGATAATCGAACTGAACGCAGGACTAAACACAACTATGGTAATCATTACACATGACTTGGCAAGTATTTTGACTATCTCACACAGGGTTTTGATGCTCGATAAAAGCGTCAAAGGTGTAATTACCGAAGGTAAACCTGAGGAGTTGCTCAATATGAAAGAGAATGAATTAGTTTATAATTTCTTTAATAGAATTCCGATGGAAGGGTAACATGGCAAATAAAAGAAAAAAAACGTCCTCTGCATTTCTTATTGGACTTTTCGTGATTTTCGGAACAGTACTGATGGCAGGAGCTATTATTTGGCTTGGTGCCGGTAAGTTTCTGAAAAAACAACTGTATTTTGTGACATATTTTGAAACTTCTGTAGAAGGACTCGACGTAGGTTCCGCAGTTAAATATCAGGGTGTGCCTGCCGGTCGAATCGTTAATATCGCTGTGGCTCCCGACGGGAGATTAGTAGAGGTAATCATGCAAATTAACGAAAATATTGATATCAACGATGCTTTACGCGTCCAACCGGCTATGTCGGGTATTGCCGGTGGCAGTTTCTTGCAATTGCATTATCCAACGGATGAAAAAATCGCTACGATTTTCCCCAAAATTACTTTCGACCCACCATACGAATATATCAGGTCGGCACCTTCGAGTTTGGAAGAGATGTCTTTGGCTGCTCGTGAAGTAATGAATAATCTTATTAAGCTCGACGTCGAGGGTATCTCCTTAAATACTGTGAAATTCTTGCAAGTTACATCCGAATTTTTTGGCTCCGAAGCTCTTAACAGAATGATAGAAAACCTTGCACATGCTACAACAAGATTGGATAATGTTATGCAAGAAGTTGAATCATCGTCTGCAATTGACAATATAACAAAGACAACAGAAGAATTTTACGAAACATCTTTGCAACTTGGTGAAGCTGTGGATAATCTAAATGCTCAAATTGCCGACGCAAGAATACCATATTATATTAACGAGATGTATTTGCGATATGACTCTACAATGCAACACACTAATGAAATGATTGGCGCAGTCGGGTTGCGCGCACAAACTTCAATTTTGACCTTGCAAGAGACACTTAACGAAATTCGTCGCACAAATAAAGAATTGCAAAATGCCCTTCGTGCTTTTTCGGACGACCCGGCTACTATATTTTTAACAGAACCACCTCCTAAGGAAAAATGAAAATAACCACGATATTTATAGCAATTTTATTCCTTTACGGATTGAATACTACTTCTATTAAAGATAGTTCTTTGACTTTCGAGCAATCTATTGCAGGAACCAAAGCTCCCAAAAGTATCATTGATTCGCTTGAAATTGTCAATGTCGAATATTATGATGCCGATGGTAAACTACGCTCGGGACAATTTGTGCTGAATATTGCGGTAGCTCAAGATGTGAAAGAAGCTTTTGAGATACTAAAAAAGACTAAATTCCCCGTTGCTAAGGCAATTCCGATTGTAGAATTTGATTGGGATGATAATGCTTCGATGAATGCAAATAATAGTTCCGCTTTCAATTACAGATTCATTGCCGGCACAGAGCGGCTTTCTCACCATGCGGCAGGTAGGGCGATTGATATCAACCCTATGCAAAATCCGGTAATTTACGGTGATGGCAAAATATCACCAAAGGGCGCCAAGTATAATCCCAAAGTTCCCGGAACATTTACAACCGATTCGGAGGTCGTTAAATTCTTGAAATCTCGCGGGTGGCGATGGGGTGGAGATTGGACTTCATTAAAAGATTACCACCACTTCGATAAACCTTAATTGCCGAGTATTTCGTCTCGTTGCTTTTTTTTCAGGCTCGCAAAGATTAATTCGTACGAATGGTCAATTAGTTGACGCATCAATGTGTCATCCACTTCTCCGCCGGGTTCGACCGTATTCCAGAGCTTTTTATTCATGTGATAACCCGGAATGATATTACTATATCGTTCTCGGAGCTCAATTGCACGCTCGGGGTCGCATTTCAAATTGACCGTGAAAGGTAATTTTACGATATCGGTGATAGCGAATATTTTTCCGCCGACTCTCAAACATAATGTAGTCTCGTCAAAAGGGTAATCCTCAGTTGTACCTTTTTTGGCAAGGCAATATTCTCTCAATTCTGCAATATCCATCTACATTTACTCCATTATTGTGATTTCTACTTCAATTACGCCATCTCTAATCATATCCAATGCTTGAGCGGCAGCCTTTGACAAATCTATAACTCGAGAGCCGGCAAAGGGTCCTCTGTCGTTGATTTTCACCATTACACTTCTACCGTTTTTCAGATTTTTCACGTTCAAAATTGTATCGAAAGGAAGAGTTTTGTGGGCAGCAGTGAGTTTGTTCATATCAAAAACTTCACCGCTTGCAGTTCGTTTTCCATGAAAAGCATCTGCATAGTACGAGGCTTTGCCATAAAATACTTCACCTTTGCTCAAATTATCTTCATATCCCGCATCGCCGCTATCAGAAAATCTGACTGATGACGAACAACTAACCACGAACGCACTCGAGATTATCAATAATATTAATTTGAAATTCCTGTTATAGCTAAGCATTTTCACATCATTTTGTTTATGTTTCATAATGCTTAAATGACTCATATATCATGCCAAAAAAAAGTTGTTTAAAAGAGCTGTCTCTTATATTCGGGATAATGAAATTTTCACAAAAAAAAAGCCCGACCATTGAGCCGGGCTATAATTTTAGTCTTGGATGAGCACTTGTATAAATTGCCTACCCTCGGAAGTATCTAAATGAATGAAATATAATCCGCACGAAATATCCGACGGAAGAGTGATTACAGAAGCATTTTTTCCTATATTGAAATGCAAATTATTTTCGACTTCAGCACCCATAATTGTATGTAAGGCAGGTGAATTTAGTATTTCCAAATTTTGTAAGTGGATTTCCCCGCCACGTCTCGCTAAATAAGATTGATTCTTGCTTCCAAATTCCGGAATCATTTCAAAAACTCCGCTTGGGTTCCTTTGAAGCAAAAAGACTTTTGTTGAACTTCTAAATAATGCCGTGTTCTCATCAAATGTTACTATTTTGTAAATAGTGCCAAAAGGTTTATCATTTTCATTGACTTCAAAAAGTATTCTCCAATTTTCACCACCATCCTCAGTATTCAATATAAGACTATTTATTGCGATTGCAAACCCGATTTTATCATTTAAAAAGTTCATGTCTGTAAATTCACATTGCAAAATAGTCGTATCCATTTGCTTAAACCAATCTTTACCACCATTAATTGTTTTGTATATTAATTGATAATTAAGTGTATCCGGATTAAATTCAAAAAAATTAAATCGTCTGAAGCACCACCCCACATCCTTGTTTATGAAATATGATTGGGTCATATGAGGTGGCGTTTCAATTAATTGGTAATTGCCATCATACAAATTTAGCGATGCATGATACCGATGGTCATTTATCCAATCATACAAGTATGCAATAAAATAACCATCTTTTGTCAAATGCATCCTGCCAATAGATATACTGTCAGCCTTTTCGAAAGGATTTTCAAATGATTGCCAAGTTTTAAAATTATCAGAAGATTTTAGAAGTAAATGATAATGAAATAAATATGTGGTGTCATTAAGATGGTATGACATATATGCTCCGGAATTGTAGTATGCACTATCAGGAACAGATTCAATCCAATTTTCACCTTTATCAGTGGTCACTACGATTGTGCCCCTATGAAAATTTAATAGGAAAGATTGGTTGCTAATAAATAATATATCCATAATGTTACCGCTAAAAGGCTCTTTTGTTATTCTTTTCTCTTTATAAATCATCTTCCAAGTTTCGCATTTATCTTCTGTCAGATATACAAAGTTCGAATCACCTATTCTTGATGCAATAATTGCTATATTATCATTATATCCGTAAACCTGAGGTAATGGAAAGCCGACCAAGTTTTTATAAATGAACTCGTCTTCTGATTTTAAGATTAAGCAATTAACAATAAATAGTAGTAATATTAAATATTTCATTTGAAAAACCCCTTTATACAAATACTTGTATTATTTTGATATTATTATTTTTTGTGTATGGATTATATTGTCATTGCTTTTTATTGTTAAAATATATACTCCTGAATTAATATTGGATACATCAATATCTTTATCAAATGTCCCTGTAGAAGTGTTATATTGTTTTGAAATAATTTCTTCACCATTTTGATTATGTATTGATACAGAAACGAAATTGTCATACAATCCACTAATATTCAAATTAATGTTTTGAGTTGCAGGATTAGGGTTAACGCTAATAAGATATTTGTCATTAGGGTTTAAACTTTGTTTATTCCATCCACCCAAGCCAGGATTATCATCATAAATTGGTGAAGATTCTTCCTCTGTCATACTAATATTACTTAACTTATCACATATAAAGTAGTTGCATGGATATTCAGTACAATTATTTGTTATTGGAGTTGGTTCTGTCATCCAGAAATATATAATTCCCTGGGTTGTACGGCTTACATTGTAATATTGGGAACAACATTCAGAGGAACAAGGATATGCTTCAACCATTGGACCAAATTCATATCTCCAGCAACTTGCCGCACTATATCTATTGCTATACTGATTAGTACCAGGATCAATCCATTCATCAATGTCAGCATGATGAACCCATATGCCCCAAAGCATTAGTCTAAATTCATTAAAATCACAATTTGCACATCCTGCACTCCGAGTAATTTTTGTTATAATTATATCTCTTCTCCAACCTAACATTGTTTGAACATATCTATGTTTATATTCAAAAGTAATTTTGCAATTACCCGGACAATCGATACTCGAGGGGTAAACATCTAATGGACCTCCATCATTCCATTCTACTTCAGGATACCCCAAAGTTGGTTCACAAGGTAAACCACTTTGTGCAAAAGTGGAGTTAATTAAGAAAGCAGACAAAGCAAAAGCAACTACAAAGAAAGTTGCAAATTTCATAGTTATATTATTACTAACCTTTTTCATTGATAAATCCTATATTATTTTTAAATTATTAAGAAAAAATAAAAAGCATTTTCATAATTTCCCGCGTTGGGTATTCAGTTCACCCCCAAAGCTCCCCGTGCTCTGGGTACTTAGCTGACAATCATAAATGACCCCGCTTGTTTATGAGTGAATACGATTTATGTATTGTCAATGAACTTTGCGAGAGTTTGGTTGATAAATAAAAGCTATGATTCTTGTGTGTTTCAAGTGTTTTTGAATGTGGAAAAGTTCCGAGCAATAGGGTACAATAAGATTTTAGCATCTCGTCGCTCCTCTGTAGCTCTGTAGCTCTGTAGCTCTGTAGCTCTGTAGAAATCCCTATTTTACAAATTTTTAACATCAAATTTTCATTCTGAATTTGAACTCTCTCATAATGTATAAACAAGTGAAAGTTCGTTTTGTTACATTTGTATCAAAAAAAGTTTAAAACAAATAAGATGTGCCACACCTGAGACACTTGGAGTCATGGGATTAGTTAATCAATTAAGATGTTCACATTTGCCAGGTGTGGCACATCTATAGAACACAAAAAAAAGCTGCCCATTTGGACAGCTTTTAAAAATGTGATTCTATGCAACTTTACTTATTTACTACGAATTTGCCATTTATGCGTCCGCCACTATATTCAATTATGAATATGTACAGACCCGGTACTAAATTCGATGTGTTAATTTGTAAGCGGTTCTCGCCTGATTGGGTCGCATAATTGTCAATTTTTTGAATTTCACGTCCAAGCATATTGATAATTTTGATATTCGTATTTACAGATTTGTCCATATCGAATACGATGTAAGTTGCATCTGTTGCAGGGTTAGGAAATGCAAAAGTTTCAGTTTCGGAAGTAAAGTCTTCTACCGAAGTTGGGTCTAAAGTGCTAAATGTCCAAGTATTTGACCATGGTGCTTCGCCATCTTCGTTCCAAGCTCTGACTCTCCACCACATTTTGGTATTGTGAGGCATATCATAAACCAGTTTAGAATTTTGCCAAATGCTTGAGTTGCTATAAAATACGCTGCCATCGGCAAAGTTATTTGTAGTAGCAATTTGCAATTCGTACCCGAATGCTCTATCAACTTCTGCCCAATTGAAAGTGAAGAAATTAGGCAATCCGCTTGCATTATTTGCAGGAGATGAAAGCGTAACTTGGTCTTCCGGTGCAATGTCTTTAGTGCGGAATCTGAATGCACTTGACCACGCTCCTTGTCCGCCCTTGTTTATTGAAGCCACTCTCCAATGATAATTAGTGTAACGTTCGACAAAGGCTGCAAGGTTCATTTTTGTATCAATCAAAATACTATCAATTACAATCGAAACAAAATCCATATCCAACGCTAATTGTACGCGGTATAATTCTGCTTCATCTTCAATTCTCCATACTAAATCTTCGCTGAATGGTACTTTGATAGTACCATTTTGTGGCAATAAAAGCAGCGGAGCATTTGCAGGTTTTGTTCCAGTACTGAATCTGAAAAATTCAGACCAGAGACTTATTCCGTCATTGTTTTTTGCTCTGACTTGCCAATAATATGTTGTTTCTTCCTCGAATTCTTCACCTGCAAAGGTGAAACTTGTCGAATTAATATTATCAGATGTTTTATATATAACACCAAATAAACTGTCCTTTGAAACTCTAATTTGATAATTTATCGCATCATCTACTTCTTCCCAAGAGAAAATAGGATAGATTGAAACACTCGAACTAAAATTATCAGGCATGAGCAACATAGGTGGTTGAATGAGTGTTTTGAACATATAAGTATTAGACCAATCTCCAACACAACTACCCAAACGAGCTCTGACTTGCCAATAATAAACTGTATTATTTTCAGGCAGTGTTATGGTCAAAGAATTTCCATTCAAGGATGTAGAATCAACGATTTTTGTTGTGAAAGTTGGGTCAGAAGATACTCTAACGTCAAACAAATCAAATGCTGATAGCTCTTCCCATTCTAAAGTTACAACCATTGGTAATCCAACAGCTCCATCCACAGGCGATACAAAATCGGGTTGGATTTGAGTACTCGAAAATTTACGGACTGCCGACCATAATCCATCATTGTTTTGGTCTTGAGCTTTAATTCTCCAATAATGTGGAGTCATTGGTAATAGTAAATGGACAGAAACTTCTGTAACATCAATATTATCAATATCGAATAATAAATTTTCGAAGTTATCTGTATCAGATATTTGTATTCTGTATCTCGTCGCGGATTCGACTGCAGTCCATTTGAATAAATTATCTACCATCGAAACACATATTTCATTATGCAAGGGAGTAATCAAATTTGTGTTAGTATAAGGAGTTTTAAATGAGAAACTATTTGTCCAATCGCTCAAACATCCATCAACAATAACCGCAATTCTCCAATAATAAACAGTATTATAAATCTCTCCAATTACATAATTGAAAGTTGTATCTGTTAGGTCAACAGTATCAACTTCAGTTTTTGCAAAAGTTGGGTCAGTAGAAATTTGTAATAGATAACTTTCTGCATTTTCGACCGGTTTCCAGACTAAAGTTGTCGCGAATGGTAGGCTAGGAAATATGGCAGTACCATATGATAAGTTCGCAGGCAAAGATTGAACAGGCAAAGCTGTTTTAGTAGTCAAGGTTCTAATCATAGACCATTCGCTACTGCAAGTACCTTTCAGCGAAGACACCTGCCAAAAATACTTAGTATCATAATTTGGCAACTTAATAGATATTGTACTATCAGTTATATTGCTCTTGCTGTAAACAATATTTCCGAAAGCAGTATCGCTTGCTATTCTAATATTGTAGAATTCTGCGCCATTTTTTGTCCATTTGAATTGTACATTTAATTCAGTACAAACTACACCATTATTGGGATTGACTAAGTTTACCGGAGCCGCTTTTGTATAAAAGGAAAATGGATTCGATGTACCCATTCCACCGCCGGAATAAACCGCAGTTACTCGCCACCAATAACGCTTGCCCCAATCATTCAAAATGACTCTCAATTCCGTTGTTGTCAAGCCGGGTTGATTAATTACATAATCTTCAAAGTCTGCATTTTCGGAAATTTGGACAGTATAGCTCTGTGCTAAGCTTGTAGGTTCCCAATCAAAATCAACAGTTAAACTTTGGCAATTGTTGTTGTTTGTAGGAAGCAATAGAGTGGGTGGCACTTGCGAATAAGCGTAATGCTGCATCACAATTAATAATAGAGCCACAACAAGAAGTTTGAATCTTTTCATTTCTAACACCATAAAATTTTAAAATTGATTTTCATCTTTAAACATATACTAATAACGTCATAAGTCACCCTTTTGTTACAAAGAGCCAAAAATTTATGACGTATAACCGTGCCAAAACATTGAATTGGTGACTTCAAAAGTCGAAATTTGCACCAAAATTTATTATATTGCATCTTTTTCAGCATATTTGTTCATTAATGTTTTGGAGATTATACCATGACCGAAATTATAGTCGAATGTCCCAGTTGCCACAATAGATTTGGCGTCGAAGAAGTAATCAAATCACAAATCGAAAACACCATCAAAAACGATTATGATAAAAAAATCAGCGACTACAAGCAAATTGTTGATTCCGAAAGAGCAATACTCGAAAAACAAAAAAGTGAAATCGGCAAACAACGACAAGAAATGGAGGAGATGATTCAGAGTCAACTTGCAAAACGCTTGAATTTTGAACGCGAACAAATCAATCAAAAATTGGCAGGGGAATTCGAGGAGAAAATGAAATTACTCGAGAATGATGCTAAAATTGCCAAAGAAGAAAATACCCAGCTCAGACGCAAGGAAATTGAATTACTCCAAACTCAACAAAAACTCAATGATATGAAGCAAAATCATGATTTGGAGTTGGAACGTAAACTTTTGGAACAACAACAACAAATCCGCATTGAAATGGAAGCTGGTATGAGCCAAAGATACGAGCTTCAGATGCGAGAATTAAAAAAGCAAATTGATGACCAAAAAAAATTAGCTGATGAGATGCGTCGTAAAGCCGAACAAGGCTCGATGCAAATGCAAGGCGAAGTACAAGAACTGATATTGGAGGAGTTTTTAGCTGTTAAATATCCATATGACATAATATCCGAAGTTCCCAAAGGCAAAAGCGGTGCAGATATTATCCAAACTGTTCGCAATCCTTTGAATGCCGAATGTGGCAAAATTGCATATGAGAGCAAGCGTACAGTGAGTTTCAACAAGGAATGGATTGCCAAGCTCAAGGACGATATGATTGCAATCAAAGCCGATATCGGGGTGTTGGTGACCCAAACTATGCCACAAGGCGTCAAATCTTTCTCGAACATTGACGGAGTTTGGGTTTGCAGCTTTGGCGAATTTGAAAGCGTCGTGGCAGTTTTGCGTGAGATGCTGATTTCAGTCAATCAAGTCAAGCTCCAAGAAGCAAATAAAAGCGATGCAAAGGAAATGATTTATAACTACCTAACGAGCAACGAATTTAACCAACGCGTAACGCAAATCGTTGACACATTCAACAAAATACGCGACGGAATCAACAAAGAACGAACCCAAATGACAAAAATTTGGGCTATGCGCGAAAAACAAATCGAATCCATTGTGCTCGGAATGTCGGAAATGTTTGGCTCAATCAAAGGCTATGGGTTGCAGGCAATCGAAGAAACAGATTTCATGATGCTTGAAACTAACGAGGGTGATTACGAATAGTTAAGTGATTTTTTTAGATTTTTTCAAATTCTTTGCAACGCAAGGCACTTTCATGTGTCATAGTATATAGAGGGCAGATAAAATTTGCCAAAAGTTTTTTTCTATTTTGGGAGTCGAAAAATGTTGTTTATGCTCAGACTCATCGCCATCGCCGCATTCCTCTTTGCAGCGAACCTCAATCTTTTTGCTCAACAAGACACAAGCGGCTGGGTGCAGGAGGGGAATGCTTTATTTCAGAGGATGCAAGTTGATTCAATTACTCAATTCGGTTTGTCTGTAAGCGGTGATACAGTCTGGACATACTCAAAAAACAACGTTTTGCGATTTTGGAAAGTTGAGGACGGTAAGTTGATATTTGAAAAATCTTTTGCTAGAGCTTATGAAATTAGTAGCGATTTGAAAACTTACTTCAAGATAGACAAGGAATTGATTTATAATATTCGCTTTGAAGTTTATGATATGAAAACTGATTCCCTAATCAAACATTCTAAAGGAAATTTTCTCGGAGGTGATGCTATCATAGAAATTCATAGAATGTTAGCTGATTATGATTTTTACAGAGAACAAATATATTTAGCTTATTCAATAAGTGGAGTTGTATTCCCTAATTCTTTTTTTACGAGAAGCGATTTGAGTGTGTTCAAATTTGATGGTTTCGATAAATTAAATTTAGTACATAATTATTCATTTGATAATGTTGATTTAATTTTTAATGACAGCAGAACAGAAATTTTAGCTGAGGACAGTTATGAATATGAAGATAAAAAAAAAGTAGAATTTCAACTATTAATTTGGATGTAGTTCAATATCGAGTCATTATTGAACATAATTCTTATAATGCTCCATATTTTACTTATAATAAATTAAGATTTACTCAGCTTGATGAACAAATTGCAGCTATAAACAATCTGATCTTCCCCCAGTTTTGTGTACACAAATATAAGAGATTATTTGTTACTAAAAAATTGTTGTTCAAATTCTAGCGGAGATAAATAATTCAAACTGGAATGCATCCTATGTCTGTTATAGAACACTTCAATATACTCGAATATCATCATCTCAGCTTCACTCCTTGTTTTAAATCGTGTTTGGTAAACTAATTCCATTTTTAATGTATGGAA
>JAGXRP010000045.1 GCA_018335795.1 Desulfobulbaceae bacterium | reverse complement strand
CACCTTCAGCATCTTTCAAATACCGTTGCTTCCAGAGATGCAAGGTATTTTCGTTTATACCAAGTTCTCTTGATAATTCCGATATTCGCTTTTGTTTGCTTAATATCAGTTTTACAGTATTTATTTTAAATTCTTTGTCGTATGTTCTTTTTACTTTTTCCATTTTTGACCTCCGTTTTTCTCAAATCTAACTAGTTTTCATCTCTTTTCCTAATGTCCACTCTATTAGGGGAAGGTCACACTTATTTTTACGATAATTCATTGAACTATCATCCTGCTGATGTTATTACGTTAAATGGAAATCAAATATCTCAAAGAACTGACAATGATAATGTTACATTTGACGGGAATACAAATCATATTTGGGTCGTTACGGGTAATCAACAAATACCATCATACTCAGATACGATACAATCTTTGAATACCTTTCAGATTACAACTCCTTTAGCTCATGATACTATTTATAAGAATCTTGGTGTTTCTATAAATTATACCACACTAAATGGAATTGATAGCGTTGCTGTATATGCAAGATTTAATCGTGGTTTATCTTCAACAATTGATAGTAGTAATTGGGATTCAGGCATTTCATATAGTAATGGTTTTATAGTGCCCAATAATGGAACAATTCATTTACCAGCTTTCTTTTTTCAGACTTTTACTTCTGATACTTATATGACTATTGAAATCGTTGGAGCACGCTATAAAATCAAATCCATCAATGACAAAGATTTTGTGACAGCATGCATTGTAAGTTGTAGAACTAATTACTATTTAAAATAAGGAATATAAAGGTGATTATATGAAAAAATTAATTTGGGGTTGCTTACTGATTGTCGCATTGATTTGCACAAATTGTGGTGGTTATGATTATTTTGGTGATTTGCCTAAACCAGGAAATTGTAATTGTAACGAATGTTATATAACAATTCCACCGTTATTCCCATCTGGCAATCCATTAATATTAAATCGGTCTATTGAAATTACCGATCAAAATGATAAAAAAATTGGTGAAGTACACAATTTTGATATTTCTAGATCGCAAAGAATCAAGATAGAGTGTTGTAAAAAAGTCATGATAGAAATATTATATTTTGAAGCTTGCAGTGCATGGCCAGGTCAACCGATTTATTCAAGATTTATAGAATGTAGAGGATTTGTTTCTCCTAAAAGTTGCGATGATAACGTTGGTGATATTATATATGAGTGTTTGGTTCATCAATGTGATGTGCATCCGTTTTTATAATTCATGAATTTTCATATATGGGCTGTTTTTGTAATTTAATAAAAAACAGCCCTTATTTTTTTTTTTGACTTTCAAACCAATTATGAATTAGATTTTTCATTTCATAGAATTTATTTTCTAAGGTTGAAACGTTGATAATTTATGCCACATCTCGTTAGCGAAATTATCCTATTTTTGTAATGCTTGTTTGTGAAAATATGATGAATTAATGATAGATTTTGTTATAATCAATTATAAAACCGGAGACTTGACGTGTAGTTGTATCAAATCAATTTTTGATACTTATAGCGCAGATGCTAAGATTGTGGTTGTGGATAATGCGTCGCCGGATGATTCTGTTCAAACTATTTGCAAGAATTTTCCTGATGTGAAGATTATCAAAAATGAGCAAAACAGAGGCTACTCTTTTGCCGTAAACGTTGGAGTGCGGGCAACTAATTCCAAATTAGTGCTCGTAAGTAATGCAGATGTGGAATTTCATTCTGATAGTCTGCATATTGCTGAACAAGCACTTTCTGATGATGAAAAAATCGGTGTATCGGGATTTTATGAATTTTACCCCGGAGGTAAGCCCCAACGAAGTTTTGGGTATTTTCCGGGCTATAAACTCGCTTTTATGGATATGTTCTTTATACGAGGAATAAGAGACAATCTGCATATTATAAGCAGGAAAAATAAAATCAATTCGACAAAAATTCATAAAGTTGAATATGCTGATGGAGCGTGTCTGCTTATCAGGCGAGATGTGTTTGAAATGCTGAATGGTTTTGACGAAGATTTCTTTTTCTACACCGAAGAGGCTGACTTTTGCCGAAGAGTTTGGGATTTGGGATATAGAGTTGTGGTTAACCCGAAAGCAACGATAACTCATTATAGAGGAGCAAGTTCTACACAAGATTTTGTCGTCTTCCAAAAGGAAAAAATGCTTGCTGAAAGTAAAATCAAATACCTTTTGAAACACTGTTCAAAATTTGAAACACGTTTTTTCAAATATGCTCAATGTTCACATTACCTTGCTTTAGCATTCAAAGAGTTTTTAGTTTCGATTTTGACTGTCAAAAAGCGATATATGCTAAAAAGCAAAATGAAAATCAAGCTTTTCAAATTATGGCTTGGAGTATCTATAGATTGAAGTAAGTTTGATTAACAGTTTTAAAAACGGTTGTCATAAAATAAAAAAAGGGACTGCTTGAAATTCAAACAGTCCATAATTATTTTAAATTCAAATGATTATCGAACAGCTTTTTTATCCGGTGTTTTATCTTTGTCCCTCTTCACAGTACCGCTCCAATTTATTGTACCATTATTGGCAAGTACAATCCCCGAAACGTGTGGTGCGGACATTGAAGTGCCTGACATTGTAGCATATTGTCCGCCCTTATATGTTGATTGGACGCTAACGCCCGGAGCAGAATAGTCAATAGGCGGGTTTCCATAATTTGAAAAAGAAGCGAAGTTCCCTTTATTGTCAAAAGCAGAAATAGTGAAAACATTTACAGCATCAACTCTTGCAGGAGAATAATTAGAAGCAGGTCTTCTTGAATTACCTGCTGCAATAATAATATAAGCCCCTTTAGATGCTAATGATTTAACTGCATTGTCAAGTGTAGTCGAAGCACTGCCACCCAAACTCATGTTGACCACGTTCGCTTTTCCTGACACCAAATTTGCCCCAATGTAATCTAAGCCTGCCACGATTTCAGAAATATATCCACTGCCATTGTAATCCAAAACTTTAACAGCGATAAGTGCTGCACCGGCACAAACTCCCACTACTCCGTAGCTATTGTTCAAGGCTGCAATCGTACCGCCGACATGTGTGCCATGCCCATGAAAATCATCAGGTGTAGTCGCATCATCGCCTCTATTGACAAATGTTTTGCTTAAATTTAAGTCAACATTTAAGTCTAAGTGGTCTAAGTCAATACCTGTATCAACAACCCAAGCTACACCTGTATTTGAATTTGCCGTGACAAATCCGCCAACAGTAGTGATACCCCAAGGAGTTGATTGGCTTTGCAATTCAGGACTTTTACCACTTTCATTATCAATACTAATCAAATCATCAATCAAGAAATATTCTTGGTCAGGTTCAATGCTGATAACTCTTTTGTCATGGTTTAAAGAGTTGACCTGTTCAGAATTTAACTTCGCGGCAAACCCAAAGAAAAGTGAAGTGTAAGTATGAGTAATATTCGTTACATCAATATTGTTGTCTTTCAGTATGTTCATTAACGGGTTTTGTCCGCTATTCCGCTGTAACTCGTCAGTTGTTTCGACAATGACAATATAAATATTGTCATTTAAATTTGCTGATTTTGTAGATGAGGAATCTACAGGCAAATTTGTTTCGCATGAATTAAAAAGCAAAACCAATAATGCGAATGAAATAGCAATCACCAGCTTATTCATCTCTGAATCCTATATTTTTGTAAAAAAAATTAAAACATTTCTTCTCCATATGCAAACATAACAATAGTTTTAATACTAACAAAATGTTTTTTTTGTTAGCCAAAAATTGATTTTTTAAATATGATGTTTATTAAGAGGTAATTCGTTTTAAGCCCATTGGAAGGCAATCAATTAAATTAAATGTTAATACTGTCAATAAATGGTTAATTAACCCTCATAATCGGAATGCTACATTGATTCCTTTGAAAGTATCATAAAGCCAAATATCATTATCGTCTGAAAATGGAATTATAATCTTTGTCAAACAATAATTAATGCTAATATGCTCGGCGATGAAGTTCAAAAGCTTGGAATTATATTTAGATTTTAATAGTTTTGTAATCCCACTTGACGAAATGACAACTCCATCAGAAGGAAACATAGTATTGCTTGTGTATGACCAACCCTTTAAAATTGAAACTGTTTCGAGTAAGGAAATATTCCAACCGAATCCGGTTCTGACGTAAGAATTTGCCCTCATCAAAATCAAGTTATCTACAAAGCTGATTTCGTTGAAAGGATAATCATACGAAAAACCTGTGGAATCGTAGTATGTTAGCGATTCCATCGCTGCAGCCGACCAGCTGATTTTCATAAGTTCGAGCTCGAAATCATCTTTTTCATAGTTCATCCCCGCTGACAGACTATATCCTGTAGAGGAAGTCTTGGGAAATGGCTCTGTATAATCAAGATAATCAATTTCAGACCCTACGTTCAGCATTGCCCAAGCAAGATTTGCTCCAACATCTACAAATATATTATCCAACAATTCAGCTTTTTTTACAATGGGAATGCTAACAGAAGCCCCAAAATCAATAGCATTACCGGTTCCGGATTCCCTACTTTGATTGAAATTCAGGGGTTCTAATTCGGAGCTGACAATTTTATAAGTCAAACCAATCGAAAATAGAGCATAATACTCAGCCGAAGCACTTATTGCAAATGACCTTGCAGATTCCGTTGACAAATATTTTCCCAATATATTCCCATTTAGGTCAGTTTTTGTATATTCTCCATAGTCAGCATCTTGAAACATGATCGCCATCCCTACTGTTACGGGAAAATTGATATGCTCGTCGAAATTATAACCGATATTCAAAGCAATATTTTTAAAAGGGATTTCGGACGGATTCATAGTATTTGTACTGTATGTAAATAAAAAATTACCCTCCCGCATGAGAGTACCGAGGTGTGCCGGATTATAGGAAAAAGAAGTAGCATCAGCAACCGGGAAAGCAACACCGGCTCCGCCAACCCCAGTGATAATCGGGGAAGTGCCACGTGTAAGTAAAATATCTCCGGTGCCAACTGTTTGTTGAGCTGATAATACTGATATATTAATTAAGACGATGGCTATCAGAGCAAATATTTTTAACATTTCAAGACTCCAAAATTTGTAATTTCAAAATCAAAAATAAAGAAAAAATGCAAGATGCCTAGTAAAAAATGAATAATCATTGAAAACTCGTTTTGCTAATATATTTTATTCCTGACGTTAATCTTTTCATCTACCTTGACCTATCAGAAAAATTCTTCAATTATTTTCAACTTTTTTATTGTTATTTCTGTAACATGTAGTATATTGCATTTAAAATATTACTGATTGGCAATATAAATTTATGAAAAGTGCATTGATAACTATAATGCTCATAATTTTGACGACAAAAGTCGTAGCTTTGGATAGTGTTCAAAATGACAAATGCTTCAAATGCCACAATTCGCCTACATTGTCGGTACTTTCTCCTGATATAGGCTACATAAAAAGCTACCATGTGGATAAAGCAAGTTTCTCAAACTCAAATCATGCAAAATTAGATTGCATAGTTTGCCACAAAGGCGAGTATGGTATGTGGCCCCATAAAAATGATTCGACAAAATCGATAACCTGCTTGTCGTGCCACTCGTCGGGCTCGATTTTTTTCTCTGACAAAGCTGAATATTCTCCAAAAAAATCGGAGTTGTATTTTAACGATATTCAATCTGAGTTCAATTCCTCAGTTCATTTTTCAAAATTAGGCGACAAATTTTCATGCTTTAGTTGTCATGACCCTCATGTTTTTGAGAGAAATCGTCTGCCAAATTTCGATAAAATCAGCTCGGACAATGCAATGTGTCTCAATTGTCATACTCAGACAGAAAAATTCGTGAGCCTTACTGCGAGGTCAATGCCCGATATAAATTCTACGCATATGTGGTTGCCAAATATCAATAAACATTTAGCAACTGTAAGATGCGTGGATTGCCATAGCTCTTACGATGCACCAAATCTGTCGCACAATATTTTGAGCAAAGACAAGGCACTCAGAAACTGTGAGAATTGCCATACAAAGGATACCAAGCTTTTCGATAAACTATATCGCTATACTTTGAGCGAGGACCGCAAAAGTTACGGCTTTGTAAACGGTTCATTGCTCAGTCGCGCTTATGTAATTGGCTCAACAAGGAATGCAACACTCGATATGTTGAGTTTAATCATCCTAATCGCCACTATGAGCGGAATCGCCTTCCATATAATACTAAGAATAATAACTAATAAAAATAAAATTAAAAGAGTATAAAATGAAATCCACAGAAAAATTTTCAAATTTCTTCTCGCTTTTGAAACCGAGAAACAAAAGAGCTTGGGCAGCATATTCATTAATCGCAATTGGCTTATTCGCATTGCTTTTTATGACATTTCTTTACAATCCAATCTTTGAAGCCTACACAGGAGTTACCAATGCACCGCTTACATTTGACACTTCTGTCGAACTTACAGATTCAGAATTCGAGGCATTAGCCGAAGATTTGACTAAGGAATTAAGGCTCCAAAGGGCAAATTTGGCTATTGGCGAGGAAGATGAATTTTCGAGAAGCGTAAGAATCAATTCTTTGATGCAAACACGTTCCTATAAGCAAAAAAACGAATTCAGCCACATCAAATACTTCCGTGATGCCGGAATCAGACAGTACGAGGGACCCAAAACATGTTTGCAATGCCATGAAACAATGAATGTCAGATTGCCTGATGGAAGCACCAAAAAGGTAAACACAATGGAAGACGTCCTTTCGACTGTTCACTTTAAATTCCAAAGTTCCGGAGATGTTTTCTCGACATATGGTTACGATGGTAGAAAAGTCAACGAAGGAATGCAAAAAATTCCTGTTGGGAAAATAGACAGAGCTTGCGGAATACCCGGCAGCTTTTCGTGGACAGGATGGGCAGCATTAGTAGAGACAAGTCCCGAACATCATGACGAAAATGGCGAAGTATCCAAATCATCAAAAACTGTTTGGCGAAGCGAAGGTTGCGGGCAATGTCACATTGGCGGAAACTATCACCCTGCAACAGAACTTATGATGCCGATTGGAGACATACCAACATTTGTCCAAGACGGAATTGATTGCCTAATATGCCACTCCCAATCATACGACATGAATTATAAATATGTAATAAAAGATGAAAATGGCACTCGTTGGAACCAAGATAGAACAATGCGCGCCGCGTTGACAGTTGGCAAGCCAAAAAATGACAACTGTTTAAATTGTCACCAACACAATATGGGTGGTGATTTGTACGAAAATAATCTCTCCGCAAAAAGTTTGGGCTACAAAAATCAGCGATTACTACATCCCGGAGCAAAGCGTGGAAACCCCTTTAGCTACGAAAACGACGTGCATTACAAAGCAGGTCTGCAATGTACTGATTGTCATGTGCCACAGGGGCACAAATTGCCACGCGGAACAAAAGGTACAGACCTCGTTTCAAATGATTTGCCGGGCGTAGAAGTAGCTTGCGAAAATTGCCACACTGATGCTCCGCACACTCGCAGCAAACAATTCAGAGTGATTTTGAACGGTCACGTAAATCGTTTAGCCTGCGAAACCTGCCATATAACACATCTTGAAAATAAAAATGTTGTGCTCCGAGATTGGGTCTATCCAACTTATGAAAAGGAAGAAGGCATGTACACGCCGACTGATATTTATCGTTCCGGTCAAGCAGGCAAAGGATTTACTTATTTATGGTTCAACGGAAATGGAACTTTTCTTGCAAATGCCTTGGGCGATAATCCAAATGGGCTGGGACTATACAATCCATTGATGAATCAATTGACAAAAATCACAGACCCGGAAATCATACTCGCAGTCAGAACTGCCGCAATAGAACTCAAAAAGCAATATCCTGACCTTGACATAGACAAATACGTAGAGCGCGTTACGAATACTTTGAGCGTGCTTCCACCGGAAACTGTTAAAAAGCGGGCAGAAATGATTGAGAAAAATCTTCGTTCAATTATGAAACAAGGAAAAAGTAAGATTTATCCGTTCAAAATGTTTAATGCACAGATGTATGAAGATATGACCAATCAAGGACCTTACGGGGCGATGATATTACCATTCGATTACCCGACATATTATCAAACGGGCAAAACAAGAAATGCTGTAATCCAAGCAATTCAACATCCAATAGTAAAGCGAATGTACGAAACACCATTCCAATTGTATATGATGAATGAGTTTATGTACTACTTCGGTGTTGATGGTTGGAAAACAGAATATCCACTAAAAGACGGCAAACTCGTAAACGTTGAACCAAATTGGATGCGACAATTCGGCACATTGATGGTCAACCACGGAATAACCGGCAAAGCATTCGAATGCAAAGATTGCCACTCCCCTAACGGAATCATGGACTTCGAAGCACTCGGCTATAGCCCCGCCAGAGTCAAAGATTTGCAATATCTCGAAGAGCTGAATAACATGAAAATCACTGATGATTCGCAAACCAAGCAGAAGAAAACAGCAAACGGGATGTCGAAGAGGTGAGGAAAAAGAATAACTATTATCATTCAAATAATGCTTTAATATTTTTATTATAACAGTTAATTTCTAAAACCAAAAAGTGCCACACTGATTCAGTGTGGCACTTTGTTTATGATTTTGATTTGGCTATAGATTCTTTAGCGGATTATTAAGAGTTTTGTGGTTTGGGAACTTTTGCCGGTATTAAGCGTGCAGTAGTAAACGCCTGTGGATAGATTCGTAACGTTTAATGGGATTTTGTATGAGCCTTCGTTTAAGTATGTATTCAGCACTAATTTTTGCTCAATCCCAAGGTGGTCGAAAATTGAGAGCCGGATATATCCACTTTCGTTCATAAGCAAACTCATTGTCAAATTTTGATTTGCAGGATTTGGTGAAAGCTCAATTTGAGGTATGTTGTCAATTACAGGATAGTCTGATACGCTGACTGCACTTTGCAAAGTGAAGAAATCTTGGCTTTGGGACTGCATTTCTCCAGATTTTATGCTCTCGACTTTGATTGTGTAATCATTTCCGTCGGGCAATGTATTGGGGATTTTCCAAGCAATTGCATTTGAATAGCTGTATATACCGTCGGAAATTGTAAGTACGGGTTCCTGATTTTTAAGCAATTTTACTGAAACGGAATCTGATAAATTGCTTTCCCACCTGATAACGATTGTTGTATCTTTTGTGAGATGTTCGCCTCCATTGGGGTATGTGAGGTTTATGAAGGATTGGTCGAATGCAAACATCCTTGTTGATGACCATTCGCTGTCGGAATCACGATAAAATGATCTTGCTCGCCAAAAATATTCTCTGCCGGGTTCAAAATCGCCTTTGTTAACAATCGAAATTTTTATGTTTGATGAATCAAAAACAATTTCAGAAAAATTATTATCTGTTGCTATTTGCAATTGGAATGCATCATATCGTCCTGTGGCGCTCCAAATGAGCTTAACTGTGTCATCGTTGACAAAGATTTTGTTATTGGGTGGAGTCATTAAAGTGGGAGCCATAATTTCATAAGCATCGCGAACAAAACCAATTACAAACTCACCATACTCGGTCGTTTCGCAGACTAACTGTTTTTCGGAAGCATCATAATTTGTTTGTAAAAGTGTGAAAACTCCCTCACCTTCTTTAGGTCTGTAAAAAACAATCAAATTTTCAGCTGATGAACGTGGTGCTATCGAATTTATATCAATGCTGATTTGGCTCCTGTGAGAATAAACCATTGCTGATTCGATGAAATACCTGCCATTTAGCAAGACAGGTGCTTCACCATCGAATTGAGGGTTCAATGGTGAGCAATCATATTTTTTTACATTTATCATATTATACATAAATGCATCTAATTCGATGAAATGAATTTCAAGATCTGTTTTTTGGTCTTCTTCGTTGAAAAGATAGTCATTTCCTTCAAGCATCTCAAATTTATCGACGTTTGCAATTGGCTGGCACGCAGGCAAATCTATTTTCTGAGCTCTGTAACTAAATGTTGTCTTTGGCATGGATAATTCAAAAACAGTTTCCTTGTCCGAAGTTACTTCAGTCATGGTTCTGTAGTAACCCATGAAAATAAGTCCCCAATTGATAAATGTATTTCCATTTGATAATCTTTGGGCAGACCCCATCGCAAAAGCAGATATTGGCGGGTTATGTTTGAACTCCCAAACCATGTGAGCTTTGCGATTTTCTTCATCGAAGGAATATTCTACAGCTCGTGAGTTCCATCCGGATTTTTTATTGACAGCATTATCGTAGAATAGCAAATTTCCGTTTGGCAATCTGTGAGCATCATGTTGCATTCTGAAAAAATAAGGTGCATCAGCTTGATTATCGCCGGTAATTTGAAAATCGTTGTTGTCGCCTCCAAATCTCCAAATTAATTCTCCGCTTGTCATATCAATTTTCACAATTTCAAAAGTTGTCGGGAAAGATGTTATCAAGTTTCCATCTTTATCAATAAAAAGTGAATTCCCATGGACATGTTCGAATATAGCCTTTCTTGGGTCATCTTTTGTAGCGAGAATCGGGATATAATCCAAGCTTCGCCACTGGAACACACAGTTTTTATTTTTGTCCAATTCCTGAATTACAGTGCCAACTACTATTGCATTTGGATTGCCCCCGGGAACTATTTTACTCATATCAACATGGACGTGTTCGTATGCTATAAGTAAGTAATTCCCATTAGGTAAAATTCTGAAATCGTGCATATCGGCTAAATATTCGTTCTGCATCTGAACCGAATCAATAACTTTGAACTCCTCATCTAAAATCTTATGTTGAACATAAATATTCTGGACATTGATTGGTCCAGCTTGGTATTTATCTCCAAGTTTGACACGGGAAGCGTAAGAAAATCTGCCGTTCGGTTGTAATTTGAAATCCACACCTTGGTCAGCGGGTTTGTCATAGTAAACGACTTGACCAAGTTCATCAATTACCATTATATAGTTTGGGTCAGCTGCCGAAGCTTCAAAGCATTCCATTAAGATAAATCCGGATTTTGGATTACTAACAGTATCAATTACAATGATTGGGAAATCATCCGGAAGTTCTTCGGATAGCAATATGGGATTTTTGATTTTTTCGCCAAATGGTAGCAAATCCACGTTTTCAATAGTAATATTAGAATAGCAAAAGCTAGAACTGAATAATGTCATAAGAATGACGAGTAGAGAATGTTTCATTATAAATTCCAATAAATAGGACAACATAAAGTAAAAATACTTAATTTTTTATTCATAATCAAGCAATTTTTTATTCATTTATGATTAATTATGAATTTAATGTCGTTTTCTTATAGAACTTAATTAACAACCATATTTCAGATGCAAAGCATATTGGAGAAATTATAAATAAAAAGTGAAATATTTTATTAAATTATTTTAACTTTCTATGAGTGAAATATATTTATTTTTATTGAATTGAAAATCGAAATTAGGATTGGCTTTCATATTCAATTTGACTTTTTCGACGTATTGGCGATTTTGGTATAAATAATCAATCGTTTCGGCTAAATTTCGTTGATTGTAAAATAGCGATGAAGTCTTGATATCATCATAGGTCATGAAGTGTTCGTGGCTCAGTAATGGAACTTTATGTCCGAAAGATAAAAGGTATGTTCCGCTGATTTTGTTTGTCGAGTAATTATCGAAATTGGCATATTCAGGATGGATAAGCGTCGCCAACAAATCAGCATTGCTAATATACGAGCGGAATGTATCCCAATCTACGAATTCATCAAACATGATTACATTTTTATGTAAATTATTATCATCAATTATTTTTCGGATTTCCTTGCCACACCCTTTTGAATGCTGAGATTTGCCCAATAAAATTAATTTAATATTTTCGGGCAATCTCCTTGCTATGAGGGAATCTAACAAATGAAAATAATCTCGTCTGTCGGATTCGACTAATCCCGGAACAACTATCCAAAATTCATCGCTTGGCTTGTTGACATTAGGTTTGAAGTCGGGATATGATATCGGATAAATCCATGATTTATTTAACTTTGGGTCAGTTTTAACATTCTCCCAAATATAGTTATTTAAGGCGAATATTTTTTTGATTTTTGGCTTAATGATTCTATTATAAGTGAAACTTCTGCTTGTCAGATTTCCGGCATTATGTATTATACCGGCAACTTTTCTATTGCCAAATGAAAATAAGCAAAAATTTCTGACAGCAGTACCGCCTATCGTGTTCAAAATGATATTATTGATGTCATTTTGCTTAATTATTCTCCAAGTTTCACGGATTTGTTTGAAATCGCTAATTTTCCCTTTGCCAAATTCCAAAAAAAATTGATTGTCAATGTTTGTGTAATTTTTCAATCTATCGCGAAAAATCGAATTGCCAATGAAAAAAGTTTCGTAACCTGATTGTTTCAAAAATTCAAATTGAGCGAAAAATATGTCGTCATGAGATTCTCCGAATTCACATAAAACTGCTTTTTTCATATTCGATATCAATACTAAACTTTCAACAACGCTATGAACACGCTTTTAACGATAATAAATTGCTTGTAAAGCTATATTACATCTTCAGATTTCAGCTTTGAAGCGTCTTCGTCGTTGAGACCAATTAATGATAAAATCTCTGTAGTATGCTCAGAAAGTTTCGGTGGAGCCTTAGTTACATTCGATTCTGTTTTGCTGAACTTAGCTGTTGAGTTAAACGCTGCGACTGTTCCGATTCCGTCAATTTCAACATTTGTAAAAGTATTTCTATGTCTAATTTGAGGACTGTCAAGGGCATCGGCAAGTTTTAAAATCTCCCCTGCCGGAATTCCGGATTTGTTCAACAGTTCAACCCAATATTTCGTTTCTTTGGCTTGAAGTTTATCGTTAATATATGGAGTGAGCTCAAATCTATGTTTTTTCCTGTGGTCTCGAATTTTAAATCTTGGGTCGTCTTTCAATGCGGATAATTCCAAAATATCAGCTAAATCTTCCCATTGTTCTTGCTTATTTGCAGCAATATTTATGTGACCGTCCTTAGTTTTGAAAGTTCCACTCGGTGCAGAAGAAAAATTGTCATTGCCCAACAATGGTGGCTCTTGCCCTCCAATCATTAAGTTTGCGGCGACCCAGCCAAGCAATGGCATTGTGGAATCAATCAATGCCACATCAATAAATTGCCCCTCGCCTGTTCGCTCCCGATGATACATTGCCGACATAATTGCAAATGCAGCATTTAGTCCGCCCACAGTATCACAGACGGGAAATCCGGCACGCAATGGATTGAGCGTTTCGTCGCCATTGATTGCCATCACGCCGCTCAAACCTTGAATAATCTGGTCGTATGCAGGTTTGTTGGCATCGGGACCGGTTTGACCGAAGCCTGATATAGCGCAATAAATCAGCTTAGGATTATGCTTTTTCAATTCATCATATCCCAGACCAAGTCTATCCATAACTCCCGGGCGAAAGTTTTCGACAACAATATCGGATATTTTTACTAATTCGATAAAAATATCTTTTGCTTTAGCTTTTTTCAAGTTCAAAGTCATAGATTTCTTGTTACAATTTTGGGCTATAAAGCTCGTACCCATGAGCATATCGTTATATTCCTTGACGCATCCGAGATTACGAGCCAAATCTCCACCAACGGGATTTTCAACTTTGATAACTTCTGCGCCGAGCCATGCAAGATGAAGCGTTGCAAATGGTCCTGACAAAACGTTTGTTAAATCTAAAACGCGAATTCCTTCTAAAATTTTCATTTTTTTGCCTATTAATAATTTATTATACCTGTATTGTAAACATAGCTTTGCAATCCTTTCTCAAAAAATGCTTCAGCAAATTTTGAAACTGCAGAAATTCTTTCAATTCCTATGTCACTTCTCAATCCATTTCTGTGAAGTAAATGCGCAAAATCTTCAGTAGAAACATTTCCTGCAGCTACTTTAGTAAAGGGACAACCGCCTAAACCGCCAAATGCTGTCTCGAAAGTTTGCACTCCGCAATTCATTGCTGCATAACAATTTGCAATGCCAAGTCCGTAAGTATTATGGAAATGGACGGTGATTTTGGCATCATTATTCATTCGGTAAATTTCTTGAATTAATCGCTCAACTTGCTGTGGATAAGCGTGTCCTGCAGTATCGGCAAGAGAAATATTCATTAAACCTGAATTGAAATAGGTTTCGATGATTGACAACACTACACTTTCGCTAATTTTACCTTCAAATCCACAACCAAAAGCAGATTGTACCGAAACTTGAACTTGACTGCCCTTGCTTTTAGCGTCAATCGCCATCTTAGTTATTCGTTCTAAAGCATTGCTTACGCTCATTCCCGTGTTTTTTTGCGAGTGAGTTTCACTTGCAGAAACTCCCATACATATCAAATCAACTTGCGAAGCGAAAGCACGTTCAAGACCTTTTTCGTTGAGAACCAATGCAGAAAGCGTTACAGTAGGCTTATGCGATTTGAAATATTCTAAAATTTCATCTGTATCAGCCATTTGAGGCATTTTTGTAGGATGTACGAAAGACCCTATTTGTAAAATGTCAATGCCTGATTGAGCCAACTTTTCAGCCCATTCGATTTTATTTTGAGTAGGTAGAATTTTTGATTCATTTTGCAATCCGTCTCGCAATCCTACTTCATGAATTTTTATTTCGGACATCATTTTTTCTGTCAATTATTATTATAAATTCATACAAAATTACTCAATTTTTGAGACATTTCTATATTCAAAGTGAATTTGATAGCAATAAATTAATTAAGCAATCAAAGAGCTATGAAATTGAGATTACTATATTCCCAATAACACAATATTCGGAATGTTCTCGTCTTGTATTTGTTAAATGTGAAATTATAAAAGATGGTGAATTCAAATGTTTGAACCACAAAAAGAACTGATAAAAGACTTACAAACTCGCTCGAACAATTTGCGGAGGTTCCTTTGACATTGACGGCAAACAATCAATTATTGAAGCAAATCGCGAACTAAGCGAATCCGAGGATTTTTGGAATGATACTGCAAAAGCCAAAAAGCTTATGCAGCAAACTTCTGAGCTAAAAGAATGGGTTGACGATTGGCAAGAAATGGCAGACGCAATTGAAGATGCCCTGACAATGTGGCAAATAGCAAATGAAACCGATGATAATTCGCTTGAGCAAGAAATCAACGATGAAATCAAGAAAGCAAATGATTTGGTAGAAGAACTCGAAGTACGAAATATGTTAGGTGGAGTAGATGACGACAAAACTGCGCTCTTAAATATAAATGCAGGTGCGGGTGGTACAGAGGCTCAAGATTGGGCTGAAATGCTTATGAGGATGTATATCCGATGGGGCGAACGCAGAAAATTCAAAGTTTCACTACTTGACAGATTGGACGGAGACGGTGCAGGGATTAAGTCTGCAACTTTAGAATTTCAGGGTAAATTTGCCTTTGGATATCTTAAAGCGGAAAACGGAGTACACAGATTAGTACGAATATCCCCTTTCGATAGTAATGCCAGACGCCATACATCTTTTGCCTCAGTTTTTGTATTTCCCGAAGTTGATGATGACGTTGTAATCGAAATCAACCCTGCTGATTTGGATTGGGATACTTTCAGAGCAGGCGGCAAGGGCGGTCAAAATGTAAACAAAGTGGAAACTGCTGTCAGATTGCGACATTTACCAACAGGCATAGTCGTAGCTTGCCAAGAAGAACGTTCACAATTTCAGAACCGCGAACGGGCTATTAAAATGCTGAAATCTCGCATTTATCAAAAAAACCGCGAAGAAGAAGAAGCTGCAAAAGCTGCAATTGAGGGAACTAAAAAAAGAATAGAATGGGGTAGCCAAATTCGCTCGTATGTGTTCCAACCCTACACTATGGTTAACGACCATCGGTCCGAATTTAAACGAACTGATATACACGCTGTAATGGACGGCGATATTGATGATTTTATAAAAGCATTTTTGCTGTTAGGAAATTAATTATAAATTTGTAACATGATGAAATTCATTAAAAATATAAGTTCTTTAGTTACGGTTGACGCTTGTGGAAAAACCGAAAAAATCGGTGCGGATATGAATAATATCGGCGAAATCAATGATGGTGCCATATTATTTGATGAAACAATTCGTTTCGTCGGTTCTACTCATGACGCATTAGATTACATAAGAGCAAACAAAATACATTTGATTGAAACTTATGATGCTAAGGGAAAAACCATTCTCCCGGGTTTTGTAGATTCGCATACGCATATTGTATTTGCCGGCAATCGTTCAACCGAATTTGCTCGAAGATTAAGAGGCGTGACATATCAACAAATCGCTGAAGAAGGTGGCGGAATTCAGACAACAGTAAAAGCCACACGAAATGCCAGCATAGAAGAATTGTTTCAAAACGGGAGAAAACTTGCAATTTCTGCAATGAAATATGGAACAACCACAATTGAAATTAAAAGCGGATATTCTCTTAATTTGCTTGGGGAATTGAACCAATTATCGGCTATAAAGATGTTGGCTGACGAATTGCCAATAAATGTCAAGGCGACTTTTTTGGGCGCACATGATTTTGCTCCCGAATTCAAAAACGACCGTGAAGGATATGTGGACTTAATTTGCAATGAGATGATACCCACTGTTGTTGAGCAAGGAATAGCTGAATATTGCGATGTATTTATTGACAAAGGATATTACACTCTCGAGCAAGGCGAAAAAGTACTCAAAACAGCAAAAGAGTACGGATTAAAATTGAAAGTACATGCAGATGAGCTTGCAGATGTTTCGGCTGCAAAATTAGCCGCAGAGTTAGGAGCAATTTCGGCAGACCATTTATTATTCGTATCGGACGAATCAATCGAAGCACTAAAACAAAGCCAAACTGTTGCGTGTTTATTGCCCGGTACAGCCTATTTTATACGTATGCCTTATGCGGATGCAAGAAAAATGATTGATTCGGGGTTGATAGTTGCAATATCTACCGATACAAATCCGGGTTCGAGTTTTACGGAAAATATGCAACTGATTTTATCTCTGTCTGTAATCAATATGAAAATGACTGCGGAGGAAGCAATTGTTGCCGCCACATTACACGGAGCACGAGCCTTAGAACTTTCATCAACAAAGGGAAGTCTAGAAATTGGTAAGGATGCAGATTTCATAATTTGTAATTGCGATTCTTATACAGATATTTTTTATCATTTTGGCATCAACCATGTAGATTCAACTTGGATTGGTGGTAATAAAATTAATTATTAATACGGAGGTTTTATGTCATTTGATGTTATAGGTAAATTAGTAGAAAAATTTGATGAACAACAAGTAAATGATACATTCAAAAAGCGAGAATTCGTGATTGAGGTCAGTTCCTATAATAATGCCTCAACTTATACTGATTTCCTCAAATTTCAATTAGTACAGGACAAATGTGCATTGATTGATAATTTTAGTGTCGGTTCTTCTGTCAAAGTGCACTTTAATTTAAAAGGCAGAAAGTGGGAAAAAGACGGTAATACGATGTATTTCAATATGTTAGATGCTTGGCGAATTGAAAATGACACAGACCAAGAGACAAGACCTTTTGATGACGGTATTGTTGTACCCGAAAACGAAGATGTCCCTTTCTAAAAAGTCACCTGAAGTTAAAGTAAATTATAAGCTAATGGCACTCCTTTTCACGGGGGTGCTTATGGGTGCGTTGGATATAGCTATAATCGGACCTGCACTCCCTGCGATTAAATCTGCATTTAATATCTCCACCAGAGATGCATCTTGGGTCATCAATATATATTTGTTGATGAATATGTTGTCTGCACCGTTGATGTCAAAATTATCCGATATTCACGGAAGACGCATGATTTATATCATAGATGTTGCTTTGTTTGGTATCGGTTCTGTAGTTATTGCATTAGCGCCTGATTTCATGACCGTTTTGATTGGCAGAGCGATACAAGGATTCGGCTCCGGCGGGATATTTCCGGTTGCTTCTGCTGTCATTGGCGATACATTCCCGAAAGAAAAACAAGGCTCTGCTCTTGGTTTGATTGGGGCTGTATTCGGATTAGCTTTCATAATTGGTCCAATTATTGGCGGACTTCTGCTGATGTATAATTGGCAATTTATATTCGTAATCAATATTCCAATTGCTATCGTTATTATTTATTTTTCAAGGACTTTAGTCCCCTCACTTGTCAAAACAGAAAGAAAGAAATTCGACTTACTCGGTACTTTTTTACTGATTAGTGCTCTCGCAGCATTATCAATCGGAATCAACAGAATCGAATCTGATAACTTTTTAAATAGCCTTGTATCATTGCAAGTTTTGCCGTTTGTGCTTTATGCAATAATAGCTTTACCAATATTCTACAAAGTAGAAGGAAAAGTCGAAGACGGAATCATCAAAATTGAATTACTAAGAAATCCTGTTTTAAGATTAACATTTCTTCTGGGGCTTAGTGCCGGACTGGCAGAAGCTGCGGTAATTTTTGTACCCTCGATGTTGACTAAAACCTTTGGTGTATCGGAATCAAATGCAAGTTTCATGTTGATACCGATGGTAGTCGCGATGTTGATTGGAGCATTACTTTCCGGCAAAGCTACTGATAAAATCGGACCAAGATTAACGCTAATGATTGCAGGTTTATTGACTTCATTAGGATTCATTATTGTAGGATTTAAAGGCGACGAGCTTTTTTGGATGTATTCGGGCGGAATTTTGATTGGGCTCAGTTTGGCTGCATTATTAGGGGCACCGCTCAGATTTTTAGTAAATAGCAACACCGTCAGGAGTATGAGGGCATCAGGGCAAGGCGTAGTCACTGTTTCTACGGGAACCGGGCAAATCATCAGTGCAGCACTGCTGGGAGCCTTGATTACAAGTATGGGTAATAGCGTTCAAAGCTATATGAGTTCATTTCTATATATTAGTGTAATTGGAATTTTCGTCGTTTTTTTGGCTTTTTTGCTGCCTAAAAATAATAATGCCCAAATCAAAACGTGAATTTATTTAGTTCACACAAATAAAGATTTTGATTATGAAAACTTATAAATCACTATTGTTTGCTTGCTTAATTGTCATATTCTGTGCTTGCGAAACCAACCATGCCCAGGAAACTTTCACCACAAGAAATGTGGTAACTAATTTAAATACCCCATGGGAAATATTATGGGGACCGGATGGTTTCATCTGGATGACTGAAAGATACGGCAGAATTAGCAGAGTCAATCCTGAGACGGGTGTATTACAACCATTGTATATTATCGGTGACGTTATGCAGGGTAGTGAACGTGGTTTGATGGGAATGGCGTTGCACCCAAACTTTGCCACCGAGCCTTATGTATATGTAGTTTATACATACAGCATCAACAATAATACAGCAACTCAGATACGAATTATCAGGCTCACATTTAATGGTAGCACGTTAGAATCTCCTATAACAATACTTGAAAATATTCCGGGTGCAGGAATTCATGACGGTGCAAGGTTATGGATAGACGAGGATTTAAAATTATTTGCAACAATTGGAGATGCCGGAAATACTGCATATGCTCAAAATCTTGAAAGTTTAAACGGTAAATTATTAAGAATGAATCTTGATGGTAGCATTCCTTCAGATAATCCTTTTCCGGGAAGTTTAGTTTGGAGTTTTGGGCATCGTAACCCTCAGGGCTTAGTCATAGCAAACGGAATTTTATATTCTTCCGAACATGGTCCCGGAACTGATGATGAATTAAACATCATCGAAAAAGGTCGCAATTACGGATGGCCCTATGTAAACGGGTACTGTGACACACCCCAGGAAATTGCATTTTGCGAAGCGAATAATGTAGTTGAATCAATGAAATCTCTATATCCAAGCTATACAGTAGCTGCTGCAGGATTAGATTACTATAATGGCGACTTGTTCCCTACTTGGAAAAATTCTCTGTTACTCACAACACTCAAAGCACAAAAATTGATTCTTTTGAAATTATCTCCCGATGGAAGAAGCGTCACAAGCGAGGAAAATGTTATTGACGGACAATTTGGAAGGCTTCGTGATATTTGTACCTCCCCCAACGGAAGGATTTTCATTTCCACAAGCAACAGAGATGGCAGAGGTTCCCCCAAAGCTGAAGATGATAGAATCATTGAGTTAGTATCTAATGTTCAATCTGTTAAACCAAACAGCTCAGGTAGTATTGATTTTCTACGAATTTATCCTAATCCTACTAGCCGTGAATTGAAAATCAAAGCAAGCGATTTAATAATAGATGGAGATATAGAAATAGTTGATTTCTTGGGCAATGTCAAGTATAAAGCATCGAATCTTACTTTGGATTTGAATAATTCACATTCGGTTTTTCTCGATAAACAAAATTTCGTTTCAGGTATTTATTACGTAATTTTGAAATATGGAAATAAACTGATTAGCGAAAAACTTATATTGAATTAATGAAAAAGAAAGTAATGCCCGAATGGGTCCCTGATGGCAGTGGTGTCGAATTCACAACATCTGTCATGCCGGGAATTTCACTTAATAGTTCACCCAAAAAAGCCAAAAGAACCGAGATACAGGCTTTTGATATTGAAACATTAGCCCAAGGTGTGATTAGTGGCGATAGAGTATTATTGTCAAAATCTATTACTTTGATTGAAAGCAATCTTCAAGCCCATATTGACAAAGCACAATTATTGCTGAAGCATCTTCTCCCTCATTCAGGGAAATCTGTCAGAATCGGTATTACAGGACCTCCCGGAGCCGGTAAAAGCACATTTATAGAAACATTGGGTACTTATTTGAGTCGCAATGGGTCAAAAGTTGCAGTATTGGCAATTGACCCGAGTAGTACGATTTCCAAAGGTGCTATTTTGGGCGACAAAACTCGGATGGAGGAACTAAGCAACCAAGAAAACGCATTTATCCGTCCTTCTCCTTCCGGTGGCACTCTCGGTGGTGTTGCTCGTAAAACAAAAGAATCAATCATAGCTTGTGAAGCCGCTGGTTTCGATGTCATTTTAATCGAGACGATTGGTGTAGGACAAAGTGAAATCACGGTCCGTTCGATGGTGGACTGCTTTTTATTGCTTTTATTGCCTGGTTCAGGCGATGAATTACAAGGTATCAAAAAGGGTGTCGTAGAATTAGCCGACATATTAGTGATTAACAAAGCTGAAGGAAAATATCTCGAACGCGCCAAATTGACACAAAGTGCCTACCAAAACGCAACACAACTTCTTACTCCCGCAACTGAAGGTTGGAAACCAAAAGTCTTTACATGCTCGGCATTGAACAAAACAGGTGTTTCCGAAGTTTGGACTGCCGTTAACGAATTTCTCATTAATGTCAAGTCATCGGGCATTTTCGAATCGAGACGAAAAAAACAAGTTATAGATTGGATTTATGCAATGATTGAAGAAGATATCAAAAATCGATTTTATAATAACAAAATAATCACAGAATTACGCCCCGAAATTGAAAAAAATGTACTTGCAGGAATTATTACCCCTACTCAAGCAGTTGCCGAATTACTTAAAAACTATCAACTATGACAATTTTAGCAGCTACAAATAACCATCATAAAATCGAAGAAATCAAGGCTATTCTATCAGATATTGACGGAATTGTAATAGTGACTCCAATAGATTTGGGAATAAATATCAATCCCAATGAGACCGGAACGACTTTCGAACAAAATGCAGAAATCAAAGCTCGTGCCTTTTATGAAGTTGCAGGAATTCCTGTAATAGCAGATGATTCAGGATTGGAAGTTGACCAATTGGATGGAAAGCCCGGCATCAATTCCGCCCGATACGCTGGTATTGACGTTGACGATAAAGCTAATCGGACGAAATTACTATCAGAATTAAATTTTGCAGAACTTGTTTCGGCTCGGTTCAGATGTGTAATTTGTTATTTTGACGGCACTCAAACAATTTTTGCAAACGGCAAAGTTGAAGGGCAAATCATTAACGATGAGCGTGGTAGCATGGGATTTGGCTACGACCCGATATTTATCCCCGATAATTATGACATAACTTTTGCAGAGATGGATAGCATTTCAAAGAATAAACTTAGCCACCGTGGTGACGCTTTGAGGCAAATAAAAGCCGCACTTAGTTTGAGAATTTGATTAAACATAGAAAATTATTATCCACAGTAAACAATATTTTTCTAAATGATAGGTTAATAGACAATTAAGAAGTTAAATGTTTGATTTTGATTTGATTGAAATATATGAATTTAATAAAAATTGGCAAGTAAATTTACAAATATGTTCCATAATACAAATTTAACAACGATATGATTGAATTGCTGTACTTAGTGCCCGCCACGGGTTTTATAGCCCTCATTTTCACCTATATAAAAGCCCAATGGGTAAGCAAACAAGATCCCGGAAATGAAAAGATGCAAAATATTGCATTATTCATCTCAGACGGAGCTAAAGCATTTTTGAAAGCAGAATATAAGGTGTTATTCTACTTCGTAATTGTTGTAGCTGCTTTATTAGCTGTCCAAGGAGCAAATGTTCCGGATTCTTCACCACTTATTGCACTTTCGTTTATCGTCGGCGCACTCTGCTCAGGATTAGCAGGGAAAATCGGCATGAATGTAGCTACCAAAGCGAATGTCAGAACGACAAATGCAGCCAGAACCAGCTTGAATCAAGCCTTGAAGGTAGCATTCACAGGCGGCTCTGTAATGGGTATGGGTGTAGTTGGGCTCGGAATATTGGGTCTAAGTGTTTTATTCTTGATTTATTCTTCTATAATGGGTGTTGATGATGTTCATAATGTCAATCAAATTATTGCTATTTTAACAGGCTTTTCATTTGGTGCATCTTCAATTGCATTATTTGCAAGAGTTGGTGGCGGTATTTACACTAAAGCAGCTGACGTAGGTGCGGACTTAGTTGGAAAGGTTGAAGCCGGAATCCCCGAAGACCATCCACTCAATCCCGCTACTATTGCCGATAACGTCGGTGATAACGTTGGCGATGTTGCAGGTATGGGTGCTGACTTGTTCGAATCTTATGTTGGTTCAATTTTGGCAACAATGGTTCTTGGTGTAGCATTCTACGCTTTGCCGGAATTCCAAGGCACGCCTTTTGGCGGATTAAGTGCAATCGTTTTGCCTCTACTTTTAGCATCTGTAGGAATTATCGTCTCTATTGCAGGTACATTTTTCGTGAATGTTAAAGAAGGAGGCGACCCACAAAAAGCTCTCAACCAAGGTACTTTCATTGCTTCAATCCTTATGATAATCGCTTCCTATGGAATTATTTCCTGGGTGTTGCCCGCTACTTGGGTGTTCAACGACCCACTTTATGGAACTACACTAACAATTACTTCACTCGGCATATTTTTATCAACAATTGTAGGTCTAATTGCAGGTGTTGGAATTGGCTTAATTACAGAATATTACACAGGATTGGGCAAACCTCCCGTTCGTAAAATTGCAGAACAATCGCTAACAGGCTCGGCTACTAATATTATTGCCGGACTTGGAACAGGTATGATTTCTACAGCCGGTCCGATTATATTAATTTCAATCGCAATTCTCGTTTCTTTCCATTTTGCTAATTTATATGGTATCGCAATTGCCGCTGTTGGTATGCTTGCTACAACAGGTATCCAATTAGCTGTTGATGCTTATGGACCAATTTCTGACAACGCCGGCGGTATTGCCGAAATGGCAGAATTGCCGAAAGAAGTCAGACAACGCACAGATAAATTAGACGCAGTAGGAAATTCTACAGCCGCAATTGGCAAAGGTTTTGCAATTGGTTCGGCTGCACTTACAGCATTAGCACTTTTTGGTGCATACATGACTGCTGCCGGAATCAAAACTATTGATATTTCAAAAGCAAACGTCATTGTCGGGCTCTTCTTGGGTGGCTTGTTGCCGTTCGTATTCTCGGCACTCGCTATGGGTGCTGTGGGTAGAGCCGCCAAATCTATGATTCAGGAAGTTAGACGCCAATTCCTCGAAATTCCTCAACTAAAGGCTGCGCTTACTGTACTTCGCAAAAATGATGGTAAAGAATTCGATACTTGGTCTAATGACGACAAACGTGTTTACCACGAAGCTGAAGGCAAAGCCGAATACGCAAAATGTGTTGAAATTTCAACCAAAGCTTCAATCAAGGAAATGATGTTACCGGGCTTACTCGCTGTTGCTGCTCCGATAGTTGTCGGATTCTCATTTGGAGCCGAAACCTTAGGCGGAATGTTGGCTGGCGTTACAGTTGTGGGTGTGTTGATGGCGATATTCCAATCCAATGCCGGTGGTGCATGGGATAATGCTAAGAAAATGTTCGAAGAAGGCGTCAATATTGATGGCGTGATGTATTACAAAGGCTCGGAAGCTCACAAAGCAGCAGTCACCGGTGATACTGTCGGCGACCCATTTAAAGACACATCAGGACCTTCGATTAATATATTAATAAAATTGATTTCAATTGTTGCACTTGTTTTGGCTACAGTGATTTAACACACAATTGATATACTTTAAATCCCTTTGCATTCATGTGAAGGGATTTTTTTTTAAAATAAACTTGCGGCATTAAGCGTTAAATTTTGTTTGTTCAACATAATTTGACGCTTATATGCTAATAGTCGGAATCGCAGCCGCATTTATACTTTGGTTTTTGATGTTTGCGGGATTTACAGCGCTAACCCATCTCATACACCACAAGTACTTTTGGCATGTGATGACACCGGCTGCTACCGGATTGGCAATTTTTGCACTCTTCAACGAGAAGCACAGATTGAAAGAACTGTTCAAATTTGAGTGGAAATATTTGTGGATTGGATTAGCCCATGCGGTTTTACTTTATATGCTGTCGAGATTTGGAGTGTGGTTGTTTGTGCAATTTTTTGATTGGACAATACCCCAAATTCAAGCAATTTACCAAACGCGGACACAAGCTGACCCGTTGCTCATTGCAACATTGCTTCTTTTTTTGATAGCACCGGCAGAGGAGATTTTCTGGCGCGGATTCATCCAAGAGCGACTAATCCAAAAAATTGGCGTCAAAGGCGGAATGATAATCGCAATTGTGCTTTATTCGATGGTGCATATTTGGGCACTCAATCCCATGTTGCTTTTAGCGGCTTTGGTGTTGGGCATACATTGGAGTTTGATGTACGCCAAATATCGGAATGTAGTCCCGGGAATCATATCTCATGCCGTTTGGGACGTTCTGATATTTGTAGTGCTGCCGATAAGTTTGTAGATTCTCGTTATGTTTTGGGAGAAACAAGATGATTTAAACCTTCGGAAGGTTTACAGTTTAGGTCAACAATCTCAATTATAATTTATAACAAACATTTAATAATAGTAAATTTGGGGTTGTAAATGTAGAACCATCAGCAATATTTGGAATCCCAGACAAGATTCGATAGCTAAACTGTAGTCTTAAAACATCAGTGAATTTATAATTTAAGCCTAATCCCAAGTCAAGAGAATTATAATCCTTTTTACCCCAAAAAAGCCAACCGAAATGCCAAAATACACGAAACTTGGAAACTTTAGAAGCAACTATATAACCTCTTAAAACTGCAGAAATACCAATTTGTGTGTAATGATTCTGATTATATTGGAAATAATTTCTGTTTAAGTAATCTCCTTTATAGGCGGAATCTTTAACACGAGCTAACCATGAATGAGTCATAATTTCAAGAGCGTATATGTGTGATTTTGTAAATGGGATTTCGATTCCTAAATTTACAACGGGAGCTTTATGAAAATAATATGAGATGTACTCACTGAAATAAGCAATCCCACCCCCACCAATTAATATAATACCTGGCCATTTAGAAGTCGTATCAGCTACTTTATCAACAGGTTGTATTCTAATCGAATCAGCTCTCCAATCATCAGTATAAGCGATGCTCGAGCCAAGCATCGCGAATATAATAGCGAGCAAAATGAATTTTAGTACTTCTCTATTCAGTTGATCCTTTTGTTTCATGGGTACACCCTTCTAATTTTTCAAAAGTAAATCAGGTTTTTAACCTATTTCAATTTTCACAAATTCTATTTAGTCAGTTTTAAACAAATGCAGACAAAAAAATCATGTCTCCGCTTGCACCGTATGCTTATAGAGCTTATTTTAGCTTATAGGACATCAAAGTTGAAATACTCGTGAGATTCCAAGGTGCATCTTCAAGATTTGGAGATTTATCATATGTCTCATCTGCAATCCTCCCTATCCCAGGAGCAATATAGTTGATTGTTTTTTCATATTCTTTGCCGTCAATTGTTACAATTGAAACATACTTGATGCACTTAAACTTGCCGGCAGGAGTGGTATATTCAGCATTAACCGATTCAACATAAAATTTAAAATACTCGTCTTCACTGATTATCTCACCATCGAAAGTTGGGTATTTAAATAATGTCACATCCGGTTCCCCATCTTCCGGTATATAAATAAAATGATGACCGTCAGCTTTGTTGATGAAATATGCGTCAATTATCATAGTTTCATCAGTTTGAATATCTGTAATTCTCATCTTATAATGTGTTTCTCCCTGAAATTGAACAGCGGAATCCACAGTTAATGAAAATTGACTTGTTGTAGCTACCGGATTCCAATAATCAATCTCTTTGTAAACCCAAGAATTGCCCAATTTTAGTGGTATCAGTACGCTTGTGTCAATAATTTGGGGTGTAGTTCCTTTCTCACAAGCGATAAGAATGAAACAAAAAGTACACATCACAAGAATAAATCGTTTCATTTCAAAGTCCTTTAATAAATTATACTTATTATAAATAAATTGGGTGCAGGTTGTGTTTTTGAACCGCCTCTGTACTCTTTCTACCTGTGTAATCTCCTTCTCTATTCAGTTGACCCTTTTGTTTCATGGGTTCACCTTTCTAAATTTTCAAAAGTAAATCAGGTTTTTAGCCTATTTCAATTTCCCAAATATAAAAAACTTTTCCAAAGAATATACTCTACCTAAAAGTATAGACAGTTGAAAGAGTAAAAAGTTACTGGAGAAAAAATATCTAATTCAATATTATCAGTTTTTCGGTGCGGACTGCCATTCCGCTTATCATCCTAATTAAATATGCGCCACTCGAATATTTCGCGGCGTCTATTGTTATTGTGTAGTTGCCGGGTTTGAAGTTTCCTTCTACGAGCGTCTCGACTAATTCACCAAAGGAATTGTAAATCTTGATTGCAGTCAAATCCTCTGTTACGGTGCTATACACAAGTTCCGTTGTTCCCGAAAGTGGGTTCGCACCTGTCAGTACCATTCCTACGTTGCCGGATAAATCCAACAATCGGCTGTCCAAATCACAATTCCCGACTATTTGCAATTGCCCTTCAAACTCTTCAACGTCAATCATAATAATTGATGTGAAAACTACACTGTCAATTACTAATGGTCCTACAATTTTATTGCCTAACAGGGCTTGAGCACGGATATTGAACCAATTACCGGAGACGAGATTTTCCAAATTACTCAAATTTGCATTAACGATTAATTTACCGGGTTGGCTTTCAATTATAGAGGCTTGTGTGATACTATTAATGTAATTTGCACTAACAACTACGTTTTCAGGGTAGAGCATTGTTGGCTCATAGCTTATATAAAGGCTCAATGATTCTGCTCCCGTGCCGTTGATAGCGAATCCGTCCTGCACAAACATAAATATCGGAATATCGAAAACTGCACCCAATTCGGCAACGATGTTTGATGGTCGTATTTCCGAATCTATTCTTACCATTCTATCATCAACGGCTTCGCCGGTTATGCCGAATTCAATTGTCAAATTGCAGGGCTGAGCAACATTTGCTGTGACATAATCGGTATAATCTCCACCTACTAAACGTTTGAATTCATATACAATAATGATATTGCCTTGAGGCGGAATTATCAAAGGAAAATCAGCCGGTGTGTGAGAAATCAACTCAAAAGGTGCCGGAACTGTAATGGATGTGATGATCAAATCTTCAGTTGGGTCTGGATTTGTCCATGTTTGATTGAATTGTTCGACAACTCCTAAGGCATCAGAACCAAAAGTAATTAAAAGCCCCTCAATTTGAGGTGACAATGGATTTGTGCGCTCCGCTTTTAACTTAATCACAATTCTTTCATCACAAGGTTTGATTACAAATACAAGTGAATCAAGGTAAATACCGGGCACAGTTTGGTCTAATGTAACAGTGAATTTATTAGAGTTTTGATTCAAAATTTTATTTTGAGTTACATTCGAAGAAAAGTGAGTTCCTGAATGAATGATATTTCCAATATATCCACCTATATTTGAGGCATTTATATCAAAATCCAATGTAACTGTTCCGGATTCTTCGCAATTCTTTATTATTCCGAAATCAATTTCGTTCTTAACTGTAATTTCGAGTTCGATTTGTGGTGGAATAATTGCAATTTGTGGAGATAACATGGTGCAAGGCAAATAAGGAATATTTACGAAGTAAGTATCGGTTGTAGTAAATCTGATTTTGATTTTCACATCTACTTGCGAGTTAGCCCCGATCACAATCGGGAAAGCCTCAACAATTAAAAAGCGATTATCCGCTCCTTGCTTGTTCAAATTGAAAGGATAAGTAGTGTTATTTGAAACTGTAATAAAAGTATCAATTTCGGAAACGCAAGTCGGCAAATTGGAAAAATCGAACACTAATGTGCTGAAATCTAATTTAGGGTCAATAATTTCGATTGATAGATGTATTTTCATTGTATCAACTTTATTCGGCTCAGTTATTACATGATAAGCGATTAAGGCTGTGTCAATATAAATTCCGGGAGTGTTAGCCAAAACTCTGACAGTTAATGCCATCTGGTTATTTTCATTTAAGACCGTTTTCTCGTTTGGATTGTTAAATCTTGGTGATGAAACATCAAAATAACCAAACATCATTACAGGTTTTGAAATCATGAATTTATCAGGTCCTGTAGAGAATAATGTTATAGAAGAATCCATCAATTGATCGCAATTCAAAGGAACTATACCAAAGTTAATATCTCTCGGGGCTGGGTCAAGAACTGATACACCTTGATTAGGTCTGAGTCCGGTCATTGATGTAACTTTTGTTACATTGCATGGTCCTCTAAACGCGATTTGACCGTCGCGTGTTCCAAAACCAACAGGTGCAAATCTAATTTTGAAAACAATAGAAGAATTTGCAGGAATTGTGTAAATATTTTTAATCGGTTCCGGTTGTGGAGAAACAATCGTAAAGCCGTCACCTGTGATAATCACATCGCTTGCACTAAAAATAATATCTTTGTTAGTATTATTCGTGATTGTTAAGTCTTTTTCCGGGTCTGTATCGGCATTGAAACTCAGAGATGCGTCACTCAAAGTAAAATCAGGGTTAATAATTCTGATTTCAATTCGGTAAGAACTATCACTGCATAATCCGCTCTTAACTGCAACGAATTGATAAACGCCGTCCTGGGCAACAACAATCTCATTATTTCGAGAAAATTCATTTCCATCTTTTAACCAGTAAAATCCATCAGATTGAGTCGGAGTGACTAAACCGCGTAGTATTTGATTTTGACCTATACAAAGCTGAATAATCGTATCTTTAGCAAAAGTTTTGAATGTCAATGGGTCGGTGACATATACTTCAGGTGCATCAAGCACAGTTATTGTGATTGTGTTTGAACCTGATATACAACCGGAATTTTTATCGGTAATTTCTAAATAATAATGCCCCGATTTTTTTACAATTACAGTATGTTCGGTGCTTGTGAAGCTCGCATCGGCTGTGTTAAACCATTGAAACGAATATTTTGTTAAATCCTTAATACTTGATGTCAATTCAAGTTCAACATTGCTACAAATAGTTGTAATGTCACCAAGGGATGTAATGACAGGTTTCGGCGGAATTGCTTTAGAAATGCCAACCGATTGAGCAAATTGATTTTCGTTGTATGACCTGCCTCTACCATTAGTTATTTGTACATCAATTAAGTCGGCTTCAAAATCGCTTCGATTATATCTATAAGCATATACACGATAACCGTATTTCCTACCGCATTCAAATTTTACACCCGGGATTGCATCAAATTTATCAATAAATTCAGTCTTTGTCAAATCAGTCACATATCCAATCAAAGTATAAGGTCCCCAAGTTTGACCAATAGTATATATTTTTCCATCTTCGATTGTAGGCTCGAAACTGTCATTGTCCACATAGCGGAGAATCATATATCCTTCGATTGGGTCGGAAATCGAGCTTGCAGCTGTCCATTCTAAGCGAATCTGGTCTTTGTTTGGACCTACAATTTGAGTTCCGGTCATAGCAGGATTGGTCCAATCAGGTTGTCTCAATTCACGCCAATACAACTGATTAATATCTTTGCTCAAATTAGAATTATTAGCTTTTCCCTTTGAAATATGAGTATTATCCAGCGCTGCAAGTGTGTTGCTAAGTCCGCCACCGTATTGAGATTTGTTTGCGCCCGGCACAACACGTAAAGAATAACCCTGCCCGGGCGATGCGCCTTGGACTCCAATTTTAGGATTGGGAAGGCTTGCAAATAATGCTTGTTTATCGGCGAGACTGACGTGAGCTAAAACATGAACATGATTGCCATCAGGGTCAAGTAGTTGAATCATATCGCTTGTGAAATTCAAATTAAGTCCTCTATCTGCCCAATCAGTCAAACTTCCATCTTCCATGTAGGGAGTGAAATGCAAACCGCTTTGTTTACCAATTTCAATATACCCATCATCTTTATTTTCATCAACTGAAAATCCCTGGTGGTTGATTATTATAACAGTCCCGCGTCTTAAATTTCGCCACAGACGATGATCTTTAAATATTACTCCTCCCATCCAACTTTCATCTTGGCTGTTATCACGGATTTTATACCCGACAAGTGATACGTTGTCTTCTATAATTAGAAGCTCTGTCCATTCTAAACTACCAATCAAATATTCACTTATCAATACAGGCTGACTTAGTGTGGCGTTGTATGTCGCAAAACAAACAAATATAGTAATGACGAAATTTTTCATACTAATAACAATTTATATTTTTAATCATAACCCAATCTGCAATTTAACAAATTTAAATTATATTTGTATTAACGAAGTATTAAATTTTAGCTTATTGGACAGTATGCAAGAAAATTTCGAAAAACCTCAGTCAACTTTAGCCAAATTTTACCTGAAAATCGTATGTGTATTAATTGCGCTTACAATTATGTTTGCATTCGTTCAAGTTGCTTTTACATTCTTGATTGATTCATCGGATACTGATTTCAATTTGAATATTGATTTACCGTGGATAGTACTGTCTCAATTTGGAACTTTCTTTTTACTGGCAGTAGTTATAGCTAAACGTTCCGGTAATTTAAAAGAAAGTCTTAAATTGAATTGGAATTTTCCTATAATTTGGATTGCACCCCTTGCATTGGGTTGGCTTGCAATAATTGTACTCGAAAGTTCGATTATAACATTTGCAATATACTTGTTACCTAACGAAATGGGAGCATGGTTAGCTAATCAATTTGAAACTTTAGATAATTTTTATCGAGGAATTTTTAAATTAGATAGCGCAAATTTTGTCCAAATTTGGATTGTTCTTTTAGCAGGAGCAGCAACTCCTGCAATATGCGAAGAGTTGTTTTTCAGAGGAATGTTGCTTTCAAAAACTCAGCAATATATTTCCATACGCTCATCGCTCATCTTGACATCATTATTATTCGCGGCTATCCATTTCCAACCTGTAAGCTTTATAATGTTATTCATCATAGGATTTTATCTTGGGATCACGGTAATTATCACAGGAAGTATTTACCCCGCAATAATTATCCATTTCATCAACAATGCAATCACCTTTATCACTATGACCTTTGATTCAACGTCATATATGAAAGTAATTCAAGATAATAACGATATGTTTAGAGAGCTTGGACTTGCTTTGGTCGCTATATTAACAATTAGCTTATTGTATAAGTACTTCTTCAAATCAAAACTGCGCTTCGAGCATGAGAGAAATCATCCGAGTGATTCCTAAGTTTCCGACCATTGTCGTGTAATAATAATCAAATACGTTGCTTATGTTCATTGTAAGTTTTAGTTGCTGTCCGGTTAAGTTTGTCATATCGTATATCAATCTTGCATCTACAACGTGCATATCAACCCGTGCGTCAGCGTCTCTGACAAGAATGCCTAACTGGGGGTCAATATTCTTTACTCTTGATTTGAAGCGGTAATCAGCTTGCAATTCAAAATCACCATAAGGTATTAATAAGCGATTATACCACAAAATTTCTGAACGATAATTCAAAATTTCATCATTTGCCAAATTTCTTGGGTTCATGTATGTTAATGAACTTTCTAAACCAAGAAAGCCGGCTATGAATGATTTTGTGGCGAATTCTAACCCCTGAATTTTAGCTCTTGTCACATTTTGAAATAATATGGTAGCCGACGTTGGGCTAACGAAGGAAGGTTCTATCAAATCGTACAAATCATTTTGAAAAAAAGCGATGTCAAAATATATTGGAGTGTCATAAAACTCAACTGTGTAATTTGCCCCAACTTCAAAAGACCAACTTTTTTCTGCTTTTAGCTGAGGATTTGGGAGAACTTCAAATCCTTGGAAGGATACTGACGAAAACCTTTCAGCTACAGATGGAGCACGAAATCCCGCTCCTGCTGAAGCACGAAAATGTAATATTGGAGAGTAATTATAGGCTAAACCAAGTTTAGGAGATAAGACAAGCTCGCCGTCTGCTAAATCACCATTGCTTTCATTGGTCTTGAAATCTTCGTAGTCTGCCCTTACACCTAAAGTCATAAGGAAATCTTGCGTAATTTTAGATTCATTCTGAATATATGCTGCGTAAATATCCTGCCTTTGGTCGCCATATGTTATCGAACTTACTGTAGTATTTGTTGAATTTAGTCCAAAAGTTAGAGCTGATCTGGATGTGATACTATAATTTGCTTGAATTTCAGAATTCAAAGCAATCGCTTTTGATTGTCTATGCTCAAAGTCGTCAGTGGGCAAAGTATTGCTGTATTCAGTGAGATAGAAGCCCGCTCTGGCAGAAACAAAAAAGTTTGAATTGAAAATATGATTTAAATTCCCAAAAACAGCAAATTTGTCTGAATTGATCCTCACTTCCCTATCGGTATCAGTCGGTGGACGTGTGGCACTATCAAGGCTATTCCAATACACCCAATCGCTACCATCAGAAAAGGCACCGTTCAAAAGTATTGATAAGTTTGTCCTATCGGTAAAATCATAGTTGATTTTGCCAAACATACTTGTTCGATACGTATTATCATAATCTCTGTATCCCATATCATTATAATATCCTCCGGACAGAAGCACCCCGACTTTACCAAGTTTTTGGGAAAAAGAGCCACTCAATCCCGAACGATGTTGCAAATCATCAGTGAAAACCCATTGCTCGTGCCTCGGCTTAGTATAAAACCCTGCATAAGTACGGAATCTGATGTCGGCTTTATCGCGGGGTTGCTCGGTAATTAAATTAACAACACCACCTAAAGCCCCTGAACCATATAAAGCCGAGCCTGCACCTTTTACAATTTCAATTCTGTCTATGTTGTACATCGGTAATGCATCGAATTTCATATCACCATTATCACCTGATAATAAAGGGTTACCGTCCAAAAGCAGCGCTGCTCTTGAGCCAATTCCAAAAGAAAATCCAGATGAGCCGCGTATGCTGACATTATCCTGATTCATTTCCAATCCCGGAACGTACTCTAAGGCTCTATCCAATGTGCTTACACCACGAGCGTCAAGTTGCCTCTTATCTATTACAGAAACTGAAATTGGCACTTCCTGAACTGCTTGCACCCTTTTATTAGCAGAAACAACAACTTCTCCGGTTTGTAGAGGTTGGCTTTTCAATATAATTTGAACATCAATCTTATCATTATTAAAATCAATTTGCATTTTTTGTGTTTCGTAACCAATCATCGAAATAATTAGTGTCAGATTACTTTTCGGGTTTTTGAGATTTATTGTGAATTTTCCGTTTCTATCAGCAATTGCACCGTATGCAGTGCCTTCCACTCTGATTGTAGCTCCGGATAATACATCACCGGAAACAGCATCATACACGTTTCCTGAAATAACTTCAGCATTCGAATATGCCGTTGAGCCTAAAAATATGATTAGCAAAATGTAAAGATTTTTTTTCATAATCAAAATGGCATTGGTGGTAAATCTTTAAAATCAATATCAATTGTTATGTCGTAATGTTTGCCCGGTTCAATGCGAATAGTTGATGGCTTGTGTTTTTCATCAGAAATGTTGTACAATCCGATTACTCTTTGTGAAGTTATCAAAGTATCGAATTGCTGGATAGCAGCGATATAGACTAAATCAGTAGGTGAATCGGTAATCTCGAAAGCGAATCTCGAACTATCTACAAAAAGTGGTAGTGAGGCTAATGTAAAATAAGCATTGCCCGATAAAATATCTGCGAAGATTCCTGTAGAATCAGGGAATTTTTTAAATGCTACCACTCTGACTGCCAAGATTGAATCTTCGTGAGGCCAATCAGCGATGCCATTTACAAATCTGAGTGTGCCATTTAAATATGATTTTTCTGATTCAGGCTTAGGAGCCAAACCACCATCACAAGATAACAGACAAAAAGTTAGCAATAAAGCTATGGTAATTGGTAAATATTTGTCATTTCTCATCAAATTATCGATAATCCTATAACTTTTGAAGTTCATTTTACTATTTCCGAAATGCTCGCTATTGCAATTTTATTTGAACCAATTTATAAACGTTCCAAACATAATCATGCACAATAAAGCTACTAAAACAAAACGAAAATTTTATTAACGTAAAACGGTTTCAATTATTAGTAATAGCTAAAGAATTTTTAAAATTATCTTAAAAGAGGTCTTATATAGCATGTTATTAAATATAATTACTAACAATAACGTAAATATAATGTCAATATGATAGTAAATGTAGAATTATTTTTCAACATTATGATTTTTTGTTTGCATAGTTCTAAATTTTAAGTTATTTTGTACCACTGGTAGATACGGATTATAAAAATTTATGTGAAAAACTTAACAATATTGAATGCTAAGTATCGTAAACAAGACATTAACATGTTAAAATACAAATTATTTTGGAGATTTTATGACTAACAAAGGACAGATTTTAAGATTACTGAACTACAAGAATTTGTTAAAGCACCTTCAAACATTAGGCTTCAAGAAAGTGTTTTCAGATAACATCTCCGACACTTTAGAAATATCATCTTCATTGGTCAGGAAAGATTTCGGGAATTTCGGTATTACAGGAAATCGCAAAGGCGGATATGAAATTGATTCAATTTTAGGAAAAATTGACGATATTTTGGGAAAAGATGAAATCCAAAAAGTAGTTGTGATTGGCGTTGGTAGAATTGGCGAAGCTTTGATGAAATATCAGGGGTTTATGAAAGAAGGAATCCAAATCGTTGCCGGATTCGACATTGACCCGAGTAGAATTAATACCGAAGGCAACCCTCCAGTTTTGCATAACGATAAAATCGCGGATTTTATAAAGGAAAATGACATCAAAATTTGCATCATGACTGTTCCACAAATGGTTGCAAAACATACTGTGGATCTGCTTTCTGCCACCGGTATTGGCGGTATATTGAACTTTACTCCTATTAAATTCCAAAGTACAGCCGAATTAACCATTAACAACATTAATATCGTTCATGAGCTCGAAAATTTGATTTATGTAGTAAATAAACAAAAAGATAAAGAATAATACATCACGGAGTTTTTATGGATTTGAAAACCAAATACTTGCAATTTGAACTCAAAAGTCCTATTGTATTAGCAAGTTGCGGATTGAGTGAAAATATTGGTAATCTCGTAATAGCCGAAGATTCCGGAGCAGGCGCTGTTGTTTTGAAATCACTTTTCGAAGAACAGATTTTGCGTGATGCAGGTCTTGGAACATCATATAAATTGAAGGAATTTTCTTCGATTGATTCATACGAATATTCCGTCAAAACGACTCCTGATTCTTATTTGGAAAATTATTTGTCTTTAATATCCGAAGCTAAGAAAAGGATTGATATTCCTGTGATAGCAAGCATCAATTGCATTACTTATCACCAATGGCCCCAATATGCAATCATATTCGAAAATGCAGGTGCAGATGCCATTGAACTGAACATAGCAGTTTCACCGACAGACCACGATATTTCAAATGATGATGTTTTGGAACGTCAAATAAAAGTAGTCAGTGATGTTAGTAATCATTGCACTATTCCGATTGCAGTCAAAGTTTCAAACCATTATTCTAACTTAGGTTTGTCTTTGTCTTTATTGGAATCTGCCGGTGCAGATGCAGTTGTGCTTTTCAACCGCTATTTCAAACCGGATATTGATATTGAAACTGTCGAACTTATATCGAATTCTGATTTGAGTCATCCGAATGAAATAACGGAATCCTTGCGTTGGATAGCATTGATGAAAAGGAAATTAAAATGTTCTATAGCAGGTTCAACCGGTGTTCATGATGCAGCAGGCATAATTAAGTATATACTTGCAGGAGCTGATGCTGTCCAAGTTTGCTCAGTAGTTTACAAGCACGGCATAAATCACATCAAGGAACTAAATGCGGGTGTAATAGAATGGATGGAGAAAAAAGGTTTTGAAAATATCGAATCTTTCAAAGGGCATATTGCATTACAAGAGTCCAACACTCCGATTTTGGAAAGATTGCAATATATGAAAAGAGCAATCAGAGAGATGTAATTATTGTTCTAAGATTTTTAAGATTTGATACGAATCAGGTAATTTCAATAATTTTAAAGTATTCTTCTTAGCGGTAGAATACTTCATTTTTCTTATTCTATTCTTCAATTCCAACACCATAGCAGGTACTACACTCAATTCTGTAATTCCCATACCAACTAAAATTGTAGTAGCTGCTGAATGTCCGGCAAGTTCGCCACATATTCCAACAGGGATTTTTTTTCTGGCAGCAGCCGCAGCAGTCATAGCTATCAATTTCAATACAGCGGGATTGAACGAATCAAATCTATCAGAAACAAGCTCATTTGTCCTATCTACTGCCAAAGTATATTGAGTCAAGTCATTTGTTCCTATGCTGAAAAAATCAGATAGCTCGGCTAATTCATCAGCCATCATAGCTGCAGACGGCGTTTCAATCATAATACCAATAGGTATTTTTGCATCAAAATCAATTTGCTCATCGGACAATTCTTTTTTGCAATCATCAATAATTTGAAGTGATTTGACCAATTCTGATGTATCACTTATCATCGGCAACATGAATCTTATATTTTTATTAACTGATGCCTTTAACACAGCTCTGATTTGAGTTTTGAAAAGTTCAGTTCTCGACAGTAAATAACGTATTCCCCTGAATCCAAGCGCAGGGTTCGATTCAATATTTGGCATACCCTCTACATATTTATCACTGCCAATGTCAAATGCTCGAATAGTTACAGGATTAGGATATATCCTATCAGCAATCTCTCTATACCATTTACTTTGTAGCTCTTCACCCGGTATAGTAGAATAATTAATTATCAAGCTCTCTGAGCGGACTAAACCAATTCCTTCAGCACCAACCAGATTTGCCGAATCAATATCGTCCAGTCTATCCACATTTGCCATTAAATGAATCTTTCTTCCATCAGCGGTTATAGCGGGTTCTTTAGCTAATTTGCCAAGTGCGATACGATGCTTTTCGATTTTCTCGATTTTGTCCTGATATTTGTCAATCAATTCTTTATTCGGATTATAAATCACAAGTCCGGTAAATCCATCAATAATAACAAGTTCATCATTTTTGATGATTCCCGTAGCATCTTTTACACCAATCACAGCGGGTGTTTCAAACGAACGAGCAAGAATTGAAACATGCGAAGCAATTCCACCGGCTTCTGTAACAACTGCTACAGCGCCTGATTCTTTGTAATTAACAAAATCTGTAGTTGTAAGAGATTGCGCAATCAATACTCTATCCTTAGCAATACTATATTGCAAACACCTTTGCTTAAGAGCTGAAAGTATATGCGTTTTGACGTGGTCTAATTCAGTTGCACGTTCTCGCAATATTTTATCTCGAGAATTAAGCAAATAGACTTTCTGCTTTTCAAATTCACGTATCACTGCACTTTCAGCGGTATAACCTTCATAAATAAACGTATTGATTGATTTTTGTAAATATTCATCTTTGATTATGAGAAGATTAGTTTCCAAAATATTGACTGCTCCGGGATTGGATTCCGGAATCCTTTCCATTACAGCTTTAAATTCCAAATTCAAATCTTTCCATGCTTGGGATAACCTCTCAATTTCAATCGGAATCGCTTCGGATGAAACTTTATCGTTAGATGAGATGAAAATCTCAGGCTGAATAACGAGAGCTTTAGATATAACAATGCCGGGAGACGACGGAATTCCCTTCAGGAAACCTGTTGCAATCATTGCAGAGTTTTTTTCCTTAAAGAAGGGTAGTTCTATTTTTAAGTCTGCAAACAAATTCAAATTTCTCCAAATCCTCTCTCAAACAATTCTGCAATTTCGTTAACCGCAGCTTCTGCATCTTCACCTTCAGCCCTAACTGTCAACACACACCCGTTTTCGGCAGCTAATGTCATAACACCGATGATGCTTTTGCCATTAATCATAAACCCATCTCGTATCAAAAAAATTTCGGAATCAAACCTTGAAGATAACTTAACTAATGATGCCGCAGGTCTTGTATGCAATCCGGCTCTATTTTTAACAGTAACTTCTTTTTCAAATATTATCATCAAAACAAATCAAAATATTAATAAACTACAAATATAAAGTAATTTACAGAATAATATCAATTGTTTTTTTGTGCAAGATTTGAAAATTAAGCAAACAACTGATTTCACCAGCTCAAATCACATAGCCAAAACATTATAAATCTCATCGGGGCTAATTACACCGACCCTTAGTATCTTTGGCTCATCAACGATGCTAATGATGGTTGATTCCAATTCAAATTCTGTGTTACCACCATCTAAAACTATGGGCACTCTGCCCTTAAGGCTTGTAAACGCTTGCTGAGCATTTATGGCAGATTTTTCTCCACTTAAATTTGCTGATGTGGCTGCTAATGGCGAACCCACCATTTTGATTAGTTCGAGGCACATCTTATTTGATGGATACCTTATGGATAAAGTGGACAATCCTGAGCTTACAATTGGATTGATAGCGTCAGAGCGCTTCATTATAATTGCAAGAGGACCGGGTAAAAATTTTTCGGCAAGTTTGTAAAACAAAATCGGAATGTCTTTGCAAAGCAATTCAACTTGTGCTATGCTGCATACGTGAGCTGCTAAAGGGTTGCTTTTATCTCTGCCCTTAATTTCAAAAATCTTATCAATAGCTTTCAAATCATAGATTGAAGCACCAAGTCCGTAAACTGTTTCTGTCGGGAATACAATTGGTTGACCGTCTGAAATCAATTCAGCGGAAGATTTTAAGGATTTTTCAAACTCATTCAATCCATCGAGTATCTTTGTTCTAATATTCATTAACTTATATTAATAATTAATTAACAAAAATAATAGACATTTCTAACGCAAAAATATTATTTTTGTTACTTAGAAATTTGTTTTATAAAATCTTAAGATAATGAAAATTTTTGATGACCATTACTTATCATCCTTAGATACATTTGGTGACATTTTTCGAGAGCTCGATGCCAAACTTTGGGAAAAGATAAACCACAATCCGAATGAATTTGTTATTCAAAAAGTGATTGATGAAAAAATTATCGAGCAAACGGCATTATATAAAAATTTCAAAAGTGAAATGGATGCGCTGAATATAAAAAATAATGAATTATTAGACGTCGGAGCAAATGTTATAGCATATTTTAGCCCTGAAATAGCAATTAACCAATCAATCCCTGCATATGCAGGTGGCTTGGGAATTCTTGCCGGCGACCATTTAAAATCTGCTTCGGATATGAAAATCCCAATGATTGCCATTACCTTGAACTATCGTTACGGCTATTTTAAGCAAAAAATATCAAAATCCGGAACACAAAATGCTGAATATAATAAAATTATTCCTGAGATTAGTGGCATTAAGCCTATTCTTGATAAAAATGGTTCACACAGATTTATTATGATTGATTTGCCCAATTATGTATTAAAGGTCTTGCTTTACAAAGTCAAATTTGGCAATACTTTCATAATCTTGCTTGATACGGATTGCGATTATAACGGGGATTTGCGAAATATCACTCACCATTTGTATGTTGGTGATAGGGAAACGAGATTGCTTCAGGAAATTGTCATGGGAATCGGCGGCATGAAGGCTCTGGTTGAACTCGGCATTGAACCCGATTGCATTCACATTAACGAAGGTCACGCTGCTTTTGCACTATTAGAAAAAGCAAAACAGCTCATCGAAAAATCAAATTTAAGTCTCACCCAAGCACTTGAAAAAGTCAAAAGTGAATCTGTTTTCACGACTCATACTCCAATCATACATGGTAATGAGGAATTTAAACCGAAATTAGTACAGAGATATTTTTCTGGAAAATTATTGCCTAAAATGATGAATCCAAATGATTTCATGAAATTGGGCTTGATTCAAAATGGCAAAATAATGTTTTCGATGACAGTTTTGGCGCTCAATTTATCCAATAATGTCAATGCTGTAAGTAAATTACATGCGGTGACTTCTAATAAAATGTGGAATAAAATACTTGAGAAAAAGAAAATTCAAATCCAATCAATTACAAATGGGATTCATTTCCGAACTTGGGTTTCAAAATATTTTGACAAGTTATACCGACAATACCTTGGTGATAATTATCTTGATAATTATAATATTGATTATTCAAATATTTTAGAAAATATATCCAATAATGAATTAGATTCTGCGAGGAAATCTGCAAAATTACATTTAGTAGAGTACTTTGTTAATTATTTATATTCCAATCCTCCTGCTTATATCAAACGAGATAAGTTTAGGGATATTTGCGTTGATATTTCGGAAGATGCACTTCTCATAGGCTTTGCGAGAAGATTCGCCCCTTACAAAAGAGCAGAATTGATTTTCGATAATATGGATAGATTAATTCGAATATTAAATAATCAATCTATGCCCGTAAAACTATTAATTTCAGGAAAGGCACATCCGGCGGACATTGATGGGAAGCTATTAATTAAAAATATTATAAAAAAAATACAAAAATATTCTCTTGAGGATAAAATAATATTTTTAGAGAATTATGACATACGCATTGCAAAGCATTTGGTATGTGCTTGTGACATATGGCTGAATACGCCGATTCGTACATTAGAAGCAAGCGGAACATCGGGCATGAAGTCTGCTTTGAATGGTGGAATAAATTTTAGTATTCTTGATGGTTGGTGGGATGAAGCATTTGATGAAACAAACGGTTGGGCAATCGGTGACCAAAATGTAAATGGTTTGAGGGATTTGGAGCTTGCAAATTCAATTTATGATAGGCTCGAAAATACAATTATCCCGCTTTATTATTCGAGAAATACCACGAGCGGTGAATGGTATAAAATTATGCGATATTCCATGAATACTGTCTTAAAAAAGTTTTCGTCTCATAGGATGCTCGAAGAATACAACTCAATTTATAAAAAATAAAAAAGGAGTTATTATAGTAATAACCCCTTTTGAATTTATTTAATGCTAAATATAATTAAATAACAATTGTTTTTTCGTTCATACTTTCAAGATTTTTAACCACTGCAGCCAATGTTTGCCCGGCTAACATACCGTCAATCACTCTGTGGTCGTATGTTATTGACGCATACATCATTTGACGAACTAAAATCAAATCGTTTCCTTCGATTTCTTTAACCATTGGTCTTTTCTTGATTGCACCAACACCAAATATAGCACATTGTGGCTGGTTTATAATCGGAGTGCCGAACAAAGTACCAAAAGTGCCGACATTAGTCAAAGTGACTGTTCCGCCTTGAATTTCGTCAGGGCTTAATTTTTTATTGCGTGCTCTGTTCGCCAAATCATAAATTGAGCGTGCTACTCCGGTGATATTGAGCATATCGGAACCCTTAATTACGGGCACAATCAAGTTGCCATCGGGAAGTGCTGTAGCAATACCCAGATTTATTCTCTTATGGCGAAGAATATTTTTCCCGTCAACACTAATATTAACCATCGGAAATTGACGAATTGCATCAATTACAGCTTGAGCAAAGAAAGGTGTGTAAGTGAGCTTGAATCCTTCTCGATTTTCAAATTCTTGCTTGAATTTATTCCTAAAGTTAACAATACCTGTCACGTCAACCTCTGCAACACTTGTAACATGTGCTGATGTATGCTTGGAATATACCATATGGTCTGAAATCAGCTGGCGAATCCTATTCATAGGAATAACTTCAACATCATCACCTGTAGGCAATGAAATTTGCGGTGCTGAAGGTGTAGCAGGCACAGTAGAAGTTGCTTTTGGAGCCGCTGCAGCCGGTGCGGAAGGTGCAGCTTTAGGAGCAGGAGCCGAGCTACGATTTTCGATATAATCCAAAATATCATTTTTGTTAATTCTACCTTCCACGCCAGAGCCTTTGATTTGTCTGAGTTCCTCGAGTGTAACTCCGTTATCTTGAGCAATTTTTCTAACTAATGGTGAGTAGAAGTTTTCGCCATCGCGAGGTGGGATCTCTTTAGTGCCACCTCCGGCGGGTACTGTGATACTTGCTTGTGGTGCCGATTTAGTTTCGGCTTTTGATTCATTATTTGTTTCAGCTTTTACTTCTTGTGACTCCCCAGCAGTAGAAACTGGTGCCGATTTTTCTCCAACTGTGCCACCACTCGAGATTTTTGCAATAGGTACTCCAACTTCGACTGTTTCGCCTTCTTGAACCATGATTTCAGCTAAAATACCGTCCACAGGTGATGGAACTTCTGTGTCAACTTTGTCTGTCGAAATTTCAAGTATCATCTGGTCACGTTCTACGTTTTCGCCAACCTTGACGAGCCATTTGGTAACAGTTCCTTCTTGAAGTGATTCACCCATCTTAGGCATCACAACTTCAGTAATTTTTCCGCCTTTGACGCTTGCTTTAGGTGCTTCCTTTTCTTGCTTAGGTTCCGTAGCTGCTTTGGGGTTTTCTTTGGATTCCGAAGGAGCCTTTGGTTCTTCTTTTGGTGTCTCGGTCTTTGATTCTGCTGATTCTGAAGCATCTGTTTCGATAATAGCTATTGCGGTTCCAACTTCGACAGTTTCGCCTTCTTCTACAAGTATTTCAGCTAAAACGCCTTCGTTAGGCGAGGGAACTTCCGTATCAACTTTATCAGTCGAGATTTCGAGTATCATCTCGTCACGTTCGACTTTTTCACCAACTTTCTTCATCCATTTTGTAACTGTCCCTTCTTGCAAAGACTCGCCCATTTTTGGCATTACCACTTCTACACGCATTTGGATTTCTCCTCAATATTTTATTTTTATTTTACAAAATTTTTATATCAAAATAACAAAAAAAAGACGAATTTACTATCATGTAAATTCGTCTTAAAGACTATTAAATGGTCTGATTATTTTGGCATTTTAAATATATTATCATCTACATCAAAATTTGTGTCTATTTCCGAGAAATTCAATTTTTGAGAAATAACACCATCAGTCTTGATTTCGATAGATTTTGGATAAATAATACCCTTGTTTTTCAATCTGTCTAAGACAAAAGTTTCAACGTTTTGCCCACCGACATTTTGTTGAGTTTTGTACATTAGAAAGGTTATAGCATCGAAATAAACATCAGCTGTACTACCGTCAGTTTCGATAAAGGTGATAACATGGCATGATTTGGTACTATCAACCAACTTAATACCTTTATATTCGGCTTTGATGCCTTGCTCTACATATCCATCGAATGGCAATGCCGCCAAATTCAAAAACCCTTCTAACTGTGATTTCGTCATGTCTGCTTCGGGACCGGTAAGTACTTTTGGTTCGTTCCCTGCCATGGGATTAATGTTCCATACTTCATTTCCGTCATATGCGGAAGTGATTTTCATACCCATTACTTCATTTTCCATGTACATTTTGGGCTTTTTTGAGACATAATATATGCCAACACTCAAACCTTGAGATGGTAAATCCATTACACCTTTAATTTTAACGGATTCGATGGAATTGATTTTTTCTTTTCCACCGGTTGCTTTATAACATTTTTCAAGAATATCAGTAACATCATTGGCTTGGACTGATACAAATGATAATGTAAATAAAAGTAAAATTGTTGTTGCTAATATGCGCATAATAAAAACTCCTAAATTAAATTAAATTATTGTGGTCTTCTGAAATCAAATTTATTCATTCCTAAGTCGAATTTGATTTCGATTATCTTAAATTTCAGTGGCTCATTGATGCGTGATGCGACAACTTGGAAAGGAATTCGGATGTCGTTTACAACTTGGTAATCATCCAAATACATTTCAAATGGTACATCATTTTCTTGGTATCGTATCAATTTGACTACTTTTCGCAAATCATAATTCACAGTATCTATGTACAATTCTGTGAAGATTCCGTCATTATCTATCATCGAAATATGATAAAAGTTCTCGCCACCAAAGGTGCTCAACTCAGATAATTCAAACTTCAATGTTTCCAATTTTCCGTAAATAGGTGTGAAAATGATTTCATACATCAATACTAATTGGCTCTCTATTTCCGGATCACCCGGGATTGTAGACATAGCTGCCGGTTTCACCCATGATTTTTCGCCATCATATACTGCATGAATCGGAGCAGGACCGGTGATATTCAATCTATGGTAGTACTCTTTTAAAAAATAATAATTAATTTTTGTAGCACGAGCTTCTGCCGATTGTTCCATTATAGCATGAAAATCTTTTAATTCAGCAAGTTTGTCGAAATTCTTCGCTTTCATGAATCGTTCCATTACTTGCTCTACAGACACTTTTTCAGCTGACCATGCAAAATTTGAAACCAAACATACCAAAAATAGACTTAACAAAAATTTATTCACTATTAATACTCCAATTACATTTTAAACACACTTATTAACGTTTCAAACCGATAAAAGTTATTCATTCGATGATAATTTCTTGATTTTATTATATTTATCAACAAATTCTCCGGCTTCGCGTTTGCTCAGACCATACTTTAAACACTGCTCTACATCAAGCTCGGTCGGTGGAAGCATATCTGCTAAAATTGACAATTCACCTTGAGTCAGCATTATCGAATTCAGCATATAATGTTCGTAAGCCTCCCATGCAAGAGGTACAATTGCCTTCACGAGCTCTGCCATAGCTTCAGCATAGACTCTGATTTCGTACTGAGCATGAGTATCCAAACGCAATTTCAGGAAGTGGAAAAGATTGTGCAAATCAATTTTCCAATACCATTCCGTATAGTTCGCGACCGGAAGTACCATGCGGGACAGCTCACGCGTTAGCCCTTTTTCGAGTAGCGATTGATACAATTCAAAAGAGGTCTCGTAGTGAGCTTGGGTAGAATCCAATATCTCCGCTGTATGCTCTGACGGAAGCGTTTCATCTGCACGACCTTGCTTATTGATTACGCTTTGGGTGCGGATTTGCTCCGTTGAAGGCAAATAAAATTCGTCCTTCATCTCGGAATATCTGCCGCTATACTCGTTCACGTTAGCTGTGCGATGTCGTATCCATTGTCGAGCAACGAAAATCGGCAGCTTAACGTGGAACTTAAACTCAACCATTTCGAATGGGGTAGTGTGTTTGTGACGCATCAAATACCGTATCAAACCGCGGTCCTCATTCACAGTCTTAGTGCCTTTGCCATAGGACACACGAGCCGCTTGGACGATTGACGAATCATCGCCCATCACGTCCACCAATCTCACAAAGCCCTTATCGAGGCATTTTATTTCATTTTCCAATTTGTCATCCAATCAAGATTTCTAAATTCAAATATACTTTTACAAGATAACAAACATAAGTATTTATTTTCGATTATGAAAAATTTGGGGAGAAAATATGGAAGTGAAAATATTTTCCTTTCTCCTGTAACTTTTTACTCTTTCAACTGTCATTACTTTTAGGGAGAGTACATTATTAGAAAAGATTTTTATATTTGGTAAATTGTAAGAGGCGGAAGCCTATAATATATTTTTTACATTTATAAAGGGATACCCATGAAACAAGCGGGTCAACAAAGTAGAGTACAAGAGTACAAGAGTACAAGAGTACAAGAGTACAAGAGTACAAGGACCTTACATTGCAGTTAATATTGCAATGGTAATAGCAATGTTTTTTGCGAACTATTCATTTACAGAGGCACAATCTTGTCCCAATATTTTTCCACTTGGTGGACATGTGGGGATTGGTGGTGTGGAAAATCCTGCAGAGAGATTAGTAGTTGATGGTACCATTTGCGCTAAGGAAGTTAGAGTATCACTTTCTGGCGAACCATGTTGTCCCGATTATGTTTTCGAAAATGACTATAAGTTAAAATCTCTCAGTGAACTTGAAGATTTCATAAAAACAAACAAGCATTTGCCCGGAATTCCCAATGCTCAAGAAGTAGCAAATAATGGTGTAGAAATTGGCGATATGCAAGCCCGCTTATTGAAAAAAATTGAAGAACTTACACTATACATCATCGAACTAAAAAATGAAAATGAAGAAATAAAAAAGATTATCAGTCAAAAGGAATAAAATTATGAAATATAATGTAATGTCAATTTTATTGTTACTGTTAGTAACTTTACAATTTACGGGTTGCGAAAAATCTGTCGTTTCTGATGATGAACCATTCAAAATACGAATGTTGGCTCCATTTGTAATCAATGGAACCGGTCAATTATCAGTAGTATTAGATGTACCTAAAAACAATATCAACATTAGCTCCCTTAGTGATGTGAAGGTTTTGATAAGTAACAAAGATATTAATGATTCACTTTCGGTTATCGGAATATTGAAGAAAAACGGTAATGATGTTGAGCTATTGGGTAATTATGAATCATTAGGGATAGAACCATTAACCGAGTTTGCAATCATTATAAATTGCCAACCAACAAGACTATATTCCGGTGCGTTCGATTTAGAGGTCATCATCGGGAATCATCGAGCAAAAAGCAGTGAACAATTAACTATAAGTACAAAGGGCGTAAAATTATGAAATCGAAAAATCAACTTCTAATTTATACTTTGATTGCTTTTATGTACTTTCAGAGTTGCGAAAATGATGATGATATACTGCCAGTACCTTCTGTTTTTGAAATGACAATTTTATACCCAAACCCAATAAGCAACAATGATACTTTAACGTTAGGGCTTAATTACTATCAATATGCTATAAAAACTGATAATCTAAATGATTTTAAAGTCAAATATAGCAAAAATGATACTTTGATTGTAATAGGTTTGTATGATAAACATAAACTTGAACCAAATAATAGAATAATCGGTAGTTTTAATTCTGACGATGAGAAAGTAAAATTAATTATGAAGCACTCAACGATAACTTTACAGTGTCTCGTGAATGATTTACCAAATGGGGATTTGAATATAGAAGTTGAAAATAATGGACACACAACTTCAAATAAATTAGTCTTATATAAATATTAGGAGAAAATATGAAATATTTTTATTTGTCATTTTTAATATTTGTATTATTTAATCAACATTTGCATTGTGAAAAAATAGTTTTTTGTCCCGTCAGTTGTTGCAACTAATGGATAGGGTTAAATCTGTATTATAGTCGTAAGTTGCAATAATTGCCGATACACTAACTTGGGAACAACTGACGGAACACTAAAATATGAATTTGGTGCACATGTCACGTCAGTTGTTATAACTAATGGATAGGGATGAATCTGTAATATAGTCGTAAGTTGCAATAATTGCCGATACACTAACTTGGGAACAACTGACGGAACACTAAAATATGAATTTGGTGTACATGTCCCGTCAGTTGTTGCAACTAATGGATAGGGATGAATTTGTAATATAGTCGTTGGTTGTAACATTTGCCGATACACTAACATTAGAACAACTGACGGAACGGGAAAGTAGTCAATATAACCAAAATCCCCACGAATAAATTTATGGGCTATGTTTTCGGCAGTTCTTGGGTTATGGTGTATTGATACGAAAAACTTAGAATTTTGTGGGCTCTACAGGATTCGAACCGGCGACCTCTACGATGTCAACGTAGCGCTCTAACCAACTGAGCTAAGAGCCCA
>JAGXRP010000044.1 GCA_018335795.1 Desulfobulbaceae bacterium | reverse complement strand
CCGCCACCGATGTAATTATTTTCGATATCGCTTATATCAATTTCATCAATAATTTTATTTATTGTCCTAACAGGATGAGTTTCTTTAATCATTTCATCAAGAGATGGGGGAAGTAGAAACGCTTGTGATTGATTATAGTATTTAAACTTTGGTCTCATTGCATCGCTAACTTATTGTTGATTACAGCTGTTATGACGCCGATTTACACCTAGTATTTTCTCTTTTTTTTCCACAAAAATAACAAAAGTGGCTGCCCTTATGAGACAGCCTCCTATGTTTTGGACAGAACGCTGTTGCGGTCCCTACAAACTACATCTCATACCTGCTGCCAAGAATGGTGCGGCGAGAGGCGCCCGTTACTTCGGGTAAATTGGCGGGCAATCGCATTATATTCAGAAGCCCAAGATAGGCGAAGGCAATCGCTTCCTTGTAGTCGGGATGAATGCCCCAAGTATCACTTGTTGATATTGCGAAATCCGGTAAACGTTTGTGCAATAATTTGAGCATGAATTTGTTTGCCGCACCGCCGCCGGACACTATGATAATTCCGCTTTCTGTGCAAAAGGATTCGATATTGTGCGCGATGGATTCGACTGTGAAATGCGTCAATGTGGTGATAACATCTTCAGCCAAGTAATGTTGTGAAACGATTTTTGCTAAAAAGTGCTGCCCGAAGCTCTCGCTACCGGTTGATTTAGGTGGGATTTTGAAAATGAAACCATTAGAGAGTAATTCCATTAATAAATCATGTTGCAAAGTGCCTGTTTCAGCTACGTGCCCTTTATCGTCAAAATTTTTACTGAAATAATATTTCATAGCCAAATCTATGAGCATATTACCGGGACCTGTATCGAAGGCTTTAATTCGTTGTTCGGGTTTTGCAGGTAAACAAGTGATATTTGCAATTCCTCCAATATTGAGGCAAATCATGTCTTTGTCTCGATTGCGGAAATAAGCTTTGTCAAAAATCGGGACTAATGGCGCCCCTTGACCTCCTAATGCAATGTCTGCGGAGCGAAAATCGAACAGAACTTTGATACCGGTCCGGTGAGAAAGCAAGGGTGCATCGAGCAACTGAAGCGTCGAACGTACTCTGTGTTCGCCCATTGTGACTGCTGTGGGCTGGTGATAGACTGTTTGCCCATGAACGGCAATAGCATCAATTTTGCTTAGAGATATTCCGGCTGAAACGCATAATTCAATTACTGATTGAGCGTAAAGTTCCGAGAGTAATGCCGATAAATTAGAAATAAGTGAAACGCTGATTTCTTGGTTTATGACTTTTTCAATAAATTGGCGTGTAGTCCTTTGGAATGGATAGGTATTAGCCACCAAAAGCTTGAATTCCATCGAATCGGCTTCGGTATTAAAATCACATAGCGCTACATCAATACCATCCAAAGATGTACCGCTCATTATGCCTGCTATTACCATAATCAGCACTTTTTGATTATGTTATAAACCAATAAATTATCGTTATTATTTAACTACTTAAAAATTTCTAGATTCACAATGTGAGGAACTATAATTTTTCCTTGAGTTCATGCGGCAACCCAAGATTCATTTTGATTCTTTCTATCATCATTGATTCTTTGAATCCATTTGATTTCCAAAAATGAACTTTGCTTGTAACGTGGGATTCCATTCCGCTGATTTCGCCAGTCAAAAGCACATAAACCTTGTTATCCTGAGTTTCGCGAACTATTATTTTATATTGCATACGTCCATTAGCCCAAACCCCACCGCGAATAAATGGCAAATCAATTGAGTAATATCTCATGTTCTGGAGAGTTGTGTCGCCAACGGCAAAAATACAAAAGTCGCTTTGAATTGTACCGCGATACAATCCTTCGTCATCTTGTCTGGTGTTAGCAGTAATGATTGAACAGTTGATTTCTTCGATAGATTTCTTAGCAGCTTCCCACACGGTATCAAACGTTTGGTCGAGAGTCATTTCATACTTTTCTTTAAGATAAGGAAAGTTGTCCTTTGTTTCGATTGTCGAACCGCGCCAATCGTCTTGCGCAATCAATGAAGGAGCGAAAAGTATGATGCAAAAAAATGATATTAAAATCGAATTTGTAAAAAAGTTTTTCATAATATACCTCAATATTAAATTCTAAAAATCAATTTCTATTGGAATTCCGCCGGACTTCATTGATTTATCGGCGGCTTCGAGTATTGCTACCACGTACAATCCTGATTTTCCATCAGTATCAGTATCCACATCTTTGACGATACAATCATAGAAATGGTTACATTCCTCTTTCAGGGCTTCGTAGTTTTTAATCGCTGGCGACATCATATCGCCGATACGATATTGGATAAGTGATTCGTAAACATCTTCGCGAGATTTCATTTCAATTCCACTGTCGAAAATTTTAATCTTTTCGATAGGCTCCATATCATCAAACACTAGCATCTTACGATTTCCGCCGATGATGATTTTGCGTATTTTGACCGGAGACAGCCAATTGACGTGCAAATTTGCCATCATGCCTTGCTCGAACCGAATATTTAAGTAAGCTATAGATTCGATATCATTATTATTATATTTATAAGGCGAAATGCCATGTGCCGACACCGCAACCGGCTTTCGGTCTAATAAATATTGCAAAATTGATAAATCGTGCGGTGCCAAATCCCAAAGTACGTTGACGTCGTGTTGGAAAAGCCCCAAATTTATTCTGACGGAATCGAAATAGTAGATTTCGCCGAGTTCGCCGCTTTCGATTATAGATTTAATTTTGCGAACTGCCGGAGTGTAGATAAAAGTATGGTCCACATGCAGAATAACGCCTTTTCGCTTGGCGGCTTCGACAAGAACTTGCGAGCTTGCTGCATCTGACGTTAGAGGCTTTTCTACCCAAGTGTGTTTGCCGGATTCGAGCGAACGCTTTGCCAAATCAAAGTGTGTATTTACCGGAGTGGCAATAGCAACAGCATCAATAGATTCGTCGGCAAAAATTATTCCGGCGTCAATGACAGCTTTTGCATTCGGGTAAGATTTGGCAATCTTATTCAAATGCTCGGCATCTATGTCACAAATATATTTTAAATCCCAATTCTCAGATGAATTGAAGTTCCTAACTATGTGATTTCCCCAATATCCACAACCAATTACAGCAACATTTTTCATTTTTTCAAGAACATTTTGTTATTATGTAAATTTCATAACATAAATTTATGAAATTCTTTTCAGATTTTTAACAAAAATCGTAGAAATTATAAATTTTCATGCTGATTTCATAATCAATTCAAAATTTGATTGGAATGTTTATATTTGTAATCAAAAGGAAGAGAAAATGAATATACCTGAAAATTTAATCGAAATATTGAAGAAAGCCAAGACTGTCGCTATGTTGACAGGTGCAGGAGTGAGTGCTGAAAGTGGAATTAAAACTTTTCGCGACCCCGACGGATTGTGGACAAAGTTCAATCCTGCCGAATTGGCAAGCATAGACGGTTTCATGTCCAATCCCGAACTCGTTTGGGAGTGGTACCAACACCGCAGAGCAGTAGTATTTGGTGCTAAACCAAATCCGGGACATTATGCAATTGCAGAAATGGAAAAACTGTTCGATAACTTTACCTTAATCACCCAAAACGTTGACCGATTGCACCAAAGAGCCGGGGCGACAAAAGTGCTGGAACTTCATGGCAACATAATTGATAATCGTTGCTTGGATTGCAATCGTGATTTCGAGGGCGAAACAGCATTGTCGGACAAAGTTGTACCTCGATGCACTCATTGCGGGGGCTTAATCAGACCTTGCGTGGTATGGTTTGGTGAAATGTTGCCCGAAGAGGCATTCAGACAAAGCGAAGTGGCAGCAATGCAATGCGATGTCTTCTTCAGCGTTGGCACTTCAGGTGAAGTTTACCCTGCTGCAAGTTTGCCTTTTGTAGCACAAAACTATGGCGCCAAAATAGTGGAAATCAATCCCAATCATACCGCAGTCAGCAATAGCATGGATTTTGTGATTCGGGGTACTTCGTCTCAGGTATTGCCTTTAATTGTAGAAAAATTAAAATTAGGAGTCCAAAACTTATGATATATGGAATAGGAACTGATATTGTAGATGTTGATAGAATCAAACAGGCAATTGAAAGCTATGGTAAACGATTTTTGGATAGGATTTACACAGAAACAGAACAAGAATATTCCGAAAGTTTTAATGACAAAAAATATGTTCATTATGCAGCGCGATTCGCAGCTAAAGAATCTTTCAGCAAGGCAATCGGCACAGGCATCACCAAAGGTTTCAAATTCCGTGAAGTGGGAATCAAAAACGAAGTAAGCGGCAAACCAATAATGATGCTCGAAGGCGAAATGCTCGAAAGATACGGTCAATACAAAATTCATGTGTCGTTATCGCATACTGATACCAATGCAATAGCTTATATTTTGATAGAATCTGAGTAATGTTATTCGCCGATAATTTTTACTAATACGCGTTTGCGTCGCATCCCGTCGTATTCGCCGTAAAAAATTTGTTCCCATGGACCAAAGTCGAGTTTCCCGGCTGTTATAGCAACCGTGACTTCGCGTCCCATAATCTGGCGTTTTAGATGAGCATCAGCATTGTCCTCAAATCCGTTGTGACGGTATTGCGAATGTGGCTTTTCGGGAGCTAAACGCTCTAACCATACTTCAAAATCGCTATGCAAGCCGCTTTCGTCATCATTGATAAAGACTGAAGCAGTGATGTGCATCGCATTCACAAGCACAAGCCCCTCTTTTATGCCACTATCAGATACACATTTTTCTACTTCCGGAGTGATGTTTAAGTAAGCTCGACGCGAATTTGCATTAAACCAAAGTTCCTTTCTGTATGATTTCATAAAAAACTCCAAAAAAATATTAAAAAGAATGACAAACATAATATATTTTTTTTAGAAAAATGATTAAATTGCAAGTCTGAATTAGGTTAGAGATTAATAATATATATGAGAAGTTCATTTTATGCTTTTATCGTTTAATTGGTTAAAAGAATTTGTTGATATAAAATCGAGTCCGCTTGAATTAGAGGGCATCTTGACGATGTTAGGATTGGAAGTGGACGCAATAAATGATTTATCCGCCAAATACGCAGGGTTCGTTGTAGCCGAAGTAGTGAAAAAGGAAAAACACCCCGACGCAGATAAATTATCCGTTTGTGAAGTTTATGACGGAACAGAAAATTTGCAAGTTGTGTGCGGAGCACCAAATGTAGAATCAGGTCAAAAAGTAGTTTTCGGCAAAAAAGGTGCAGTTGTGCCAAACGGGGGATTCAAACTCGAAAAACGAAAAATTCGCGGAGTGGAATCCAATGGGATGATTTGTTCGCAAATTGAACTTGAAATGGGCGAAGATGCCGCAGGGATTTGGGTATTGCCCGAAGATGCAACCGTTGGTATGTCTTTCGCAGATTACTACGGCTTGAACGATGTAATTTTCGAAATCAGCATTACCCCGAATAAAGCAGATTGCCTGAGCCATTTGGGTGTTGCAAGAGAATTAGCAGCATATTACGGTGTGCCGGTTAATATGCCGAAAATTGAAATGCACGAAAATGAAAATGAAGTTAACAGCGAAATTTCAGTCGAAATAGTTGATGCTGATTTATGCAATCGTTACACATGTGCCGTAATCAAAAATTGCACAATCGGTCCTTCGCCGGATTGGATGCAAAAAATGTTGCTGAATCTTGGTTTTCGCCCGATTAATATTGCCGTAGATGTGACAAATTACGTACTAATCGAAATGGGACAACCTCTGCACGCATTTGATTTGTCAAAAATAAATGGAAATAAAATCATTGTTCGCTCGGCGGAAGAGGGTGAAAAATTCACAACTCTTGACGAAAAAGAACGCTCTCTTGACGCTCAAATGCTCATGATTTGCGATGAGGAACGCCCGGTAGCAATTGGTGGAGTAATGGGAGGAATGAATAGTGAAATTTCGCTTACAACAAGCGATATTTTGCTCGAATCTGCATTTTTCAATCCATCTTCAGTTCGCAAGACATCGAAAAAACTCGCACTTCAAAGCGAATCATCATACCGATTTGAGCGTGGAGTTGATATAGAAAATGTTCCCTTTGCTTTGATGCGAGCAGCCGCTTTAATAGCTGAACATTCCGGTGGTAAACTTCTAAAGGGCTATGTTGATGCATATCCCAAGAAGCATATTCCACTTGAAATCAACTTGAATTTCGGCAAAGCACGGCGCTTGATTGGAATTGACATCAGTAATGACAAAATTTGCGACATTCTGAACAAATTGAATTTTGCAACAATTTCGCGAAATGATGAAATCGGAACTTTTCGTGTTCCGTCATATCGGGTAGATGTCAGCTATGATGTAGATTTGATAGAAGATATTGCGAGATTGCACAATTACGACAATATCGAACCGAACTACAATTCGATGATTGATTTTGAACACGAAAGCATTGCGACTCATCTCTCGGTACCGCCTTTACGTAATAAAATACGCAAATACTTGGTCAATAGCGGATTTAATGAAATTTTAACACAAAATCAAATTGACCCGAAATCGGCAGAAATGTTTTCAGATTCGCCAATTGTTTTAGCAAATCCATTAGGAGAAGAACTGAGCAGAATGAGAACTTCTCTATTACCATCTGTACTCAAAGTCATTTCCAATAATATCCGCAAAGGCACTAAGGATTTGAAAATCTTCGAAATCGGGAAAACTTTCAGATATGGCAATGATACCGATTCATTTTTGGAAAATATTATAGAAAATGAAGAATTGATAATAGCGATTAGCGGAAGCCCGGCTCCAATTCAATGGACTCAGAATCGCAATTCGAGCGATTTTTTCGACATAAAAGGTACAATGCAGGATTTAATGGCTGCTATGAAAATTCAAAAATACAAATTTGAAGACGCCAATAGCACAACCGGATTAACTTCAATGTCGCTGAATATAAAAATCGGAGAGAGAATAATAGGTACATTCGGTCAGATTGACCCCAAATTTGCTCAAAACTATGATTTGGAACAGCAAGTATTTGTAGGTATATTGAATTTACGTTTAATTTATGGCACTGAAAACACAAAATATAAATATAACAAAGTCAGCCCTTATCCTGGAATTAGTCGCGATTTGGCATTTATATTCGAGTCTGAAGTTAAATCTGCCGATGTATTGAATTCAATAAACAAAAACGGCGGTGAATTTCTTGTCAGTTTAGATGTTTTCGACCAATTTATTGACAAAAAATTAGGCGACAACAAAAAAAGTCTTGCATTCACATTGGATTTTGCCTCTATGAATAGGACATTAACGGACGAAGACATTGAACAGGACATTTTGAAAGTATGTCAAGTGATAGAATCCGAGTTTTCGGGAATATTGAGAAGAAGTTGAACTTATAAAAATAGATAGCATGAGCATAGAAAACATTCATATTGAAAGTAGCAAAGCCTCTTCAGCTGACCCCGAATTGAATAATTTGGTTGTAAAACTTTGGGAATTGGTCAGAAACGCAAGCGAAGGAATTACGGACTTGCGCTCAAAGTATGCCGAATTAGATTCAAAATATCGGAACGCCGAAAGAAGTCTGACCGACCGAAATAATTATCACGAAAAATCGGAACAAAAGCTCAATTCGCTCGAGAAAAAAGTCGAAGAATTGAACTCACAACTATTTGCGAAGGATAACCACATTCAGATGCTTTCCGAAAGTGCTCAGGAAATCACAGACCTGAAAGCTAAATTATCCGAAATGGAAAGCCAATTGAGCCAAGTAACCCAAAAAAATACTTTGCTTAAAGAAAAAGCAGCATTTCTTCCAAAATTAACTGAGGAACTCGAAGCTGAAAGATTAGCAAATAGGAAAAATGAGCTTACTTTGATGGAAATGAACAAAAAAATCAAAGAATTAACTTCGCTAAATGCAAGTTTCAGCATAGTTCAAAAAGAACTCGCTCACAAGAATTTTGTGATTAAAGAAAAATCCGAGAAAATCGAGCAACTAAAAGAACAACTCGAAATCAACAAGAGCAAGGTAATTAATCTCAAAAATATTGAATCCGAGCGCAACGAATTATCCGAGAAATACGACAGACTCGAAGAAGAATACCGGATGTTGAGAAATAGGCAAAGCGAAGATTTGCAAATGCTGACAGTTGAAATTGAGGATAAGAACAATAATATCAACGAACTCGGCTCCAAAATACAAGAGGCAGAAAATTTGATTGACCAATTGCGAAATTCGAGTAACAATAAAGACGTTTTGTTGAAAAAACTGGGTGAAAATGCGTCGGCTTCCGAATCAAAACTATCGTCATTACAAGCAACTATTGAAACAAATATTACCGAAATCAACAGATTGAAAAGCAAAAATGCTGAAATGGCAAGAATGTTAAGCGTACTGAAAGAGCAACAACAACTGAATTTGATGAAAGACAGACACAATTCCGAACTCGTTCAGAAAATCGAAGAAACAGAAGCTGCTATGATTTTGCTCCAGAAAGAGCGAGACAGACTTAAGAAGCTGAACCAAGGCATGGGCGATGATTTGGAAAGAACTCGTACATCATTGAACGAGAAATTAGATGTGATTGACGAATTGACAAAAGAAGTCGAAACAATTCGCGGAAAACTTCAGTCACCGGAAGATAGTGGTTTAATCGAGCAATCAATCATCGAAAATGAAGCGAAAATCGAAGAATACGAAGCAAAAGTTGAAGAATTGAAAGCGGTAATCAGCAAAATGAGTGAGCAAATCATTCATTCAAATACTATTGAAAAACGATTTAATGAATTGAACGAAAAACTGAATAAGTTGACCAACGAATTAACTGTGAAAGACATTGCTTTGACCCAATCACGTGAACAAGTTGAGGAATTGGAAAAATTGCTCAAGAAAAGATACGAACAAATAAAAATATTGGAATCGGAATTGAATGAGATTTACGACAAGGCGAATAGAAACAAATCCAAGCTTGCGGGCTTGACAAACAAAATTGACAACTACATAATGCAAATTGATGAAATCATAAAATAGAATTAATGAATAGTTAATAATTTTTCTTTTATCAAATTTGCACTATTTTTGACGAACATGTATTGGTATCAAAAATAATTTTGAATTTTTTATAATAATTGACAACGAAAAATGGCTGAGAAAAGTTTTAAAGTAACAATTGGCGGGATAGAGTACAAGTTGACGGGAGACAACGAAGATTTGTTGCGTCGTGCTGCTTCCGAAGTAGATACTCATTTCAGCCAAATCCGTGAGCAATATAGCGTGTCGGTATCAGTAAATACACTGTCGGTATTGTCGGCATTGAATATTGCGGAGAATAAGATCAAATCAGAAGAAAAACTGAAATCTGATAGCGAATATCTGAAAACAGAATTGAATCGTATGTGTGATACATTGGAGCAAGTATTAAAATAAATGTGCTCTAAGAACATTTATAAGTATAGACGGTTTACCGTACGTTATTTGAAATATAAAAGCTGGATTTTTGCTGCATTATACTATCGTTGTCAACAGTATGTTAGAACTATAGCTTTACTTAGAGGGATTAGTCTCAGATTATTAATAACAGGCCTCAGACGCTTAGGCGTAAGCCTCGTGTAGGCTCAGTGGAAGTTAGAGATAGTCGGGCTATTTTACCCAAAAATGACATGAGAGGTTCTCTTCTTCTCAAGACCCGATATTTGTATCGCAAGATGCCGATACGGAAGATAGTATTTTGCGGCTTTTTTTTTAGTTAAATTTTAATAGTTACAAGAATAGTTTTTAGGGAGGAGTGTTTAACAAATGGATATAACAGTTATTATTGTAAGTAGTATTGCGGGCTTTGTGATAGCCTATCTCTTAGGGAATTTCTTTGGTGCAAAAGTGACAAAAGCGAAAATCGCCGAAGCAGAATCAACAGCCAAGAATATTGTAAGAGACGCCGAAAATGAAGCTAAGTCAATTTTGAAAGAAAAGGCATTGGAAGCGAAGGAAGAATGGCATAGGCGTAAGCAAGAATTCGAAAACGAAGCCCAACAAAAGAGACTTAAGCTACAGGAAACCGAAAGGGCAGTCAAAAAACGCGAAGAAGGGATTGACCAAAAATTGGACACAATCTTAAAAAAGGAAAAACAAACTCAAGCTTTCGACGAAGAATTGAAAAAACGCGAAGAACGAATTAAGGATAAATTCAAAGAAGTTGACTTACTTGTTGAAGAACAAGCCAAAAAATTGGAACAAGTTGCCGGATTGTCGCGAGATGAAGCCAAACGCCAACTTATGGACAGCATTATTAACGATGCTAAGTCACAGTCCGCAGTTCAGGTCAAACAGATTCGAGAAGAAACCAAGTTGAAAGCAACAAGAGAATCGCAAAATATCATAGTACAAGCGATTCAGAGGACAGCTTCTGACCATAGTGCAGAAAATACCGTCTCGGTAGTAACACTTGATAGCGATGAAATGAAAGGGCGTATAATTGGTCGAGAAGGTCGAAATATTCGTGCCTTCGAAGCCGCAACCGGCATTGACTTGATTATTGATGATACACCTGAAGCAGTTGTTATTTCAGGATTCGACCCATTCCGTCGTCATGTAGCAAAAGTGTCGCTCGAAAAATTGATGCTTGACGGGCGGATTCACCCGACCAGAATTGAAGAAGTTGTCGAAAAAACTCGTAAAGAGCTCGAATCCGAGCTCGGAAACATCGGCGAATCGACAATTATGGAATTAGGCATTCAAACTATGCATCCTGAATTGCTCAAATTAATCGGCAAAATGAAATACCGTACAAGTTACGGGCAAAATTTGCTCAATCACTCTATTGAAGTGTCGCACTTATGTGCCATTATGGCAGCAGAATTAGGTTTGGACGTGCAATTAGCAAAACGCGCCGGATTGTTGCATGACATGGGTAAATGTATCGAACAAGACCCAAGTCCTCACGCATTGATAGGCTTCGACCTTGCCAAAAAGTACAAGGAAAAACACCTTGTTTGCAATGCTATTGGTGCCCACCACGAAGATATCGAAATGGAATCACCGATAGCAGTATTGGTGCAGGCAGCCGACAGTATCAGCGGGGCACGTCCGGGAGCACGTCGCGAATCACTCGAAAATTATGTGAAGAGATTGCAAAAACTTGAAGAAATCGCTATGAGTTTCATAGGAGTATCAAAAACTTTTGCTATCCAAGCCGGTAGAGAAATTCGCGTTATCGTCGAGCCGGATAAAGTGGACGACGCTTTGGCAGACCAAACAGCTTTTGAAATTGCACAAAAAATCGAAAGCGAAATGGAATTTCCGGGTCAAATCAAAGTTACTGTCGTTCGCGAACGTCGTAGCGTTGCAATGGCAAAGTAAATATTCTCAGAATTTAGATTTTAAAAGCTGCTTCAATTATGGAGCAGCTTTTTTTTGTTACTTTCCGCACATATTATTAAATTATAAGTTCTTGATTTAAATATTTCACATCAATTGAAAAATTTAGCAAAAACTACCGTACTAATATTGAAGTCGCTCCGTCACTATCTTTTTTGAACAATTTGAGAACTTTATGCGACGATATATTACTCCTTTATTAGTGGCTTTTGTTTTGCTTTCAGCTGTCACACTTTTTGGTGAAAGTAACCCAAACGAAGCGAAACAAAAAGCAATCCAAAAACTGAAATCTCTTAAATCAGACGAATTCCAACAATTCCACCAACCGAAACGCCCCAGCGAACAAAAATTATTAATGTACAAGGAAGCTACCAAGTTAATTTCTTCAAAGGGTGATAATAATCGCCTTCAATCAAAAGAAGAATTTGAAATAGATACTCTGCCGGCGTCATTCCGCGTCCCTGGCGAATTTGAAGAGTCACAAGCCGTTTTTGTGTCTTGGCCCTCTTATGCATTTGATTCGAAAGGGGACCCTGTCGAGCCATTTACTCCGGGAGTTGGTATGAAGTATAAACAAAACGGCGGATTTGAATTAGTTGACATCGAAGGCTATGTACTTGATTTATTCGAGGATAGTCCGTTTCCTATAATATGGGCAGAATTAGTAGATGCAATCCAATACGAATGTACGGCATGGATACGTGTTTCTAATTTGGAAGATACTGTAGCACTGCATGAATATATGAATTCCCTTGGTAAACCTTTGTATAATTACGAATTTCTAAACGACCCTGATGGCGAGAATGCTTTTTGGGCACGTGACTTTGGTCCTTATGGTGCTTACGATAATTCCAATGACAGTTTGTTTTTTATCAATGCTCAATATTACCCATGGCGCCCAATGGACAATGATTATCCGGAATTGCTTGTATCAAATAAAGGGTATAAATTTTATAGTTCACAACTTGAGACCGAAGGTGGCAACATTATTGCTGATGGTAAAGGCAGTGCTTTTCTGGGCGATGTAGTATATTGGAATAATGCCGATAGCGTTGGTCCCGGTTTGATTCTAAAAGAAAAATGGAGTACAGACAGAACTCGCGCAGAAATTACAAAAGCATTCAATTTAAAAAACAGATATATTTTAAATTCGCTGAATTGTGATGGCGGAACAGGGCATTTGGATATATACCTAAAACTAATTGACGATGAAACATTTATTATTACAAAATTTCCTGATAAATACAATTCTGTCAATTTTCCTGATTATGCTTTGATAACCAATAATAGAAAAGCAATAAGCGAGCTGAAATCAGCATATAATACTCCATATAAATTCTTAGAATTGCCATTGCCCACAGATGACAACGGAACTCAAAACAGAGTTAGATGCGAAACATTCCAACAAGATGCACGCGGATTTATCAATGGTTTAATAGTCAATAAGTCATTTATTTTCCCTTCATATTCTAACGATATTGATGGCAATTCGCAACAAACGCAAGAAGTAGTAGAGCTTCTGAAGTCATATTTGCCCGGATATAGAATAGTACCGATTGATAGCAGAGTGTTATCCCCTTTGGGTGGAGCAATTCATTGCATAACAATGCAAATCCCGGCAGAAAATCCTGTTTATATCAAGCACAAAGCTATTCGTGGGATAGTGTCAACAAAAGCACCTTACGAAATTGCGGCAGTCGTTGAACATCGCGACAGTCTTGTGAAAGTAAATTGTCATTGGCGAATCAAAGGCCATCCTGTTTGGTTTATAGCATCAATGCAAGCATTGGATTCGCTTTATGTTGGATTTATTGCAAATGGCGTTCAAGACGGGCTTGAAATTGAATATTATTTGACAGCCGAAACCATAAATGGTAAAATTGCCAATTATCCGATTACTGCACCTGATGGATATTTTTCATTCAAATATATGGACCCTGCAAGCGTAGCAGATTTTTCAGGCGTAGAAATTGCAATTTCACCTAATCCTGCAACGGAGTATATTGAGATATCAATATCTGAACTGAACAGTGGGTTGCAAACCTTTGCTCAAAATGTACAGATATTCGACGTTCTCGGATTGGAGGTATTATCAACTTCGCCTCTCACTTCGACAGGCTCAGGGAGCGGGAATTCAAGAATTGACGTCTCCTATCTGCCTCGTGGCATATATTACATCCGCATTGGGAGCCAGACACAGATGTTTGTGAAGATGTAACTGTCTTAACTATGGCCTATTTGATTTATATGAATTTTATGATTTTTACTTTGCGAAAGTATTCATGATAATCAAATGAATCATATAAATCATAGTTCAGACAATGAATAAAAAAGAGGCTGCCTTTATGAGACAGCCTCTCCTATTTTTCATTCTAAAAATATTAATTGTTATTGCGGTAGTAAGCGTAAAATTCGGCTATTAGCGCAAAAGCTTTTGTCAGAACTTCTTCTTGAGGCAAAGTTACAATTCTGAAATGCGAAGTGCCCGGACGTTGCCCAAAACCTGAGCCCGGAACGACGATTACCCCTGTTTCTTTGATTAGCTGAGTTACGAAGTGATTGTCATCTCGCACTTTGATTGTCGGGAAAGCATAAAAGGCGCCTTCGGGTGGCACAAGGTCAATTCCATCAATTTTCGCCAAAGCATCAATCATCAAATTGCGACGGCGTTCAAGTCGCGTTACCATATCCACAAGATGCGATTGGTCGCCTTGAAGAGCAGGTACAATTGCGTATTGTTCGGGATGATTCGACGAAACTCGCGAGCGCAATAATTTGTTAATAGCCTCAACGTATTCGCTCAAATACTCTTGCTTGCCACTCACAACACCCCAGCCGATTCTAAATCCCGGAGCGACGTAATTCTTGGATAATCCCGAAAAAGTGATGCAAGAAACTTCATCATCAAGAGCAGCAATAGAAGTCATTTTTGCACCGTCAAAAATTAATTTGTCGTAAATTTCATCTGCAAGTATCACAAGATTATGCTCTTTTGCCAATTTTACGATTTCTAGCAAAGTTTCCGGTTTGCAAATTGAGCCTGTTGGATTGTTCGGATTGATAAGCACAATTGCACGAGTACGTGAATTGATTTTGCTTCTGATGTCCTCGATATCCGGTTGCCAGCCGTTAGATTCGTCCAAGTAGTATGGATTGGGTTCTAATTCCAATTTGCTTTGGACAGCCGTATAAAGTGGGTAGCCCGGTGTCGGCATCAAGAAATTTTCGCCTTGATTGAGCAATGCTGTCAAGCAAATTTCGATTGCTTCACTTGCACCATTAGTAACAAATGCGTCCAGAATATTGAAAATGCCCTTATTGTTAGCATCCAGCCTTATAGCTTCGAGAGCATCTTTGATGCCTGATGATGGTGCGTAACCGTTTTTATTGCTTCTGATAGCCTCGCAAGCGGCATTTACAACAGTATTAGGAGTAACGAAATCATAAATATTCGGGTCGCCAATATTTAGATAATACATTTGCTTGCCTGTTTTTGCTACCGAATCAGCCAAAGCAATAATATCACGAATCGCATATTTAACATCATTAGTCTTGTGTGCGGGAATAATTTTTTTCAAAGCCATTTTGTTTCTCCAATATAAAAAGAAATAATCGGTTTTGTGTTTTTAGCACAAATACCGATTACAAAATTACAAAGAAATTACTTAATTTAGTAAAATTCCTTACGAGCAACCGCTTGTCGAACCACAATCTTCGCAAACCGTGCAACTACCATTTCGTTTAACTCTCATCGAGCCGCAATTCGAGCAATGTTCGCCTGTATAGCCAAATGATTGAGCTTCGGAGACCGAGCCGACTTTGATTTTGAGCATCGAGCCATTGCCATTGGAAACTGTATTGCCACTTGCACCAACTGCTATATCCGACATTTCAGGTGATGAATCAATATTATTAGGAGCAATTTCGGGTTTTGCTTCGAAAATATCGTCAATCGGGGCGACTTTGCTTTCTGCCGGTAGAGTTTTATTTCCACCGTTCGGCTCGGGAACTTCGTCAATAGCTTTGACGTGAACAAAATCATTTCTTCCGAGATAGTCATATCCGAGTGAGCGGAATACGTAATCCAGAATAGAAGTTGAATTTTTAATCGCTTCGTGACCTTCGACGATTCCTGCCGGTTCGAACCTTGTGAATGTGAATGTATCCACAAGGTCATCCAGCGGCACGCCATATTGCAAAGCCTTAGAAGCCAAAATTGCGAAACTATTCAATAATCCGCGGAACGATGCGCCCTCTTTGTACATATCAATGAAAAGTTCGCCGATTTTTCCGTCTTCGTATTCGCCTGTACGCAAGAATACTTTGTGACCGCCAACGACTGCTTCACGAATATGTCCGTCGCGTTTTTTGGGTAATTTATGTCGCACAAGTTTGTATCTTTGGCTATCAGCAATGATTTCTTGCACTTCTTTTGGACCTTTGGTTTCGTCAAGAGTGTATTCGTCTCCCAAAGTAACCACTTCATCTAAACCTTTGTAATTTGATGAATTGAGCGGTTGGGACAATTTCGAGCCATCTCGATAAATAGCAATTGCTTTAAGCATCATTTTCCATGATTTGACATGAACTTCGCTGATTTGACCAACAGTAGCATGAGCAGGCATATTTACAGTTTTGGATATTGCGCCCGAAATAAATGGCTGTGCTGCTGCCATAATACGAATATGTGCCATATAGTCAATATATCTTGTGCCTTTTTTGCCGCACTTGTTTGCAGTATCAAATATAGGTAGATGTTCATTTTTCAAGTGAGGAGCACCCTCAATCATCATAGTTCCGCAAACATAATCATTTGCTGCATCAATTTCTGCTTCCGTAAACCCGATTCTTTTCAGCAAGTCAAATCCAGTGTCTTCGTATTCATCTTTCGTAATGCCAATTTTTTGCAAGAAATCTTCGCCCAATGACCATTTATTCAAGGCAAATTTAATATCGAATACATTGTCGAGTTGTTTTTCAACGATTTCGATTTTTTCGTCAGTAAAGCCCTTTTCTTTAAGCGATTTTTTGTTAATCGCGGGGCATCCTAATAATGTACCGCTACCTTTGCTGTATTTTTCGATATCTTCAATTTGTTGCTCCGAGTAGCCAAGTTTAGCCAAAGCTTTGCGGACGGATTGATTTACTATTTTAAAATATCCGCCGCCGGCAAGTTTCTTGTATTTGATGATTGCAAAATCAGGCTCTATGCCCGTTGTATCGCAATCCATCACCAAGCCAATCGTTCCGGTCGGAGCGATAACAGAAACTTGAGCATTACGGTAACCAAAGTTTGTGCCGATTTCCAAAGCTTCGTCCCATGATTCCTTTGCAGCTTCTACTAATTCAGCCGGACAATATTTGGGGTTTATTCCCATCGGGCGAACTGTCAAATCCTCGTATTCAGCCGGAGGAGCATTGTAAGCGGCGCGACGATGATTTCTGATTACGCGGAGCATAGCATCGCGATTTTCCTCATATCCGGGGAATGCACCCAACTCTTTAGCCATTTCGGCAGAAGTAGCATAGGATTGGCCGGTCAAGATTGCAGTAATTGCACCAGCCCAACTTAATGATTCAGGCGAATCATACGGAATACCGTTCACCATCATCAAAGTACCAAGATTGGCATATCCGAGTCCGAGAGTACGGAATTTGTAACTCAATTCTGCAATTCGAGCAGAGGGGAATTGTGCCATCAATACAGAAATTTCCAGAACTATAGTCCAAAGTCGGACACCATGACGGAAGTCTTCAATTTTGAAAGTCGAAGTTTCTTCATCGTAAAATTTCATAAGATTCAAACTTGCCAAATTACAAGCTGTGTCATCGAGGAACATATACTCGCTGCAAGGGTTGCTTGCATTGATTCTACCTGAATTAGGGCAGGTGTGCCATTCGTTAATAGTTGTATCGAATTGCAAACCAGGGTCTGCGCTTTTCCATGCCGACAAATTGATTTTATCCCATAAATCTCTTGCACGCACTACTCTTGCAGTATCATTTTTTGCTCGCCATTTCAGTTCCCACATTTCGTCGTTTTCAACGGCATACATAAATTGGTTTGTAACTCGGACGGAATTGTTTGAATTTTGTCCGCTAACAGTGATATAACCTTCGCCTTCGTAATGAGTATCAAAAACAGGGAAATCAAGCGAAGTGAAACCTTGGTTGACCAAATCCAAAACGCGTTGAATATGATTAAGAGGAGTGCCGCGATTAAGAGTTTTCTGTATTAAGTCTCGAAGAACTTTATTAGTGTTTATATCAGCGCCATTTGTAATAGCTTCTTCCATAATAGCTTGCATGAATGCCGCATTAATCCGAGAGCCTGCAACTAAAGCAGCGACTTTTTCTTCTTCTTTTGCTTTCCATTCGATAAATTCTTCAATATCGGGATGGTCAATGTTAACGATAACCATTTTAGCGGCTCTACGAGTAGTCCCGCCGGATTTAATCGCTCCTGCAGCGCGGTCAAATATTTTCAGAAAACTCATCAGCCCGGAGGAATATCCACCTCCGGAAAGTTTTTCGCCGCCACCGCGAAGATTAGAAAAATTAGTTCCTGTACCGCTTCCATACTTAAAGATACGGGCTTCGCGAGTTGCTAAATCAAAAATTCCACCTTCGCCAAGCAAATCATCATCAATTGATTGAATGAAACAAGCGTGAGGTTGTGGGCGTGTATATGCATCAGAGGATTCAGTCAATTTATCGGTTGCGGGGTCAATATAATAATGTCCTTGCTTACCTCCTGTAATGCCGTAAGCATAATTCAAACCCGTATTGAACCATTGTGGCGAATTTGGAGCACACATCTGTTTCAATAGCATGAACGAAATTTCATCATAAAAAATACGTGCATCTTTCTCCGAATCGAAATACTTGTATTTTTCGCCCCAATGTCTCCAAGCACCGGCTAAACGGTGAACTACTTGTTTGACAGATTTTTCGGGACCAAGTACAGCGTTACCTTTGGTATCGAGTAAAGGCTTGCCGTCCACATCAAATTGCGGAACGCCTGTTTTGCGGAAGTATTTTTGTGCCAAAATATCTGTTGCAAGTTGCGACCATTGCGACGGCACCTCGATGTCGTTCATTTCGAACACCAAAGAGCCGTCCGGATTACGCAAAACAGAAGCTCGTTTCGTGTATGTGAACATGTCGAAGGGGCTAGTCCCTTCTTTTGTAAATCTTCTTAAGATTTTCATAGAACATCCAAATTTATAATGTATTTAAGTTGCTTAGTTCTGAGAGGGGTGTAAGAATGCAGTGTGAATCAGCGGTTCCCCCCGTTTATGATATTTCGTATCTTTTGTGACTTTGTCTTTATGCTTATATGCAAATTAAGAAATAATTTGAAAATAAGCAAATGAAATAGCTTGTACTAAAAAAATTGTTTGCACTGCCCTGATTATCACAAAAATTTTGTTTCAGTGACATTCATAGAAATAAATCTAAGCATAATATTTTATGCTGCAAAATTTTACTTTTCCACAGCTCGCAAAACTCTTTTTTAATTATTTTAGTTCTAAAGATTTATACAATTATACACAAAAAATAAATGTTTCAACAATTCGACGAATGGCTTTTTTATGCAATCAATAATGGATGGGCAAACCCAATATTCGATAAAATGATGCCCTTCATAACTGAAGTCGATAGCTGGCTACTACTGTATTTGTTAGGATTTTACATACTACTATTCAGAGCAGGTCGTGCCGGACGAGTTGCCGCAGTCGCTTTGATACTCACAATCGTCGCAAGCGACCAAATTAATAGTTCATTTCTTAAAGAATTATTTGGAAGAATCAGACCCTGCCACGTTTTAGATGAAGTTCGGCTTTTAGTTCCATGCGGTGGGGGGAAATCATTCCCTTCATCCCATGCCACAAATAATTTTGCAGCTGCTGTAGTATTGTTTTCATTCTTTCGTCGCGAGGCATTCATCTTGTTTTTGGTAGCATCGCTTATGGCTCTTTCGCGTGTATATGTCGGTGTTCACTATCCGATGGACATTTTGGCAGGTGCTGCTTTTGGAACTATCGTAGCATTAGTCGTGACCTACATTGTGAGATTCATTGATAATATGCTTTTTAGGAAATCCCTCAAGAAACAGAATTACGATGCTCGGAAACGATAATGCCATCGCCCATAGTACAAATTCTATCTGCAAAATTGGCAACTTCGAGGCTATGAGTGGCAATTATCATTGTTAGCTTATATTCCTGTCTGATTTGAGAAAGCAAATCAAGAACGGCAATAGAATTAGCAGAATCAAGATTGCCTGTAGGCTCGTCGGCAAGCATCACAACAGGATTATTTATCAAGGCTCTGGCAATCGCAACGCGTTGTTGTTCGCCTCCGGATAGTTCCGAAGGTTTATGTTCCAAGCGATGTTGCATCGAAACTTTTTCTAAAAGTTCAATCGCCTTTTCTTTCACATTTTTTCGATTATTACCGGCAATAATCCCAGGGATCATGACATTTTCGAGAGTAGTAAATTCAGGCAGAAGGTGGTGGAATTGAAAAATAAAGCCAATAAATTTGTTCCGAAACTTAGACAATTTATCATCATTCAACGCTAAAATATCTGTAACTCCTGATTCGGCGAAATAGTTAATGCTGCCATAATCCGGTTTGTCCAAAGCACCTAAGATGTAAAGCAAAGTGCTTTTGCCTGCACCGGACGGTCCCATCAAAGCCACAGATTCGCCTGTTTCAACATTAAAATCTAAGCCTCGCAGCACATCTATGCTTGTGTCTGCTTTGATCTTGAAAGATTTGGTTATATTTTTTGATGTCAATAACATAAAAAAAGACTTTCCATTTCTGAAATAGAAAGTCCCTATAATTTTTTAACAGAATTTACTAATCTTTTTTAGCTTCGTCTTCGCTCGGGGCTTCGTCTTCAGTCTTAGCCTCTTCTTGAGGAGCTTCAGTTTCAGCAGCAGGAGCTTCTTCGACAACTACTTCAGCAGTTGTCTCTTCTGTTGCAACTGCTTCTTCAACTGCTACAACTTCTTCAGCTACTACAGTTTCTTCAACTGGAGCAACTTCTTCAGTTACGATGATTGCTTCTTCTGCAACTGCAATAGGCGCAACTTCTTCAGTTTTAGCTACTGGAGCGACAACTTTAGGCGTAACTTTAGCAGCAGGTTTAGCAACTCCTTTTACTTTCTTTTTCTTAGAAAGTGAAAATGAACCATCTTGAGGAGTCGAGAAGTCAACCAATTCAATGATTGCAGTTCTTGCAGCGTCACCTCTACGGATTCCGGTTTTGACTATTCTTGTATATCCACCATTGCGAGTACCTACTGCTGGAGCAATACTATCGAATAATTCTTGCAAAACGGCTTTACTGCGAATAAATTTGCCGACTACTCTTCTATTATGAATATCAATGGTTTGACCTTCGTGCAAATTGCCTTGTTGCTCATTTTGCAAAGCATGAATAGCTTTTGTTATAAGTTTTTCGGCAAATGGTCTTAATTCCTTAGCTTTTGCTTCGGTAGTATGAACTTTTTTATGTTCGAAAAGAGCAGTTGCCAAATTGTGAAGCAGTGCCTTTCTGTGACTGCTGGTCCTATTGAGTTTTCTGCCCGATACTTGGTGTCTCATATCTTTTCTCTATCACTTAATTTTTTATAATTTCTAATCAATGTTAATAATTGGTTTTGCGTCTTCTTTCAGATATTGCTCGACGCTCATGCCAAATTCCAGTCCGCTATTCAGAACAACTTCGGCTAATTCTGCCAAAGATTTTCTGCCGAAATTACGGAATTTGAGCAATTCTGATTCTTGGAGCTGAACCAATTCAGCTAAAGTCTTAATGTTTGCTGCTTTCAAGCAATTGTGCGCCCTAACCGAAAGTTCGAGTTCGTCAACAGGAGTCAAGAGGATTTTTCTGATTTTATTGCGTTCTTGATTCTTCAATTCTTCTTCTTGTGATTCGACAGTTGGTGGCTCTTCTTCAACAGTTTCGATATTGATGAAGTACTTCACGTGGTCTTGCATAATTTTTGCAGATAAGTGAACGGCTTCTTGAGCAGTTATCGTACCGTCAGTTCTGACGTCCATGATCAATTTATCGTAGTCGGTACGTTGACCAACGCGATAAGGTTCGATTGTATAAATCACATTTTGAATAGGAGTGAAAATACTGTCTAATGGCAACATACCAAGCGGGAAATCAGTAATAACTTGCTCGTCAGCCGGAACGTATCCTTTGCCTCTACCAAGTCTGAGTTCAACATCAAATTCTCCGTCTTCGGCTATTGTGCAAATGTGATGGTCGGGATTCATAACCTCAAGGAGAGGTGCTGCATCTTGAATATCTTTAGCAGTCCATGTTCCGGGACCTTTGAATTGTAAATTCACCTTAGATAATTTCTTATCCTCAGCCCTCATTCGAACTTCTTTTAGATTCAGAATAATTTCCGACAAATCTTCTACTACTCCGTTAATCGTCTGAAATTCGTGTAGTACGTCGGAAATTTTAACTCCAATGATTGCAAGCCCCGGAATTGATGACAAAAGAATTCGTCTTAGCGAATTACCAATGGTCACTCCGTAGCCGGGTTCTAACGGCTGAAGTATAAATCTGCCGTGATATTCCGAAGATGTCTCTTCGATTATTACCCTCTCGGGCATTTGCATCTGAGTATTCATAAATTATTATATCTTTTTTTCAACAAATTTTTAATACCTAAGAGAGAAATTAAACTCTACGTCGCTTAGGCGGACGACATCCATTATGCGGAATCGGTGTTTTGTCAATGATTGTATGAATCTCAAGTCCTGCTTGGGATAATGCCCTAATAGCAGCTTCACGACCTGAACCCGGACCTTTGACAAACACATCAACTTTGCGTAATCCCATATCAAAAGCATCCTTCGCTGACTTTTCGGCTGATACTTGAGCCGCATAAGGAGTGTTCTTTTTGGAGCCTCTGAATCCGTTTTTACCTGCAGTTGACCAGCAAAGTGCATTGCCGTACATATCGGTGATAGTCACCTGAACGTTATTAAACGTCGCTCTGATGAAAGCTTTCCCGTGTACGTCGGAAACCGTCTTTTTCTTAATTTTCTTTTTTGCCACAGTAAATACCTGTAATAATAATTAATTACTTATTTATTTATTATTTAGTAGCTTTTTTCTTTCCGGCTACAGTTTTCTTACGTCCCTTACGGGTACGAGCATTAGTTCTTGTACGTTGACCTCTTACGGGCAATCCTCTGCGATGACGCAATCCGCGATAGCAACCGATGTCCATCAATCGTTTGATGTTCATCTGAATTTCAGACCTCAGTTGACCTTCTGTTTTGAAATGGTCAAGTGCCTGTCTGATACGGGCTACTTCATCGTCAGTCCAATCCGAAACTCTTTTGTCGAATTCTATCCCGACTTCGGTCAGAACTTTCTTGCTTGTAGTTGGACCTACTCCGAAAATATAAGTCAGCCCTACAAATCCTTTCTTATTTTTTGGCAAATCAATACCAGCTATACGAGCCACAACATCACTCCTAAATTTTAACCTTGTCTTTGTTTATATCTTGGGTTCTTTTTGTTAATTACATAAACCCGACCCTTGCGACGTACTATCTTGTCGTCGGGGTGCCTTTTTTTCACTGATGCTTGTACTTTCATCTCAAAACCCCTTTACTTATATCTGTAAACAATTCTACCTTTGGACAAATCGTATGGTGAAAGTTCTACTGTAACCTTATCACCTTGCAAGATTTTTATGAAATTCATTCTCATTTTGCCGGAGATATGTGCCAAAACTTTATGACCATTTTCCAGTTTTACTACAAACTGAGTGTTTGGTAAAGTCTCGTCTATTACTCCGTCAACTCTTATTAAATCTTGCTTTGCCATAAAATAATTAACTTCTTAATGTGAATATAACAGCTTTATTGCCATCTATCATAACCGTATGCTCAAAATGAGCTGCCTTTTTCCTATCCTTCGTCACTACCGTCCAACCGTCTTTTAGTACTTCAATTGTTTTGCTCCCAATATGTACCATCGGTTCGATTGCGATTACCATACCGTCAAGCAAAGTTGCATTCGGCATAGATTTTCGGTGCAACAAGGGTGGTACAAAATTTGGTACGGACGGATACTCATGTAAACTTTTACCTAATCCGTGCCCTGTAAACTCCCTTGTCAGACTGTAGCCTTTCAATTCTACATAACTTTGTATCGAACCTGCTATATCATAAACTTTATTTTGATGAACAGCGTTATCAATACCAATTTCAAGTGCATTTTTTGTTATTTCCAACAATTTTTCATCTTCTTTGCTTATCTTGCCTACAGAAAACGTTGTAGCACTATCGCCGTAATATTCGTTTTTCAACACTCCGCAATCTACGGAGACAATATCTCCTTCTACCAACTTTCTATTTCCGGGAATTCCGTGAATAATCACCTCGTTGACCGAGATACACAAAGAATTCGGAAATGGATTGTTTGAAGGTCCATAACCTTTGAATGCCGGGAAACCGTCTTTGCTTCTGATATAATCTTCAGCAATTTTGTCAAGTTCGATTGTCTCGACTCCGGGAGCAACATACTTTTCGACTAAGCTCAAAGTATCGGCGACTATTCTGCAAGATTCTTCGATTTTGCGTATTTCGTCAGCCTTTTTGATTGCACCCTTGGGTATCCTGAAATTCTGCATAATTGTCAATGATTAAAAACCGCCAACACTGCCGGCTCTACCTCTAATTTTTCCGCTCTTCATGAAACCGTCATAATGACGCATGAGTAAATGAGATTCGATTTGTTGCAATGTATCCAATGCAACACCTACGATAATCAACAAACTCGTACCACCAAAAAACGATGCAAATAGGGGATTGACGTTGAAGAAATTGGACACGAATGTCGGAATAATTGCAACTAATCCCAAAAAGAGTGAACCAGGCAAAGTAATTCGAGTAAGCACAGTTTCGATGTATTCAGAAGTATGATTTCCGGGTCTGATACCGGGAATAAAACCACCTTGCTTTTTCATGTTATCGGCAATATCTTTCGGATTGAAAATAATCGCCGTATAGAAATATGTAAAGAACACAATCATAGTGAAGAATACTGCTGCATAGAAATACGATTGGAAGTCGAACAATCTTGAAACTGTCAAGAAGAAGGAACTTTCCGGAAAAAAGCTTGCAATAGTATTCGGGATGAACATCAACGATTGAGCAAAGATGATAGGCATTACGCCTGCTGTATTAATTCTAAGAGGAATATATTGAGTAGTACCTCCGAAAACTTTTTTGCCGATTTGCCTTTTAGCATATTGTACAGGTATTCGTCTTGCTCCTTGTGTCATTAATACAATTGATGCAATAATTCCGAGCAAGAGTGCAATGACAACCAATTCAACAGGCCACAAACGCGAACCCGCCCAAATTAAATTCCATTCATTCATCAAAGCAGCCGGCAATTGGGCGATGATACCAATCATGATAATCAACGAAATGCCATTACCAATACCACGTTCGGTGATTTGCTCGCCGAGCCACATCATAAATATTGTACCACCGGATAAGAGTATCATAGTAGAGATAAAGAACATTGTTCCGGCATCGGGCACGACGGGCAAACCTGCCCCGGCTTGTTGATAGGACAGTTTTACGGCTATCCCCCAGCCTTGCAACAATGCTATAAATACAGTCAAAATACGCGTATATTGTGTTATTTTTTTTCTACCGTCTTCACCTTCTTTCTGAATTTTTTGGATTTCGGGAATAACCACACCAGCCAATTGGAATATAATCGAAGAGGTGATGTAGGGCATAATCCCTAAAGCAAAAATTGCGGCGTTCGAAAACGCACCGCCAACAAAGAGGTCAAACAATCCGAATAAAGTATTAGAGTCGGAATTTGCAATAGACATCTTTAGAGCAACAACATCAACGCCCGGAAGCGTGATGTGCGCACCTATTCTCACCACTACTAAAATCCCAAGAGTAAAGAGAATTCTATCTCTTAACTCTTCGATTTTAAAGATGTTCTGAATTGATTGTATGAATTTACTCATTTACCGTTACCTTTCCTCCGACTGACTCGATTTTTTCTTTTGCCGTACGCGAGAATCCGTGTGCGGTAACTTCCAAAGCTACAGTCAATTCGCCGTTACCCAAAATTTTAAGCGGAACACGCTTTTTGGATATGACGCCGAGATTAATCAAAGTATCGAAATCAACTTTGTTAGATTCGAATTTGTTTTCGTCAGCCAAACGTTGAAGCGTATCAAGGTTGACGATTTGGTATTCGATTCTGAATCTGTTGAAGAATCCGAATTTCGGGAGTCTTCTGTTAAGTGGCATTTGACCGCCTTCGAAGCCGATACGTACAGTAGCACCTGAGCGTGATTTCTGCCCTTTGTGCCCTTTAGTAGCCGTACCGCCGTGACCGGATCCGACACCTCTGCCGATTCTTTTCGATTTGTGTTTAGCGCCATCGGCGTATTTAAGATTTCCTATATGTTTCATTTTAATGCCATTAATTTATTACTCTGAAACTTCTTCAATTGTTACTAAATGCTTCACTACTTCAATCATTCCGCGTGTTTGCGGATTGTCGGGTAGTGTATTGGAATAATTCGGACGTCCCAAGCCTAAAGCTTCGATTGTTTTTTTCTGCTTAGACATTCTTTTTATTACGCTTTTCACTTGGGTTATTTTCAATTTACTCATTATTTTACCTTCAATTATGGTTAGTTATAAATCAACCATGAATTACTTTTTCGACAGAAATATTACGGCGAGCCGCAACTGAATTTGCATCTTCGAGGGATTCTAAAGCACGCAATGCCGCTTTGACAGTATTGTGAGGATTAGAAGAACCCATGCTCTTAGTTAGTACATCTTGGACGCCTGCAAGTTCCAAGACTGCACGAATTCCACCGGCGGCAATCACACCGGTACCTGCTGATGCTGGTTTGATTAGCACTTTCGCAGCACCGTACTTACCGATAACTTCATGCGGAATAGTGTTTTTGGATAATCTAACCTTAACGACGCTTTTTTTAGCCGCTTCAGTTGCTTTAGTAACAGCGTCAACAACTTCACTCGCTTTGCCAAGCCCAAAACCTACGTGCCCTTTGCCATCGCCAACGACAACCAAAGCTGAGAAATTGAAACGTCTGCCACCTTTTACTACCTTGGCGGTTCTACCTACATATACTAATTTATCGCTTAAATCAAGATCTGATAATTTAAAGTTTGCCACTTATCGCTCCTTTCTGATTAAAATTCCAAACCGGCTTTTCTCGCGGCGTCAGCAAGTGCCTTGATTCTACCATGATAAATATAGCCGTTTCTGTCGAATGCTACTTTTGTTATTTGTGATGCTAAAGCTCTTTTTGCAACTTCACTACCGACTAACTCACTCAATTGTACTTTGGTCATTTCGGGTGTAATTTTTGCCTTGACTTCCTTGTCTATTGAGGATGCCGATATTAACGTAACGCCATCAACGTCATTAATCACTTGGGCATAAATATTCGATAGACTTCTATAGACAGTTAATCTTAATCTGTCAGGAGTACCGAAGATACTTTTACGCACGTGTTTTTTGCGTCTTTCTTTGCGTTGTGCTCTTAATTTTATTATTTTCATATTTTTCTCTTGCTAATTGATTAAGATTTATCAATTACTTAGCCGAAGTTTTACCTGCTTTACGGCGTATAAACTCACCTTCGTAACGAACACCTTTGCCTTTGTATGGTTCGGGTGGACGCATTTTTCTAATTTTTGCGGCTATCATCCCTACTAATTGTTTGTCTATGCCCTTAATTTTCAAATTTGTGGGGCTTCCCAATTCGAAGGTAATACCCGGAGGGGGAATTACCAATATCGTATGCGAAAAACCTAATGTCAACAACAATCTATCGCCTTTTAGCTCAGCTCTAAAGCCGACACCTTCTATAATCAAAGTTTTTGTGAATCCGTTAGAAACACCCTCGATTATATTAGCAGTCAAAGCACGTGATAAACCGTGTAAAGCTCGGACATGTTTTTCGTTGCTCCCTCTGTCGAACGTCAAGACGTCGCCATCAAGTTTGAACTTGATTACATCGGGCACTTTAAACTCCAATTCGCCCAGGGGACCCTTGGCTCTGATGGTTTGCTCATCAATTTTGAGCTGTACCTTCGGAGGTACGGGTATGGGCATTTTTCCAATCCTCGACACAATATACTCCTAAATTAAAAAAATTACCAAACAGTACAAAGAATTTCGCCACCGACATTAAATTTGCGAGCTTGTTTTCCGGTCATAACACCTTTGGAAGTAGATACAATAGCTATTCCTAAGCCGTTGTAAACTCGGGGCAATTTCTCTACCGGAGCGTAAACACGCCTTCCGGGTTTTGAGATGCGGACAACTTTTTTGATAACGTGTTTTCGTTTATAATATCTAAGCTGAACACGTACTAATCCTTGCGGACCTTCTTCAATTTTTTCGTAGTCTGCAATGAAACCTTGGTCTTTCAAGATTTCGGCAATGGCAAGTTTCATCTTTGAACATGGCGCATCTACATATTTGTGCCCTGCTTGCCCTGCGTTTCTGACTCTGGTTAAAAAGTCTGATATTTGATCTGTAACCGGCATATTAACTAACCTGAATAAATTTTACCAACTTGCCTTACGCACACCTGGGAGTTTCCCTTCGAGTGCCATTTGTCTAAATACATTTCTGCAAAGCCCATATTTACGATAGACAGCTCTGCCTCGTCCTGTAACCGTACAACGACTGACTAATCTTGTCGGGGCGCTGTTACGAGGAAGTTTTTGTAAGCCTTCCCAATCTCCTGCGGCTTTAAGTTCTTCGCGTTTGGCTTGGTATTTATCTACCAACTTTTGTCTTTTGCGATTTCTTGCTATAACCGAATTTTTTGCCATAAATATTATTACTATATATTATTAATTTTGTTTCTTCTTGAATGGGAAGCCGAATTCACTGAGCAAAGCGTGCGATTGTTCGTCCGATGCCGAGCGTATTACAAAAGTTACATCAAATCCCGTGATACGATTTACTTTATCAACATCTATTTCCGGAAATATGATTTGTTCTTTAATACCTAAAGTGTAGTTGCCTCTTCCGTCGAAACTTTTATCGGGGAACCCTCTAAAGTCACGGATACGTGGTGAAGCAATATTAATGAATCTGTCAAGGAATTCATACATTCTTGGTCCTCGCAATGTTACCATACAACCGATTGGCATGCCTTGACGAAGTTTGAAGTTCGATATTGCCTTTTTAGCTTTGCGGACTACAGGGCGTTGACCTGCAATCAATTCAAGTTCGTTGATAGCATTTTGCAACAACTTCAAATCTTGAGTGGCATCACCGACACCAATGTTGAGGCATATTTTTTCGAGTCTGGGGACTTGCATGACGGATTTGAATTCAAATCTTTTCATCAATACAGGTACCACCGAATCTTTATAGAATTCGAATAATCTCGGTACCGGAGGCTTACCCGCCGGAACATCTTCGAGCCGTTTGCCTTCAGGAGCGAAGTCGCCTTTTTTAGCGGCGGCTTTTCCGGTTTGCGCCGGTTGTGCTTTCTTGTTTACTGCCATTTTAATTCACATTCTCAATTATTTCTTAAATAGCTTTACCGTTTGTTTTGGCGATACGAACAACTTGGGTTCTATTGCCTTTAGTTTCTCTGGCAAACCCTACGCGAGTAGGATTTTTGTCAGAATCGAGCAACATTACATTAGAGTAATGAACAGGGAATTCCATACTTGTCCTGCCACCTTGTTGGTTACGTTGGTTAGGACGTTGGTGTTTGATATGAATATTGATGCCTTCTATAAGGACAGTCTTTTTCTTAGTATTCACATCAAGAACTCTGCCTGATTTGCCTTTGTCGTCGCCCGTAATTACCATTACAGTATCATTTTTCTTAATTTTTATCTTCATATGGGTCACCTTTCTTAGATTACTTCAGGAGCTAAAGACACAATTTTCATATAATTTTTTTCGCGCAGTTCACGTGCAACCGGTCCGAAGATACGAGTACCGCGTGGTTCGCCTTTGTCGTTTAGAATCACAGCTGCATTATCATCAAATCTGATGTACGAACCATCGCGTCTACCAACTTCTTTAGCTGTACGAACAATTACCGCCTTAACGACTTGTCCTTTTTTGACAGCTCCATTAGGGATAGCCGATTTTACAGCTGCTACAATCACATCGCCGAGTGAAGCATAGCGTTTGCCATGACCACCTAAAACGCGGATTACTCTAATTTTTTTGGCTCCAGAGTTATCAGCAACTATCAGATTAGTTTCTTCTTGTACCATTATTCACTCCTAATTATTTAGCTCGTTCAACAATTTCAATTAGAGTCCATCTTTTTTTGGCACTCAAAGGTCGGCATTCCTTAATTTTTACGATGTCACCCGGTCTGCAAGTGTTCTCGGGGTCGTGAGCCATAAATCTGTTCGTCCGTTTATAATATTTCTTATAAAGCGGATGTATGATTTGGCGAACTACGCTAACGATGATAGTTTTGTCGGCTTTATTGGAGCTAACTTTGCCAAGGAGTATTCTCTTATGCGATTTATACTCGGCATCACCGGTTGGAGCAGTTGTGGCGTTTTCGTTACCGCTTGTAGCTGTCAACATTTCCTCGTTATTATCCATTTTGATTCGCTCTATTACGTTCATTTAAAATAGTGTTTATCCTTGCAACATCTCTACGGAGAACTTTCAGATACGAAGTATCGTGAAGTTGCTTCAGAGCGTGCTGAAAAGTTTGCTTAGAAAGCGTTTCGCGTGACTCATCGAGGAGCATCAATAGTTCCTCAGGAGTCAATTCTTTCAAATCAGCGGCTTTACGTTGTTTCATATCAAGCCAAATCTATACGTGTTACAAATTTTGTTTTAATAGGCAATTTATGCGAAGCTAATCTCATAGCTTCTTCAGCAGCTTCGCGGCTTACGCCGTCCACTTCGAACAATATTCTGCCCGGGCGAACTACTGCTACCCAACCTTCAGGGCTACCTTTACCCTTACCCATACGAGTTTCAGCTGGTTTTTTGGTGTAGGGTTTGTCGGGAAATATTCTTATCCAAACTTTACCGTCGCGTTTAAGGTAACGATTGATGGCAATACGAGCCGATTCAATCTGGCGATTGGTTAGCCAATGTGGCTCCATCGCTTTGAGACCGAACGAACCGAATGTTACTGTCGAACCCCTGAAAGCTTTACCTTTCATTCTTCCGCGAAACGTCTTACGTCTTTTAACTCTCTTTGGTGAAAGCATGATTTTATCCGTCTATTTATCTGACTGTTGTTTTCCGATTATTTCGCCTTTGCAAATCCATACTTTGATACCAATGATACCGTAGATGGTTAGTGCTTCAGCTGTGCCGTAATCAATATCGGCTCTTAAAGTATGAAGGGGTATTCTGCCTTCTTTGTATTGCTCAGTACGAGCCATTTCCGCTCCGCCTAATCGTCCGGCACACATGATTCTGATTCCTTGTGCTCCCATTCTCATTGTAGAAGAAACTGATTGTTTCATCGCACGACGGAATGATATTCTTCCTTCCAATTGTTGGGCTATGTTTTCGGCTACAAGCAAAGCATCTAATTCCGGGCGTTTAATTTCGCTGATTAAGATTTTGACATCTTTGCCTGTCAATTTTTTCAATTCTTCTTCTAATTGAGTAATATCTTTACCCGAGCGACCGATTATTACACCGGGTCTTGAAGTATTGATAGTTATCCTCAACTGTTTAGCTGTCCTTTCGACTAAGATTCGCGAAATGCCCGCTTTTTTCTTTCGATTGCGAATATAGCTACGAACCTTGATGTCTTCTGACAATTTTTCGGCAATATTGCGTTCATCGAACCAATTGGCATCCCAACCTCTGATTATGCCTAATCTTAGACCTATCGGATTTGTCTTTTGTCCCAATTTATAACTCCTTAGTTTGTATCTTTGTTATCAGACAAAGCAACTTCATCAGCGACGATTTCGGGTGTTGCAACCACAATTGTCAAGTGATTAGAGCGCTTTTTGATTCTATAAGCACGTCCCATTGGTGCGGGAAGTACTCTTCTCATGCTTGGTCCTTGGTTTACATAAACTTCTTTTACAAAGACCTCATCGTCATTAATCGTTATTTCGGCTTGTTCAGCTTTATTATTTAAGTTAGATATAGCCGACCTGAGAGTTAGCTCAGCAACTTTAGCTGCATGTTTCGGAGTGAACCGAAGTATAATGAGCGCTTCAGCTGCATTTTTGCCGCGAATTTGGTCAATCACGATTTTCATCTTCAACGGCGAAGACGGTATATATCTTTTCAAAGCTCTGGCTTGCATTTTTCAGGTCCTTTATTATTTCTTTGAAGAACGTTGTTCTTTTCTGTGGCCCGCATGGCCTCTGTAAATGCGAGTAGGAGAAAATTCGCCGAATTTATGACCTACCATATTTTCTGTTACATACACCGGGATGAAGTTCTTGCCGTTATGAACAGCGACCGTATGTCCCACAAACTCCGGTGTGATAGTCGAGGCTCTCGACCAAGTTTTTATTACTTGTTTTTTGTTTTGAGCATTCAAAGCATCAACCTTTTCGACCAGCTTGTAGCTTATGAAAATACCCTTTTTAAGTGAACGCGACATTACTTATCCCTTGACTATTTTGATTTTCTTGAACGAACTATGAACTTATCCGATGCATTACGCTTCTTACGGGTTTTCTGACCTTTCGCATATTTGCCCCAAGGTGAGCGTGGATGTTGGCGACCACCGCCTGATTTTGATGCACCTTCGCCGCCGCCCATTGGGTGGTCAACAGGGTTCATCGCCATACCGCGAGTCTGAGGGCGTATGCCTTTCCAACGTAACCTGCCTGCTTTGCCCCAAAGTATGTTTTCGTATTCTGAGTTAGATACCGTTCCGAGCGTTGCATAGCATGTATTAAGAATCATTCTAATTTCGCCGGAAGGCATTTTTACCTGAGCATATTTACCATCATTGGACACAAGTTGTGAGGCTGTTCCTGCACTTCTTGCTATTTGAGCACCCTTGCCGGGTTTGAGTTCTATATTGTGTATGAACAATCCTACCGGAATTCTGCTGAGTGGCAAGGCGTTACCGTCTTTGAACTCAACGTCCGGACCTGCTTCAATTATTTGTCCGACTTTCATTTTATCGGGAGCGATAATATATCTTATATCGCCATCGGTATATTCGACTAAAGCTATGCGAGCGTTACGATTCGGATCGTATTCAATCGTTTTTACTTCTGCTTTGATATCGTGTTTGTCCCTTTTGAAGTCAATTATTCTATATCTTCTTTTATGCCCGCCGCCACGATGCCTCGAAGTAATCTTGCCGGTATTATTTCTACCGCCTGATTTTTTCAAGGGCTCGGTCAACGCTTTATGGGCTTTATCAGTAGTGATTTCATTGAAAGCACTTACCGAGTAAAATCTCGTTCCGGGCGTTATTGGTTTTAGTACTCTGATTGCCATTTCTTAAATCTCTTGATTTTTTTCAAAAATTATTCAGTGTCTGAACCGACACCTGATACGAGTTCTATCTCTTGTCCTACTGCAAGCGTAATATATGCTTTCTTCTTAAGAGAAGTCTTACCACGCATCATACCTCGACGCGTCATTTTCGTTTTGTTTTTGCCTTTGATATTTGTAGTTCTGATTGAAATTATATTCACTTCAAACATTTCTTCTAGTGCTTTACGAATTTGTATCTTGTTTGCACTTGGATGAACCTCAAAAACATATTGTCTTTGGCTTGCCAAATTCATGGCTTTTTCGGTTATCAAAGGTTTTTTAATTAACTGTATCATTTCTCTACTGACCTTTAATTATTGAAAGTCTTTTCGATATTACTAAGTGCACCTTTGAAGAGCAATATCTTCTTGTGATTTAAAATATCGTAAGTTGAAATCTTATCCACAGGCTGAACTGTCAGATTGGGGATATTACGTGCAGACATATAGACGTTATTGTCAGTATCTGTCATTAGTACCAAAGATTTATCTGTATCAACTTTCAAATTTTTCAGCACTTGTGCCATATTTTTTGTCTTTATTTGCTCGAAAGTAAAGTCTTCAACCACAATCAAATTATCTTCCGACAATCTTGCAGCAAAAGCTGACTTACGTGCCAATCGTGCGAGTTGTTTGGGCATTTTGTATTTATAGTCATGAGGTTTAGGACCATGTACGGTACCGCCTCCAACCCATATTGGCGACCTTGTCGAGCCGGCACGAGCCGTACCGCGACCTTTTTGTCTCCATGGTTTTTTACCGCCGCCCGAAACTTCGCTTCTAATTTTAGTCTTACGAGTACCCTGTCTGCGATTAGCCAAGTAAGCAACAACTGCTTGGTGCATGGCGTTCTCGTTGGGAGTAATCCCGAAGATGTCGTCGCTCAGTTCGATTTGACTGCTTATTTGACCGTCTTTATTATATACATCTACTGTCATTTTCAGCCTTATAACTTAACTATTTGAATTACTGAATTGTTTGGTCCGGGAATACTGCCTTTCAACAAGATAATGTTTCTTTCTGGCAATATATCAAAGACCTGGATATTTCGAATCGAAATTCTTTTGCCACCCATTCTTCCTGCCATCCGCATACCTTTGAATACGCGTGAAGGATAGGATGATGAGCCGATAGAGCCCGGGTGACGTTGTCTGTCGCTTTGACCGTGCGTTCCCATGCCGACACCACCAAAGTGGTGGCGTTTCATTACGCCTTGGAATCCGCGTCCCTTACTTGTAGCAACAACATTAACTTTATCGCCGACTATAAATTGTCCGACAGTTAGTTCTTGCCCAATTTCGTATTGATTTACAGGGTCACGAAATTCTTTTAACATTTTGACCGGGTCAACGCCTTGCTTTGCGAAATATCCCTTATTTGGTTTATTTAGTTTGTTCTCACGAACTTCGCCATAACCAATTTGTACAGCTTTGTAGCCATCACGATCTATCGTACGCAGATTAACTACCGTGCAGGGTCCGGCTTCGATTACGGTAACAGGTACTTGAGTACCGTTTTCCGTAAAAACGCTGGTCATCCCTATTTTCTTTCCTAAGATTGCCGATTTCATTTCTGCTCCTTCTACTTTACACTTTTACTTCAACATCTACACCTGCGGGAAGCTCAAGACGCATCAAGGCGTCAATTGTCTTCTGGGTCGAGCTGAAAATATCAATCAATCTTTTATGGACCCTGGTCTCAAATTGCTCACGTGATTTCTTGTCAACATGAGGAGAACGATTTACCGTGTAAACGCTTCTTCTTGTCGGCAATGGGATTGGTCCGGAGACTACTGCTCCCGTTTGCTTAACCGTACGAACTATACGTTCTGATGATTTGTCTATTAAGTTATGGTCATAAGACTTCAACTTAATTCTAATTCTTTGTGTTGCCACGTTTATATCCTTGACAATTATTTATTTCAACCAGCTTGATCCGGCTTGATTCAATATTATTCTAAAATTTTTGTTACGACACCGGCGCCTACTGTACGACCGCCTTCGCGAATTGCGAATCTTAATCCTTCTTCCATACCTACGGGAGTGATCAATTCGATTTCGATGCTGTCTAAGTTATCACCGGGCATAACCATTTCTACGCCTGCGGGCATAGTTAGTGAGCCTGTTACGTCTGTTGTTCTGAAGTAGAATTGTGGGCGATAGCCTGAGAAAAATGGAGTATGACGTCCGCCTTCTTCTTTCTTCAAAACGTAAACTTGTGCATTAAATTTATGGTGTGGTTTGATTGAACCGGGTTTTACGATTACCATTCCACGTTCGAGTTCATTTTTGTCAACACCGCGAAGCAACAAACCTACGTTATCGCCTGCACGACCTTCGTCTAACAACTTACGGAACATTTCTACGCCGGTACAAGTTGTTTTCTTTTGCAAACCGAAACCTACGATTTCAACTTCTTCGTTTACTTTAACGATACCGCGTTCGATACGTCCTGTTCCTACTGTACCGCGACCTGTAATTGAGAACACGTCTTCGACGGGCATCAAGAATGGTTTTTCGGTTTCGCGTAATGGTGTTGGGATATATTCATCAACTGCTTTCATCAATCCCCAAATACAATCAAATCTTGGGTCATCAAGAGGAGCATCTTCGGCGCCGGCATCCAATGCGTGCAATGCTGAACCTGGGATAATCGGAATATCGTCGCCCGGGAAATTGTAGCTTGTCAATAATTCACGTAATTCCATTTCGACAAGTTCCAACAATTCAGGGTCAGCGATGTCCACTTTATTCATAAACACTACGATACGAGGTACACCAACTTGGCGAGCCAAAAGTATGTGTTCACGAGTTTGTGGCATAGGTCCATCTGTTGCTGCACATACTAATATTGCACCGTCCATTTGAGCTGCACCTGTAATCATGTTTTTGATATAATCGGCGTGGCCGGGGCAATCAACATGAGCATAGTGTCTTGCTTCTGTTTGGTACTCTACGTGGGCTGTTGCAATAGTGATCCCGCGTGCTTTTTCTTCCGGTGCGTTATCAATCGAATCAAATGTTCTCTTTTCGCCACCGTGTTGTTTTGACAACGCCATTGTGATGGCTGCTGTTAATGTAGTCTTACCGTGGTCAACGTGACCAATTGTTCCTACGTTGACGTGGGGTTTACTGCGATCAAATTTTTCTTTTGCCATTTCTAAATCGCTCCTAATTTGATAAATTAAATAAAAAAGTTATTTTTCTGTTAAAAATTCTGTTTCGTAACTGATTGTTCATAATGCGAGAATACCATTGAGTAACTTGCTCTGCCTTGGCTTATTGACCTCAGCTTTGTTACATATCCGAACATTTGTGATAGTGGTGCCAAACCTTTTACTACCTGATGCTTTTTGTTATGTTCGATTCCATCTATTCTTCCGTGCCTTTGGCTCAAATCCGCTATTATGTCTCCGACATATTCTTCAGGTGAAGTAACTTCGACCCTAAAGACGGGTTCCATAAGTACAGGATTTGCATTTCTACAAGCATCTTTGACTGCCATCGAAGCTGCAATCTTGCATCCTATTTCACTTGTTACGTCAATTTTGTATTCTGAATCAACCAACTTTACGATTACATCAATCATGGGATAACCCTGCGGTCCCACATTCAAACCTTCACGAATGCCTTGCTCGAGAGCCGATACAAAGTTTTCGGGAAGTTTACCCTTGGGTATGTGATTTTCGAAGATTAAGCCTTGAGATGTTTTTGCCGGTTCGACACTAACAACGGCATGACCATATTGGTTTTTGCCACCCATTTGACGTTCGAACAGTGATGATTCGGTTGCGTGTGTATTAATACTTTCGCGGTACGAGACTTGTGGTTTGCCTACTCTTGCAAGCACTTTAAATTCTCGTTGGATTCTATCCACCATAATTTCGAGGTGTAATTCGCCTACGCCGGAGATGATGATTTGCCCACTATCATTGTCGTAACGATAACGAAATGTTGGGTCTTCATCGCTGAGTTTTTCGAGTGTTTCTAAGAGTTTTTCTTGGTCAGCAAGCGTTTTAGCTTCTACCGCTTGATTAATGACGGGTTCGCTGAAGTTGATTTTTTCGTAAAGAATAGGATGTTTGATATCGCAGAGCGTGTCGCCCGTGCGTGTGAATTTCAAACTTGGGACTGCGATTATGTCACCTGCGAAGGCTTCATCAATCTCGTCACGCTTGTTTGCATAGACTTTCATTATCCTTAATAACTTCTCCTTTTTATCGGAAGAAGTATTCTGTACTGATTGACCAACCTTGACGGAACCTGAGTAAATTCTAATAAAGGTTAATTTACCTATATAAGAATCACTTAGAATCTTAAACGCTAAAGCCGAGAATGGCTCATCGTCATCGGGTTGTCGTTTTAGCCTTTTTTCATGGTCATCCACATCATATCCTTCGGTGTATTTTACATCCAAAGGTGATGGAAGATAATCTATCACGGAATCTATCAGTAATTGTACTCCAATATTTCTGAGAGATGAACCGCATAAAACAGGTACGGCTAAAAGCTCAAGAGTGCTTTTGCGGAGTGCGACTTTAATGCTGCTTTCGTCAATTTCCTCGCCCGCCAAAAAGCGTTCAAGAATACTGTCGTCAAAATCAGCTAAAAATTCAATCATTGAATTTCTGTATTTTTCAGCTTCGGGAAGATACTTTGCGGGAATTTCTTTTTCTAAAAAATCCAATCCTAAAGATTCGACATCGAAATAATAGGATTTCATTTTAATTAAATCAATAACACCTTCAAATTTATCTTCTGCACCCATCGGAATTTGAATTGCTACAGGAAAAGCGCCGAGTTGGTCACGCATCATTTGCAATACTCTTGCAAAATCAGCACCTACTCTGTCCATTTTATTGACGAATGCAAGTCTTGGGACTCCATATTCATCTGCCTGACGCCAAACTGTTTCCGATTGTGGCTGAACACCACCTACTCCACAGAATAGAGCTATTGCTCCATCAAGAACCCTGAGCGACCTTTGCACTTCCGCGGTAAAATCAACGTGTCCGGGAGTATCAATTATATTAATACAATATTCTTTCCACAGACATGTAGTTGCTGCCGACATTATCGTAATACCACGCTCTTTTTCTTGGTCCATGTAATCCATGAACGCTGTACCGTCATCAACTGCACCTAATTTGTGCAGATAGCCGGAATAGAATAGAATTCTTTCTGTGGTAGTCGTCTTACCGGCATCAATGTGCGCCATTATACCGATATTTCGAAATTTTGATATGTCAGTCTGCCGCGGCATCGCTTCAATCAGTTACCAATTGCCAAAGAACATATGATTCAGTTACCATTTAAAATGCGCAAAAGCCTTATTGGCTTCAGCCATTCTGTGAGTATCTTCACGTTTTTTAACGCTAGATCCTTCGCCTTTCGAAGCCGCCATAAATTCTGCGGCTAATTTTTGTGACATTGATTTGTCTCTTCTCGATTTAGAATAAGTCTTCAACCATCTGATAGCCAAAGCTATTCTTCTTTCTTCGCGAACATCAACAGGCACTTGATAAGTTGCACCACCGACTCTACGCGAGCGTACTTCGACCATTGGTGCTACATTTGTAAGAGCTTTTTTGAAGATTTCTAATGGGTCTTCGTTAGTTTTTTCGCGAATAATATCAAACGCTTCGTAAATTACTTGGCGAGCGACATTCTTTTTGCCGTCCAACATAATGTTATTCACAAACCGAGTTACAATTTTATCATTGTATCTTGGGTCAGGTATTAACGCTTTCTTCTCTGCTCTTCTTTTTCTCATTTCTAACTTATCTCAATTATTTTTATTTCTTTTTAGCTGTAGTTGGTTGACCCGGTTTTGGTCTCTTAGTTCCGTATTTCGACCTGCCTTGTTTACGACCGTCAACTCCTTGTGTATCGGCTGTACCTCTTACAATATGATAACGAACACCCGGAAGGTCTTTTACTCTTCCGCCGCGAACGTACACAATTGAGTGTTCTTGCAAATTGTGGCCTTCTCCGGGAATATATGCCGTAACTTCAAACCCTGATGTCAATCTTACACGTGCTACTTTTCTCAAAGCAGAGTTTGGTTTCTTAGGAGTAGTTGTATATACTCTTGTACAAACGCCTCTTCTTTGCGGGCACGAATTCAATGCCGCAGACTTACTTTTGTAAGTTACTCTCTTTCTTCCTTTCCTAACTAACTGCGAAATTGTTGGCACAATAAACTCCGATTTTTATAAATTTTTCATCTCTATCGTAATAGAGCTTACAAAAATAACTATTTTTTTTTTACTACCAAAATATTTTCCAACATTTTTGAAAATATTTTTTTTTGGCATCATTTCTGCGGAAAATATACTACTTCCCTGCTTCTTTTTCTTTGTAATCTTTGATGATTTCTTCTTGGATTCCCTTAGGCACAGTCACGTATTTGAGGAATTCCATTGTGAATTCGCCTTTACCTTGTGTTGCTGAGCGCAAATCACTTGAATATCCAAACATTTCTTTCAATGGTACTTCAGCTTCGACAACAACATAACCGGCATCTACTCTCGAAGAGTGGATTATACCGCGACGTTGGTTGATTTGACCGATAATAACACCTTGGAATTCTTCCGGTGATGATGTTTCCAATTTCATAAATGGTTCGAGCAATACTGGTCCGCACTTAGCAAGAGCTTCTTTCATAGCTTGTTTTGAGGCAATTTTGAATGCCATATCCGAGGAGTCAACTGCGTGGAATGCACCATCGCTCAAAGTTACTTTAACACCAACTATAGGCTGCCCAATCAATAATCCATCAGACATTTGTTCGTGAAATCCTTTATCACAAGCAGGGATGTATTCTTTTGGTATCGAACCGCCTACGATTGAATTGACAAATTCGTATGGTTCGGGAGAATCAAGCGATAATGGCTCTATTTTGCCTGCTACGCGTGCATATTGCCCGGAACCACCTGTTTGCTTCTTGTGAGTGTAATCGAAGTCTATTGGTCTCGAAATAGCCTCTCTATAGGCTACTTTTGGTTGTCCGACTAAGACTTCGCAATTATATTCGCGTCTGATACGTTCGATATAAATTTCGAGGTGAAGCTCTCCCATACCTTTAATAATAGTCTCGCCGCTTTCTTCATCGCGTGAGACCTTGAAGGTAGGGTCTTCTTTTTGGAATCTGTTCATAGCTTTCGAGAAATTCACTTGCCCGGTTTTTTCTTTAGGTTTGACCGAAAGCTCAATTACAGGGCTTGCAACGAACATCGAAGTCATAGAATAATTTACGTTTCCGTCTGTGAAAGTGTCGCCTGATGAGCAATCAACGCCAAACATGGCGAAGATATCCCCTGCTGCTACTTCTTCTATATCGTTCATCTCGTTAGCATGCATTCTGACAAGGCGAGGGATTTTAACTCTTTTACCGTTTGCAGTATTGATAATTGTATCGCCTTTTTTCAAAGTTCCTTGATACAATCTCATATATGTAAGCTGACCATAACGTCCATCTTCAAGCTTGAAAGCTAATGCTACAGCAGGTTTATCAGGTTCGGACAATAAGTCAACCTTTTCTTCATTTTTATCTCTGTCTAAGGCATAATTTGAAATTTCATGAGGTGCAGGAAGATAGGCACATACAGCATCAAGCAAAGTTTGGATGCCTTTATTCATCTTAGCAGTACCAACAAATACAGGAGTAACATGCAAAGCGATTGTTTGTCTGCGAATAGATCCCATCAATTCTTCGACTGATACTTCTTCTTCCATAAGGAATTTTTCAGCGATATTGTCGTCGTGGTCAGCCAAAATTTCAACCATAGTGTTGCGACGCAATTTCGCTTCTTCTACCAAATGTTCGGGGATTTCCCTCTCAATCACTGCGTCGCCTTGGTCACCCTCGTAATAAAGAGCTTTCATTTTGAGCAAATCAACAACACCCTCGAAACGGTCTTCGATACCGATTGGCATCGTAATCAAAACCGGATGAAGATGCAATTTATCGCGAAGTTGGTCGAATACGCGGTCGGGGTTTGCGCCTGCGCGGTCAACTTTGTTAATAAAAGCTATACGCGGCACATTGTAGCGACGCATTTGGCGGTCAACTGTAATAGATTGGGACTGAACACCGGCTACGGCACAAAGCACCAAAACCGCTCCATCTAATACTCTCAAAGCACGCTCTACCTCTACGGTAAAGTCAATGTGTCCGGGAGTGTCAATCAAATTAATGTTGAAATCTTTCCAAGTTGCAAAAGTAGCCGCTGATTGGATTGTAATACCCTTTTCGCGTTCCAAGTCCATCGAATCCATTGTAGGACCCGCTCCGGTCTTGCTTCTTACTTCGATTATTTGATGGATTTTGCCTGTATAAAACAAAATTCTTTCACTAAGAGTCGTCTTGCCTGAATCAATGTGTGCGGCAATTCCGATGTTTCTTAATTTTGACATATCCATAACGTGATACCAATATATTTGTTAATTTTCGTAAATTCTAAACTGTATAGAATAGCAAAAGTAACACTATTTTGTTAAATTACAAAAAATTTTAGCTTAATATAAATCAAATTCTATCCTCTGAGCTTGAAATGTCTCGTTTAAGCCAATATTTTGATAATTTGTGGGAAAATATTCCGGCTTTCTTGTCATGCAAAATTCTCCAATCATTGCTTTTTAGCTATATTTGAGAATTAATTTCACAAAGAAATCAATAAGACATTGGAAAAAATACTAAACGCGAGTTTCGGACTAAAAGAATTTAGGAAAGGGCAAAAGGAAATAATCCAGTCTGTGCTGAAATGCAAGGACACTCTCGCCGTCATGCCCACAGGTGGTGGTAAATCGCTTTGCTACCAGCTTCCTGCAATTATTATGCCCGGCACGGCAATAGTGATTTCGCCTTTAATCGCTTTGATGAAGGACCAAGTTGACCAGTTAAATCTCCGTGAAATCCCTTCAGCTTTCATTAATAGTTCGATAAGTCAAGAAGAAATTCACGATATATTTATGCACGCTCGGCAGGGCGGATATAAAATTATATACGTGGCTCCGGAACGGCTCGCATCTCGGCAATTCATCAAATTGCTGCAAGAAATCAACCTGTCGTTTATAGCTGTGGATGAAGCTCACTGCATTTCCGAGTGGGGACACGACTTCCGACCCGCATATTTAAAAGTCAACAATCTTTTCAATTCAATAGAACGAATCCCAATAATTGCACTTACCGCAACTGCAACACCCGAAGTCCGGCAAGACATCATCAATCAGCTCAAACTCCAATCGCCCGATATTTATATTCGCGGATTCGACCGTAATAACTTAAGATATAACTGCATTCACACCAAAGACAAACTAAAGCAAATTATTAATATTTATCGTTCTATGAATTCCGGCTCAATGATTGTATATGCAGGCTCTCGAAATAGAACAATCGAATTCAGCACAGGATTGCAAAAGCTCAACGTGCCGGCCGAATATTACCACGGCGGAATGAAACCAGTACAACGAGAATCAGTACAAGAACGCTTCATAACGGGCAAAACAAAAGTCATCGTTGCCACAAATGCCTTCGGAATGGGAATTGACAAAGCCGACGTTCGCCACGTTGTCCATGTAGATTTGCCACAAACTGTCGAAGCCTATTATCAAGAAGCCGGACGTGCCGGCAGAGACAGCTTAGATGCAGAATGTACATTGATATATCACCCCGAAGATTTGAGATTGCAAGAATTTTTTATCAATTCAACTTACCCGCCACAGCGAGACATAAACAAATTTGTATCTAAAGTCGAATCTTATAACGAAAAAATCGCCGACAATCGTTCGGGATTCAATATAATCCCTGAGGCAGCAGATATAGCTAATTACGCCGGAATGCCACTAACAATCGTAAACGGAATAATTGGGTTTTTGACAAGGCTCGAAATTATCAAGCCCGGCAACAGCTTTGGTGAATCTCAAATTCGCTTCACCCGAAGTCGCGAGCAAATTCGCGAATATTACGAAACCACAACTGATGAACGGCGAGAAGTACTCGATGCAATATTGCGTTCAGTAGGCTCGGAGGCATTCAACACTTTTTGCGAACTTAGCATAGCCCAACTAACTAATCGGCATTATATAAATCCAACAATACTCGGCAACTCAATATCTGCATTTCAATTTGCAGGAATTATTGATTTCAGAGGGACACATGCCGAAACACGCTACTATTTAGACAAAAGTCAATTGAAAAACGGTAAATTCGACGAAGAAGTCAAACATCTCGAAAAACGACGCAATCATGCAAACGAAAAGCTTAAAGCGATGCAAATTTACGCCGAAACTCTCCGTTGCAAACGCCACTACATCCTTTCCTACTTTGCAGACCAAGATGTCGCCGAAAACTGTGGCAATTGCTCATCGTGTAGGTAAGTAAATAGTTTGAACAGGATTTAAAGGATTTCAAGATGGGCATGACGAAGACAAGGGATAATAATCTTATCAATCTTTGGATTTGATAGCCGTGTTTAGTCCATTTTGTTTTCCCAAAAATATTGAACTATCCCCGCCTCTATACACACTAATACAAATTAGAATAAATCATAAAAAAATTCATTTGTATTTGACTTTTATATTACTTACTTTAGGGTGATTATTAGTTGCTTTTGTTGATTTGAATAAATTGAATAATAATTTTTAACAAAAATTAGAGGTTTTCATGAAACAGGTCACAACAATATTATTGATGTTGCTTTGCCTATTTTCAGCCGGAATGGCAAACGATATCAGGGTAGCTAACCCGGTACTCTCAGGTCAGGATATAACTGAAAAATTTGTTTACGTTGAATTTGACATTGGTTGGAAAAATTCATGGAGAAATAATATTAATCACGACGCCGCATGGATTTTTGTCAAATACCAAAAAACCGGCTCCGGTGAATGGCATCATGCAAGTTTAAGTCCCAATTCTGAACTTCATAACACAGGTTCGGCGGGCTCAGACGCCACAATCATAGCCGTAACAGACAAAAAGGGAGTATTCTTTAAACGCACAAATGAAGGAAAAGGAAACTTCGGGTCTAACGCTATTAAAATCCGATGGAATTATGGAGATGACTTTCTCAAAAATGATTTGAAAGAGGATGTCATGAGAGTGGCAGTTTTCGCTATTGAAATGTGTTTCGTCCCCGAGGGTGATTACTATTTAGGAGACGGACATTCGGCAGCAAGTTTCAGGAAAGTAGATAGCAATACTCCTGTAAAAATATCCAACAATCCTGTTGTGGTCAGAGCAGGGGGCGGAGATAATGCCTTAGCCAATGTGGGGATTACCGTAAGTGGAACAGAAGGGATAGATTACAATAATGATGGCTCGTACGATAACCCTTATTATCCAACAGGCTACAAATCATTCTATTGCATGAAATACGAAATATCGCAAGAGCAATACGTTGATTTCCTGAATACTCTGACACGTGTTCAACAAGCTTCGAGAATATCAACAATGATAATGGGTAAGTCCAACATCACAAATACCTTTGTTATGACCAATACATCTGCAATGCAAAACCGGAATGCTATAAGATGCCGTTCGCAAATTGATTCCGTACTTCCACTTGTTTTTTATTGCGATTACAATCAAAATGGAGAACCGAACGAAGATTGCGACGGGCAGAACATTGCTTGTAACTATCTTAAATTCCAAGATGGTTTGCAATATGCTGCTTGGGCTGGGTTACGTCCGATGACAGAGTTCGAATTCGAAAAGGCTTGCAGAGGCACACCAAATCCGGTAGCGGGCGAATATGCTTGGGGGGACAATGCTCGCTCACAATCCATAAATCCCGGAAATTTTGGCTGCAGCAATGAAAATTTCCTTGCAGGCAATTGTCATTTTGGACATCAAGCAGGTACTTATGCAGGTCCTTTCAGAGTAGGTATTTTTGCCGAAATTAGCGCCGGTGATAGAGTAAATGCCGGTGCAACATATTGGGGAATAATGGAAATGAGCGGTAATCTGTGGGAGGGATGTATCACATTTGGCACTGAGACCGGTCGCAAATTCAAAAATCTTCAGGAATGGCAGTTCGATAATGTTGCCGGTGCTGCTCTGAGAGGCGGAGATTGGGCTTATAATTATATGATGTACATAGACTACTGGACTATCTCTGCACGTCAGTATTCCGAAATTTCATATAATTCGAGAGAAGCCGGTTATGGGTTCCGTTGCGTAAGATTCGATGATTAGTAAAAGCGGTACAGCGATGAAAATATTCATTTACATAGTTATTCTCATAATTGCGAACTCATTTTTAGCATATGCTCAATTTGAAGGGGAATATTATGATGGCTCATCAACAATTCGTCTTACAATTGTTGATGCCGATACAACTGTGACAATCAGCAAGGCAAGCTATTTGGGTGATGGTGCAAATTATATCAAATTTTTTCTACCGGGAGCCGATAGTTCTATAATTCACTCAAATTGGCAATTTGATGGTGCAGCATTTAGCATTTTCAAACTCCCAATGTCAGATACTGTAATTAGTTATAATAACTCGAATTGGCTCGCTGATGGACATTCGAGCATAATATTTGATACTTTATTTATATATACCCTAGAAACGCCATTGAATTTAAGAGCAATAATGATTGAAAAACAGAAAATTGTGCTCAAATGGGACGAAATTATAGGTGCAGATAATTACAGATTATTTCGCTCGTTTCAGCCCGAAGGACCTTATATTCAGGTTTATAGCGGGCAAAACATTGAATGTGAAGACGCAGGCGGTCATCTAAAGCCATTTACAAATTATTATTATCGAGTTATTGCTGAAAATATATTCGGCAATTCACCATTTTCGGACATTCTTCAAGTCAAGACATTGCCTGAAATACATTCATTGCCTCTTGCCATTGGCTGGAATATGATTTCCACTTATATAGAGACTGAAAATACTGATATGGAAGAAGTATTCTCGGAGATAAAAAACAGCACAGTCATTGTCAAAAATAATGCAGGGCAAATATTTTATCCCGAATTTGAAATTAATGACATTGGCGAGTGGGATGTCAAGCAGGGCTATCAAGTTTATATGTCAAAAAGTGAAACGCTGTCAATATCGGGGATGAAAATAGTGCCGGAGACTACACAGATTGCTTTAAATGCAGGATGGAACATGATTGCATATTTGCGGAGCAACCCCATGGATATTGAAATTGCTCTTGCATCAATAGTCGCCTCCGACAATCTTGTCATTGCCAAAGACAACTTCGGAAATGTGTTTTATCCTGCATTCGAAATTAATATAATCGGCGATATGCTCTCGGGGCAAGGCTATCAGATATTTATTTTGAATGATGACTTATTAGTGTATCCGGAGAATTAGATTTTAGAGAGAACTATAAAAATTCTGTAGTCAAGATATTTTGACGTGACAGCACATAAGTATTTGGATTGCAGGAACCTAAACATTGTTCTGTCCCTACAATCCTACAATCAGCCGTTATTTTTCAAATTTATTTTGCACCCTTGAATTTTCCATATTTCGTCGGCATATTGGGCAATAGTTCTGTCGCTCGAAAATTTTCCCGAACGTGAGGTGTTGAGTATTGATTTTGTCGTCCAATCTCGCTTATCCAAATAGTTTTGGGCAGCGGTTTCTTGCGCCTTAACGTAAGCATCAAAATCTGCAAAGAGGCAATATTTATCACCTTTGTATAGTATTTCATCAAGCATTGGGTCGAAAATGCCGGGTTCGAGAGCACAGAAGTAATTGCTCCTGATTAAATCAATTACTTTCTTGAGCTCTGAATGACTATCGTAATAATTTTTGGGGTTGTATCCGTTTGAATGTAACTGCGTAACTTCGTCGGCGTTCAATCCGAATATAAACATATTCTCGATGCCCATTTCTTCCATCATTTCGATATTTGCTCCGTCCATTGTCCCGATTGTTAATGCTCCGTTGAGTTGGAATTTCATATTGCCAGTGCCCGATGCTTCATACCCTGCAGTAGATATTTGTTCGGACAAATCCGATGCAGGTATAATGAGTTCTGCTAAAGTTACCGAATAGTTTTTGATAAATACTACTTTCAGTTTATCGCCGATATCGGGGTCGTTGTTTACAATATTTGCGACTGCATTGATTAACTTGATAATCATCTTGGCTGTATAATATCCCGGAGCAGATTTTCCGCCAAATATCATAGTGCGCGGAACGAAATCGCCATTCGGATTTTCTTTTATGCTATTGTACAGGTGGATTATGTGTAATACATTGAGCAATTGCCTTTTGTATTCGTGGAATCTTTTGATTTGCGCATCAAAAATCGAATTTGGGTTTATTTTAACATGGCAATTTTCTTCGATATACTTTGCGAGCTTGTTTTTATTGATTTGCTTCACATTTTGCCAATGTGTTAAAAAACGCTCATCGCTGATAAATTGTTCGAGTTTTTTTAGTTCGTATAAATTTGTTATCCAATTATCACCGATTTTGGAAGTAATCAAATCCGAAAGTTCAGGATTTGCTTTCACTAGCCAACGTCTTTGAGTAATTCCATTTGTTTTGCTGTTGAATTTCTCGGGCATGTATTCATAAAAATCTTTGAATATTTTTTCCTTTAGTATTTTGGTATGCAATTCGGCAACACCGTTGACTGAAAAACTACTCACGATAGCCAAATTCGCCATTCTGATTTTTTTATCTTTCGATTCCTCAATAATTGACATGTTCCGGATTTTGTCCAGATCATTATGAAAGTGCATACGGATTTTGTCGAGAAATCTCGCATTGATTTCATAAATAATTTGCAAGTGCCTTGGGAGTAATTTCTCAAACAAAGTGACAGACCATTTTTCGAGCGCTTCGCTAAGCACTGTGTGATTAGTATATGCAAATGACCTTTGTGTAATATCCCATGCAACGTCCCAAGACAAATGTTCTTTATCCAACAAAATTCGCATCAACTCTACAATTGCAATTGCCGGGTGAGTATCATTCAATTGAATTGTGTTTTTTTTGGCAAAATTCGAAAAATCGGCGTGCTTGACTTTGAAACGCCTGATTATATCTTGCAAAGATGCTGAAACGAAGAAGTATTGCTGCTTGAGCCGTAGTTCTTTTCCTGCCACGGTATTGTCATTCGGGTAAAGCACTTTTGAGATATTTTCGGTTTCGTATTTATTTTCGACGGCTTTGATGTAGTCACCTTCGTTGAAGGAGTGAAAATCAAAATCCTTAGATGCTTTAGCTTCCCAGAGTCGTAAATTGTTGCAAGTATTGTTGTTGTATCCGGGAATCGGAACATCATATGCTACTGCAAGCACGTCTGTTGTGTCAATCCATTCGACCCAAGAAGTGCCATTGTATCGTTCGACAGTTCTGCCACCGAATTTGATTGGATAAGTGTATTCCGGGCGGATAATTTCCCAGGGACTGCCGAAGTGAAGCCAATTATCAGGCTTTTCTACTTGATACCCGTTAATTATATCTTGTTCAAAAATGCCATATTCGTATCTGATTCCATATCCAAATGCGGGCAATTCCATTGTAGCCATCGAATCTAAAAAGCATGCCGCAAGCCTACCCAAACCTCCGTTGCCTAATCCCATGTCATGTTCGGCATCAACAATCTCGTCTAAATCGTAACCCATTTCCTTTATAATATTTTCGGCTTCTACGTAAAAACCCATATTAATAAGAGTATTCCCCAATAGGCGTCCCATCAAAAATTCCATCGAAAGGTAGTAAACTCTTTTGACGTCATTTTTGTAGTAATGATTCTGCGTCCGAAGCCATTTTCTTATCAAACGGTCTCGAACAGACATGGCTACCGCTCGGTAAGTATCTTCGAGCGTTGCCGTTGTTTTGTCTTTTACCATTCGGAATTCGAGATGTTCGGCAATCTGATTCCTTAGTGAATATGATTCGGGGTCTTGGTCATCCGTAAAAAATATTGAGTCGGTTTTTTTAGTAATTTGCTTTTTAGTCTTAGCCATTTATAATAATCCATTTTTACATTATCAATATGAAACAATGTACGAAATTGGAACTATTTATTTTATGAAAGCCAGTGCTTAATTTTTAGGCGAGTATAAGATTTGATAATATTAGACTTTTTTTTTCGTCCTAATTCAACTATAATAATCATCTTGGAGAAATACAAAATTGCTGTGGTATCAAGGTAAAGTTGTTGATATAATTAAAGAAACACCGAGTATCAGAAGGTTCTATATACAAGTACCCGAGTTGGAAACTTACACTTTTCAAGCGGGACAACATATCAAAATCGAGTTTCCGTTCAATGTAAAGAAGAATTATCGCCAATATTCGTTGGCGAATGCTCCGAACGGCTCGAATGTCTTTGAATTACTTATTGTCTTAGACCCAAACGGGTTGGCTACCAACTATTTGTTTAATGAAGTAGATATTGGGAGTTCGCTCAAAGTTTCTGAACCAAGAGGAAGTTTCGTCCATAAACCGGATGCAGATAAAGATATTTGCTTTATATGCACAGGTGTAGGGCTTGCGCCGCTTAGGTCAATGTATTTGGATATAATAAAAAACAATGTACCTCATAGGCACATGTATTTAATTTTTGGCACTCGATATATGCACGATATGGTGTATTTGGAGGAAATGGAACAATTGACCCAGCGTGGCGATTTCACTTTCATTCCGGTTCTTTCACGCGAGACATCAGACGAATGGGTCGGAAGACGCGGATATTTGCACCAAGTCTATAAAGAGCTTTTTGCGGACAAGCCACCTGTGGATTTCTATATCTGCGGATGGAGAGATATGGTGTCTGAAGCACGTCAAACATTGCTCGATATGGGTTTTAGTCGCAAAAGCATCAATTTCGAACGCTACAATTAAACACTCATGAATATAATATCAAATCAATCGGGAAGTGTAGGGATTTACCTGCATTTCCCGTATTGCGTTCATAAATGCTCCTATTGCGATTTCTATTCAATAGAAAAGCTATCGAGTCGCGATAACTTTGCCGAAGCGGCAGTAACAGAAATCAAGCTAAGAGAACAAGAATTAGGAAGCAAGTTAAAAGTCGAGACCATCTTTTTCGGTGGCGGAACGCCTTCTTTGATGAAACCCCAACATATGGAGCAAATTACTCAAGCCTTGCATGATTGCTTCGATATGAGCGAATTATCCGAATGGACAATGGAATGCAACCCTGGCACAATTGATTCAAAATTTATTGCTGATTATAAGCAATTCGGAGTTAACCGTATCAGCTTTGGGGTTCAATCTTTCAATCGCGACGAGCTCAAATTCTTGGAACGAATCCATGACGAGAAATCAATATACAATGCCGTCAATATCGCTCGTAAAGCAGGTTTTGAAAATTTGAGCATAGATTTGATTTACGCAATTCCCGGGCAAACCCTCGAAACTTGGAGTGATTCAATTGCTAAGGCATTGTCGCTCCAAACCGAGCATATTTCGGCGTACAGCTTGATTTATGAACCCGAAACACCTCTTTATGACAGATTCATTCGTGGAGAACTGAATGTGCACGACGAAGAAGTTGACCAAGACTTCTACGAACTCGCAGTCAAAAATTTCTCTAAATCGCATTACGAGCATTACGAAATCTCCAATTTTGCCAAAGTTGGCTTCAAATGTCTTCATAATCTGAAATATTGGACGTCTGAAGATTATCTTGCATATGGTCCATCAGCTCACGGGCTTTATAATAAACAGCGATATTGGAACTTTCGCGACTTGGATAAGTATTTCAGTTTGTTAAAAGCCGGCACACTTCCGATTGAAAATTCCGAAGTATTGACATTGGAGCAACAAATTAACGAGAGAATTTATTTGGATTTGCGCTCTGAAGGATTGCGATTCGATTCATTTGCTTTAGAATTTGGCTTTGATTTGCGACAAAATTGCACTCAATTCATAGATAAATTAATTGCCGACGGATATGCTATTTATAAAAGCTCTGATACAATAAAACTCACATCGAAAGGATATTTCATAAGTGACAGAATTACTATAGAGTTCATGAAATTTGCAGAGAAAATGAGTAAAATATATTAGAAATATTTTCAATTGTTAAGGTATCTTAACAGTTAAGTTTTTTCTTCTTTATATATTTGAACTATATTTTTTTCACAATTTAAAAAAGATTTTTGTGGAATTACATTTAATAATTGTTATTATATTGCTCCTTTTAGCAGTCACCGATTTGACTGTCGGTGTCGCAAATGACGCAGTAAACTTCCTAAACTCAGCTTTAGGCTCCCGCGCCGCCACTTTCCGAGTTGCTATGATTGTAGCCTCAATAGGTGTAATGGTAGGTGTAACATTTTCCAGCGGAATGATGGAAATAGCCCGAACCGGGATTTTCAACCCCCAATTTTTTAATCTGACCGAACTGCTGATTATATTTATAGCCCTGATGTTCACAGATGTATTGCTTTTGGACTTATTCAATACATTCGGGCTCCCGACTTCAACAACAGTCTCTTTAGTCTTTGGTTTGTTAGGTGCTGCAGTTGGAGTTGCAATAATCAAAGTTCTCCAATTGGGACAAGATTTATCATATGTAGTAGATTATATCAATACAGATTCTGTTTTGGTGATTATATCTGCTATTTTGTTGTCTATCTTGTTTGCGTTTACGTTCGGATACATAATCCAATACCTAACGAGATTATTATTTACATACAGTTACAAATCTAACTTCCGTAAGTTTGGCGCATTATGGAGTGGCTTAGCTCTGACTTCCTTGTCTTTATTCATTTTGATAAAAGGTGCAAAAGGAGCTGCTTTTATTCCGCCTGACGTTTCGGAATGGATAAAGCAAAACCAATTGTTATTGTCTGCATATATGTTTGTAGCATGGACATTGTTGATTCAGTTAATGATGTGGTTTACAAAAATTAACGTGCTAAAAGTCATAGTAATGATAGGTACTTTTGCTCTTGCTATGGCATTTGCTGCAAATGATTTAGTCAATTTCATCGGTGCTCCGATCGCCGGACTTCACGCTTATCAGTATTCGCTCGAATTTCCGGACATTGCGAGTAAGACTATGGGAATAATGTCCGAAGCTGTCAAAGTAGATACTTTGCTTTTACTTTTAGCCGGCATTATTATGGTAGTTACTCTCTTTTTGTCCCGCAAGGCAAGGCATGTCTCAAAAACTGAAATTGGGCTTGGTAGTCATGAAGATGGAATCGAAAAATTTGAATCAAATTTAATAGCTCGCAATATTGTAAGGCTTTTCATTGCAATAGGAAATCTTTTCAAATTCATTACTCCTGCACCTATTAATAGGTGGATTCAGAGCAGATTTGATATGTCAAAATATCAACCTGAATTGGACGAAAACGGCATTCCACCGGCATTTGACTTGATGAGAGCAGCGGTGATGTTGATGGTTTCTGCCGGTTTGATTTCTTTAGCTACTTCGATGAAACTTCCTCTTTCTACTACTTATGTTACCTTCATTGTTGCAATGTCTGCGGCTTTGGCAGATAAATCATGGGGCAGAGAATCAGCTGTATATAGAGTTTCGGGTGTTGTGACTGTAATCGGAGGCTGGTTTATAACTGCAATTTCGGCATTTTTGATTGGCGGAGTTATTGCCTCTATAATTTTCTTCGGCGAACTTTATGCAATTTTTGGTTTTGTGGGCTTAGTGGCATTTACCTTCCTCAGAACCGGCAAATTCGTTAAAGATAAAAATACCAAAGACGAAGCCTTGCTTTCTATGTTCAGCTATACAAACGAAGCAACCTCAATTTTGATTAAGCATACTTTCAACAATATAGCTAACAATATAGGCAAATTGAAAGCTATCATGAATTTGTCCTATTCCGGATTACTTGCTTCAAATTTGAAAAATTTGAAAAAGAGTATGGTTGAAGCAAGCGAGCATGATAAAAATTGCCAAATGCTTATCAAAAACATTTTGAAACAATTATACAAGAATAAAGAATCTGAAATTTCCGAAGTTTATAATTTTTCAACATCACTTATCAGTTTGCAGGATTTGGCAGATAGGGTGGTGCTGCTTTCCAAGCAAAATCATAAATATATTGACAACAATCACCATAAGTTTACAGCCGAGCAAATCACCGAAATCGGTGGATTAGTAAAAGGCTTAAACCTATTAATTGACAGCTCGTTAAAATATTTGGATACTTTCGACCAGAAAATCATGAAAGAACTTGAGATTCAACATGCTCTCAATGAAGCTGAATTGAAAAAGTTATCCAAAATCCAATATTATAGGATTAAAGAAGCATCAGGTCAGTACAAAAAATCTATGCTTTACTTGAATATACTGAGCGACGTTGATTTCATTGGCGATAAGATACTTTATATCGTGAAATCTGCTGCAACACTTAACGATAAAATTGCAAAGTACAAGTAAACTTGAAATTTGGCATATAAGATTTCTATTAGATTTCTCGGTTAATGCTCATAACAACTGATTTTCCGTCGTATTCGATAATTGCGGCATTGATTTCTACTTTGAAAGTTGTTCCGTCCGAACGTTTTTGAGTAGTCACAAATCGGTGCTTTTCGTTGCTGCGGAATGTTCTCGAAATCTGAGATTTGCCATGACTTACATTTGTCGAGATCGCCTCAAGCGACATACCTATGAACTGTGATTTGTCAAAACCATACATTTCTTCAGCTTTGTGATTGACGTCAAGCACGATTTCATCGTTCGGTTCAAATATTATTATCGCATCTTGAGCAAGTTCGAAAATACTACGATATTTGTTTTCAGAGAGTCTGAGAGCTTCTTCTATTCGCTTTTGCTTAGTGATGTCGCGTCCGACATACAGAGTTTCGGCAACTCTATCGTTGGTGATGTAGCTTGTGCATGCCCATGAAAACCACCTCCATCCGTATTTTGTCAAAGCTCTATGCTCTGTATTAGCACTACAAGGTTTGGCAGAATTCAATATATCGAGCGATTCTTTGAGTCCGGCGATATCATCGGGATGAATTTGATATTCGTACTTTGTCCCCAGAATTTCCAATTCATCAACACCAAATAACTCGCAAAATGAAGGACTGAGATAGTTTACAACACCACTATCATCCTTTGTTATCAACAAATCGCTTTGGTGTTCGAGCAATTTCTTGAATTTCTCGGTGTTTTCGATTTGCTCTTGTTGGCGGAGTTTTTGTTCGCCGATGTCTTCAATTCGTCCAATAAGAAAAGCCTTGTTACTGCCTTTATCAATAATGTATGTATGAGTGTCTCTGATGCTCTTATATTTGCCCGATTTTGTTTTTATCCGATATTCCAACTGAGAAGTCGTTTCGTTGAAATCATTCCGCAAATTAGGCGATAGATGAAAATTTTGAAAATTGTTAATATCATCAGGATGTATCATTGCAAATATTTCAGCGTCGCTGAATTTTATGAACTCTTCGGGGGTATATCCCAATAATTTTATTACATAATGACTGATGTAAAGGTATCTGCCACTTACGAGGTTCTTCTTGTAGATAATTTGATTAGTGAAACTCAAAATCTCTTTCAACATTGACACTTCATTCGTGTCTTGCTCAGGAGTTTGATATTGTTCACTTACATCTTCAAAAAAGTAATAAATTGTTGGTTTGCCGCCCTCTGTCAATCTATATTGAGTACTTGCCGCAATTTTGTCAATTCCGTCAATCGTTCTAAATCGAGTTTCAAACTTTATGGGTTCGGGCCCATTATTTAATAAATTTGTCAGGATATCGGATTCAAACACATCTTTATCTATTACAAATGATGTGTTTTCTCTGAAGTAAAAGGCTTGCAAATCCCAAATATACTCTCCAATGGCTAATTCTGCATCTAAACCTGACAGCTTTTCAATGCTTTTGTTCCAATGCGTGATTTTTCCCGTATCATCAATTCGCATGAAGCCCTGGTCTAAATTCTCAATCAAAGTATCAAAAGCGGAACATCTATTTTGTAAATTCACATACTCACCATAATAATCATCAATATCAATCATGACGCCAGCCAACATCGAGGGATTGCCCAATTCATCATTTGCGATTACTATAAGTCTTGTTTCAACCCATTTCCAATCATTTTTGAATAATGCCCTTAGCTTAACTGTGAAAATGCCTTTGGGATTGCTCAAATATTTGTCGAAAGCCTCAATTACATAAGGATAATCATCAAAAGCAATGAAATTTTTCAATGTATTGCGCGAAATTTTTCGATTTTTAATCAAATCACTTGATTTGTCGGAACGAGTATTTCTGTAATAAACTGTATCTTTGATTAAATCATACTTGAAATATGCATTCACAGATAATTTCAGGAGCGATTCGTAAAATTCTTTTGTCGCTCTTGCATATTCGTTTTCTAAAACAAGGTCCGAAATCAAGGTTATATAAGCATGAACAACATCGGAACGCCCCTCGGTGGATTCTATTGTCAGCCTATTCCTTACATAATAGACTTTGTTGCTTTTGCTGATGATTCTATGGTCAGCAACAATGAGGGTTGTATTATCGGATTGTTTGAGCGATTTGACTCTCTTCAGGAAATCCTTGTAATCATCGGGGTGGATGAGAGCCGCCAAATCATCACCTGTGCTAAATTCGGTCAAATGGTTAAATTCATCGCTACCATCAGTAATCTTAGCTGTTGAAATATCGAAAGCGTAGTGGTACAAAAAGCCCAAATTATTTCCTGCAGGAGAAGTCTCAATATCGGATTTGGAGTCAACTGATAAGATTAGCAAAAGGCTGTCCTCATTTTCCCAACTTATTGATTGGCAACTGAAATGCATCTTGCTGTCAATTTTGAATAGTCTCATGATTTCGTTTTTATCGAAATCGCCCGAATAATCATGCTGAATTTTGAACCCTTTGGGGAATTTTGTCTTCAGATATTTTTTGGCAGCTTTGTTCGCAAAGGCTATCTTCATTTCCTTGGTGATGACAATGACGGCAGTAGAAAGTTGCTCCGCCAAATTCATAAACATAGTTTCTGAATGAGTCTCCTTTTTGGGAGTAACTTCATGAGCCGATTTTATATTTTGCTTAGCCATTTTGAAACCTCATTAATTTAATATCAAATATAAGTATTTGTTTATAATCTAAAAAGCAAAAACATCAAATTATGTCAGTAATCGTTACTTTTGCTAATAATTCATAAACAAATTGAAGCAAAATGGATAAATTTGTAATAGAAGGTGGCAAAAAATTAAAAGGTTCGGTAAAAATTGCCGGTGCCAAAAATGGAGCTTTGGCTTTGATACCTGCAACTTTGTTAGCACCCGGCATTTATAATATCTCGAACACACCGGATTTGAAAGATGTTTGGACGATGACTCGTCTTATGGGGGCGCTTGGAGTATTTTGCGAACTGAATAACAGCGAACTTTTCATTGATGCTCGCGAAATAACCCAATTAGTAGCTCCATACGAGCATGTCAAGAAAATGAGAGCATCATTTTACGTTCTCGGTCCACTTGTAGCGCGATACGGAGAAGCAAAAGTATCCTTGCCGGGCGGTTGTGCATGGGGTCCTCGTCCTGTTGATTTGCATATTAAAGGCATCGAAAAATTAGGAGCGGAAATCACTTTAGACCAAGGCTATGTAATAGCAAAAAGCAAGGGCAGATTGCAGGGCTGCAAATTCCATTTTGATATATCAAGCGTCGGGGCTACTGGAAATGTATTGATGGCAGCGACTCTTGCAAAGGGCACTTCTGTACTTACAAATTGCGCCATTGAACCCGAAATCACGGCATTAGCAAAAATGCTAACAAAAATGGGTGCAAAAATTGACGGCATCGGTACAACGGAATTGATAATCGAAGGTGTGGACGAACTCCAACCTGTAAATGAAGAAACTATTCCTGACCGTATCGAAGCTGCTACATATTTGATTGCTGCTGCCATGACAATGGGCGAAATTCAACTTGAAAATGTCAATCCATATCATCTGACATCTGTAATCTCAAAATTAGAAGAGACCGGTTGCGAAATTGATATAAATTCAAATAAAATCTTCCTCCGTGCAGATGCTCCTCCCAAACCGGTTGATTTGGTCACAGCAGTATATCCGGGCATTCCTACCGATATTCAAGCACAATGGACCGCGTATATGTTGACAGCCGAAGGAACTTCAAAAGTGACTGACAATATCTACCAAGACAGATTCAAACATGTCCCCGAGTTAATTCGATTGGGTGCTAAGATTGACATTGTTGATAATGCAGCGATTATAACAGGAGGCGAAAAGCTATCAGGTGCTACTGTAATGAGTTCAGATTTGCGGGGTAGTGCATCATTGATATTAGCTGCACTTGTCTCCAAAGGTACAACGGAAGTTCTTAGAATCTATCATTTGGACAGAGGCTACGATAATATCGAACAAAAGCTCAAAAAGCTGGGTGCAGTAATTGAACGTCATCAGACAGAATTAGTCTAAAAAGAATAATGTCCACAAATATATTAAGCCGAATCCGGTCAAAAAAACAATACCTGCAATTGCAAGTGTTTTTAGCCATAGTGGTGGTTTGCCACTTTCGGGGAAATACTTGGTTGTAACGACTTTATAGTTGAAATATGCTAAAATCGGTGCAGCTAGAAATGAAACAATCGTTGCCACATCCATCATCAGTTTCATATTCTTAGCAAGAAAACTGACAAGAATAAGTCCTGATATACTAATTGTAATCATGATTGCAAAATAAACATTCAGCTTCAATTGGTTGGCTCGTTTGCTCATCAGAAACAAACTGCCTGTGATAGCTCGCGGATAGCCGTCCATTACTGTCAATAATGAACTAAACATAGTGATAAATGCAGCAGGAGCGATTATTATAGCGCTCCATGAACCGAATAATTCGGTGTAGAGATTTATGAGTTGTTGGGAAAAGACTGCACCCGAGTTAGAGAATTGAATTCCCGTACCGTACATCAAAGTAGCACCGAGAGTCAGGAAGAAAATAGCCAATAATGTAGTACCGATGTAGCCGATATGAAAATCAATAAGCGACTCTTTCAATGTTGGGATATGCTTTTTTTGTTTGCTTCTGCTCAATGTCCAGAGCGATGTCCATGCAGATAGTTCAATTGGTGCAGGCATCCATCCCATCAATGCAATCACGAAAATTATTCCGCCTTTTGTATATAAATCTATAGGAGTGAAATCGGTAGGGATATTTTGCCCTCTGTCAACAGCCATTAAAAACGCTACGAAAGTGCAAACCCCGAGCAGAAAAACCATAATTTTCATCAATTTATCGAGAGTAGGAAATTTGCCGATTACTAACAGCAAAAAGCACAAAATCACCAATCCGATACTCATCATTAATGGGTCAACTCCGCCACCGAAAATATATCCGGCAAGACCTGCACTTACTAATGCAAGTGCAGCAAGATTGATAATGCCTGTAATTACGGAAAGAATGGCAAAAGCCACCAAAATCCATCTGCCCATGTCATTATAACCTTCGAGCAAACTTCTGCCTGTAGAAGCTGTATATCTGTAGCTGAATTCAAAAAAGGGATATTTGAATAGATTTGCCATCACAACAATCCAAAGCAATGTAAACCCGTAATCGGCTCCTGCGCGAGTAGATTGTACAAGATGCGAACCACCGATTGCTGCTCCTGCAAACAATATCCCGGGACCGATTGTCTTTAGTATGCCTGTGATTTTTTCTCTGTTCATGCTTTTCATCATTTTTTTCATGCAAAAATAGCAGAATAATGCTACAAAATTCTAATCTTCAAAAAATTCTAAGGGCAATCGTCCTAATTTGTAAAAGCTCAGAATTTCAGCAAAACCATAAGTATTTGCAGTTTCGGAAATATAGTCAGGTTGTCTGCCGTTTTCCTTGATATATTCCAGCATTCCTTGTTGTTGCCAAAGAAAATTTTGAGGAATATTCGGGAATCTCTTTTTCAAAATGCCGTAGGAATTCAACGCTGAAGTTGACCAAAACCACGAAAAAAGACTTACGCGTGAATTATCATCTGCAATGCTCAATGCAGCCGGCAGTAAGCAATTCAAGACAATTTCACGCCTCAAATGCGCACCTTCATTTGCAATTCTCTTTTTGATAAATCCATGCATGGTATCCGGAATCGAGACTGTTTCCTTGATTTCGAGAAATTTCAAAAAATCAATCATTTCCGAATTTGTCAAACTTTCCAAAATTTCTTTCAAACGAATTTCATCATAAGCCGGGCGACGGCGTTTAGAGGAGTATCTCTTCAGAAAATCAGCTAAATTGGAATGAAAGCCTTCTCTTAAATTAGCGTTATTGAACAGCTTTTTGGCATTAGCCGTCATACGGAGCAATCGAATCAGAGCATAATTCTGCAATTCTTCGATGTCATTTGCAATATCTATTTCCGTTCGCTTTTCTATTGGTGGCAAGACCTTTAGTTGACTTTCATCAATAACTAAAGTTTCAAAATCTCTTGTTATCGGCATATCGTCTTTGAACACAATATGAATCACAACGTCATCATATTCGATATTTGTGGAATGAGCGTGACGCAGCCAATCTGATGAGCATCTGTGAAATTCGGCGTCTCCGACTATTACGTAACCGTTTAGCAACATTGCAATGTTTTTAAGGTCGGGACCATCGTACAAATTCATCTTCCCGGGAGATAGTATTTGCAAGCGATTATTTGATTGCGTCGTAAATACTTGCGAGGGATTTGATAGATAGGCATGAACCTTTCGCAATAATTCTCTTTCGTTTTCACCGTGCATAATTTTTTCCAAAAGATTAATTTCCTAATTTGTAAATTTACGATATACAATTGAAATTCCGATAATTTGGTTTAATATTTGTTATATTTGTTTAAAATTTAGCAAAATATTATTTGAAATGAGCGAAGAAAACATACAGGAAATTGAAGATTGGGTTGCCAAGGGAGACGATTATGCCAAAAATCAGGTCTTTGATAAGGCTGTGGAATGTTATACTCGTGCTATCACAAGCAATCCCCGTGCATCATTTGCATACTTCAAGCGTGGCTCGGTGTTAGTCCAACTTGATATGTTCAATGATGCGCTCGAAGATTTCAATAATGCAGTAATGCTCAACCCAAGTTTTTCATTTGCATACTTCAAACGCGGGTCTGTAAAGTTCAATCTTCACCATTATAAAAGTGCAATTGAAGATTTTTCGACAGCCCTCGAACTTAATGCTGATTTTTCCTTTGCTTATTATAAACGTGGAATGTGCAAATTAAAGCTCAAGGATATTGACGAAGCTCTCGAAGACCTCAATTTAGCTCTTGAACTCAATCCGGGCTATATGCCTGCATATTTGAACAGAGGCAACATATATTTCGACAAAAAAGATTACGAAAATGCGGTCAAAAATTATACTTCGGCTTTGACTATAGACCCAAAGCAAGAAAAAACACTGGTGGCTCGCGGGCTTGCAAATTCGCATATTCAACGATACAAATCAGCCTTAGATGATTTTGCTATGGCAGTAAAATTAAATCCGGATTCATTTTTGGCATATAATTACAGAGGTTTGATATATAACAAAACTAAAAATTTCACTCTTGCTGTGATTGAATTCGACAAAGTGATTGAATTGGCACCAAATAATGCTGATGCATATAATAATCGCGGAATAGCACATTTTTGGATGAAAGATTACGAAAAAGCTGTAAAGGATTACTCCAAAGCCTTGCAACTAAAGCCAAGTTCCCCACATTTGTATTTCAACCGAGCAAATGCTCTTTACTATTTAAAGCAATTTATCGAATCCATTATAGATTTCGATAAAGCTATCGAATTGCAACCCGGACTTACGTCAGCATATTTTGGCAGAGCAAATTGCTCAGTATACTTGAATAAATATCGAGAAGCTATTCAAGATTTTAGCCGTGCAATTACACTCAATCCAAAATTTTTTCAGGCTTATGTAGGCAGGGGAAACGCATATTTGAAAATGAAAGTTTTCAAAAAAGCACTCGAAGATTTCACGCTTGCTATTGAACTCAACAAAGACAATGCCGTCGGATATCTCAATCGTGGTATTGCATTCAAACTTGAAGGAATTAATGAAAAAGCTGCAATTGATTTTCAAGAATTTCTACGACTTTCGACTCACAATACTAGAACCGTGATTCAAATCAAAAATTGGCTCAAAAAAATGCACTATCCATTAGTAAGAGCTAAATAACAGGCGATTCGAGTAATACCAAATTCCCTTCGTCTGCATTCATTTTAGCTTTGCATAACTGTGGTATAGTTAATTGATTATCCGTATGACCGAACATCAGTCCATAAAAGACTGGAATTGAAAGCTCAGATAAGTAACTGTCCAATACTTCACCCAATGACAAATCCCAAGTAGATTGAGTAGTACCGGAATTGCAATCATCACAACGTCCGAAAACTAAACCCGAAATTTTTCTAAACACTCCCGCAAGTCTCAATTGATTCAACATACGGTCAATTCTGTACGGTTGTTCTCCTACGTCTTCAATCAGCAATATTTTACCTTCAAACTCAGGCTCGAATTTTGTGCCCATAAGCGAAGTCAGCAACGATAAATTTGCAACGAGCGTTATTCCTTCTGCTTCTCCCTTCACGATTGTTCGAGTAGGGAATGGGTTGCGAGGTGACATGCCCGATTGTGGGTTGCTTAATACAAGTGGGTATTCAACATCACCAAAAACAATGTTTCGGAAATTTGTAGCAGTATAATTGTTAAAAGATGACAAGAGGACGGGACCATGGAATGTGCTAAGTCCGGCATTTTTGTTTATAGCCAGATGTAATGCAGTGATATCGCTATATCCGACGAAGATTTTCGGGTTCCGACGAATCAAATCATAGTCAAGCCCGTCAATCAGACGCCCTGAACCGTAGCCCCCTCTGGTGCAAATCACGCCCTTGAATGTACTGTCCGAAAAAACTTCATACAAATCTTCTATACGTTCTCGTACTGAGCGAGTTTTATAGCCACTGCCTTTTATAGTGTTTTTAGCATATCTGAAATTCAATCCAAAATACTTCAAAATTTCTTCAACCTTTGCCAAATCATCAGGCGAAGATACAGAAGTTCCGGGCGAAACAATCCCAATAGTGTCATTCGGCATTAATTTTGCAGGTTTTATATTGCTTTTTTGAGTTACATTGGCTTTAGCAATGCTTTTGGAGAGCATTAAAGAGCCAATTGAAAGCGATGCGAGGTTTAAAAATTCTTTTCTATTCATAAGAAAAATTGAATATTACAAGATTATTGATTAAATTGTTTATAAATATAGTGATTTTTCAATTAATTCGTTTTATTTTGTAGTATTATTATTTGCAAATGAGCAATTTATGGAACTTTTTTTAGAATGTGATTTAGAATATGACGAGGATACCCCGTTTGGTAAGGATGTAGATGCCGACCATGCCTATTTGATGGATGCTGTTGACAAAGTCGGTGGCAATCTCGACAAGCAGCTAATCAGCAAGGCTTTTTATTTTTGTGTAGAAATGCACAAAGGGAAATATCGCAAATCTGGCTATCCGTACTATACTCATCCGCTCAATACTACATTACTGCTTATGAATGAGTTGCAACTGCATGATTCCAATTCATTGGCAGCATGCTTGTTGCATGATACCATCGAAGATGTTGAAATTGTAAGTACAGAGATGATTACAAAAGAATTCGATGCAGACATATCGGAAATGGTGGACGGTGTAACAAAAATATCACATTCGGAAATTATCAAACCCGAAATTTATACCGAAGACAAAGTTCAACAGAACTTAATAGAAGATAATTTGGCAGGTCCCTCCAAACCAAGAGTGAGCAAGGCGGAAACTTATCGCAAATTATTTATGGCACTCGTTAGAGATGCTCGAGTAATTATGATTAAGCTTGCCGACCGATTGCACAATATGCGTACTCTGCACTATCTTTCCCCCAAAAAGCAAGTAGAAATCGCGCAAGAAACATTGAATTTTTACATTCCAATAGCTCATAGATTGGGACTGCTCAAAGTGAAAATGGAATTGGAAAATCGTTCATTTTACTATTCAAATCGTGAAAATTACGAAGCTATCCGAACTGCATTGAACGAAAAGAGACGCGAATTTATAGATTACATCAGGGTTTTTTCGGATTTAATCCAAAATTCGCTCAACGCTCAAAATCTTAAGCATGTTTTATCAATCGTGCATAAGCACGAATACGAAATCCATAAGATGACCCAAAACGGGAAATCAATTAGCGATATAGATAATTTTTATTCGGTGGTGATTATACTCCAATCCAACGACGTGCACGAATGTTATCGTGCTTTGGGAGTATTAGCTAACGCTTTCAATACAATTAGTTTTGTTGATTACATCTCTAAACCTAAGCTCGATTGGTATAAATCGCTCAACACGGAACTCATCGGTCCCGACGGGAAACGAATAGAAATACTGATTCGAACCAAAGAGATGGATACTATTGCCGAAGAAGGATTTGCGGCAAATTTTTCACTCAAAACCGGTAGGGTCAGAGCACTACAATTCACCGATTCGGATATTGATGAATGGGGAGAATGGATGAAGGATATGATTGAAGAATTCGGCGATAATGCATCTCAAATTATTTGGGATTCGCTCAAAGTCAATCTTTTTGATTCGGAACTCACTGTCTATTCTAAGGAAGGGCGGCAAATATCTCTGCCCAAGGGTTCAACTTTGGTGGATTATGCTTTTGTGCTTTCCGACGAATATGGTTTGCACTGCGTTACAGGCAAAGTTAATGGCTCATTTCATGATTTGAATTACAAGCTGAATTCGGGCGACCAAGTGGAAATTATCAAATCGGACAACGCCGTACCAAAATTTGAATGGCAAAAAAGTGTAGTATCTCATCGTGCAGTTGCAATGCTTCACAAATATTTCAAACTCAATCCGCCCAAAACCTTTCTCAAAAAGAAGGCTGATGGTAATTACGATACCAAATTGATTATTCGTGGCGAAGACCGCGAATTGATGTTGCTCGATATTACCGAAGCAATCGGCAAATCGAACATCAAGCGAATAAATCTCGATACGGCGGATTCGTTGTTCGATGGGGCGCTTTCTGTCATGGTCGAAAACGTAGAAGAGCTAAACAATATTATGGTAAGATTGCTCACAGTCAAGGGTGTGAGCGATGTAAGGCGTGTATATGAAGAAGAGGAAAAATAATTTTCGCTTTTTTTATGTTTTTTTTGCAACCAATTTTGACTTCAAGTGTATTTCATTTTGTAAGTATGTTGAAAGTTTGAAATGCTGAAAAAAAAATTGAATAAGCATTAAACCATTTGAAAGTTTTTGAATCTAATATATAAAACAAACAATTTTATTTTTTTTAGGAGATTAATTATGTTGAGAAATTTGCTTATCGCAACCACAGTCGCATTGGCACTAATGATTAGTTCTTGCAGCGAATCACCAAATGCTACAGAGAACTTTTCCAATAACGACTACCAATCATTTGCTATTGCTGATTTCAACCCTTCAGGGTTTGAATTACAAGAAGCAACGCTCGAATCTGATTTTGCACTTACTCCGATTATCGAAGGTGAATTTGCCAATTATGACAGATTGACACCTAACGACAAAAAACCACCGCAAGTCCACAAAATGATGGCAATCGGTATGATTTTACGTCAACTCAAACTTACTGACGAACAAATCGAAAAAGTTAAAGAGTTGATTATGTCTCACAGACGTTGTGAAGCCGAATGGCTAAAATTGCTCCAACAATCAAGACGCGAAATAATGATGAAAGGACAAACAGCACGCCAAGAAATCATGGCTAAGTACAAAGCCGGTGAAATCACAAGAGAAGAAGCCGGTAAATTGATTTATCAGCTTAACATGAGAATTCGTGAAGCTTTAGCGAACAATCCGGTTAATGAACAAGTTAGAGCTGGTCTTAAAGATTGTTGGGATATTTTTATCAAAAGTATCAAAGACATCTTAGATGAAGAACAATTAGCACTTTTTGAACAATGGCTCATAAAAATTGCCAACGGTGATGGCAAACTTGACGACCGCAAAGATGATGACAAACGCAAAGATGATGACAAACGCAAAGATGATGACAAACGCAAAGATGATGACGGAACTCGCGATACACGCGACTAATCATTAAGCACTTTAGAAAAAAAGAGATTGTTTCCACAAGAGCAATCTCTTTTTTTTTGTATTGTAATCATTTTTAACTCCTTGCGTCAAATAATTTAGTAGTCAATGAACGTTAAATAATCATTGGGAGTATTTGATGAAAAAAATAGCAGTTTATATTATTATTAGTTTGTTTCTGGTATCCTCGGCATCGGCACAACTAAGTATTGGTCCAAAAATCGGATATACAGCATCTAAATTATCGGTTGACGAGAGTGATATTTCGAGTTCATTTAGCAATTCATTCCAATATGGCGCCTTTGCTCGTATCGGAGATGAATGGTTTATTCAACCTGAGATAATGATAACCCAAAAGGGTGGTGAATTGGCTTACGAGGCTATGAATTATGGTAGTACTCACAAAACAATAGATTTTGCGGTTTTGCTCGGAATTAATATATTTGACTACAAATCAGCTAAACTCAATATTCAAGCCGGTCCTGTGGCATCAATCATTACTGACAAGGGTGTACTCGAAATTCCTGATGTAGTGGAAGAGAGTGAGCTGAATGACGCAATGTGGTCTATGCAATTTGGACTTGGTGTTGACCTACTGATGTTCACTTTGGATGTACGATATGAATTGGGTATGAGCAATGTGTATAGTGGCGATTTCAATGCCAAAAACTCACTCATTCAAGTTACAGTCGGTTGGAAAATGTTAACGTTTTAGATAAAGTTTGATATTTTGAATTTGACAGAGACTTTTGACCTTATAAGTCTCTGTTTATATTTTGATTGATGATTGAATGGTTTGTTCAACTTTATAATAATCATTATTATGCTTTATAATTTGCAAAAAATTTGTTATTTTTACAATCTGTATAATTACATAATAAATAAATGATAAACCAACAAATTATCAAAAAGTTTAAAAACAATATCGGAGAAATGTCGTGAAAAAAATAGCCCTTTCAATTTTGATGCTTATAGTAGGCACAATCGCTTTTCAGGGTTTCCAATGCGCTTCGAGAAACATGACTACAGCAAAGGTCGCTTATAACAACAGAGACTATGACAAATCTATAGAATATCTGAAAATGGAATTGGCAGCTAATCCTAACAATGGTGAAGCCTATGTATATTTGACAGAAATTTACATGACAAAGAATGAATTTGCATTGGCTTCCGAATCTGCTAAAAAAGCATTGCAGAGTAATATTGACGAAACACAAAAGAACACAATGAAAATCCGGATTAACCAAATTTGGGTTGAAGCCTATAATGAAGGAGTCGAAAGTTACTCCAAATACTTAGAAACCAAACAGCAAACACACATTGACAAAGCAATGGCAAATTTCGACCTTGGAATTTCAATCAGACCGGAAATTACGGATTTCTACAATTTCAAAGGTTCTGCCTATGAAGTCATTGGCGACACTTTGAAGGCAATTCAGCAGTACGAATTATTTGTCGAAAAGTCTATGAAAGACATCTCTTTTGCAAAGGAGAACGGTTTATATTACGACATGACTCGCAGGGCAATAAGCGACAAATTGGGGAAACCTAAAAACAGCCAAGTGAAATCCTCACCCAAAGGCGATACCTCAATCACTGACCATTTTGTAATAAATGACAAGGATTTGTTCCTGTTTTATGACCAAGACAAAGCCAACTACATGTTGAAAGGATGGCGATACGACCCACCGATGGAAAGACTTGAAGTCGAACGTTCGCAAAGATTCAACATGAACACAACACCGATTAGAGCATTGGCTCAACTTCATTATGTACGTAAAGAATTTGATGCTTCGCTCAAATATATCCAATTATTTGCCCAAATAGAGCCTACAAACCCCGAAGCAAATACTTCGCTTGTAGCACTCTATCAAGAATTAGGCAAAACTGACGACGCTTTGAAATCTGTTGATGCACTTACAAAATCAGACCCCAAGAATAAATATGCTTGGGCACAATATGGAGATTTGTTGCAAAATATGAGCCGCTATCAAGAGTCTATCACTAAGTATGAAAAAGCATTGGAGATTGACCCGACTTACGAATTTGTACTTCGGAATATAGCATCGGCTTACAAAAATTTAGCAGGCGACGTTCAACGCAAGCAACAAGACAAAATTGAATCCGACCCTAAGTATAAGCCTGATTACGAAGAGTATTTCCCACATTTACGTAAATCAGCCGAATATTTTACGAGGGCAATGAAAACACCTGAATTTGCGAATGATTTTCAAGTAATGGGCGAATTAGCCAATATTTATACAGTGCTTGACCAAGCAAATGAATTGAAGCAAATTTTGAACAAGCTTGAAGTCATTGAAAGTTCAATACCTAATAATAAAAGAGACCAATACTATCTCATACTGATGAAAATTTACGGTGATTTGAAAGAATCACAAAAATTGCAAGAAGTAAGAGCCAAATACGACAATTTATAATCTATAAACGGGATTTGACATGAATGATAAAAATGCACCTAAACAACAACAAATAAATATCGAATTGGGCGAAAAAGAAGCCGAAGGTATTTATTCAAATTTGGCTATTATTTCACATTCGCCTGCCGAATTTGTTGTGGACTTTACTCGAGTCTTACCGGGTGTACCCAAAGCCAAAGTACACGCCCGAATAATTATGACGCCACAACATGCAAAGTTGCTTATGAGAGCATTGCATGACAATATAGCACGATACGAGAACACTCATGGCGAGATTAACATTGACAATCCCAACAATTTGAACAATTTCCCAGGTTTTTTCGGAGGTAGCCCGAAGGTGAATTAACCCGAAGGCAATGAAAGTGTTCAAGAAAACAATATTACTCGTCATTCCAAATGTTTCGCTCAAAAATCGAAACGAAACGTTTGGGATGACATTTTTTTTGCATAAATTGCATTTATTAATTGGCTAAATAAATAAAATTGGAAATGAGATGAACACAGGAAATTATGTTTTAATACTTCATACGCATCTGCCTTGGGTTTTGCATCATGGCAAATCTCCACACGGGGTAGATTGGCTGAACGAAGCCGTCGCTGAATGTTATATTCCACTACTGAATGTTTTTAACGATTTAATAGCAGAAGGTATTTCGCCCAATGTAACGCTTGATATTTCTCCCGTCCTTTGCGAACAACTCGAGCATCCGGATTTCAAGAAAATCTTCATTGATTATTGCGACGAAAAAATCGCTGCTGCTCAAAAGGACAAAATCGAATTTACTTCACGTGGATACGACGCTCATCATATATGGCTAACCCAATTCTGGGAAGAATGGTTCAAAGAACGAAAAAAAGAATTCATAGATAAATACGATATGTCAATCATCAAAGGGCTGAAAAAATTGCAGGATGATGGTCATATTGAAGTGATGACATGCGGTGCTACACACGGCTATTTCCCAATGCTTGGATTTGACCGCAGTGTGAATTTGCAAGTCAAAGCGGCTGTCGAAAATTACAAGAAGCACTTTGGCAGAACTCCTCGTGGCACTTGGTTGCCCGAATGTGCTTATCGCCCTGCTTATGAATGGCAATCTTATATTCCGGTGGCTCCTTTTAATGAGAAAAAATTGCGTGCAGGAGTGGAGCAAATTATAGCATTGCATGGGATTAAGTATTTTGTAACAGATGAAAATTTATTGCTTAGGTCTGTCCCACTTGGCAAATTTACTGATAAAGATAACGGTGTTTTTGTTCCTGTGAATTCGCCATCTTTTCATCATACTCCTTGGAACTTCGACAAATCATCACTCAGATTGTACGAAGCAAGCTCAGGTGTTGAAACAAAGTATGGCACGGCTGCCGCATTTGTTCGTCATCAAGATATTTCGATGCAGGTCTGGAGTGGAGAAGTTGGCTATCCCGGGCAACCGGATTACTTAGATTTCCACAAAAAGCATGTTGATTCGGGTTTGAGATACTGGCGAGTAACCGATACAAAAGCCGATATGATGTATAAAACGCTCTATCATACTGATTGGACATTCGATAAGATTGATTTGCAAACTAATCATTTCATTCATCACATCGAAAATACGCTGAATTATTATAATAATATCACCGGAATGTTTGGCACTTTGTGTACTCCATTCGATACCGAATTGTTTGGTCATTGGTGGTTCGAGGGACCACTTTTCATCAAATCTTTGCTCAAGGGTTTGCATAATTCGCCATATACAAAAGCTGCAACGGCTTGGGAACAGTACAACAAAATTAATCCAACCGAAGTAATCAAATTACCTGAAGGCTCTTGGGGCGAAGGGAATAGTCACGAAGTATGGTCGAATGAAGACAACAATTGGACTTGGGAAGCTATTTATAATAATGAGTTGAGACTAAGCAAAATTTACGAAACAAATTCGATTCCGGATTTGGGAGCTTTGCAAAGAAGAATTTTGACACAAGCTTTGAGAGAATTAATGCTTCTTCATTCTTCCGATTGGCAGTTCTTGATTTATACACGCTCGGCTCAAGATTATGCCGAACAAAGATTTCTATATCATCATTCTGATTTTAATAAATTATGTGACTTTTTTGAAAAATATGCCGATAAATCAGAAATGGAAACGAACGATGAGTTGTATTTACACGAATCAGAAGAACGAAATTCCATCTTCCCTGAGTTGAATCCGGAATGGTGGGCAGAACCTTTTAGTTAATATTTGTTTGCCAATGAGCAACTCAAATCAAATTGTAAAAAATATACTTTCAATGGGCACAGCCGAAATCTCCGCTAAAGGTTTGGCTGTTATATATACCTTATATCTAATAAGTACAATCGGTCCTGAAAGTAATGGTGCTTTGAGTTTTGCCAAATCCATCGTCCAGTACTTTTTTATAATAGTCATGCTCGGGTTCGACCAAGCAGGCATACGTGATGTAGCACGCAATCGAGCATTGCTGCCAAAATATGTCGGTTCGATTTTGATGCTCCGAATAGTATTTGCCACGTTAGGTTATATCGGTATAATCATTACCACTCAGATAATTGATTCATATTCGCCGATTTCTGATGTTACTAAGAGAATGATATATATTTACGGTGCACTGCTTTTTGGTCAAGCGACTTTATTGAATTGGGTATATATGGCTGTCGAAAAGATGCACATTATCGCAATCAGGTCGCTTGTCACAGGTGTTTTGAATTTGGTTGGTATTATATTGTTTGTCAAGAGCGAAAGCGATGTTGAAATGGCAATCATAATAATAACCTTATCGTTCTTGATTAATTCTGTTTGGATGTTTGTTCATTACAAAAGCACCTTCGGCAAAATTGACTTTTCTTTCGATAGAACTTTCATCATTAGTCTGCTCCGCCAATCATTCAGCATTGGATTGATTTTCTTAATCGCAACGATGTACAATAACATTGACATAACGATGCTCGGTATAATTAGGGGGGACCGCGAAACAGGAATTTTTGCGGCAGCGCACCAATTGCTCGCTTTTTTACTTCTGCCAACGATAATCCTTCAATCAGCTTTTTTCCCAAAAATTTCACGAGCTACGAACTTTGAAGAAAGGGATAAAGTAGTCAGCATTTTTTCTCGGATTAACTTTCTTTTGGGTTCATTCATTGGCTTGAATTTATTTCTTTTTTCCGATTTAATTGTTGTACTGCTGGGACAAAAATACGCAGAATCATCAGGAGCTTTGAAAATTTTATCGATAACTATATTTCTACAATATGTCGTAGTGAATTATTTCCAACCCTTGATAGCATGGAAACATGAGAATAAGGTAATCAACGCTACATTAATCGGCTTGACTTTGAATTTAATCGTGAACATGCTTTTGATACCAGTTTATGGTTTGTATGGCGCTGCGATTGCAACAATTTTCAGCGAACTTTCAGTTTTAACAATGATGCTTTTCTTATTCAAAAAGACTCATGGTAATTTGTATCTTTCCAATTTGGCAAAAGCTTTCACAGCAACTCTTATTGGAGTATCGCCCGGATTTGTTATGATGGCACTTGGACTAAACATGTATTTATCCGTCTCTGTAACAGTTACGGCATGTATTTTGATTTATTTATACACTAAGTTGGTTGATTTCAACGAAATTAAGGGGTATTTGAAGAAATGAAATTTGATTATCTGATAGTTGGTGCGGGCTATGCCGGATGCGTTATGGCAGAACGCATCACGAGTGAATTAGGCAAAAAAGTTCTGATTGTTGACAAACGAGACCACATCGCCGGCAATGCTTATGATTACTATGACGAAGCAGGTTTGCTCGTGCATAAATACGGACCGCATATTTTTCATACATCATCAAAAAAAGTATGGGATTATTTGTCGCAATATACCGAATGGAATCCCTACGTTCATCATGTCAAAGCAGTTGTCGAAGGTAAATTAGTTCCTGTTCCTTTCAATCTGAACTCATTATACACAGTTTTCCCACCGGATTTTGCCCAAAAATTAGAAAATAAACTCATCGGATATTATGGTTTTGGACTGAAAATTCCGATTTTGAAAATGCGTGAAACCGATGACGCGGATATTAAATTTCTTGCAGAATATATCTACAAAAATGTTTTCCTTGGTTATACTATCAAGCAATGGGGCTTGAAACCCGACGAATTGGATTATACGGTTACTTCACGCGTTCCTGTTTTCATTTCACGCGACGATAGATATTTCCAAGATACTTACCAAGGTATTCCCAAGTATGGTTATACAGAAATGTTCAAGAAAATCATTGCTAACAAAAACATCAGAATACTTTTGAAAACTGATTATAAAGAAATTATTGACGATATCAAATTCGATAAAATCATATATTCAGGTCCAATTGATTACTTTTTTGATTATTCCCATGGGGAACTACCGTACAGAAGTTTGAAATTCTCACTTGTCAATTTCGATATGGAGCAATTCCAATCGGGGGCGCAAATCAATTACCCAAATAATCATGATTATACACGCATCACCGAGTTCAAGCACTTGACAATGCAAAATCACCATCGCACAACTGTTGCTTACGAATATCCGCAACCATATGTAATCGGCGAAAATGACCCTTATTACCCAATTCCACGAGCAGAAAATGACGAAATCTACAAGAAATATGCTGCCGATGCCGAAAAACTCAAAAATGTGATTTTTGTGGGCAGATTGGCAGATTATAAATATTATAATATGGACCAAATTGTAGGGGTTACACTTCAGAAATTTGAAAAAAGTATAGCACATTTAAGATAATAATGCAAGATTTGAATAAATACCCACTTTGTGTTGATTTGGACGGCACTTTGATTCGAACTGATATTATGTTCGAGTCAATTTTTTTGTTGCTGAAAAAGAATATTTTCTATATTTTCATGCTCCCTATTTGGTTGATGAAAGGGCGATATGAGCTGAAAGAACAATTGGCAAAGCGAGTTGGACCAAATGTTGATATTTTACCCTACAATGAGGAAATCATCCGAATTTCCGAAGCCGCTCATGCCGCCGGTAGAGAAGTATATTTAGTTACGGCATCGTATCATACTATTGCGGAAAAAGTCGGCGAGAGATTTACTTTTTTTAAAGAAACAATTGCTTCAAGGGATGGAATAAATCTCGTCGGGAAAACGAAATCCAATTTATTAGTCAAACGATTTGGCAAAGGACAGTTTGATTACATAGGCGACAGCTACAAAGACCGATTTGTATGGCAAAATTCTAATGGCAAAATATTAGTCAATTGTTCTGACGAAATCAAGAATGAATTCCAAAGTGCTGCAACGCAAATCATAGACGATAAATCCAAATCGAAATTAAAAATATTAACAGAACAACTTCGAGTCTATCAATGGGTTAAGAACACGCTTGTATTTTTGCCGATGTTGCTTGCCCATGTCATAGACCAAAGCATGGTAATCAGCAGTACGCTGACATTTTTTGCTTTGAGTTTTATGGCATCTGCAATTTATGTTATCAATGATTTATTCGATATCGAAGCAGACCGTAAGCATATTGACAAGAAAAATCGCCCTCTTGCATCCGGCAGACTAAAAATACTAACCGCTGCAAAACTTGTTCCTGTATTGTTTGTAATAGCCGTACTTTTAGCTTATTTCGCCAAAGGTTTTGATACAATGGGTGTGATATTGCTTTATTTTGTCGTAACTGTATTATATTCATTATGGTTCAAACGACTGAATATGGCAGATATAATAATTTTGGCCGGATTATATACTTTGCGTCTATTGCTCGGCGGAGTGGCTACCGATACTTTGATTTCACATTGGTTGCTGTCATTTTCGATGTTTTTCTTCCTATCGCTGGCAAGTTTAAAGAGATTTATAGAGCTGAGGTCTATCGAATTGAACAACTCAAACAAATCCGTTCGCGGATATAATACAGACGATACAACTTTGATGATGATAATTGGTGTTGCTTCCGGATTAATCTCAGTTCTTGTTTATGTGCTTTATATTAATTCTCCGGCAATTGTCGTTCTTTACAAAAATCATGTAGTAATGTATCTTATCGCCCCTGTGATATTATATTGGATTACACGTACTTGGCTATTAGCCAATCGGGGGCATATTCATCATGACCCTGTTGTCTTTGCAATTCGTGATAAAGCCAGCCATCTCGTAATTATGATTATTTTTATTTTATCCGTAATTGGAATGTTATAATGGAAACAACATTATCATTTGGAAATTACCCCAAACAAAGCAATCAAAATCTAATCAAATATTTTTGGTATAATGACTTACAAAATATTGGAGAAATTAAAGGCGATATTTTGCCTTATGGTTTGGGTAAAAGCTATGGCGATAGTTGCTTAATTGACGGTGGAACACTACTCGATATTTCCGGAATTAATAAATTTATTAATTATGATGAAGAAACAGGTATTTTGACTTGCTACGCCGGAGCCACTTTGGCTGATTGCATAGACTTTTTGCTTCCTCGCGGACGTTTTTTGCCGGTCACTCCGGGCACAAAATATGTAACTCTTGGTGGTGCAATCGCAAATGATGTACATGGCAAAAATCATCATAAGGCAGGCACATTTGGTTGTCACGTCACAGAGCTTGAATTGCTCCGTTCGGACGGAACATTGCTTCAATGCTCCAAAACAATTAATTCTGAATTATTTGCTGCTACAATTGGCGGGCTTGGACTTACCGGCATTATTACAAAAGTTAGCTTCCAAACTGTGGAATGCCCGGGACCTATAATCGAATCTGAAAGTATTAAATTTCGCACTTTTGAAGAATTTTTCGATATTACGCAAAATTCAGAAAATTACAATTATACCGTTGCTTGGGTTGATACATCAGTGCCGGGCAGAGGATTATATAATCGAGGTAATTTCGCTCCCAAAAGCAGACAAAAACCGTATAAGTCCACAAATGGCAAAATGTTACCATTTCCATTAAATATGGAATTAATTAATCCGTTAACCGTAAAAGCATTTAATACATTATATTATAATAAACAATTATCGCGAATTAAAAAGGCAGATGTATCTTTCGAGCCATTTTTCTATCCGCTTGATGCAGTTGATGGTTGGAATAAAGCATATGGGAAAAAAGGCTTTGTGCAATATCAATTTGTAATTCCATTCGATAATTATATTAATGTATTGAAGGAAATATTTAATTTAATTACACGCTCAAAACTATCATCTTTTTTGACTGTTTTAAAAACATTCGGAAATATAAAATCGCCCGGTATGATGTCATTTCCACGCGAAGGTGTCACGCTCGCCATAGATTTCAAAATGATAGGCGATGCATTGCTCAAGATATTAGACGAATCCGATAATATAGTCAACTCAGTCGGAGGAGTGGTCTATCCTTGCAAAGACGCCCGAATGTCACCTGAGAATTTCAAAGCATTTTATCCGCAATGGACGGATTTCGCAAAATATATAGACCCTAAATTTTCCTCAAGTTTTTGGAAAAGAGTAACAAAGGAATAATTATGAAAACAGTATTAATTTATGGTGCCACATCTGCAATAGCTCAAGCTACAGCCGTTAATTTCGCTCTAGATAAATGGAAATTATTACTCGTGGCAAAGAATGAGAATAAATTAAATGATTTAGCGAACGACCTGAAAACACGCTATTCGGCAGACGTCTCAACATTTTATTTCGATGCGATTGACGATGCAACATATCAAAAATCGTTTGATGAAGCACTTGCAAATGCCGGAGCGATTGATGCCGTTTTAATAGCACACGGCACATTACCCGACCAAGAAAAAATCGCGAGTAATTTGGATGCAATCAATCGCGAAATCGTGGCAAATGGCGTTTCTGTGGTTAATTTGGCTACAATTGCGGCAAATTATTTCGAACCTTTGGGCAAAGGAATGATTGCAGTGATAAGCAGTGTGGCAGGTGACCGTGGCAGACAAAGCAACTACATTTACGGCGCAGCTAAAGGTTTTGTCAGCACATATTTTCAGGGTTTACGCAATCGAATGTTCCACAAGGGCGTATCTGTGCTGACAATCAAACCGGGTTTTGTGGACACGCCGATGACATCACACGTACCCAAAAACTTCCTTTTCGCATCTTACCCTGCTGTCGGAAAGAAAATTTTCGAAGCTATGAAAGCCGGAAAATCTGGTGTGATATATGTTCCGGGCTTTTGGCGTTTAATCATGTGTATAGTCAAATCCGTCCCCGAATCTCTTTTTATGAAATTGAAGATGTGATGTAAAAGAAAACCCGCCGTATTTTACGACGGGTTATTCAATTTCCGTGATTAAATATTATTTGATAATATTTAACATTTTTATGATACTTTGCTCCGATGTCTTGACTCTGACTATGTATCTGCCATTGCTAAATTCTGATAAATTAATTTCTTCGATTAATTCATCTGAATAAATATTCCCTAAATTGCGTAGTAAAATCACCTGCCCGCTGAGGTCATAAATCGAAATTATAACATCTGAAGGTCTTTCCAAAGCAATTTTTACTTGAATTTTATCGGATGTCGGGTTTGGCATAATTGAAACTTCGCATCCAATCGTCATATAATCAACAGATTGGACGTTAAGCGAAGTGATTTCATAGTTCGACTTCATTGGCTCAACATTGCCCACACTATCAATTGCCTGACTAAAGAAATGGTAGGTGTTGCTTAAGTCCAATTCTACGTAAATCGTTTCATCATAACCGGTTACAATCGGCATATATTCGCCTCCATCCATCGAAGCGTGAATGATTCTGTATCTGACTCCACTTTCGTCATCATTGCTGGTTCCCTCGATTCGATACAAATTCTCTTGCAACGTTGCATGAATTGAATTCAGTTTGCTTGTCGGAGGTGCCAAATCCAATTTATTGGAATAATTGTTTGTAGTAATTGCAGGATTCAAGTCGAAAAATATATCAGCTTTCGCATTAATTTCGACTTCATTCCCCAAAGTGTTGAGCAAATTAACAGAATATGACACATTGCCTTCTCCTTGCGGCGAAGTTTTGTTTGGCGGCAGAAAACCTCCGTCAGGGTCTTCTGTCAAATCCATTGTCTCGGGATCAAGTGTGATGAATTGCCAGTAAGCTATTGCAGTTTGGGTATCAAAATTGGCATTAACTCGGACGATATTGCCAAAACTACCTTCAGGTTCGATATCTAAAGTAAATTGTTTTAATCCTGTCATAGGAGCATAAGTTTTGCCGCCAAATGAAAAATTACCGAAACTGAAAGAATTCAAATCATACTTTGTTCTATCGAGCGTATCAATTATGACAACTTCTTGTGCCGGAGCTGTCGCAGTTGCTAAGTTTTCGAAAAAGATAGTATAGGCAAATCCGTAAGTGTTGACAAAATTATCCGAAGCATAGCCACCGGGCCCAACAATTTCATTCGGGTCAAAACTCCCTACTGCCGCAATGTCCTTTTTGCCATTGCCATATTTTGTGTAACACTCTCTGCCGGCTTGAATACCGCCGTAGATATTGTTGATGACCGACACAACGGCAACAGCAGTTTTATAAGCTTGTTTGAGTGGCAATGCATCACTGGCGCACCCTGCAATTACCACAGCAACATCCTTAACTGTGCCACCCCATCCCCAAATTTTTTCTCTCCATGTTTTTGGGCGATTATAATCCGGATTTGTAGGGTCGGGTGCCAAATATCCTGCCGGATCCATTGTGAGGTTAAGAATTGAATTGGCGCATCCTACGCCGGGTATTAAATTATTAACGACTTCTGCTATTCCGTCTTTCATTGCTTGGAACATAACTGCACGCAAACATGCGGCTGTTTTTTTGTCAATAGCAGCACTCAGAACCTCTTCATCTTTTAGAACAATTCCACCGGGAACTATTTCAAACATTGGTTCGTTAAACCATGTGTAGGCTTTAAAGCTTTCGTTTGTTCGGATTCTTACTTCGATTTGCCCGCTGAAATTAGCAGGGATTATCGGGACGAAAAATGAGTATAATCTGACTTTTTGAGGTCCGTCGAAATAGCCTGTATGTTCGATAAAATCGGGCTCATTTAATAATTCAGCATACTCTGGGTTGGATTGCCAATATTCACTCTGCGACATTTTCAAGTTTTTGAATTCAATTTCAATGCTTGTAGGCATAGTTATCATGAAATATATCGGAACACCAAGAGCATCATTATTGCCCGTATTTCCAAAATCAATAGTATATGTTTGCCATCTTCCGAATAGTATTCTATCTCGACCATTGAAATTAGCATAAGGTTGTGGTTTGGTAGCTTGAACGATTTCGAATCCATTTTCAAGTTTCCATTTCGTACCGTCCGGCAATTGAACAACTACGTCATATGTGTTTAGTGGCTGGTCCGTTAAATCAAATCTTGCTTCCAATGCATCGAGTTGAGACAGTCGAACACTTTCCGGATCCAGATATTTAATTCCACCTTTTTCGAGCCAAACTTTACTTCCTTCTTTAAATCCTCCGCCATAGACATTGATTGTAGCATAACCTTCATTCCCGGCACTCTTTACAAAGACTTCGCGAATTCCGTTAACCGTAACAATTTTGCATAAGGTGTCACTTCCTAATTTATTATTTGCAATTAAGCAAACATCATAAACTCCGGGTATTGTGTAAGTATGTGAAGGATGCACTTGTTCGGACTTATTGCCGTCGCCAAAGTCCCATTTGTAAGTGCCGCCAAAAGTTGTCTGATTTTGGAATGTGAATGTGTTTATAGTATTAAAAATATCAAATTCAGCTTCGGGTATGAAAGCCCTTGTATAAGCACTACTCCATAATCCGGCAGTATCGAGGAATTGTATCGAAAATGTTTCGGCACTTTCGTCAGGAAGCTCTATGATGCTGTTAATCTCAAACAGTTTGAGAGCTTTCTGCAATTTTACCGTTTTCGCATTATCGAATTCTCCATCAATCCAATAGCGATAATGAACAATCAAATTTTCATCAGAATTTCCCGAACCCGCTTTGAAAAATATCTTAGAAATCGTCTGACTCCACAAATCAGACTCATCTTTGAACCTGATATGCAATGTATGAAAACCCTTGCTCAAGGATTTCAAATCTGCAAATTCGTTAATATCAATTCCACCGTCAATTTCAATACGTTGGTGTGAATCATAATCATCATCAACCCAATATTCAAGTTCGACTATATTATTTGCATCTGCATTTGATTTACCCGCTTTGAAAAAATGCTGCGAAAATGTTGGACTGAATTTGCCGACTTTATCTTTGAATCTAATATTAATTGTATTAAAACCGGAATTGACTGCTGATAAATCTAACTCGGTTTCAAGTTCAAGCAAAGCTGTTGGCGCCACTGAGTGAGTAATTTTATTTCCAATATCTTCATTAACCCAATATTCGTATTCGACTATTTGGTTTTGTGCGAAAATTGAATTAATCAGAATAGGAAATAATAAGAAAAAAATAAGCTTTTTCATATTATCCTCACTTATTTTGTGCTTCAACTTTGAATTCAATTTTCAGTTGCCCTTTTGGGTTTGTCATAGAACTTACCTTACTGGTTTGAATTATAGGGTTGACAGGGATACCAAGTTCTTTAAATGGATTAGTCGTACCATAAATACCTACCTGAGTCCCATCTGTACCGGTAATAGCGCTAAGTGCTGCTGGTGTAAGGTGGTAATTATCATCAAAACTCAGAGGACCACCTGTATAATTAACAAATATATCTTCTAAAGGCATATAAACATTACCTTCGCTTCGTACCACACCGATTGCATTCAAACCAGGTTCGTGACAATAAAGGTTATTGAGGTATTGATTGTTTTCAAAAGCATTTACGTAGCCAAAATTCCCAAATGTTACTATATTGTTCTCGAAAATACATCCCCAAATACCATTGAAAGGATAGTTATCAATCGTGACAAAAATGTTGTTGTAGAATTTCGCGTTCGCAAAATGTGTTACTAAACGAGCTGTAACACCTGTTTGCCTTAAGTAATTGTTGCTTACAATTACATTTTTTGCCTTACCTCCAAAAATGGCACCTTCCACAATATTTTCACGAACTACAATATTTTCAGCTTCATTGAAACCATCCCAAGTATATCCCAAAAGTAAAACATTGAAAAAGCATCGTTGAATAACATAATTTTTCACGCTTGAAGTAGCCAAGCTTGTACCAAATTGGATTGATCCCGAGACATATATCCCTTGCACAGAACCGCCACTACCTGCATCCGTTATAGTTAATGTACCTGTACAATATGTAACTGAGTTAGTTCCATTGATTTTGGGATTGTAACCTGCACCTATGATGTGCAATTTCTTGTTTACGACTACATTTTTGAGATCGAAATTTCCTGCGGGTAAATAAAGTATATCGTCTGTTTGAGCTAACTCAATAGCACTTATCAAATTAGTCGCCACTTTAGTTGTTCCGTTTTGAGAAGTGATAGTAATCGCTGATTGGCTGAATAAGCCGATATGCCATGAGAGCATAATTAGAAAGAAAAGAACTTGTTTCATAATAGACTCCAATTATAAAGTTAATCCATTTGTTAAATGTATAAAATCTACAAATCAAAATTTATGATGCTCGTTTCTAAAATCTCTTTCAGGGAAACGTAGGCTAGTCTATTTAAGTCAAAATCAAAGTATGTGAATACAATGTTATTACTTAATGTAAGAAATCAGTTTGTCAATAGTGTAAGTTCGAACATTCTATAAGCCCATGTAAAATTTCTTTACTCATATGACCCGCTAATAGAAACAACACAAGAGATAGCAAATTGAATAAGCTCGTGCGCTTGTCTTATTATCCCGATTAATGTCATATTCAGCACATGAAATATAATGCTTTTTTCATTAATAAACTATTGACGTAACATTAATATAAATTAATTTGAGGGTATGGGTGGAATGATTTTGATACCAATGTCATTGATGCATTATCCGTTTTGTATTTGTAGGAGAAGGAAGGGAAGTGATTGCACAAATCTTGATTCTTAAGAATACGATTCTCATCAATCAGAGCCTTGTACTCTTCTATAAGTATATTTACAGTTCCTATCTCTCAAATTTCCTTATCCAACAAATTAATTTATTGATACCATTGCTAATGTTTTATTTTGGATTAATGAAAGTAGCGGGGCTATCGAACTGAGTCGTCCTATCTCGTAGTCATACTTGCAGATGTTCTTTGTTTATTTTTTGTATGGGTTGGGGATATCTAAATCTTTACAGATTTTTCTAACGAGATTATCATTTATCTCGCTATGTCTTGGGACGGTCGAAGCTTTTTTATTTTCGAGATTAATGTACAATGAGTGATTAGAACCCTCACGTAAAAATTCACAACCGCTCGATTTCAAAAAAGCGATAAATAATTTACGTTTCATTTAGTCACTAACTCAAGTTCTTCTTGAAAATATATTTCTTTCGTTGAGTCCAAAGAGCCGAGGTAGCGATTCGCTTCAAGCACCAAATCAATTGCTTCAAGCAAATTTGCCTTCACTTCCTCCAACGTGACACCTTGAGAATTCGCTCCCGGAAGTTCATCAATGTATCCGATATAGCCCTCAGGTACTTTCTCGTATTTCATTGTCAATTTTAAGTTCATCTATTACCTCCATTTCACATATATAATATGATACTTAAAGCGAACGAATATTGTAAATGCGAAATCTCTACCTATTGTCTATCGAATTAAATCGTCCCGTCTCGTAGCCGTACTTGCGGATGAGGTATGCCGTGAGATATTTAATCAAGTCTGAAAAGCGTTAAATCTTTTAAAACAGATTTAATTACAGAGAAGTGCTTGTCCAGTGTCCATAATCTGAGTGAGTTCGAAATGGCGATAGTTGCAATCATGGCATCTTGGAATGGTACAGTCAAACCTTTTCTCTTTAATCTAAATAAATTTGCGGATAAATCATCCCAAAATTCGCTACTAATAACTATTTCGGGGAAGCAATCCAAGGCTTTCTTAATCTTTACATAAGAGTTCTCGTCAACAGCCCCGTGAAGCAATTCAGCTTTAACGACTCCGCAGACAAAAACCTCTTCGTTTTCAAACACACGTCTCGAAGAGTCGGTTGGATTCTTCCAGAAGTCAATGATAACGTTCGTATCTACTAATATCATATAACACTTATCTCACGAGAATTTTCGATGACTAATTCATCAATTTCAATATTGTTTATGCAATCAAAAAAAGCCTCCTTTGAACCATTGTCGCTTTCTTCATTTATATAAATCACAACATTTTTGCCGATGAACTCCTCCAACTCAGGAATTATCAACTCCTTAGACACTATTTTTTTTCTTACCGCTATCATAATAGCTCCTACTTAAACTTCATAATAAGTTAAGACAAATTGACTTAATAAGTATTTTATTCTCTGTTTCTGATACGGGCTCCAGCCGTAGTATTTCTCAAAGAGCGGGTCTATCGAATTGAATCGCCCCGTCTCGTAGCCGCATTTGCGGACAGAAGTGGCATTTAATTTATAATTATCTATATACATCCTTGCGATGCCCAATGCGTATGATTTCAATTACCAGAATTTCATCCTCAACGCGATATACTACGCGATAATCGCCCACACGCATTCGATAATGATTAGCAAGGCTTATCAACTTTTTGCAATTGTGAGGTCTTGGTTCGGCAGATAAATCGCTAATTATAGAAAAGATACTGCAAGCTATATCAGGAGGCAATTTCTGCAACTCCTTTACTGCCGATTTTTTCCACAAAATCTGATAGCTATTCATCGGATTTGAGCAACTTTTCGACATCAGAATGTGTGAACAGCTCTTCACCACTGCGTTCGGCAATCACCCGTAAATCCTCGATTTCTTCAAGGATTTCTATGTAATCAGATAATGGCATTACCACATCGGTTCTTTCACCTTTATCATTTGTGATGTACTTAACTTCAAGCATTTTTCAGCAACTCTTATTCTAACATACTATGTTTAAGGACACCAAGCATTTTATTTTATTTTATGAAGTACAAGAGTGCTCCCACAGCGGGTCTATCGAATTGAATCGTCCTATCTCGTAGTCATACTTGCAGATGGCGGATTAAGCGTCTAACAATTCGCTATAGATTTCTTGTTTCGACTTACCGATGTGACTTGAAAGTTCTTTGATGATTGAATTTAATGTGCCTATTTTAAGAGGGCTGTGGCTTGGAACGCTTAAGTGATGTTCGCCGTTTTGAATCGTTGTTAGCCTAATGTGACTTCCGGTTTGCCGACTAATACTATAACCATAAATTGACAACAACTTAGCAAGTTCGACGCCACTTATGTTCCTTGGGGTTTTCAAGAGACTGAAAATAATTCGTGGTGGACAAAATGTAGCCGCACAACTTTGGGCATATCAACTTCGAAATGGCATTTGATAGCATCAATAATGTTGCTTTTTAATTCATCCATAGTATCGCCTTGGGTTACAATGCTGAAACCGAGTGCAGAAGCAGAATATCCGCCCTCTAACTCCTCATCCACCTTGAAAATTATCTCATCCATATCAAATCCTTTATATACAATCTACTTCAATGTTCCACGAAACAGCGGATTTAATATTTCACTTAAATTCCTTATGGTGTTAGAGGGAATGTCAGATATTGAAGATTGTTCTCCGGCTCTTTCTCCTTGGCGATATAGCTCTGCCGTGTCAGCCCGAAGAGGTCGAGCATCGTTTCACCGTAGGGTTCGTATTGCTTGTAGTTCAGCAAAGCCCTATCTGCCCCTAACGTGAATCTCAGCGAACCGAGATAATCGTAAACTTTTATGTGCTTTTTCCATACTCCATTAATATATTTGTACGATATTTTAGGTGACATACTATTGCCAAAAACATTGTATTGCAAGCTAAATTGAGAAATTATTCATTAATTAATTTCGTTGAACTATCTATAAGAACTTTATATTTCATTTCGCATAATGAATCTTTATGTTCATTAAACCAATTGGACCATAATAAGTAATCTGTTCTTGTTGGATTCATTTTACCAAAAAAATTCGCATCAGATTCCGAAGGGATATCTGTTACGTTTTCAAGAAAAAAAACTGAACCTGTTCTTCTAACCGACAAATCAAGGCTGTCAAAAACAACATAATTTTCAATAATTTTAAGGTGTTTTTCAAATGTTATGATTTCATGACATTCAGTTGATCTATTTTGAATACATCCAATAGATGTTAAATTCAATATAATAAATAAATAAATATACTTCATCTTGTAACTCCAGTAACATTGTTAGCATTTATTTGAATAGATATTGTACTTATTCTGGATGTGCCTGCACCTATACCCAAAATTTTATATTGCAGATCTAGATTTCCTGACCCAGTAGAATTTAAGTAGGTTGTTGATGGAGCTTTGTCGAAAATACTTATTCTTTGAGCTCCTGATACACGATCTTCTGCATTAACCCCGATCATATGAGCTTGCTTATAACCTAAAACAGTATTTGGCAAATTATTATATTGTTTTTCCCTTTGTTCGGCAATTTCATGGATGAAAGCTGAGAATGAATTTATACCGATGCCATTACCTAAGTTTAATACATCATCAATGTCTATTTCTTGACTTGTATAGTTGCCAATAAGAGTATTATTTGATTCTGATAAATTTATATTTATTAGGGGTCTTGATAAATCAATTGCTACCATCATTTCAGAGGTAAACTCTTGTTGGCTAAAAGTTTGAGGTCCTTGTTTATCTGTTGATACTAAAATTGTATTTCCATCAGTATTTGTAACAGCATCAAAAAAGCCACCAGTTCCTTCGTTAATTACAGAGTAAGATTTATTAATTGCTGAGTTACTGCCTGAAAAAGCAAGTTTCATTCCATCAAAATCTTTCGCCCAAATCGGATTATTCATGCTATACTGATACGGGCTCCAGCCGTAGTATTTCTCAAAGAGCGGGTCTATCGAATTGAATCGTCCCGTCTCATAGTCGTACTTACGGACGCCGTGGTCACCAAGGTTGTTTTCCGTCTCCTTCTCCTTGCCGATATAGCTCTGCCGAGTCAGCCCGAAGAGGTCGAGCATAGTTTCGCCGTAGGGTTCGTATTGCTTGTAGTTCAGCAAAGCCTTATCTTCCCCTAACGTGAATCTCAGCGAACCGAGATAATCGTAAACTTTGAAATGCTTTTTCCATACCCCATTCTTAAATTTATACGTTATTTTAGGTGACATACTATTGCCAAAAACATTGTA
>JAGXRP010000043.1 GCA_018335795.1 Desulfobulbaceae bacterium | reverse complement strand
GTCCTTGGTCATCAGTATGCAATAGGATTCGCGAGTACCGCGCCCGACTCTGCCCCGAAGTTGGTGCAATTGCGACAATCCGAAGCGTTCGGCATTCTCGATCAACATTATATTTGCATTCGGAATATCTATGCCGACTTCAATCACAGTCGTCGCCACCAAAATGTCATATTCCTTTGCCAGAAATTTTTGCATAGCCTCCTCTTTTTCGCTCCAGTGCATTTGCCCATGCACCAATCCGCACTGCAATTCGGGGAAAATATCCTTCGATAAAAATTCAAAATGCTCAGTCGCCGATTTCAATTCCTCCATTTTCTCGGATTTTTCGACCAAAGGAAAAACGATGAATGTTTGACCGCCATCGCTTGCGTTTCGCCGGACAAAATCGTAAATTTCCTCCCTTTTGCTGTCGAATGATACATAGGTTTTGATTGGTATCCTGTTTTTGGGCATAGTCTTAATGATAGACACGTCCAAATCGCCGTAAACAGTCATAGTCAGCGTTCGCGGAATCGGTGTCGCCGACATCACCAAAACGTGGGGCATCACCTTCGATTCGGATGAATTTTTGCTCAGATTTATTAAATCGCCCCTTTGCTTGACGCCGAAACGGTGCTGCTCATCAATTACCAAATATGCCAAATTTTTGTACATGATATTTTCGCTAAACATGGCATGAGTGCCGATGATAAGATGTGCAGTGCCATCGGCAATTTTTTCGAGTGCATATTTGCGTTGTTTAGAGCTTTGCCCGCCCATAAGTCTGAAAATTTCCAGTCCAAGCGGCTCGAAAACTTTACTCAAGTTGCTGTAATGTTGCTCGGCTAAAATTTCTGTTGGAGCCATCAATCCGCATTGAAAACCTGCATCAATCGCCATCAGAATTGACAATGCGGCTACAATCGTTTTGCCCGAGCCGACATCACCTTGCAACAAACGATTCATAGCTTGCCCTGAGCGAAAATCAGCTGCTATTTCATTCAACACCTTCTTTTGGTCGGATGTCAATTTAAATGGCAAACTATCGTATAATTGTCGAGCTAATTTGCTCTTCCCTTCGATTAGATAAGCATTTTCGCTCGTTTTAGACTTGTGCTTGATGCTCTCGACTTTCATCAAAAAATAAAAAATCTCCTCGAATTTGATTCGCCACCTTGCCCGTTTAAGCAAATCTTCCGATTGCGGAAAATGCAGATTCAGCACAGTAGATTTGATATCAGGCATATTCAAGGTTTTTCGGATTGTGTCGGGCAATGATTCGGAAAGCCTGATAGTGTTCGATTCGAGCAGTTGATTGATGATATTACTGAGCATTTTGTTGGTGATGCCACCTTTTGTCATCTTCTCCGTAATTCGGTACTTCGGCAAAATCATCCCGCTCTCGTACATTCGCGCATCGTCGGATTCCAAAATGTCAATCTCGGGATGAGAAAAGTTCACGGAATTGTACTTGTCAATCTCAGCTTTCCCACTGACCGCGAGAATTTGCCCTTCCTGATAATGTTTGGAATAATATTGTACATAATTCCAAAAGAAAATGCTTGCATTGGTGCCACTTCCGTCGCTCAAAGTCAATTTCAAAAATTTGCGTTTTTTACCGAAAGAATTTTCGGACTTCTTGATAATTTTGGCTACGATTGTGGAAATTGACCGAAACCTTACGCTGCTTGTCAGTTCGACATCAATCATATCTTGACTGCCAAGCTCGCGAAATAGATTGCTGATTGTAGTCCGGGCGTTGCGGTCAATGTATGACACGGGGAAGTATGTGACCAAGTCGTCCGGTGTCAAAATTCCTGCTTCGGCAAGTATTTCGGCTCTTTTGGGTCCGACACCTTTTATATATTTAATTTCGTTTGCGTTCATCAAATTACATTTCGGTAAAAATACAATATTAAACGAAAAAATTACTCTAAGCAAATTTGTATATATTTTCGGTGATATTCAAATTTTTATTGATTTTTGGTGTAGATTTTCTTAAAATTGTAATATAATTTCGGATTTTTAATGGCAAAAGTATTAATTACAGGTGGAGCAGGATTTTTGGGCTCGCATCTGTGCGACAAATTTATAGCAGAAGGTTACGAAGTCGTATGTATGGACAATTTCGTGACGGGTTCACCAGACAACATAGCTCATTTGATGGGCAATCCCAATTTCAAATTCATACTCCACGATGTGACAAATTATGTATATGTAGAAGGCGAATTGGATTATATTTTGCATTTTGCGTCTCCAGCCTCACCGATAGATTACCTGAAGTTGCCCATTCAGACGCTCAAAGTAGGTTCGCTTGGCACTCACAAGGCTCTTGGATTGGCAAAAGCTAAAAATGCGAGAATCCTTTTGGCAAGCACAAGCGAAGTTTATGGCGACCCCTTGATTCACCCGCAACCAGAAGACTATTGGGGAAATGTGAATCCTGTGGGCTATCGCGGCGTTTATGACGAAGCAAAACGATTTGCCGAAGCGCTGACAATGGCTTATCACCGCTATCATGGCGTCGAAACACGTATAGTGCGAATTTTCAACACTTACGGTCCACGGATGAGGTTGCAAGATGGAAGAGCAATTCCCAATTTTATCAATCAAGCTCTAAAAAATAAAGATGTAACTGTTTATGGTGATGGGGCTCAAACACGCTCGGTTTGCTACGTGGACGATTTGGTTGACGGAATTTATCGCCTATTGCTGAGTGATGAAACAGACCCGGTAAACATCGGCAATCCGGCTGAACTAACAATGCTTGAATTAGCCAAAGAAATCATCGAACTGACAGGCTCGCAAAGTGAGATTACTTTCGAAGATTTACCTTCCGACGACCCAAAAGTTCGCCAACCGAATATAACACGCGCTCGTGAGATTTTGAATTGGGAGCCAAAGGTAGAGCGCAAAACCGGACTCATTCGTACAATCGCCGACTTCAAAAAGAGGTTACATATAGTATAATGAAGGAATTATATAGATTAATACCATATTTGAAGCGTTACAAACAAAAACTTATTTTGGGTCTGATTGTTGTAACAATTGCCAATCTTTGCGCCACATACGTGCCGAGATTGGTCGGTACTACGATTGACATGATTGTTGTCGGAAATTATGATATGAACAAAATACTGCTCAATATTTTGTACATATTGTTACTGACCGCTTTTTCCGGGTATTTCATGTTCCTTACGCGTAAGATGATAATTGTAGCATCGCGTGAAATCGAATACGATTTGCGCAAGGATTTGCTCAATTCGATTCAGAGCCAATCTATGAATTTCTTCCACAAAAACCCGACCGGGAATCTGATGGCTCACGCTACAAACGATATTCCGGCGGCGCGGGAATTTCTGGGTCCTGCAATAATGTATTCGGCAAATACCGTAACAACATTTGCATTTGCTTTGTACTTTATGCTTACTCTGAATCCCGAAATTACGATGATAGGTCTTATTCCGCTGCCATTCATAGCTTATGCAACATATTTGGTTGGCAAGAAAATTCATATCGCTTTTAAAGATGTGCAATCCAAATTTGCCGAACTCACTACTCAAGCACAAGAGAGTATTTCCGGCGTCCGAGTAATCAGGGCATATACACGTGAAATTTTCGAGCATACTCGATTTGCAGCTATGAGCAAAGAATATTTATTCAAAAATCTGCGGCTTGCAGGTATCGAAGCCATTTTTATGCCTTTGCTGATGGTGCTTGTGGGATTGTCTCATATTGCAGTGCTTGCTTATGGCGGTACTCTGGTTATCAACAATCAGGCTTCGCTTGGTGATTTAGTTCAGTTTTTTATTTATCTCGAACTTCTAGTCTGGCCCGTGGCAGCTATCGGTTGGGTTACGAACCTAATTCAACGGGGAGCGGCTTCCTCAGCGCGTCTTGGCAAGTTGCTCGAAGAGATTCCTGAGATTGCCGACAACGGCGAAACTGATAATTCGATAAAGAAAATAGAGGGCGAAATTGAGTTTGATTCGATTAATTACAAGTATCCGAGCACTGACAACATAGTTTTAGACGATATTTCGTTCCGAATTTCTAAGGGGAATACCTTGGGAATTGTGGGTTCGGTCGGTACCGGCAAATCAACTATTATAAATTTGCTTTTGCGGCTTTTTGAAACGAAAACGGGTGCAATTAAAATTGATGGGCATAATTTGAAAAGCATTCCTATTGATTTGCTGAGAAAGCATATTTCGGTCGTACCGCAAGAGCCATTCCTCTTTTCGGATACAATCAAGGGCAACATTAGTTTTGGCAATCCCGCGGCAACGATGGAAGAAATTATTGCCGTTGCCGAAAAATGCAAGTTGCACGAAGAAGTCCTGACTTTCCAAAATGGCTACGACACGATGCTCGGAGAGCGTGGCATCACACTATCGGGTGGACAGAAGCAACGAGTTTCGATAGCACGCGCCATGATTACCAATCCTTCGATATTGATACTCGATGATTCGCTCTCAGCCGTAGATTCGGCGACGGAATCGTTCGTATTGGGTAATCTGAAGGAATTCATGAAAGACCGCACTACAATTATTATCTCGCACCGGATTTCAACGGTAATGAATGCAGACAACATTATCTTGCTCGACAAAGGCAAAATCGCCGAATCGGGCAACCACGAGCAATTAGTCACATTAAACGGCAAATACGCCAACATATTCAGACTCCAACAATTAGCCAAAGAGATTGAGGAGTTGTAGGGGGATTTAATATAGCCAAAGATTCAACCGTGGATTTTTATTTTGCTAAAAGTTTCAGTTGGGTAGTGGCACTAACCAACTCGTTTTTTTCTTTCTTTAGCTTCGCTTTCAGGTATTTCCAATAGTTGCGGGTTTTGGTGTAATCATCTTGGTCGGTAAGCACAGCCACAATATCCAACACCGAAAACCACCACTTGGCGTTTTGCTCGTCCCAAACGGCACGAACTTCGCGGTCATCAAAAACACGTATGGATACTTTTGTGTTGCTCATGATTTTTTTATTCTATACTTTCACTCTGCGATAACCCGTCCAATTTATAATAATATTGTGATGAGGTTGTTCTGAAATGTTTTGATACAAATTATTTTCAAAACTCAAATCAATCAGGGGCATCCTATCTTTGGTTGACCATATTGAATGTATCCATATTTTATTGAATGAATGTGGCATAGCATCTCCCTTTTTTCAAACCATTAAATTGATTCAAGATTTCATTTGCATTATGTGACCCACGAATAAATTCGTGGGCTATGTTTTGTGATATGTTTTAAATTTCGTGTACTAATTGTTGTTCTTGATGAATTAAATAATTTCTTGTTTCTATGTCTCGTTCTGTTTCAAGTCGTTTTCGTATGTCGAGATATTTTGTGCTAAAAAGTATAAATTTTTCAGTTGTGATGAACTTGTCTAACCATTCTGAAAAGTCCACTAAATTGTCTTGTTTGCTTTTATAAAAAAATATATTTTCAGCGAATTCTTGCGTTTGAAGATTTGAGCCTTCCCATTTATTAATTTTTGTTACTTGTCTTCCAAAGAATGTGTCAAATATATTTGTATTGCTACAAAATGTTTGAAATGCTTTTTTCTCGGCTTCTTTTAGTCTACCGGTTTTGAAAAGTGTTATTGTCCACTCAAATAAAAATTCCGGGTAGCAGCTGTCGTCCGAAAAGTTTTTGTTAAACCAATTGAAGTAACGAAGCGCACCCGAAAAGTCATTTAGTTCAATATAAAGTTGTGGTGGAATATAGCGTAATCCACGTCCATCATTATATTCTCCACCCCAAAACTTTTTGTCAGCCGCAAGTGCAGCCTTAATTTTCTTGATTTTGTTTTTAATTCTCTCTTCTTGCTTCGGTGTCATAGTAACAACCAAATATTAGTGCTAAAAGTCCTATGAGTATTAATATCCTTATTTGTTTTTTCATAGCATTTTCTAATTATAGTTTCGTTTAAGTTGCTACTATACACCCTTCTCCCCCATTCCCCCATCACTTACCTACATCTACTCAATAAGTAATATGCAAATATATATATAATTTTTTGAGAAAAAAAAAGCTACCCTTGTGAGGTAGCTATTTTATTTTGCGGAGCGGAAATTATAGTCTGAAGTCAACTCCGGCAACGACTATTTGTGAATTATGGCAGTATGTATTTACCAAATTTTATTAACCATAAGTAAAAACCTGCTATTCCACCTAATAGTCCTGCCATTAAAAACGTAGTTCGTTGTCTTGGAGGAATAAATTTGAAAGTAATTATTGCCAAAACGAAAGCTCCGATAATTGCAGTTATTAAGATTATTGACCAAATTGGAAGGTCGAAATAATTTGCAATACGTATTTCGTCATAGCCTGTAGAAAACCGACCGTTTAAGAAATAGCCGGTAAGCCACATGCAAAAATTTGCCGTTTGTCTCAGCCAAAAAAGAGAAAGAAATATAATAAGCCATTGTCCTAGCGATAGTTTGTCTGTTTGATAGAGTTTTTTGCGATACCCAAAAAGAAGAACAAGACCAATTGTCCCAGTGAGCATAGTTTGTATAGGTCCACCAAGTGCCACTGCAATTCGACTACTTGGAAGTATAGGATGTTCAGGGTCTAAAGATTCCCAAAATGTGGCGCTATAATTTATTCGTGCTTCGAAGCCTTGATATTTGGCAACAATGTAGTGTCCGAATTCGTGAGATAAAGTTCCGATAATTGTTGCGGCGATAAAAGAAAAAAATAATCCTATGAAAAGTTTTTTGTCCATATTTTTCTGTCGTGTTCAGACCAGCAACACCCCATTCCCCCATCACTTACCTACATCTACTCAATAAGTAATTTGCAAATATATATAAATTTTTGAGAAAAAAAAAGCTACCCTTGTGGGGTAGCTATTTTATTTTGCGGGGGTGGAAATTATAGTCTGAAGTCCACACCGGCAACGAACATTTGGGGTAAGCCGACTTTGATTCCTTGCGGACGGCGGCTCGAAATATAGCGCTCGTCAGTGATGTTTTTCAATGAAACGAACAAGGTCAAGTTTGGATTGTCTAACCTGTGTTCGATTGTTGCGTTGATGATAAATCGCGAATCAATCACTCCTGCTCTACCATTTGCGGTAGGTTCGACGGTGTTTAGTTCATCGGTAAATTGTTTGTCGAGATATTTCCCGGTGATGTAGAAGCTTGTGCCGAATGGAGTGGCAACGAGCAAACTCGTACTGATGCTAAAGTTTGGTGCGTAGGGCAATTCATTGCCGTTGACGTTCACTTTTTCGTCGCCAACCGAGATGAATCTATCGGCATCGTAGGTGGATTTTCCGTAATTGAAAGTGGTGCTGAGATTGATTGTATAATCAGTTTTGAGCATTTGCGAAATATTGAAGCCAATTGCGGATTCAACGCCCCAATGTAAGGTCGAGCCACCGTTCACATAACCTGCGTCTGTTCCGGGACCGCCGGATGATTCGGAGATTGGAATAATTTGATTGCTGAAATTCAGTTGGTAACCTGTTACTTCGATGTTGACCAATCTGTCAAAATCGGCTCTGAATCCAATTTCTGAATTCCAACTGAGTTCGGCATCCAAATCAATTGCAGTGCCTGAGTTGTTGATTGCATCTTTGGTACGCGGTGGCGCAAATCCCTTATGAATACCAGCGAATAAACCAAGTCCGGGCTGTAAATTATAATTAACGCCAATTCCCGGGATAATCGCAGAAACATCGTTATTGCCAACTATATTTGTATCCTTCGATGAAACACGATTAATAACGCGTTCGTAATTGAATTGCTCAAATCGTGCACCCGGCGTAATTATCAAATTATCTGCAACAAAGAAACGGTTTTGGATGAAAGCACTTCCGGCATATCCTGTCCGAACTTCGTCAGCGACCAAATCACCCTTGATAGCTCCGGCTACTTTGCCATTGATAGTTTGCTCGAAGGCGCGCTCGTAGTGCATCCTCACTCCGGCAGTCATTTCGTTTTTCAAACCGCCTAAGTCATAATTGTAGTAAATTTGCGGTTGCACGCCCATAACTTCAAATTGTCTGTCGCGATTTCCTGTCGAATTTCGCATATAAAGAGCACCGCCGGAAATCGTAGTATCTCCGTAAACATCGCCTGTCCAGTCTGAAGGCTTCGAAGACGAGAAATTTTGCCTATTCCAGTTACGTGTCGTTGTGTAGCCGTAAAAATTTGTCACGAAAAACATATTATTGTTCACAATGTATTGATGTGATATTTGAGCCGAATAACGTCTAATCGCCAAATTATCGTCGGGAGCAACGTGAGTGAAAAAGTCGCCATTATCAAACATATTTTGAGTTATGCCCACATAAGTGGAATTTGATTCTTCGTCGTAGAATCCAAGTTTGAACTTAATGCTCGACCGTGAATTGAATGCTACATTGAATTTGAACATCAAATCATTGACGCCGAATTTGGTGACACCAATTTTATCTGCAGATTTGTGATTGTATTCAACTAAAAACCCGTGATCGGATGTAGTTGTTCCATAAGCAATTTTGGAATTGACAAATCCCCCACTCCCACCGTTGAATTTGAAACCAAGACCGGGTATGTCATCCGGCTCATTTGTGAGGAAATTGATGACTCCGCCAATAGTTTGAGGTCCGTGAATAATCGAACCGGAGCCTTTCAGGATTTCCACGCTCGACATTTTGTCCATCAATGGAGTGTAATACATTTCAGGTTCGCCGTATGGAGCGAGTGCAGTTGGCATTCCGTCTTCGAGAACAAGAATTGAACGACTTCTATCGGGGTCTAAACCGCGAATACTCATATTCATCCGAAGTCCAACGCCCTCTTCGTCCACGACGTTTACTCCGGGAATAGTCTCGAATGCTTGAGTACCGTTAAGTCCACGAGTCATTTGGAGAACTTTACTATTGATTATATTGACAGTGCCCGGCGTGTATTCAACTGAGCTTGATTTTACTCCCAAAATATTGACCGAGGGGAAATTGTACTTAGTTGTATCCTGAGCTTTTGTGACTATTGCAGAGACGAAAAGCAAGAAGACTATTAACAGAATCGAATTTATTGATTTTGACATTTGTACACCTTATTAAATAGTTACTTTAAACAAAATTGCATATCAGTTGCATACAAATATAAAGTTGTATGCTCCTAAATATGAAATATTTTGAAATTCTGTAACCAAAATGTTGCTTAGTAATAATACGGAGAATGGTCCCATTTTGTGGTATTTTTATCTGAAAAAGGATAGATTTGCTCGAAAACATTACGATTTTTGTTGCATATATGGAAATTTTTGTGCAATTTTGAATAATTATTAATTCAACTGTTAAAAGCAGGATACAAATATGAAAGATAAACCGGCAAGTAGGATACAAGATTACCTTGTTTTTGGTGAATTCGGCGGCGTCAATCCGTCCATTACTGATTCATCAACCTTTACCTTTATGAGCGCCGAGAAAATGGCAGAAATTTTCCAACAAGAAATCGAAGGTTGCTATTTATATTCTCGACATATGAATCCGATGAACAAATTTTTGTCGGATGCATTGGCATTATTAGAAAATACGGAATCGGCTCACGTCACGGCAAGTGGAATGGGCGCCATCAGCACAACATTGTTGCAAATTTGCCAACAGGGCGACGAAATCGTCTCCAGTCGCACAATATATGGCGGAACATTTGCTTTGATGAAAAACTTTTTCCCACGCTTGGGAATCAATACGAAATTTGTAAACATTTTGGATTCGGACGAAGTCGAAGCGGCAATAACACCGAATACTAAGGTTATTTATTGCGAAACAATGAGCAACCCAATGCTCGAGCTTGCTGATATTCCGGCTCTGAAAGAAATTGCATTGCGTCATGACTGCAAACTTGTAGTTGACAACACTTTTACTCCGATGCTAATTTCACCCAAAAATCTCGGAGCAGATATTGTAGTGCATAGTTTGACTAAATTCATAAATGGCGCCAGCGATGCAGTTGGTGGAGCAGTTTGCGCCGACCACGATTTCATTGCAAGCCTTAAAGATGTCAATTCCGGTGCTATAATGTTGCTTGGTCCCACATTGGACAGTTTGCGAGCAGCGAGCATTTTGAAAAATCTCCGCACTTTGCACGTCCGAATGAACCAACATTCCAAAAATGCGTCATTCATCGCACGCCAACTTGAGCGTATCGGAATCAAAGTTGTCTATCCCGGGCTTCGTTCACATCCGCAACATCAACTGATGAGACGTTTCCTTAATCCGGGTTTCGGATGGGGTGGCATGGTGACAATTGATGTCCAATCTGATGAAATTGCCAACAAATTATTGCCGCTCATGCAAAACAATTTGGTAGGTTATTTTGCTGTCAGTCTGGGCTTTTATAAGACTTTGTTCAGTTCGCCGAGCCATAGCACATCATCGGAAATACCGGAAGATATGCAACACGAAATTGGGATGTCGGGCAGTTTGATACGTTTCTCATTCGGTTTAGATTTTGAAATCGGGCGAACTTTTGAACGATTGGTAGAATGTTTGGCAGAAGTCGGTTTAGTAAACGAAGACTCACTTATGAAAGCGCATCAAATCGCAGATAATATGAATTAAACAATTATTAATATAATTAAAAACGGAGCTGTCTCAATTGGGCAACTCCGTTTTTTTAATATTATTTATTTCTTATATTTCAATTGCTTAAGGCAGTATTTTATGTATATAAAAAATGGGATTTCGGTTATTGAAATCCCATTATAAAAAGCAATAATTTTGTCCTTATCTTACAATTGAAATCGGAATTGTTTTAGTGATTCCGTCCATATTTATACGATAGAAATATAAACCGGAATTAATGCTCGATAGGTCATATTTCATGATTTTGCGACCTTGCGTTGCATACTCGTCGGTTAAATCCATGATTTTGATACCGAGCGAATTATAAAGTGAAACGTTAATATTAGCTGAACGAGTCAAATCAATTTGCAATTGCGAATTGTCACTTACCGGATTGGGGAATGTGAAAATTCTCGATTGAGTGATTATGTCGTTTTCAACTCCGGCAGGGCTATCGTTTAACTCGATATTGTCAATATACCAACCGTCAGCTTCGCGGAAGTTATTAGAAATCATTGTAAATCTGAAAATAATTGTGTCACCAATATATTGACTCATGTCTTTGGCAACCCTTTCCCATTGGCTATTAGCCAAATCATTCAAAATAAAATTCGGTGAACTTGCTGCATTCCAAAAATGGTAATAATTCCAAGTCTTTCCGAAATCATTTGTCCAAGAAACTGCTCCGACATCATACCAAAAAACATCATCAATAGTTTGGAACGCTGAATCAATCAAGGCTATGTGCTCAAACGAGAAAGTAGATTTGCCTGATTGGATTACAACAGGAGCAAACAAAAGGTTATCATCTCTTTTTGATAAATAGTTACCGGAAGGTGAATCGGTAAAAGAATTTGGAGGACTCGATGCTTTTGTAGTAGTCACACCCCAAGTACCTTCTTTATAATGAGGTGTAAGAGAACTTGCATTGTCGAAATTTTCAGATAAATCATTGAGAGGAGTGCCGGAGTATGCCAACATAAATTCTTGTGAATAATCACTTGATGTTTCTATTGAACCACGAACGGCAATAGCTTTAAATCGTAATTTGTAATATTTTTCTGTTGGTATATTGAGTAAGGCTGTAGAAATTTGTCCTGCAGCAAGATTATCTTCAAAAGTACCTAAAACTGCTTCGGAGTTATAATCAAGAACTACAAATTTGAGTTTGTCATTCAAGTCATTACCATCAATATTAGTAGAAGGGTTACGCCATGAAAGTATGATTCCATCTGTGTTTGGTCGCCAAGAAATATTAGTTGGAGGCATTGGTTTCGGATTACCGCCGGCAATAGCCGAAATGTAAGTCAAAGTACTCGTAAGCCCATTTGGCGTTTCAGTTTGCAAACTATATGAATAATTAACCCCCGAAACGACACCATTATCTATAAAAGAAGCCGCTTGAGACTTTGGAATTTCGCCTATTTTTACACCATCACGATAAATGTTAATTTTGAATTCTGTTAAGGGATCACCTAATAAATTATGTGTTGGATTGACCCAATTAATTTTAACAGCCACATTTGGTTCTATAACTACATCAGTAGTTGGATTTGTTGGTGGCTTGGGAGCAGGAGAAAGCAATGCTGTATAAATATCATTGTAATAAAAAAGTGCATTAGGATGTGGTGACATCCAGAACAATGGATAAATGCGGCTATTGTAAACACTTATACTTGTATAATCTCCCCAATAAACTCCACCAGTAGGTCCTTGTCCAAACACGCTGTTTGGATTCTCAAATGAATGAGAGAAAGGCGAAACCTTTATATGGCGCCAAGTATCGCCACCGTTCATAGAAATAGCGACGTAAGCATCAACCAGCTTATTCGATGGATGGTCTTGCGAAGAATAATACAATACAGCAATCATTCCCGTCACCGGGTCGCAAGAAATACTCGGGAAATACATATCATTACGAATTTGCGAATTATCAATTCTAATATTTTTTTGCCATGAACTTCCACTATTTGTTGATTTAGACAAATATATACCATAATTACCGCTAACTGCTTCACGTCCTGATTGAACGATATAAATATTGCCCTTATTAGTTGAATTTGAAATATCAACTGCAATTTGCGGTGGAGAAGAAACTCTCATGTTTCCTTTGTCGTTCAACTCGTATCTTCCATTTGAAGCGTTAAGATTTCCGATACTCGTTACTCTTTGGGCTTCAATCGGTGATGAAAACGATTGACCTCCATTTGTAGAACGAGCAAACATAGCATAAGCTAAGTTATTTGCCCCTCTATCAATCCAAGTCAAATAAACTTCGCCATTTGGTCCAACTGCCGGCACGGGCGCTTGTCCATTATCAGCAATTTTTGTATATGTAGAAAAACTTTCGCCACCATCGGTTGAACGAGAGAACACGATTCCATTGATTCCACGGAATACTCGCCATGATATATAAACATTATCTTTATATGGTGAATTAGGACTGAAGTCACAAGCTATTGAATATCTGTCGTGAAATGGGTTACCGGAAGCACTAAACGCATCAAATGTTATTGCATTGATACCATTTGGAGTACCGTTTTTAATCGCATCCCAAGTAGAGCCTCCGTCTGTTGATTTGACAACGAAAACACCATTTTGTCTGTCACCGTTTTCATCATCGCCGCCTTCCGTGCTTGCAAAACCATATACATAATATGCGTGACCTTTAGAATCGAATGCAATACCCGGGTCAAAAATTGTTGCTTGACTTCCTTTTGGAGTAATCCATTGTCCGGAATTTCTGGGGGTTGGGCTGTGTTTCCATGTTTTACCTCCATCATCAGTAACAAATGCAGACATTCTGAATCCGTCATGTCCGCTGATATATTCGTTATCATTTGCTGTCGCAATCACGTTGAGCGGGTTAAGCGGATTAACAGCTATCCATGTTTCTGTTTGAGCGTTTCGCCACATAGAAGATGTATTTACGATTTCAAATCCTTCACCGGACATAAACTTTTCAGGAGCTACGTAATTATCCTTTGGAATCGGGTGGTCCGGATTATGTCTTAATCTGTGGTATAGCGGTAGATTTTTAAATTGGGGATAATTGTGTAGATACTCGCTATCAATAAAATAAGGTACATAGTCTCTGCCAATCTGAGAAGAAGCATCAACTATGAACATAGGGAGAACAGCCAAAGCAAAAAGTAATAATCTTAATTTCATTTCAAATACCTAAATGTTTATAATTTACCAATACAAATTTAACAAATTTGAATCAATCTATAATACTATAAACCATAACGATTGATTTGGTTACAAATTTTTATACTTTTTGGTTGAAAACAATGCCACTTTTGTTGTTGGTGGTTTGACTGAAAATTCTTATCAGACCGTGCTTATCGTAGTAGAAGTCGCCAAGTTTGATGATGCTTTTTTCGACAACGACTTTTCGTTCCGAATATGATTCAGTTTGTTCGTCAATTGTGTTGTGATATGTTTTCTTGCTATTGTTCATAATACTACATGCAATATCGCTCTATTAAAGCATTGATATATAAGTACATTTACTTATGAGTAAAAAATAATTTTTAATCTTTACCAAAATTTATACGAGTTGATAAAATATAAATCGGAATAAATAGTCTGATATAAAAAGTTGAGTCAAATTATACAAAATATATAACAAGGGAGATGAAATGAGTGAGTTAATCAATAATTCTGAAAATCGTAAAAGCATTCTAAAAGAGCTGATTTTAAAACTACACAAGGGCGACAATCCCGAACAAGTTCGTTCCGAATTGGAAGCATCTTTGACCAATATCCCATACGGCGAAGTCGTCGAAGTTGAGCAAGAACTCGTAGCAGAAGGATTGCCCGTAGATGAAATTCAGAAGCTTTGCGATATACACAGCTTCGTACTGCAGGGCAGAATTGACCTTTCGGCTGTAAAAATTGTTTTGCCCGGGCATCCCGTTGACACCATGAAAAAGGAAAATCGAGAAATTGAGAAATTAATCTCCGAAATCCGTAAGCAAATAGCTGAAATCGCTCCAGAAATAGGCGTTGATGATTTGAAGAAGCAAATGATGGCTTTGAAAGGCAACTTCAATACTCTTATGGACATAGACAAACACTACAAACGCAAAGAATTTTTGATATTCCCCTATCTCGAAAAAATTGGCATCACAGCACCACCAAAAGTAATGTGGGGCAAGCACGACGAAATTCGTGAGCAACTCAAAGGAATTTTAGATTCGCTCGATGTGCTCGACGACGCAGGAGATTTCGCGATAATTAATAAAACGCTGATTGAGCCTGCCCTATTTGCAATTCTTGATATGATTGTGAAAGAGGAAAAAATCCTGTTGCCAATGACTTTGGACAAATTGACTGAAATTGATTGGTACGAAATTTACCAACAAACAGGCGAATACGGTTATTGCCTTTACGACCCAAAAATTGAATGGAAACCGAAAGTCTCGATAAACACAGAAAAACCCGAAAATGTAAAAGATGATTTCATCAATTTCCCTACAGGCAGATTGAATTACGAAGAAATGTTGGGCATCTTGAGCACACTACCCGTTGATATTACATTTGTGGACAAAGACGATAAAGTCAAATTCTTTTCCGAGGGCAAAGATAGAGTTTTCGACCGAAGCCGCGCGATTTTACTCCGCGATGTGCGATTGTGCCATCCCCCATCGAGCATGCACATAGTTGACAAAATTATCGAAGATTTCCGTTCAGGACGTGAAGATAAAACTGCGTTCTGGATTAATTTCCAAGGCAAATTCGTTTTCATCGAATATTATGCCGTTCGCGACAAAAATGGAGAATATCTCGGTACTCTCGAAGTTACTCAAGACCTTACAACACACCGCCAATTAGAGGGCGAACAACGTTTGTTAAGCTATGGAGATAAAAAGTAATGTCGAAACACACTATAACACCCAAAACCAAAGTCGCCGAGCTATTGGATAATTTTCCCGAACTTGAGGATGAACTTATATCAATTGCTCCCGAATTTGTGAAATTGAAAAATCCAATACTTCGCAAAACTGTTGCGAAAGTGGCTACTTTGGAGCAAGCCGCTCGAATAGCAGGATTGGAAATAAGCCAAGTAATCAACAGACTGCGAAAAAAAGCAGGAATAGAAGATATTATTGAAATAAAAGAAGGAAAAGCCATGCAATTTGATGAATTTGAAATTAGCGCAGATGCAATTCAGGAAAGCTTTGATGCACGTCCAATCATTGCAACAGGCGAACACCCAATGCACGACGTGATAGCCAAAATGAATACCTTAGAAAAAGGGAAAATACTCGAGCTAATCACCCCATTTGTGCCGATACCTCTAATCGAAATCGGCAAAAACCGCGGGCTGTCTGTTCGCTACGTCAAAGAAAGCGAAGATTTGGTACGGACATATTTTAAGAATTAGAATTTGTTCTATACTTTAGGCTGTTCAAATCTATCAATAATCGTTGTTCGGTACCTTGTATATTTTTATCATGTTTTGTTCGCGGATGTTGCCGCGTGATAATCCTGAAACGAACACAAGATTGTCATCGGGTTTGATAAAATCGAGTTTGAGCAAATCTTCGATATAAGAATCAGGTATGAGCATCTCATTTTCCACTTCTTGGACTAATACTGAGCTAACGCCCCATACAAAGTTGAGTCTTCGGTGAACGTGCAAATTGTCTGTGAGTCCTATTATTGGCACTCTTGGTCTGTATTTGGCTACGTTTTTGGCTGTCGTGGTCGAACTTGTAAATGTGACAATTGCTACGGCATTGATTTCGTCAGCTATTATACATGCGGCTTTGCCCAATGAATCGGACATATCGGTTGTATATGCCTCGAATATATGGTAGCCATTTTCCTTTTTATAATATTTGCTTTCAACATTTTTAATTATTTTACTCATATAATCAATAGCTTCGATTGGGTATCTGCCGACGCTTGTTTCGCCACTAAGCATGACACAATCCGTACCGTCAATAACAGCATTGGCAACATCACTTGCTTCGGCTCTCGATGGTCGCGGGTTTTTAATCATAGATTCGAGCATTTGAGTAGCTGTAATAACTGGTTTGCCATAATGATTGCATTTCCTGATTAACTCTTTTTGAATTATCGGTACTTGTTCGGGCAGCATCTCGAGACCCAAATCGCCACGCGCAACCATAATCGCATCAACTTCAGCTATGATATTATCAATATCCAAAACAGCATCGGGACGCTCAATTTTGGCGATAATCGGTACAATTCTGCCAAATATTTTCATCGTAGTTTTCAATTCGAGTATATCTCTAACTGAGCGTACAAAAGAAAGAGCCACTACGTCAATATCACTGCTCAGTCCGAATTTCAAATCTTCTAAATCTTTCTCGCTGAGCGAAGGTGCTGAAAATGAAATCCCCGGAGCAATAATTCCTTTATTATTCTTGAGTTCGCCACCTTTGACAATTGTTGTGGAGACATTGTTTCCATTAATTGAATTGACTTTCAGAATCAAATAGCCATCATCAAGCAATAGTGTTGCACCTTTGTGGAGGTCCGTGGGTAAATCTTTGTAAGATGTGGAAACTTTTTGCGAGTTCCCTAAACCGATATTTTCGGTAGTTATGATGAATTCATCACCGTCTTTGAGAATCACGCAGCCATTTTCGACTTGCTCCGTTCTAATTTTCGGACCTTGCAAATCTTGGAGAATTGCAATCTTTTTGCCTGCAATTTCCGAAGCTTGGCGAATTGTTTGAATCAATTCGCTGTGCTGTTCGTGTGTGCCATGCGAAAAATTCAGACGTGCGACGTCCATTCCGGTTTCTATCATCTTGACCAATATGTTAATATCCGAAGATGCCGGACCAATTGTGCAAACTATTTTTGTTTTTCTTAGATTCATTTTTAATTCAGTTTTTGATTAAACCATTCTGCTACGAGAATTTTCTCGGGATTGAAATGGTTTTTGTGAATAAATTCATTCATTTGTGTGTCGTATTCATAATCATTTTGCCATTCGTTTGCATATTGTGCTACTTGCTTTATAGCGTCGCAAATGAACTCGATTTCTGCATCGGTCATTGTTGGGTGAATTGACATTCTAACCCAACCGGGTTTCTCGGATAAATCGCCTTGGTTGATTTTGCAAGTTATGGAATGAGATTTGTCATAAGTAACATTCAACAAAAAATGTCCGTAAGTTCCGGCACATGAACACCCTCCACGCACTTGGATTCCGAATTTGTCATTAAGCAATCTGACAATCAGATTGTAATGAATATCAATGATGTAGAATGAAATGATGCCAAGTCTGTCTTGATTATCAGGAGCTAAAATTTTCAAATTTGTGATTTCGCCTAATTTGCTGAAAATTATGTGAAGCAATTCGTGCTCACGAGCCAAAATATTCTTGACTCCCATTTCTTCTTTTAGTTTGATAGCAAATGCCGTTTTTAGAGTTTGCAAAAAAGCAGGAGTTCCGCCATCCTCGCGAGTCTCGATATCTTCAATGTAATTGTGTTCTCCCCAAGGATTTGTCCATTCGACTGTTCCACCACCGGGTTGGTCGGGAATCTTGTTGTGGTAAAGTTTGGGGTCGAAAATTAAAATACCGGTCGAGCCTGGTCCGCCGAGGAATTTGTGTGGTGAAAAGTAAATCGCATCGAGCGAGCGATTGGGGTTGTCCTGACGCATCTTAATGTCAATATAGGGCGCTGAAGCAGCAAAATCTACAAAACAAAGTCCGCCTGCTTCGTGCATCATCTCAGCGATGTCATGAAAAGGAGTAAAAATTCCCGTAACGTTTGAGCAAGATGTGATGGCGGCAATCTTCGTTTTCCGAGCAGAGTATTTATCAAGCATTTCGGCTAAATGCCCAAGGTTCGGCAAACCGTCTTTGTCAGGTCGAATAATCTCGAGGTCGGCAATTGTTTCGAGCCAAGATGTCTGATTGGAATGATGTTCCATATGAGTGATAAAAACAATCGGCTTCTCCTCTAATGACTTATGAATCAAATCGCTGTAACTTTCGTGAACTCTAAAGCCGAGCATTCGCTGAAACTTGTTCACAACTCCGGTCATCCCGGAGTAAGCTGATATAATCACGTCTGTATCATAAGCCCCGACATGTCTTTTGATGTACTTCAACGCCTCTTTGTAAGCAATCGTCATAGTTGAACCGGTGAAGTTAGTTTCAGTATGTGTATTAGCAACGTATGGTGAAATTCGCTCCATGAAGAATTTTTCGATAGGCTTATAAATTCTGCCGCTTGCAGTCCAATCAGCATAAATGATTTGCTTCGTGCCGTACGGAGATTCAAACTGGGCATCGAAACCTGAAATATTATTTCTAAACTTTAAAAAATGCTCTTCTTGTTTTGTCATAATTTGCTCATAAATTTATATTCAAAATTACGGATTTATAAGCAAATACTGAAACAAAAACAAAAATTGTATTTGAAACCGACTTCCCTCTAAATCCAAACCACATCTAATTATGATTGAATATAAATTTATATTGCTTTGACTAACTTTTTATTTTGATTTACATGTGTACTTTGTTTATATTTATATAATTTTTTTATTAGACTTTCAAAATATATTTTTTACATTAGAATCAAGTGTTTTTTTAAATTTATATGGAGTGAATTTATGAAAAAGTTTTTTATTCTCTTGGTAGCAATGATTGTAAGCCTTCCTGTGTATTTATCGGCTAATCTGGGCAAAATTCTGGTCGAGAATCCTAATGGTACAACATCATTGCACATTACTTTTGCTGCGGCGATTACAGCTGCCCAACACGGTGCTTCTATCTATTTACCTGCAGGGTTTTGGGATGAAAGTGTTACCATTTCCAAGCGTTTGAATATTTATGGTGTGGGTCATTACCCTAATTCAAGCCCTATAACTCCCGGCACAAGCAAAATAAATTCTTTGACATTTTTAAACAATACCGATTCATCAACTATACAGGGCTTAATAATTGTAAACAACTTATACTATGGTAATGGAACAGCAGTTGCTGTTAGAAATCACTTTATTTTAAGATGTAATATTGGTAATTGTAATATTGGCATCTCGGGTACAACTGCAATATCCAATCATGTATTTAAAGAGTGCATCATTAATTCATTGTCAACTTCTAATCCAACAGTTCCCAATAACATCATTTTCACAAATTGCTTTTTCACTACTGTTGGTAATCTTCGCGGTTCGAACATTTATTTTACAAACTGTATTTTCGGAAGTAATAACTATTTTCAAAATGGTACCAGCAGAAATTTACTTATCGAAAATTCAATTTTCATGCGTACAAGTGCTGACCCATTTATTTATCTTGAATCAAGTATAATAAACAACTGCATCTTTTTTTCACCTTCAGTTACTTGGGGCTCGAATGCAGGTGTTGACAATATTTTGAATCAAAATTGTGCAGGAACTTTCGTATCCGGTGTCTGTACGAGCTTTTCTTACGCCGGAGATTATCATCTCAAAGCAGGTTCACCTGGCGAAGATGCCGGTACTGATGGAACGGACATCGGAGTTTATGGCGGAAGTTCGCCATTCAAAGACGGTGGGTTGCCGGTAATTCCGAGCATTAAAACATTTAGTGTATCGAAAAACCCTGTTGACGGTAAAATTCAAGTTCAAGCAACAGCAGTAAGCCAAACTGAATAATTAAATTTCATGGAGAACATTATATGAAACAGTTTGTTTTACTGTTTTTATTGGCAATTTTGCCCTCTACACTTGCGGCTAACCAAATAGTGAAGTATCATTATTGGTTCAATAACAATTATGCGGATAAAGAAGTCGTTGAAGTTACGCCAACTGATACTTTGGAACTTGATTTCGAGCTGCCAATTTCCGATTTGCCGCCGGGATTTCATTTCCTTCATATCATGTTTGAAGATGAATCGGGTAAATACAGTGCTCCGGAAGCTTCATATTTTCTCATACCACACGATATACCGGATTATGAAAATTCGAAAGTAGTTGGCTACGAATATTGGTTCAATGAAAATTTTGCAAACAGACAATATATTCAAACATCCGAAGAAGACACACTCGAATTGGATTTGGAGTTCGATATCAGCCAATTGACACATGGATTGAATTTCATTAATATTCGATATCGCAGCTCGGATAGCTTGTGGAGCGTACCCGAAACCAATTATTTCGTAATCCCAATTCAATTAGACTTTACTGTTGATTATCAAATTGTAGGTTATGAATTCTGGTTCAATTCAGATTTTGCTAATCGCCAATATACTGAAGTCGCTGAGACTGATACATTAGAATTGGATTTCGAATTGGAAGTTGGACATTTGCCCCAAGGTATGCACTTAGTATCGAAAAGATTCAAGACGTCGGACAGCACTTGGAGCGTTGCTGAAACAACATATTTCATAATTCCATTTGAATTTGAGGGCAATTCGGATTATGATATGGTAGGATATGAATACTGGTTCAATTCAGATTTCGAGAACCGTCATTACATTGAAGTTTCGGCTACTGATACAATTGAATTTGAGGAATTGATTGATATTGACAATTTACCAAATGGAATTCATTTGTTCAATTATCGTGTCCGGGCAGACGACGATAATTGGAGTATTCCGATAACGGATTACTTCAACAGCTCATTTCTTACAAATTTGGTAGGCTCATCTAATTATGTGAAAGGAATAAAGTATTGGTTCGATGGAGAAAGCGATAAAAACTATATTTATTATCATGATAGTCTCGTTTATGAATTAAATATCGAACAGGATATTGATGTGGATAATATTATCGGGAATCGTACAATTTTCATTCATGCAATTGACAGTTCCGGTTATCAGAGTTTGCCAATTACATTTGATTTCCGAAATAGTTTTACGTTTGAAATTGATAAAAATATAGTAACATTTGATATTCCGGAAATTAGCGGATATCAATATCAATGGAATTTCGGAGACGGGAATAGTTCAACTTTGCCAAATCCAACTCATGTATACAAAAAGGGCGGGACATTTGACGTTCGGCTCATTCTGACACGCGGCATTCCAAGTGTGAAAGATACCTTGATTGAGCAAGTAACTATAACGCTTGTAACAAACGAAATCCTGCTTTCACAAGGTTGGAACATGATCTCTACATACGTTATTCCTGACGTATTTGGACTCGAAACCATATTTACTGAAATTTCAGATAATACTGTGATTGTCAAAAATAATGCGGGGCAGATTTATTTTCCGGAATTTGGTATAAACGACATTGGAGATTGGGATATAACTCAGGGATATCAGGTATTTATGAGTCAACCTGAAACGCTCTCAATCTTGGGAGTACAAGTCATTCCCGAAAGTACTACAATAAACCTATCTGCAGGCTGGAATATGATAGCATATCTGCGGAATAGCCCCATGGATATTGAACTTGCATTGGCATCGCTTACTGACGACGACAATCTTATAATCGCAAAAGACAATTTCGGCAATGTTTACTACCCCGCATTTGAAATCAATATGATAGGCAATATGCTCCCCGGGCAGGGCTATCAGATTTTTATACTTAATAGCGATACATTGGTTTATCCGGAGAATTAGATTTTTTTAACTTCTTATAGATGGACTCCACTTACGAAGTGTAGTCCATCTTTTGTTTTTCACCTGCGAGGTGGAGTCCATCTGAGTAAAAAATTCACCTCACTTCGAAAAATACTTGCGTTTCTCGACCTTGCTCATGAAATCATTTGAGCTTTCGGTGTAAGATGGAGTTAGAGTTTGTTTCTCGGGGAAATCTTCAATATGAATGGTTTGTGTTGGGAATGCAAACCGAACTCCCAAATCGTGTGCTAAGCGAATGACTTCGGAGATTACCTCGTGGCGAGCTTCCAATTCCTTTGTCCAATCCGGTGTATCGAAGAAAATATAGAATAGCACAACAATAGCCGAATCTCCCAAATCATTAAGGTGTATTTGGTAAAAATCTTTGCGAGTATGCGGATGAACATCTACAATTCTGCGGAGCCCTTTGACGAATGCTTCTATCAAATCCGGTGGCGTGTCATAAGTTATCGAAATGCGTGAAACATATCTACGATATTGCCTCTTCCCCATATTATCAATTTTAATATCGGCAAGGTTGCCGTTTGGAATGGAAATCACGGAATTATAAAAAGTGCGGACTCGAGTAGAGCGGACACCCACTTCTTCCACCATTCCTTCCACTCCGTCGAATATTATCCAATCCCCTATCTCAAAAGGAGTATCCACAAAAATGGTAACTGAACCGAACAAATTTCGCACTGTATCTTTGGCGGCTAATGCAACAGCTAAACCTCCAATTGAGACACCGGCAAGCAGTGGTGTGATGTCAATTCCTAAATTTGTCAAAACGTAAAATACACCCAATATAAGAACAACAAATTTCATTGCAGTACGGGCAAAGGGTACAAGCTGATTATCTAATTTCGTTTCCGTCTTACTCGCCATCCGTTCGAGCAAATCGCCTATGAAATTAGTTACTCTCAAAATCATCAAAGTAATGATAACAGGTTGCATGACTTTGATAACGACTGCAATATAATACGAAAGTTTGTCAGGTAGCTGAAGCATAATCAGGAAAACATCAACTAAAAAGATAACAGCGAAAATGCTAAAAGGTCCGGAAATTGGTTTGACATACTTTTGGAAGAGGTTTTTACGCTGAAATTTGCTGAATATTCTGAAAAGCATAATTGAAAAAAAGAATTTCAAGATATAATAAACCAAGGTGCCAATGACGATGAAAATCGCAACACCGAGCCATTGCCATACTTTTAGTCCTATGAATTCATGTTGCCAATTACCTGACAAACTGCCGATGAATGACCTCATATCAATTATATGAGTCGAATCGTAAAGATCGGGAATTTTTCGGACAGTTTCACGAGAGTAAACCCACTTATCGCCTTTTTTAACTAAATAAATCTCCGGAAATTGGGGGAATGGTGCATACCTATGTTTGCCGGAAGCTGAATCTATATAATCGGGGTCGTCAGGTATATTTTCAAGATTAACGACTAAATTTTTAGATTTATAAATATGAAGTAACATTAAAGCAATTTCATCGGCTTCAGTTATAGAGAAACCGCTAATATCAAATGAGCTTGCCGATATTTCAGGCTCGTACATATCATCTTGCAAAAACCGAATATGAGTAAAAACTGCATCATACGGCGATTCCAAAGAGCTTCGTAACTCTTCAACAGGAGTGATATCTTGGGCATTGCTAAAAGTTATTTGGGAAAGAAATATAAGAAACACACAAAAAGATTGAAAAATCATGTTAATCTGATGAATATTTTGTTTTTTTTGTCTTGTTCTTGTAATCATACTTTATGTTCAAATCCTTTTTTTTTATTATTTTGCATAATTGCATTTACAAATTTATAAATATATTTGAAGAAAAGTAAAAACTAAATTGGAAATTGAAATGGCAATCAAGAAAGATACAATAGTTGAAATAGTAAGAAACCTTGCTCCTGAAGTAGAATTATACGAACATCATAACCAACTTTCATTGATTATTCCTAAGGAAAAACTAAGGGATGTGGCAAATGAACTTAAGAATAATCCGGATACTTCTTTTGAAATGTTGGTAGATGTAACAGCGATAGATTGGCTCAAACAACGCCCACATCGTTTTGAAGTGGTATATTTTCTATACTCACTTAAATATGCTGATAGATTGAGATTGAAAGTGCCGATAGGCGAAAAGGACATACATATTCCGTCAGTGGTTGAAATTTGGAAAAGTGCCGATTGGTATGAACGCGAAACTTACGATATGTATGGCATTATATTTGACGGTCATCCGGATTTGAGACGTTTCTATATGCCTGAAGATTATGTTGACCCCGAAACCGGCGAACCCATCTACCCACTACGTAAGGACTTCCCATTGATGGGTGTCCCTGAAACTTTACCTTTACCTCCTTATCCTGAAAAATATGGGGACTTGCAATAAATGAATATTTTATCATAAACATTTTGATAATTTAATATTTTTTTTGCATCTTTGTATAATGTATATATCGTTTTTTGAAAATAAACTGTTAAGTTATTTATTAAAATGATGAAATTTCATTAATTGGGGTTGTTAATAGTTGTATAGAATTTACATAATATTTTTGATGTTAATTTCTCTGTCTGTTGCTCGTTCAGAGCAACAGACTCTTGATAGTTTGAACTCAAGTATAGAAAAATCCATCACTTCAGGAAAATTCGATGATGAACTTTTTAAAACTATTGACTATGTTTCCAACTTCTACGAATTATCAGACCCCAAATCCGGCATCGGGTTTATTGAAAAGCTAATCAACAACAGTGCTTTTGCCGGCAGAAGTAATTATTATGGTATGATGTATTCGTGGCTGGGCAAGTATCATAGGGCAATGTTTTCACCCGAAAATGCTCTGAAATTTTTGCTTTTGAGTGAAAAATTTTTTAATGATGTGGACGATTCTCTTTCAATTTATAGAAACTACTCTGAAATTGGTCATATTTACTTTGATTATCGCCAATACAACAAGGCTATAAACTATTACATTCAGTCCTACCAAGGTTTTAATACAGATATTAATGATACATCAGTCGCTAACAGACCTAAAATCACAGGATTAGCTCAATCATTGACTAATATGGGTTTGGCTTACGAAAAAATGGGTAAAAATAAAAAAGCCGTTGAAGAATTTGAGCTTTCCCTCGAAATCAGAAGAAAATTAAATGACCCCTTGCAAATCAATAAAGCATATAGACATCTGGCTCGGAACCAAGGAATACTTCAAAATCATGGTAAAGCATTTCAGTACTATGACTCAATTTTTACGAACAAGAATATTGAAAAATCAGCTGACCCTTTGCAATTGACTTCGAACTCAATGATTAAAGCCGAGGCATATACAGAGAGAGCTTTATTATTTGTTTCATTGGGTGAACAACAAAAAGCAATTGAAGATATAGCTCAAGCAGAGATGATTTATGCACGAACATCCAATTTCGGTGCTTTAGTTAAAGCATTGGATAAATTTGCTCGCTCCTTAGCCGAGAAAAAATACAATGCAAAGGCTTTTGATTATTTGCAAAAGGCATATAAATTATCAAAAGAAAATTCGCTCACTTTCAATATAATGCAAATTTCACGCAAAATAAGCGAACTATACGAGAGTTCAGGCAATCAAGCAATGGCTTTTAAATACTTGCAAGTATATAGAGATATGAATGATTCGCTTTTCAGAAGTTATTTATCTCGTTCAATCGAGAACGCCGAACTGAATATCAGAATGAGTGAGAAAGTAAAGACAATTGAAGATTTGGAAAAAGAAGCCCGCTTGATAGAAGCAGAATTATCACAAAGAAATCTGCAATTATTATTAGTCATTCTACTTGCCACAGTTTTTATCGTGCTTACAATTTTCTACGTCCGACAAAATAGTATGCGCAAAAATTTTACGGAATTGCTCAAGGAAAAGAATAAAGATTTGACTGAAATTAATGATAAGTTGGTCATTTCCGAAAAGAAATTAGAACAAAATAACAAAGAGTTAATAAAAAAGAACATTCAATTAGAAAATTTGAATAATACTAAGGATAAGCTATTTTCTGTACTTTCTCACGATTTGCGAAATGCAGTCGGTTCATTCAAAAATCTTTCCGATTTGTTGCATGATAACTTCAGCGATTTGACTGAGAATGAAAAAAGAGATTTCGTTCTGATGATTCAAGATTCGTCTAAAAAGTTATTCTTGCTTTTGGAAAATTTGCTCACATGGTCAAGAAGTCAGCGCGGTCTGATTCATTTCTCTCCTGCAGCACATGAAATCCACAAATTAATCGAAAACAACGTTGAATTAGTACGCGAGCAAGTGACAACAAAAAAAATCACAATAATCAACGATGTTGATGATGATATTTTGGCTTATTTTGATTACAATATGATAGATACAGTTGTTCGCAATTTATTCTCAAATGCAATAAAATTTACCGAATCAGGTGGAATAATTCGCATCAGCAGTAGCTCAATTACCGGGCAAGAAGATAAAATATGTATAACTGTCGAGGATAATGGATTGGGAATGGATAAGAAAACTCTGAATCGGCTTTTCCGTATTACTCAACAGAAATCAAAGAAAGGTACTCAAGGTGAGTCTGGTTCAGGATTAGGTTTAATTATCTGCCGAGAATTTGTTGAGAAAAACGAAGGTAGGATTTGGGCAGAAAGTACTCTATACGAGTTTACCAAATTCCACTTCACACTTAAATTACATGACAATAATAAAAAAATAAGCCACCCTTTTGAGAGTGGCTCAGTTCTTCAAGTGCAATAGCAATTTAGTTTCAAGTATTAACTGGCAAATTAACCCTTATCTTGAGCATCAACAACTGTTATTGCTATCATATCAATTATTTGACTTATGTCATCACCACGTTGCAAAACGCTAATCGGTTTGTTGAGACCGAGTAGTACCGGTCCTAATACGTGTGCACCACCAATCCTATGAAGCAATTTGTAAGCAATATTTCCGGCTGCTAAATTTGGGAATACAAGTACGTTTGCTCCACCTTTCAATTTAGAGAATTGGAAAGTTGAATCAACAATAGAAGAAACCACTGCTGTGTCTGCTTGCATTTCACCATCAATCATTAATTCGGGGTCGCGTTGTTTAGTAATTCGTAATGCTTCACGCATTTTCTTGGGTATATCGCCCTCAGCAGAACCGAAATTACTATAAGAGAGCAATGCTACTCGCGGTGTGATATTGAAATGTTTGACAAAATTAGCAGCTTGCAAAGTTATATCGGATAAATGTTGTCCGGTAGGTTCGATGTTGACTGTAGTATCTGAAAGGAAATAAGTATTGGTTTTGGTTGATACCACGTACAATCCTGAAACAACAGAATATTCATCTTTCTTACCTACAACTTGTAATGCCGGTCGAATAGTTTGAGGATAGTGTGTAGTTAAACCTGAAACCATACCATCTGCATCGCCGAGATTGACCATCATTGCCCCAAAGTAGTTCGGTTGATTCAATAAAATCGATTTAGCTGCAACAATGGTTATACCTTTTCTTTGGCGAATTTTGTAGAATGCTTCAATATATTTATCAAAATCTGAATATTCTTTAGGATTGATAATTTCAATGCCTGTCAAATCATACCCATGTTCATCGCAAAATTCTTGAATAATGGCTTTGTCACCAAGTAAAATTGGCTTAGCTATATTCATTTCCAAACTCATTATCGCGGCTTGGATAATTTTAGCGTTTTCGCCTTCGGGGAAAACTATTCGCTTTGGTTGTCGTTTTGCTTTTTGGTAGATGTTGTGCATTATTTCAAATGAGCGCCCCATTCTGACTTCGAGTTCTTGACGATATTTATCGAAATCTTCGATGTTATGTCTTGCAACGCCTGTATCCATAGCGGCTTTCGCAACAGCAGGAGCGACCCTTGTCAAAACACGTGGGTCAAATGGTTTTGGGATTATATAATCAGGTCCGAATGACATTGTATCCACATTATAGACTCTTTTAACGCTATCGGGAACATCTTCTTTCGCTAGTTCGGCTAATGCATAAGCAGCAGCTTTTTTCATTTCTTCGTTGATAGCTTTGGCATGAACGTCCAATGCACCACGGAAAATGAACGGGAATCCAAGTACGTTATTAACTTGATTTGGATAATCCGACCTTCCTGTCGCCATAATTAAATCTTTTCTGGCAGAAATTGCAAGTTCGTAGGTAATTTCCGGGTCAGGATTTGCCATTGCAAAAACAATCGGATTGTTGCTCATCGAAAGAAGCATCTCTTGTGTAACGCAATCTGCTTGAGATAATCCGACAAAAACATCAGCGCCGACAAATGCTTCTTCGAGTGTACGAGCATCGGTTTCAATTGCAAATTCTTCTTTGTATTCGTTCATGCCTGAAGTTCTGCCTTTGTAAATCACACCTTTTGAATCGCACATCAGAACGTTTTTGGGATTTACACCAAGACTTATGTGGAATTTAGCGCATGCGACACCGGAAGCACCGGCTCCATTATAAACAACTTTTATATCTTCAAGCTTTTTGCCTACTATTTCGACTGCGTTCAACAATGCAGCACCACTGATGATGGCTGTACCGTGTTGGTCGTCATGAAATACAGGAATATCCAACTTTTTCTTCAGAGCTTCTTCGATTACAAAACATTCAGGTCCTTTGATATCTTCGAGATTGATACCACCAAAAGTTGGCGAAATGAGTTCTACAGTTCTAATGATTTCGTCTACATCTTTGGATTCAATTTCAATATCAAAAACATCGATGTCGGCAAATACTTTGAATAATACACCCTTGCCTTCCATAACAGGTTTTCCGCCCATAGCTCCCAAATCTCCTAATCCCAAAACTGCAGTACCATTAGATATTACAGCGACTAAGTTTCCTTTAGCTGTATATTTGAACACATCTTCCGGATTCTCAAAAATTGCTCGACAAGGTTCGGCTACTCCGGGTGAATATGCCAAAGACAAGTCTCGTTGTGTTGCTGTTGGTTTGGTTGTAATTACTTCAATTTTTCCCTTTCTACCCATGCTGTGGTAGTCAAGTGCTTCTTGACGATTGATTTTCATAGGATTTATTCCTTGTATGTGAATAAAATGTTAATTTATACTTTATTGTAAATTTTCATTTTTAAAGATATAAAATAATAAAAATATGTAACATAGAATCATAATAAGCGTTATTTGTTGTGAAAATCATGATTTAATATTAACGTATTAATAACTTAGTAGCGGCAAAAATAAACTCTCTTACATCAAGTCGTGATTTTAAAGCCAAATCCATAACTTCTTGGTGAGTCACTAATTGTGGAATTTCTTTCGCAGTATTTGTTATAAGCGAGCAGGCAATTGTATTCATTTCGAGTATATCGGCAGTAGCCAATTCCAAAACAGTTGACATTCCTACTGCATCTGCTCCCAGACGTCTGAACATTCTAATCTCTGAACGAGTTTCATAGTTTGGACCAATTACAGCCGCATATACCCCAAATTTCAAATTTATACCTATTGTTGTCAGGATTGCATTTAATTTTTTGTATATTCCCAAATTTTTCTCTTGTTTAGAAATGTTTTGCCTAAAGTTTATACTATCAAAAACTGATGATAAATCACGAGAAGTGAAATTTAAAGTATCACTGATAAGCATCAAATCTCCTGGCAAATATGCTTCATTGAGTGCTCCGGCTGCATTTGTAATAATATGATTTCGTAATCCGAGCAAATACGATACAATGATTTGCGATACAGTTTCAGAAACTTCAATACCCTCGTACAGATGAAATCTGCCGGAAAATACCATCGCTTTGACGCCATTGATGTTGATAAGCAAAAGGTCACCGGCATGTCCTTCTACACTTGTTGTGGGAAAGTTTGGTATCTCGTGATATGGAATAGAAAACAAGATATCATCAGGTAGAAATGATTGAGCAATACCCGAACCGGCAGTAATTGAAATTTCAGCATCACCGAATACAGTATTACTAAGGTATTCAGATGATTTGGTGTATTTAGTTACAATTTTGTTGTTCAATTTCAATGTCATAACACAACTGATATATTCTTCATTCTCATACTTTGGAAAAAATCAGATTTTAATAACAACGTTTCATCCTGATTCAAAAGTACGAGTTTTAAGATTATAATAGGCAATTGATGCAAAACATTTATAATTTCTTTGATTTTTGGTTCTATCTCTAAGTCAAGTTCGAACTCTTGCTTTTTATTAATGATGTTATCATTATTTGATAACAAATTTTCAAATAGTGCATATATATTGGTGGATTCATTTAATTTTGAAGACTTTTCCAAGTGTCTTATTTGCTTTGCAGTTTCGGGTTTGAATTTAAAAGTAAGATAGATTATCTTAATTTCGTTTTCAAGCACCATCGGCAATAGAATATTCATCGGAATTTCTTTATGCAAAGCAATTGTATTCCAATAGCTCATACTCACGAACAAAGTCCGAATTCTTTTGATTCTTTTTGCAAATTCATCTTGAATATTTGGATCAATGACCGATGATTTTTGAAAATCTGATTTGATTGCATCAATTGTTGCTTCGATATTACTGAGCTTTTGAAACATTACTTTCAGCTTTCCGGTGCTGATGTCATATTCGCTAAAATCTTTATATAATTTTCCGATAGAATTTATAATTCGAAAGCTACAGATGAATTTCAAATCAGCGTTTAAAGATTTTACACCACCCAAAAAACTTAGACCGTTCGCAAAAATGTCTTCATCAAATTCTATGTTTGATTCTTTCATCAACCAAAGAGTCTCGATAGCAGTTTCAAAATCAAAATCGCTGAGTAGATTGCCATTTATGCCGGTATAGGTTCGTAGAATACTATAAATTTCGTCACGTATTATAGTATGATTGAATTTTGAAGCAATCTCAGTTGCCTTAGCAAACTCTTGGGTTGGTGGCAAATCAAGAATTCGTAAGATTTCATCAATTCCCCTTCGATTATTATCAGCATAAATACTGACTGAGTAAACTCTCATGATTAGGTTGGGTTGAGTCTCCATAACATAGAAAAAAAGTTCGTCTCCTGCTTGCAATTTACCATGAATTTCGGCATGAAAATTACCGATAGGCAAACGTACTAATGCAGTCTGATATCCGGTAATTTTTACAATTCGCCCTTGGACTATCTCGCCTGCTCTGACTTTAGTAAATTGTGGTTTGCTTTTTTGAGGCTGAGAGTAAGGATAATAGGTATTGCCCGGCGATTTTCCCTGTCCGCCGATTCTGTTAACTTGCCCACTAATTATTGATGTTTCATCCATTTATCGTAACCTATTTCAAAATATATCGGACGTGCAAGCAAAAAATTTACCTATTATTTTAACAAGAAGTCAGAATCCATTTTTTATTTTTTAAAATTAGGTTTATATTTGATGTTTCCAAAAATATGGTTTTGATTAATGAAAGCATTAATAACAGGAATTACAGGTCAGGACGGCTCATATTTAGCAGAATTCCTTTTGTCGAAGGGATATGAGGTGCATGGAATCATTCGCAGAGCGAGCACATTCAATACTCACAGGATTGACCATATCTACACCGACCCCCACTCAAACAAGCCGAAACTGCACTTACACTATGGTGATTTGACAGATTCGGGGATTATAAATAACATTGTTTATAATATCAAACCGGACGAAGTCTATCATTTTGGTGCACAAAGTCATGTGAGAGTATCTTTCGATATGCCGGAATACACCGGTGATGTAACGGGTTTGGGGACTTTGCGTATTTTGGAAGCAATAAGAAATAGTGGAAATAAAATCAAGTTTTATCAAGCGTCATCATCAGAACTTTTTGGGTCGGCTCTTCATCCACAAAATGAACAAACAGCTTTCCAACCTCAATCTCCTTATGCAGCCGCAAAACTATACGCATATTGGATAACGGATAATTATCGTTCAGCATACGATATTTTTGCTTGCAACGGAATATTATTCAATCACGAGAGCCCGAGACGCGGAGAAACCTTTGTAACTCGCAAAATCACACGCGCAGTATCTGCAATCATTTCCGGTAAACAGGATAAGATGTATCTCGGAAATTTAGATGCCAAAAGAGATTGGGGTTTTGCACCGGAATTTATCGTAATGACTTGGATGATGCTCCAACAGCCCGAGCCGAATGATTTTGTAATAGGTACAGGAGAAAGCCATTCGGTTAGAGAGTTTGTCGAATCATCTTTTAGGTATTGTGGAATTGAAATTGAATGGTTTGGAGAAGGAGCTAACGAGAAAGCAAGAATCAAAAGCAATGATTTTCGATTGAGCGATAGTCCAAAAATCGGCAGTGTAGTAGTCGAGATAGACCCAAAATATTACAGACCTACCGAAGTTCATCATTTATTGGCTGATATTTCCAAAGCTAAGACCTTGTTGGGTTGGGAGCCAAAAGTCAAATTCAACGATTTGGTTAAAATTATGATGGACCACGACTTGATTCAAAACGGGCTGAATGCTATTGGGCAAGGCAAAGAGATAATGCTGGCAAACGAAATTAATTGGACTCGAAACACTTTTGCAACTGATGTGAGCAACTTAGATGACAGATAAAAATTCGAAAATCTATGTCGCAGGTAGCAAAGGTATGGTTGGCTCGGAAATCTCAAAATTATTGACTGCCAATGATTATACCAATATAATCAAAGGAGAATTTGAAAATCTTGACTTGCGGGACCAAACTCGCACAAATGAATATTTCCAATCAAACAAGCCGGATTATGTATTTCTGGCGGCTGCAAAAGTGGGCGGAATATTAGCAAATAGCACCTATAAAGCCGAATTCATTTACGATAACATAATGATAGCTGCCAATGTGATTCATGCCTCAAAAAATAATGGCGTCCGCAAATTGCTTAATCTCGGTTCATCGTGCATATATCCGAAATTTGCTCCACAACCTATTAATGAAGATGCGCTATTGACCGGACTTCTCGAATCAACAAACGAGCCTTATGCAATAGCTAAAATCGCTGCAATTAAACTTTGCCGTTACTACAACGAGCAATATGGCACTGATTTCATTTCCCTAATGCCGACAAATTTGTATGGCAATAATGACAATTTCAATCTCGAAAAATCGCACGTCCTGCCTGCTTTATTACGCAAAATACTACTTGCAAATGCGATTAGAGAAGGCGATACCGAATTTATAATCAAAGATGTGAAGCGGTATTCAATTGGATTTGGATTCGAGAATTCAAATGATATTGATGCAATAATTGCTAAATTGGAAGAATTGGGCGTAAGTAAAGATTATGTGTCTATTTGGGGAACGGGGAATGCCTTACGCGAGTTCATGCACGTAGAAGATATGGCTTCGGCTTGCATATTTTTGATGGAAAACTATTCATATAGTCAAATCGGCGAATTTATCAATGTCGGGACGAGCGAAGAAATAAGCATAAAAGATTTGGCATTAATGATTCAAAATATTGTCGGGTATTCAGGTGAAATAAGATTTGACACATCCAAACCGGACGGCACGCCTCGCAAATTAATTGATAGCTCCAAACTGAATTCTTTGGGATGGAAAAGTAAGATTTCTCTATATGACGGGATAAAAAGTGTAATAAAACACTATTTAAATTTGTAACTTTTTGGAATTTAATGTATTATTGTAAGTTGTATTAAAACAAATAATGGGAGACTTTTTAATGTCGTTAGCTACAAAAATATTTATTAAAGTTATTGCTTTGTTTTGGGCTTTTAGTGTTGTATCATATTCTGCAACCATACCTAATTTCTATAAGACCGGAGATGAAGTTCAAAAAAGTGAATTATCTTCAAACCCTAAAAGCATTGACCAAAAACATTACATGCCTTACTCGCTTCATGTTAAAATAAAATACCAACTCTCCGACATAACCATGCAAAAAGATATGGCATCGATACTGGGCTTTGATGTTATGCAATTGGTCGGTGATTTCCAAATTGATGCTCCATTTGCAAAATATGTGAACGGCGATTTGTTAGCTCCTGATATGTATGGAGTATCTCGAATCTATGAAATACATTATTCAGGAACCGTTAACCCCTTTGATATTTGTGAGTTAATCGAACAAAATCCGAATGTTGAATATGCCTCACCTATCTATATTCGATATTCAAACGGATTCACACCGGATGACCCAAGATTGGGCGAACAATACGCTTTGACATTGATGAAAGCAACTGAAGCGTGGGAAGTAACGAAAGGTTCTGACCAAATAGTAATAGCAATAGTTGATTCAGGAAGTGATTGGCAACATCCTGATTTAGCCGGCAATATTTGGATAAATAGTAGTGAAATAGAGGATAACGGAATAGATGATGACGGAAACGGAAAAATAGATGATATTCGTGGATGGGATTTTGTTGGTAATATAACCACTCAAGAGTATTATTCAGGCTTATTCAGAGAAAATAATAATCCCCGTAACCCAAACAATAATCACGGAACTTTGTCTGCAGGATGTGCATCAGCAGTTACAAATAATTCGATTGGAATTGCATCACTTGGATATTCTGCAAAAATCATGTCCCTAAAATGTGCTTCAGATAATGCTTCTGTACGTGGTATTTTAAGAGGTTACGAAGCAATTTTATATGCAGCTCGTTCGGGTGCAGATATAATCAATTGTAGCTGGGGCGGTCCGGGTAGAAGTGGTGCCGAACAAGATGTAATCAACCAAGCAACTGCTATGGGGGCATTAGTAGTCGCTTCTTCAGGCAATGACAACTCAAATAATGATGTTTTTAACTATTATCCCTGTAACTACATAAATGTCTTATCGGTAGGTGCGACAGATGCAAACGATAGAGTGTCCGGTTTCAGTAATTACGGACATAATGTCAACGTTTTTGCACCGGGTTCTCAAATATTATCAACAACAATAGGTACCGGTTATACTCGAGCTGACGGTACATCATTTTCGAGTCCTATCGTTGCGGGGCTTGCAGCATTGGTCAAATCAATTCATCCAACATGGTCGCCCATGCAAATTGCACGTCAGATAAGAAGCACCTCAGACAATGTATTGGCAACTCAAAATCCGGCTTCAAGGCCTTTGATTTATGGTAGAGCAAATGCCGAAAAAGCGGTGAAATACAATAATCCGGATTTTCCCGAATTAAAAATCCCGGGTTTCTATTGCGACGCAATGACTGTAAACGGCAATATTGGAGCAATAGTTAATTATGAAATGACTCAAGTAAAACTCAACATAACTAACTACCTCTCTCCTGCACCAAATTCTAAAATTATATTATCACCATACAGAGACATTGCAACTTTGAAAAACAACGAGATAGAAGCTGGAGATTTCGGACAGCTTGAAACTAAAGAAATAATTGTAGAATTGCAGTTAAAGGAAAATAATCCATGGTTTGATGGTTATGTGGACTTGTTGGTCACTTACCAAAGCGGCGATTATGTTGATTATCAAATGTTATCCATCCCTGTCAAAATTCAAAGCAGCAACAAATTCACGTTAACTCAAGCATTAAGCCATACTTTTTTGATAACATGGTACGGTGCCCATACTCCAAGTAAAAATGTATTTTGGTCTGTCGGTGTAGCCGAAGGTCAAGGAAGTATCTTATACAAAGTTGGAGGTTCCAGTCGGTTCAACGTTTTTACTTCCGAACCCGTTTATTGTGTTTATGGTTTGAGTGCTGATGTGGCATACGCCGGTAGTGGTCCGACTAATGGTGCGGCAAAAGTATTCAAAACAACTGATGGTGGAGCAAATTGGAGTACAACACTTGTAAACACCATCACACCATTTATCAATTCAATTCATTTTTATGACTCCCAAAATGCAATTTTCCTTGGCGACGCAATCGGTTCTTCGTGGGGAATTGCCTCTACAAGCAATGGAGGAGCTAATTGGACAAAATTAACCAATATACCGAACCCTGAGACAGGTGAATCAGGCTATGTAGAATCTGTGGCTTATCACGGAAACAGCATATGGTTTGGGACTTCTAAAGGTAGAGTATTCCGCTCAACAAATCGCGGTCAATCTTGGGATGTATCCGTATTACATGTCGGTGGTACAGTCTCAAAAATGGACTTCTTAGATGATAACAATGGATTTGTTGTCTATCAGGAAGTAGCTTCCGGTCAGGCAGGCGACCAATTTCTCGCTACAACAACTGACGGTGGTAAGACTTGGACTAAGAGAGTTCAGAATTTCACTTCAAATTCAATCATGCCAATATCAGTATATGCAATTAGAGCAGCAGACAAATTTGCTATAACTTCATTTAACGGGTCGGTCTTCACTTCTGATGACATGGGAATGACACTCAAACCCGAGCTTACAAAACAATCAACGAATTTGCAAGTCGGAACCGGTTATGGCGATGGCGCATCTGTGAGACTTTGGAGTGCCGGACGGATTTCTATTGGATTCCTTGACTTTGAAGTAACTCCGACAAATATTGAAAAGAAAATTGCTGTTCTGAATGAATCGCCTGTAAATTTTGGTTCAGTGGACACATCAACAAATGTTATTAAACGTGTTGATTTGCGAAATGAAGGCAATGTGAGATTAAATTTCACTTCCTTTGAAATTATTCCCGATGAAGGTGTGGATTCCGACGAATTCCGACTCGTATTTAACCGCCCCGAAGAACTTTCGCCGGGTGAAACAGTTGGAATAGCAGTAAGATTCCAACCTAAAGTTTACCAAACGAGAACAGCTACATTGAGAATTATTTCCGATTCTGACCCTGCAACTCTTGACGTTCCGCTTGTCGGGATTGGTTCGACCACATCTTCAGTAGAAGATTATGCAAATTACGAACTAAGCATTACGCCAAACCCAACTGACGAGCAATTAACTCTGACTCATAATTTATCAAATTTGACAGAAGTGCAAATCGTTGACATTAGCGGAAAAGTAATGATAAGCAACATAACCGGATTGCAATCAAATCGGCTTGAAATCAATGTATCATCTATGACTACGGGCATTTATTACATTCTTCTAAGAATGAAAAATGATGTAATAGTTACAAAAGCATTTGTAAAAAAATAAAGTAGTAGTATAAGTTCAAAATCCTGATCAATTTACCCTACAGCAGCTGTGGGGTAGATTATTAGGGAGCTCAGATAAAAACTCAACTATGGATTGAAACGTCAACATTAAAATATTTTGAAAATTTTTAAAAAAACTTTGAAAAATATTTTTTCTTTACATGATTTTTTATTAGTTTCGTCTATTACAGAAAAACGAAGGATACTATAGATTATATTTACTGCTTTAGTTTGGAAAAAAATTCCTAAATTGTAACAAAAATGTGTTGCAATTGTTAATGCAATGTTGTGCAAACTAACTTAGGGTATAATCATGGTAGTAAATAAATTTCTCTACTGCGTCTTCGTAATCATATTGCTTCATGTCACAATGACGTCCTATGCTCAAGAAGTCTCCTATCACAACAATTCAGTTGTCGTCAAGTATATCCCTGCTATTACAAATTCCAAATTCGTAACGAGCAATTCGGGCGATGTTTACTTATACCCTGAATTTGAATCTACAATTTTGAAAGAAAATCAATTTGGCCAACCACTTGACCAATATTTACCCGTGAAATTCATTGTACCGTCACCGGACGGATTCAGTTCAGAATTACTTGATTTGCACTACAGCCCTATTCGCGGATACGACATCATCCCTTTTGACATGAATTTCGACAAACTCAACGATTTCTCTGAACTTAGTATCGAACCTACATTTTATTCGAGTTATCAATTCCCCGAAAAATTTTATAAGTTGGAATACTTAGGTATTTCCTCCGACCACCACTTGGCACAATTGCAAATCCACCCCTATAAATATGAAGACGGAATTTTATATATGCTTGATTCCATTACAGTCAAAATAAATTTTGATTATACGAAATCGGGCAATACCATGATTAAGTCTAATGCTGCAAATGCGATAAACTACAGTCAAGCTGTTAATTGGGGCATCAAACCCGAAACTACATTTAAGGATGAACCGAGATTGATGAATGGTGAAATCATAAAAGATTTGAATCTAATATCAAGTGGTTCATGGCTCAAAGTATCTGTGTCTGAAGAAGGTATTTATAGAATTGATGCTAACCAAGTATCCGCATCTGGTGTGAACGTAGCCAACATTGATGTCAATACTCTGAAAATATTTAGCAAAGGTGGCAAAGAGCTTTCTGAACTTGTTTCCGATGCCTTGCTCAATGATATGGACGAACAAGCAATTCAAGTTGTAAACAAATCCGACGGAAAGTTGGATTATATTATCTTTTACGGTGCACCGACAGTCACTTTTCAAAAAGTTGGCAAAAAAATTCAACATTACAAGAATACTTATTCTAAAGAAAGCTATTATTTGTTGACTTGGGGCGGAAGAAATGGCAAAAGAGCCGAGTTTCCGGCTGATATAAGCGGTGAGATTGTTAATCGTCCCAAAAATTATGTCCATAGAGTTTTTGTTGACGAGGACTTGACAAATCCTTATAGTCCCGGTGCCGGCAGGATTTGGTTTGGCAGAACTTATTTTTCAAATCCATTCAATCCGGTATTATTACATAATTTAGACAAAAGCGGAGATATATTTTACAGATTTGCATTGGCGCATAAGTCTGATTCGCCTGGTGTTTTCAATATTTTTGACAACAATGAGAAGTTAGGTACCATTAATTTACGTTCACTACCAAATTATACAATGGCAAATCGTGATTTTGCCGAACTGACGATGAGTGCGTCCAAAATCGGAAACGACAATCGTAGCATAATCAGTTTGCAATATACAAATCCGAATTTAACAGGCTCAATAGCATATTTTGATTATTTTGAGATTCATTATCCCCGGAGTTTTTACGCAATTGACAATGAGTTGTCTTTCATAGCAGACACGAATTTAAGGGGCATAAGTGAATTTACAATCAACGGTTTTTCCGGGCAAACTATATATGGTTTTGATGTCACGACGCCATCTAATCCTAAGATAATTCGTAATACAGCCGTCACCGGTGGCATATTCAAATTTGTTACTGATTTATCGCAGGGGGAGTATCGCAAATACTACGTATCATCTAAAATAAAATCACCCAAAGTATCCCCTGCCGAACTTATTAATTTACGTGGCAACAAAGAAAATGCGGATGTAATAGTTTTGACACATCCTGATTTGATGATTTCTGCACAAGAATATAAAAAATATCGCGAAAGTGTATCAGATTTGAAAATTCATATTGTCCGCACAGACCATATTTATAATGAATTTTCATGTGGAATGCCGGATATAACTGCATTGCGTGATTACATTGCTTATGCTTGGTATAATTGGGAAGTTAAACCCCAATACCTTGTGTTGTGGGGAGACGGTCATTATGATATGAAAAACATAGCATCATCAAAGATTAATTATATTCCGGCTCATCAATCATTCGATTATTATTTGTCAAGTTTTAGTGAAATCCACAGTGCTTGGTCGTCAGATGACTTCTATGGTTTGATCGTCGGCAATGATGATTTGTTGGATTTGAGCATTGGAAGAATTACAGCCGAAAACAATGAAGACGGTTTGGCTTTTGTAGATAAATTGAAACATTACGAAAATAATTCTTCGTTAGACCAATGGCGCTCAAACTTGTTACTCATGGCAGATGACGGTCCAACACAGGGGAAAAATTACGAGGGGACTTTACATACTGACCAGTCTGAAATTTTGACAATGGACGTTCTAAACAAATATGCTCAAGATATGCAGTACGATAAAATATATTTGGTAGAATATCCTACTGAAAATATTCCAAATGGCAGATTGAAACCAAAAGTTAACCAAGATATGTTGACCAAAATCAATACTACAGGCGGATTGGTCTTGAATTGGATAGGACACGGTAACCCTCGGGTATGGGGTCACGAACAGATTTTAGATAGAGACGTAACTATACCGCAAATGACTAATTTGGACAAAATGTTCTTTTTAACGGCTGCTACATGTGATTTTGGAAGATTTGATAATCCCGAAACTAAAAGCGGTGGCGAAGATATGTTCTTAAGTCGCAAAGGTGCAGCAATTGCAGTTTTCACTTCGACTCGTATTGTTTATTCGCAACTCAATGCCAACCTATTATACAAATTATATCAGTTTTTGTTTACACGTAATCAGAACACAAATAGATATAACACATTGGGCGATGTTGTAAGACAATTGAAACAAGATTTTACCGGAGTAAACGATAAAAAATATTTCTTACTTGGCGACCCGACTATGAAGTTATTGATGCCTGAAAATCAGATTAATATTGATAAAATTAATGGAATTTTGTTAAGTGAAAACGGTGATGAACCAATAATAATACCGGCATTATCTAAAATCACAATAGAAGGAAGAATATTTCTGCCGGATGGCAAATCTGTTGATGAGAACTTTAACGGAACAGTTTTAGTAACATTACGTGACGGTGATTCCGAATACCAAATAGTTGAAGAATTTATGGGTATCAAACGCGACAAGTTCTATTTTACCAAGTTAGGACCTTCTTTGAATCGGAGTTCGTACAAGGTTGAAAACGGAAAATTTACTGCAGATTTTATAATCCCGAAAGACATTAGTTTTAGTGATAATCCCGGGCGCTTATTTGTTTATGCTTATTCGGAAGAGGGTGAATTTGCCAAAGGTTCTTATCACAATCTCAGAATAGATGGCTACGACCCTACAAGCGTTCATGATATTACAGGACCCGAAATATATTTGTATTTGGACTCGCGAGATTTTATCAAAGGCGATGTAGTGACATCGAATCCAAAATTGATTATTGATTTATTCGACGAATCCGGTATAAATTCAACAGGAATCGGTATCGGACATAAGATTGATGCATGGATAGATGATTCGCCTAATTCGATAGATTTGACAGAAAGGTTTACAACATCACTTACAGATTCACGTAGCGGCTCTATAGAGTCATTTTTATTTGGTTTAGCTCCGGGTAAACACACAGTCAAGGTCAGAGCTTGGGATGTATTCAATAATTTCACTATTGCCGAAACAAATTTCTATATCTCGCCAAATGGTGACGGTTCGGTAGGAAATGTAAAATTTAACTACCCCAACCCATTTTCCGAACAAACAACGATTGTCTTAAATCACAATATGTCACCACCTTTTGACGTAAATATGAAAATATTTTCTTTAACCGGTGTTACTCTTAGAGACATTAAAACGTCAGTCAATACGTATCATACATCTGAAATTGTCTGGGATGGAAAAGATAATCTCGGAAATCTTGTTTCGCAGGGAGTATATATTGTGCATATTGAAGTGCCAAACTCAAGTGGTGGCACGACAGTTGCAAGAACTAAAATAGTAAAAATAAATTAGTATTTGAAATGATAACAAAAAATATAATGAATAAAGTTTTTGGAGGATTAATTTGATGAAATCATCAATCAAAATGGCTTTGATGGCTGTTATAATAATGTCAACAACACTGCCAATGGAGTTGTACTCACAGGCTGGCGGCTCTGCTGTTCCTTTCCTTTTAATATCGCCTGATGCACGTTCGAGCGGACGTGGCGAAACCGGAACTGCAATAGCAGATGATATCAATGCCATATATTGGAATCCTGCCGGATTGGGGTTCTTAGATTATTTCGAGAATTATGATGCAGATTTTGGCGACGATGAGTTAATTCCATTTAGACAGGTTGCTTTGGCATTTTCGCCATGGTTGCCACAATTCAACGCTGATTTGTTTTATAGTTACGGTACTATAGGTCAGTATTTTGAAAGTCTTGACGGCACGGTTGCCTTTAATTTCATTTTCATGAATTTAGGCGAATTTACTCGTACTGCCTTTGATGGCACTACTTTAGGAAAGTTCATTTCCAATGAGTTTTCTTTCGGCTTTTCATATGGGACTATAGTAGCACCTGATTTGGGTGTTGGTTTCCAACTACGCTATATCCATTCGAATCTTACTCCTACATCTGTCCAAACCGGCGGAGAAGCTGGAACCGGAACAAGTGCATCATTCGACTTAGGTATTCTGTGGAAACCTCAAGATATTGAATTCCTCGGAATCCAAGACAAATTATCACTTGGATTGAATCTTAAAAATGTTGGACCAAAAATCACCTACATTAAAGAATCAGACCCGATACCGACAACTTTGAGACTTGGAACTGCATTCAAAGCATATAGTGATGAATTCAACGAATTAACCTTTGCATTCGATATGGCAAAAATGTTGGTCAAAAGAGACAGTCTCGGCTCTGATGCCCTACCGAAATCATTGATTTCAGGTTGGGAAAATCCAGGTGCAGAATGGGCATTTGGTGCTGAGTATTGGTACCAAAAAGTCGTTGCATTCAGATTAGGATATTTTCTCGAACCTGCTGCACAAGGTAATCGCCAATATTGGAACTTCGGTGCCGGCGTAAAATACGACATTTTCAAACTTGATTTCAGTTTCATCAACACAATCGAAGAAAATCACCCTCTTGCTAACACAATGAGATTCTCGATGCTTGTAGATTGGCGTTAATCATAGTCGGATTAAATCAAAATTTAAGGGTTGCATCATGCGACCCTTTTTTTATTTATTAAATATTATATCGTAACTTTGTTTTGTTAAAAACGTAATATTGTTGAATAATCATCACAAGATTTATATTTGTCAAGATTATTCAAATTCAACAAATAATTAAAGAGAAAAATATGCAAACAATACTTGGTGCAGGCGGAGCAATTGGTTTAGACCTTGCTGTAGAACTTACAAAATTCACTGATTTAGTCCGTTTAGTTGGCAGAAACCCAAAACACGTCGTTGGAGATGAAGAATTATTCACGGCAGACTTGCTAAACCAAAAACAAGTTAACGAAGCACTTGAAGGCTCAGAGATTGCTTATTTGGTAGCCGGATTGCCCTACAAAACGGCAGTATGGCAGCAAGATTGGCAACGAGTAATGAATAACGTAATCGAAGCGTGTATTCGCAATAAGTGTAAGCTCGTATTTTTTGATAACGTTTATATGTATGGTAAGGTTGACGGTGCTATGACAGAAGAAACTCCAATCAATCCCTGCAGTAAAAAAGGTGAAGTCAGAGCACATATTGCCGAGATGCTTATGAGCACAGCTGATACAGGCGAGATTGATGCTTTAATAGCACGGTCGGCTGATTTTTACGGAGCAAAAGCAATTAATACAGCTTCGTTTATGATGGTACTAGACAAATTCAAAAATGGTAAAAAAGCTTCTTGGATTATAAACGATAAAGTAATCCATTCCGCAACTTTCACACCCGATGCGGCAAAGGCTACTGCCATATTGGGAAATACGGCTGATGCTTATAATCAAGTCTGGCATATGCCAACCGACCCCGAACCAATCTCCGGAAAACAATTTGTCGAATACGCCGCCGAAGCTTTTGGCGTCGAAGCTCGATACAATGTCATGAGTATGTGGATGATGAAAATGGTTGGATGGTTCAATTCGGATGTAAAGGAAATCCTTGAAATGATGTACCAACAAGAATTTGACTATTATTTTGATAGTAGAAAATTCAACGATAGATTTTTTAAACCGACAAAATACCGAGCCGGATTGAAAATATGTGCCCAAGAGATGCTAAAAAAATAAATTTATTGAATTTATGCCAAATTATTAAAAATAATATTTGACCAATGCCAAGCTTTTCAGTATATTAGGGGTGTATGATATGACAAATTGGGTTGAACAAATAAAGTCTTATCATAAATGACTAATGTTGAATATTGTATGAGATTAAGATGGCTAAAATTGAATTATACAACTCGAGCGAGTTAAAAACTTGCTTCATTTGCGGGGATGATTTACATAAACTTGAAGCCCCAAAAGAAATACATTGCGATTTTTGCGGTAGAACCAAGACCTCATCAATGAATTGCGACAGTGGACACTATATCTGTGACTCTTGCATAGAAACACCGATTACAGAGCATGTAAAGCAAAAATGCTTGAGCTACAAAGGCGATAGCCCTATTGAATTGGCTGTTATGATTATGGATTCGCCAATTATCAAAATGCACGGTCCTGAGCATCACTTTATTGTTCCGGCTGTACTATTGACTTGCATTGCAAATAAAACAGGCAAACAAGACGAATTGAGCGATAAACTCGAAATTGCAGAACGTAGAGCCAAAGCGGAAACACCAAACGTTTGCAATTACAGTATAGGCACATGCGGTGCTGCTATTGGAACAGGTGTATTTTTGAGTATTTTTATGGATAGAGAAAATCAGCATGAAGATGCTTGGTCTATAACGAATCTGATTGTGGCAGAAAGTTTGAAATTGGTTGCAGAAAGCGACGGACCAAGATGTTGCAAACGTGACACATACATATCTCTTGAATCAGCGATTGGATTTTTGCATGATAGATTTGCTGTAGATTTGCCAATCAGCCAAGCACGATGTACTTTTTCAATGCGAAATCGTACATGCCAACATGAGGAATGTACATACTATAATATCGGATTCTCGTTAGTTTGATATTTATCGGGCTCTCAGAGACGATGCCGAGACTTGGTATGTAAAGTCAAAGAATGAATCTTGCGATTCGAGCAATTTGTGGTATGCCAAAAATCCAATCATTGCGGCATTATCCATGCAGTAACTCATTTTGGGCACAACTACGTTGATGCCCTTTTTGTTTGCTCTTTCACTCATTAGCGTCCTCAATCGCGAATTTGCTGATACACCTCCGGCAACAACAATATTATTCACTTTATGTTTCAGTGCTGCTTTTACGGTTTTCACGGTCAACACGTCGCATATTGCTTCTTGAACTGATGCACAGAAATCTGGCTTCGTTTCTTCAGGCAAACCATTGCTAAATTGCTTGTGAATAAAGTATCTAACAGAGGTTTTGAGCCCGCTAAAACTGAAATCAAGATTATCATCATGAATCATTGGTCTGGGGAAATTGAAAGTGTTCGGATTTCCTTCTTTGGCTAATTTGTCAATAAGCGGACCTCCGGGATAGGGCAATCCGATTAACTTAGCGATTTTATCGAAAGCTTCCCCTGCCGCATCGTCTTTTGTAGAACCAATGACTTCATAATTCATATACGATTTGACTAAGAAAATTGAAGTGTTCCCACCACTTACAACCAATGAAATGAACGGGAAATTCAGACTTTCATCTTGAAGGCAACCTGAATAAATGTGCCCTTCTATATGATTAATCGGAACAATCGGTTTGCCAAGACGTAAAGCTAACCCCTTAGCAAAATTTGAACCCACAATTAATGAACCGATTAATCCCGGCTCCTTTGTGACAGCGATAGCATCAATTTGCTCCATCTTGATGTCTGACTCTTCAATTGCACGGTTGACAATTTCAAACACTGAACGAAGATGCGCCCTTGAAGCAAGTTCGGGAATTACGCCACCGTATTTGGCATGGAAATACTGCGATGCTATGATATTTGTACAAACTCTTGTTCCGTCAAGGACTGAAGCCGATGTTTCGTCACATGAAGATTCTATTGCTAATATTTTCATTTTTCTTTGAGTAAATTGTTCAACATATTTAACGCATAAAATACAGCCCGATTCCTGATAGCATCACGATTTCCGGGAAAAATTTGTTTTGATGATAATAGACGCTCTCCATATGAGAGACCAAACCAAACTGTACCAACAGGTTTGGTATCAGTACCTCCATCTGGACCTGCAATTCCCGTAATTGAAATACCTATATCGGATTTGAAGATTTCACGTACATTTTTTGCCATTAATGTGGCGACTTCTTCGCTGACAGCCCCATAATCATTAATTATATCAGGAGCAATACCCAACAGTTGCGATTTGCATCCATTGGAATAAGTCATAAATCCACCTAAGAAAAATGACGAACTACCTGCTAATTTGGTCAATTCTCCGCCGAGTAAACCCGCAGTACAAGATTCGGCAACAGCAATCGTTTTGCCGTTCGTTCTAAACAACTTTGAAATATAATCAATAATCGGTTTTTCATCATACGATTGTATATATTTGCCGATTCTACTTTCGAGATAAGCAACAGCTTCATTGATTTTGGTTTCGGCAGAATCGAAATCCCGAGATTGCACAGTCAAGCGCAACCTTACACCACTTGCAGATGGTAAATAAGCAAGTCCCGTTACGTTTGGGATATTATCTGAATCGCCGATTAAATCAGCAAGATTGGATTCGAAAATGCCATAAGTACGAATCGTTTTGTGAAGTTCGATTTCCGAATTAGATTGTTCAAGAACAAATTGGATCCTATCTTTCAGCGAATTTTCATAAATGTGCTCCATTTCATAAGGCACTCCCGGCAGAGCCACAAGCATTTTGCCATTATGTTCGAATAGCAAACCAGGGGCTGTTCCTGCATAATTTGGCAATGCAATCGCTTTAGCAGGAATGAAAGCCTGTGCTCTATTTCTATCCGACACTTCCCTGCCCTTACTTTTGAAAAGATTTTCGATAAATTGATAAACAGTTTCATCCAAAATCATTTCACATTCAAAATATTGGCACAAAGCAGTTTTGGTAATGTCATCTTGAGTTGGACCCAATCCACCGGTAATGATGACCAAATCGCTAATATCGTTTAGTCTGCGGATCTCGGATACAATTTGCGACAAATTATCAGGGATGGATGAATTGGCAATTACCGAAATCCCTAATTGAGTTAATTTCGCTCCAATTGTAGCAGCGTTTGAGTTGACAATTTGGCCAATGCAAATCTCAGTTCCGATTGTAAGAATAGATGCTTTCATTCATTTCCAATATAAAAATGTAGTGACGAATTGTCTGAACTATGATTTGGGAGATTGTTGGGATTTATTTGATTAAGAAGCACTTAAATTCTTTTATTCATCCGATGACTTGGAAGATACAGATTTATTGAATTGATTAAAGCTGTGACTCATATTAAGGGGAGTCATCGGATGAATTAAAATGCCCGTCAGTTTGTTAATATAGACGAAACCTTCCGATGGTTTCGAACCTTCGGAAGGTTAGGAATTGAATTCATAAAATTCATAGTTCAGACAATTATAGTTTACATCTTCACAAACATTTGCGTTTGGTTGCCTATACGGAAGCAATACACACCGCGAGGGAGATGGGAAATGTCAATTCTAAACTTGTAGTTCCCTGAGACTGTCGAAGGAAAAGACAGAGTTGTTAATTATTCATCGGCACAAATGTGTCTGTGAAGTACTGAACCCCGCCTTTTGGGTAGCTGCTGTTAGTGGAATGTGCTTTATTCATTTTCAAAGTTAAAATGTTTTATTTGTTGCCCGGTAAGTGTTGAATATAGTTTTCTCGGACTTGTCAACATAAGACTTCCTTGTTTTGTAAACTCAATTTAAATCGGTTCGCCAAGGTAATTTTTTTTTCAACTTTACCATTTTCAACGTCTATATAACATTTGTCATTCCACTCACCATGTCGGTTGAGAATTTGGCGACAAGTCCATTATTTATGTCCAATACTTGAACATTCTTTTCCCATTCAGCAAAGACAATTCTGTTACCGTTTACTGTCGCTGGTACTGCTCTTATTTTTTCGAATTTCTGCGTTGTCATTGCATTACCCCTAACGTTTAGTATTAGAAAAGTAACCGACTGCGATTCACTATCCTTTGAAGTTACAAGAAAAGTTTAAGCGGGCAACAACACATGATATTTAGAACTTTGCTTTCTATAAATTATACAAATTGATATAGTCATGTGTATTATTCATTCAATTTTCTATACTGAATTATCATTTTGTTGGTATTGAAAAGGAAAAACACGAACCCTTTCCAACTGCACTTTCAACCCATATTTTACCATTATGGGCTTCAATGATTTTTTTCACAATTGCCAATCCTAAGCCTGTCGATTTTTCCCCAGCTGTTGGTTTTACTGTAGTTGTCTGATAACTTTTAAAAATTGATTTTAATTCATCTTCAGGTATTCCCTGTCCCTCATCAATTATGCTTGTAATGAGTTGATTGTTTTTCTTTTCAACTTTTATCCAAATTCTTTTTCCTAAAGAAGAAAATTTTATGGCATTACTAATTAAGTTATTAATAGACTGTTCTATTTTGTCTCTATCACATAAAACAGAATGATTATCTTCATTAGATTCAAAAATCAGGGTCTGCATTTTTTTATTTGCAAATATGATATTTTGAGATATACAGTTTTTTAGTAGTTCATTATATTCCCAAGTTTTAAAATTCAACTCAAGTATTCCTGATTCAATTTTTGATGCATCCAAAAAACTTTCCATCAAGCTCAACGAATAGGAACTCCGTTCATTAATAATCGAAATAAACTCTAAATGTTCCTCTACAGATAAATTGGAATATTCTGAAATTAAAAGCTCCGAGAAACTAAATATATTTCCAATTGGAACTCTCAAATCATGAGCTACAATTCCGATATATTTATTTTTTTCAATATTTAACTGTTTCAATTTTTCATTGGATTGTTCAAGTTCTGAAGTTCGCAATTTTACTTTTTCTTCCAGATTTTGGTTAGCATCATACAAATTGCGCATTAGTTTTCTGTTCTTTGTAATTAACTCATACTTTTCAAATGCTTCTTTAATAGTCGCTTCCAATTCGGTCGGGTTCCAAGGTTTAGTAATATACCTGAAAACCTGACCTTCGTTAATGGCTCCTATTACTGCTTCAATATCGGAATATCCAGTCAAAATTAATTTTAATGCATCGGGATATCTATCTTTAATTTTGTGAAAAAAATCGACACCGGTTAATCCCGGCATTCTTTGGTCTGAAATAACAACTTGTATATTTTCATTTTCCATCACCTCTATTGCCTCGTCAACATTATGAGCAGTATGAATTTTATATTTTCTCCTAAATTGGCGTGCTAACGATTTTGTAACTTCAATTTCGTCATCAACTATTAAAAGATTATAATCAGTGTTTTCAACCTGTTCTATCATCATATTTTTAAACTTTTGGGTAGTGAAACAATGAACTCTGCACCATGCCCCTCTTTCGATTTAACATCGATTGAGCCATCATGCAAATCAGTAATTATTTTATATGCTATACTCAATCCAAGACCTGTTCCGGAACCTACGGGTTTTGTTGTGAAAAAAGGGTCAAATATTTTGTCTTTAATATCCTGAGGGATTCCAATACCATTATCTTTTACTGAAATAAGTATATTCTCAGTGTTTTCTATCAGAGACATAGTAATTATACCATTATCATCAACTGCCTGAATTGCATTAATCAACAAATTCAAAATTGCCTGATTTAATTGCCCGGGATAACATTCTAAATACAGTTTATCAGGCGAAACAAATGTAAAATTCAAATTTCTATCTGCTATTTCTGATTTTAATATTGAAATAGTAGAATTAATACTATCAATTATATCAACTTTCTTTATTTCGGATTCATCAAGCCGAGAAAATTTGCGCAAATCTTCCACAATTACTTTTACCCTTTCAATCCCAATTTTCGTTTCCTTTATTATATCTTGAACATCCTCATTCAAGAAATCTATTTCATACTTTTTCTTTATTTCATCAATTAAAGGAATAAAATTATTGTCTATTCCATTCCGTATTTTGCTCTCTACCTCCTGAAATAAGTTCTTATAGTCATTGAAGTATGTATCTAATGAAAAAAGATTGCCGTAAACAAATGCAATCGGATTATTTAACTCGTGCGCCACACCTGCAACTAATTTTCCCATGGCGTTCATTTTTTCTGAATGGATAAGCATTTGCTGTGTTTCTTTCAAGTCTATCAATGTACGCTCTAATTTAAACTTCTCTTTTATCAGCTGTCTCTGAAGATTGCTCACCTCTTGATTAAGGTGGCTCATTTTCTTATTTTCTTCAAATAGATTAATAACATCAGCTTCTGCAAAGATAAAGAATGTTTCTTCGTCACGAAACACTTTAGCTTTAAGTACAAAACTATTGTTTGAATAATTTCCAATGGTTAACAGACTGTCAAAAATGAGTTTATTTTTATCTGGGGATAGTTGTTTTAATTTACTAAAGTTAGGATTTACTAAAAAATTTCTTGGCTGAAGTTCCTCTTTGGTTGTACCTAGAAATTCGCACATACTTTCATTTGCCTGCAAAAGTTTGCCATCTATGTCAAACAATCCCAATGCACTATTTTGGGAATCCAGTTTTAATTGCCGAACTGTTTCACTCCATATATTTACAAATTGGTCATCCATTCGATAACATATTCTTTTAATGAGAGGAGAGCGGAGCATCGATTGCATGTTCAGCTAATGCATTAAAAACAGGAATATTTACCTGCAACCATTTATAAAACGGCAAAATTTCTGTATAGGTTTTTTCGCTTAATTCAGTTTTGTAGATATTCATCCAGGCATTCAGTTGGGCAGCCCAGTAAGTTGAGCTGAAATTTCTGGAGCGATATGCCCTGAATACCCATAAAACAGTATCGACAAGTATTTCGGGTTCATAATTAATAAACACTGACTCCATAAACCGGGCATGATTTGAATGATTGTCTTTCATCATTTCGAGGTTTCCTTCACCAACCAAATCATTTATGTCAGGTCTTTTTAACATGTAATTGTTCATGTTATCAACCAGCATGTTTATTTTTTGCGAAAATTCACTGGTTGATTCTACAGAAGGCTGAACCAACTGTTTAGCTGTTTTTAATAGGTTTTCTTTTTTCATTTTTTCTTTATTAAAATTTTAAAATAAAATCTTCAAGTTGTTGTAAATCTGTCAAATAAGTAACTGTCGGAAATTCATCAAGAAAACTTGTCGAAAAATGCAATAAAGCTTGTCCACCAACTATTATAGGCAGCATTGGGTAAATTGAATTTATATCTGTTAGCATTCTTTTCAAATTTCCAAAATTAAAATAAACACTAAGCGAAATAGCCAGCACATCAGGCTTAATTTTATCGATAAATTTTATTAACTCAACAGTTGGAAATCCTCTTCCTAATAAAAAGCTTTCCCATTTGTTCAATTCAAAAACGTCAGCAACCATTTTTATACCTACTTGATGTTCTTCTTTATCTACACATGTCAATACAACTTTTTTGCCGTTATATTTGTTCGGAATAATATATGGATACAATTCGTTTAATATTCCTTCTGTTATAGCGGTAGCTAAATGCTCTGCAGCTACTGTGATTTTATTATATTCCCACAATCTACCAACTTCATACAATGCAATTTTAAGAACATTTTCATAAAGTTCATTGAAACTGTGCTTCTCTGCCAAATAATCTTTTACGATAGAAGAACACTCGCTCCTTCTCCCTTCTAAAAGAGATTTTAGATATCTTTCTGATGATTCGTATTCTACTAAAGTGCTCATAGCTCAATTATCATTTTATCCGCAAATTTTAAAAGCACAAAACCAAATTCGTTTTTCCACGCAATTCAGGATTCGCATTTTTAGCAATTGGCGCAATGAATATTTCTCTGTCATCATAAATCTTCTTTTTCAAGTTCATTTTTTTTCATTCTTAATTGATTTATTTCTGAGAACATCCTTCTTTTAGACTTCCATACAACTAATTCATTTACTAACTCTAAATAAATCAAGAGCAAATATACAAAAATAAATTTGTATCTGTCAAATAAAAATGAAGATTCTTCTCATACCAACATAAATTCGGAGTATTGCTTATGTACTAAGAATAATTGCTGCTATTTCACTAAATACTCAATATACGTCAACACTGCTGAACGTTTCGGGACTTGGCGAAGAAGAGGATTTAGGAGCACAAAACTGTCAATACATCACAAAAGGTGATGCGTGGTATAATGTTCATTTAAGCACTAAACCCGCTTTTTTGTCACAGCCATTTAGCGGTTCGGTGTTCTTTTTCGTCCTTTGGTTTGGCGGTCGTATTTGTCGTGCGGTTGGACAAACACACTCTTTGCCAAGCTTGGGTTTCAGCGTTGGCTTGTGCGGCTTTGGCAAAGTGTCTGCAATTGGGTCAGGAATTAATTTTTACTTTAAATTCGGGAGCTTCAACCAAATGAAAGGTCGCTGAAGCAAACTTTATCTCTCCATTTGTTGCTTCAATTGTATTTAAAATCTTTGTAAATAATTCTGTTTTAGTAAATCTTCTTCGTTTGTAATCGACAACGTAACGAAGTGTATATTCAACCCAATTATCATTAGCAATCAATGACACCATCGGTTCGGTTTGTGCATTTTCAAGCCGGTATTTATTTTGAAGGACATTCCATTTTTGTTTTGATTTCTCTGATAAATCACCAGAAACTTCTTTTCCAATTTTAAGTAAAATTTCACCAGTTTTATCGTAGTTGCTTCCGTATTGAATCGGTATTTTTATTTCGTCCCAAAGAAAAGGGAAATCGCCAGAGTAATTGTAAACAGGTTCTTTAAATACAAAACTGTTTGCAACTAAAACAATTCTGCCATTATATAAGTCGCCATCTACCCATTGTCCTGTTTCCATGATTGTAGTCCTTAGGACACCAATGTCCATAATATCACCTTTTATTCCACCTAATTGCACCCTATCGCCTGTTTTATAAAAACCACCGAACATTATCGCCAACCACCCTGCAAATGAAGCAATGACCTCTTGTAATGCAAATGCAATACCAGCACCCGCAACACCAAAAGCAACTGTTAATCCACCAAGTTTGTCGCTGTATACAATAGAAATCAAAATTATAGTAAGTATAAAGCCAATGAAACCACTAAACTTTTTAGCCCTATAGCGGTTGTCGTTATCTTTTATTTTTGACAAAAAGTTTCGTTGAATTGATTTTACTATTACCCATATAATAGCGATTCCAATAAAAATCGCTACAATTTTTCCAACGGTTGGATTAAACAGAAAATTTTTAATTAACTCTTCCATACTATTTTGTTGTTTTGTTGTTCTTATTTGAATCGTCAACTTTTACATAAAAACTTGGTGCTTTATAGTCCTTTGGCAAATAATCGGCTGGTATTGTTATCATATTTCCGTCTCTTGCTGCACGGTAATGTGGCGAAAGAATTTCAATACCCCTTTCGTTACAAACATCTTGAATATTTTGGTGCAGATTTGAATATATCAAAGCTTGTTTACCTGCATCTCTTATAAATGAATTAATTTGGTATGAAACATAAAAATCGTCAAGGCTGGTTTGTAGAACAAATGGTTTTGGTTCATCAAGAATCAAATCTGTCCTTAAGGCAGCATCAATTAATGCCTGATGCATATTTTTCCAAGGAACATCATAACCAATCGTTACAGTCGTGTGAATGATTAAACCTTTTTCCATTGCTTCGCTACTGTAATTAGTTGTATTGCCGTTAAGAACCGATGAGTTAGGGATGGTAATAACTTCATTTTTAATTGTTTTAACCCTTGTAACCAAAAGCGTTTTTTCAACGACATCACCTGTAACATCTCCAATTTTAATGCGGTCGCCTATTTTAAACGGTCGCATGTAAGTAATTACCAATCCGGCAATCATATTTGCAATTGCTGATGACGAACCTAATGAAAACAAAACCCCGATAAATACAGAAACTCCCTTGAATATATTCGAATCGGAACCGGGCAAATATGGGAATATTAAAACAAACATAAACGCATACAGTAGGAATTTTACAATACTGTAGGTTGGTATAGCCCAATCGGCATGAAACCCCGATATTTTAAGTTTCTCGGCTTCGATTTCGTGAAAAATATATCTTACAAAACGTATCACATACTTCATTACGAAGTAAATAACAAGAATGCTGAACAAGTTGGGCAGATATTCCCAAACAGCAATCAAAACGCCTTTGAAAGGAGACCAAATCAACTGAACTAGCGCATTAGCCCAATCACGGGAAAATGGGAATATACTGAAAATAATGGGCAAGGTAATATAAAGTAGAATAGCATAAACAAACCAACGGAATATCTTAACCAAAAAAAGAATAATCTGAACTTCTTGTTCTGCTGTCAAAAATGTATAATCCTTATACGATAAATCTTTTAGCCATTTGTCCTTCTTAGAGTTAATATATAACAAGAGTTTCGAATAGCCTTTGCCAATTAACCAGATTGTTGCCCAAGACATTGCAATAACAAGTAATACCAAGCCAATCCTGAGTAATATTTTCCACCAGATGTTCTCATTTTTTGCTTCAACTATGGAGCTTTTTATGGTTTCTTTTAATGATTGGGCTAATTCGTGCATGCTTTTGTCATACCAAATTGCATCGCTTTCCGAAATGCTTATTATTATAATTTCGCCATACACTATGTCGTAGGTATTTTCAGATTTTAAAACTAAGATAGAATCAGTTTTTAGAAAATCGTCTTCGTAAAGTTTTTCAATTTTACGGCTTATATTAATTGCTCTTTCTTTTGGGGTTGAAGCTCCAATTTTTGAAAATACCAAAAACAGTGTGTCATTCATTACACCAAACACAGGATAACCTTTGGCACTATTACGTAACGAGTCAATTTGTGCCTTTTTATTTTCAATTCTTCTTTTCTCGTTATCTTCAATTGATTTCAATTGTTGCAGTAGTTCTTCTTTTTGCAGATTGTCAGTTGTCTTTAGTTTTGATAATTGTGCCTCCAATTCTGCTTTTTTAATTGAATCTGCAACTCTTTGCTGTTCAACTTCTACAAGTCTTTGATTATATTCTTGCAGGGCAATGTTATTAATCGAATCAATTTTTTGAACCAAACTATCAGTCTGCGCAAAAGATGCAATGCTGTATGATAGCAATAGTATCGGTAGTAATTTTCTGATTAATGTTCTCATAGTTAAATTTTCAACTAAAAATGAAATAAAAGTGTGCCTGAAAAATACAACTCTTTGATAAGTTTAGGTCGGTCGGTCATCTTTGGAACGGTCGTCCTACCATTGCTTATAACGACCTAAAGTTATACGAAGTATTTAACGAAATATTTTATTAGCTCCTGTTCTGCGGTTTCGCTTAAGCGAACACGCTTGGCTCTCGGTCGTTAAGAAAGATGAGCGGAGCAAATCTTGCTGAACGGTTTGTGGCTAGAAGAAGTTGGCGGTTTAGAAGTACTTCATAGGCACCCAAGCATGCAGTTTGATAGAAGCACAAAGCTTCATTTAACCTTTGACTGTTACTTTTGGATAGGTGCTGTTATGCAGCGTTTTTCATGTCAAAATTTCCACCATTTTTTTTTACCGTTAGCTCTGTCAATGGAAATGATTTATTCTCTTCCTTGACTTTTTCAATTCAAGTTGAGCTGTCACCGGTTCGATTATATGTTGCCAACCACCTGAAAAGCTTGCTCTAATTTCACTTATACATTCTAGTGGATTGTGATTGAATGAGATGTTGGAACTAAGCGTCAAAAGTATAGATTCGAATAAAATACTTATCAAATTAGAGCAAAGTAAAGGAACAAAAGACCGCTATGTAATGCTATCGGAAAAGCTTTTGTCACTACTTCGATGATATTATAGAGAATACAGACCTAAAGATTATCTTTTTGAAGGTCAAAGCGGTGGCAAATATTCACACCTCGCTTGGTACAGTCAATATTTAATGAAGCACTTAGAAAAGCAAATATTAAGAAAAGTGCTTCAGTCTATACACTAAGACACAGTTTCGCTACACATTTGTTGGAATCAGGTACCGATATCAGAGTAATACAACAGCTATTAGGCGATATTTCAATTAAAACATCTCAGATATATACTCAAGTAAGTTCCAGAAATATTTCTCTGGTAAAGAGTCCGCTTGATAATTTGTAAAATTCTATCTCCACCCCAAAAAAAAGCCCGCTGCATAAGCGGACTTTCAGTGACCCCGGCAGGATTCGAACCTGCGGCCACTTGATTAAAAGTCAAGTGCTCTACCGACTGAGCTACGAGGTCGAACGATTTTTCAATCATTACAGACTACAAAAGTAATAATAATTTTTGAGATAGAAAAAGAAATGTTAATGAAAGATTTCTGTTTTGATTTTTTGAGAGATAGCTTTGACCTTTTCTACTATTCCGACGGTGTCTAAATCCAATTCTCTGAGCAATTCGGCTTGGGTTGCATGGTGGATAAATTTATCGGGGATGCCCATTATATGCAGATGTTTGTTGTTGATTTCGTTATTTATCATGAATTCTGCGATTGCTGTGCCGAAGCCCCCCATTGCTTGCCCGTCTTCAATTGTTATGACGTGGTCGAATCGCGCAAATGTGGATTTGATAAGCTCAGAGTCTAATGGTTTGACAAAACGCGGATTGATAACTTCTAAGCTGATTCCTGTTTCTGCAAGAATTTCGGCCGCTTTGAGTGCTTCGCCTACCATCGTCCCGACAGCCATGATGGCTACGTCGGTTCCGGATTTTGCTATTTCGCCTTTACCAAGAGGGAGCTCTCGCATTGGCATTAGTGCCATTCCCAATCCTTCGCCACGTGGGAATCTTATTGCAACAGGACCTTTTGTATAGGCAAAAACAGCTGAATAGAGCATATCTCGGAGTTCCTGTTCATCTTTTGGCGCCATAATCACCATATTTTGAACTGGGCGTAAGTAAGCTAAATCGAGCACTCCGTGATGAGTTGCACCATCTGCTCCGACTAATCCGGCACGGTCTATAGCAAATACTACGTGCAATCCTTGGATGGCACAATCATGAATCAAGTGGTCGAAAGCTCGTTGCAAAAAAGACGAATATATTGCACAAACTGGAATTAATCCTTGGCAAGCCATTCCGGCTGCGAATGTAACAGCATGACCTTCGGCTATGCCTACATCGAAATATCGGTCGGGGAATTCTTTTTCCATTTTGACAAGCCCTGTGCCTTCGCCCATTGCGGCAGTGATCCCGACAACACTTTTGTTCATTTTGCAAATTTCAGTCATTGCATTTCCGAAAAAAGCGCTGTATGAGGGTATGCCCGAGGTCTTTTTGGCTAATGCTTTGCCCGTTAGTTTGTCAACTGTGCCAATTGCATGAAGGTTCTGCGAATCAGCCTCTGCAGGAGCATATCCTTTGCCCTTTTGAGTGATTAGATGCAAAAATACAGGTCCTTTCAAATCCTTTGTCAATTGCAACATTTTGATTACTTTCTGAATATTGTTACCGTTGATTGGACCGAAATAATTGAACCCGAGAGTTTCGAATAATACTCCGGGAGTGATAATTGCTTTGACCCCATCTTCCAATCTTGACGCATATTTGCGTAAGCGGTCGCCGAGATTATCCATTCTACCAGCCATTTCCCAAATTCCTTGTCGAACGGAATTAACAGCGGGAGATGCAAAAAATTCGTTGAAATAATTTGAAAAGGCTGATACGTTTGGCTCAATCGAAATATTATTATCATTCAAGATAACTATCATATCGCGTTTTTGAACTCCGCAATTGTTCATTGCTTCGTATGCGAGACCGCCTGTCATTGCACCATCCCCAATAACGGAAACAACTTTAAAATTCTTGCCTTGAATATCTCGTGCGGTAGCAATTCCTAATGCTGCTGAAATACTTGTGCTGGCATGACCGGCACCAAAAGCATCAAATTCGCTTTCACTGCGCTTCAAAAAACCTGAAATTCCACCCTTGCGGCGTATTGTTTGCAACAAATCTCGCCGTCCGGTTAATATTTTGTGCGGGTATGCCTGATGGCCGGTATCAAAAACTATTTTATCTTCAGGAGTGTTGAATACATAATGCAAAGCAACGGTCAACTCGACAACGCCAAGTCCAGCACCGAAATGTCCGCCGACACGAGTAATAGTATCTATCATGAAATCTCTGACTTCGTCGGAAACATCACCTAAAACATTCTTGGGTAATTTTCGCAAGTCATATGGCGAATTAATGTCGTTTAGATATTTGTAATTTGTTTGTTCGGTCATCAAATTTTGATTTACATTTCACATAAAATAATGTGACGTAAAAGCATCGCTGATAATATAATTCACCAACAATTACTTTTACGCCACAAATTAAAAAAGCTAAAAATCTTAGTTCTTTGGCGTTATTACGTAAATTTGAACTGTACGACTTAATTGTCTGCCGGCTGTTTTGTTATTATCGTAAACAAGAACCGATTCACCAACTTCGTATTTTTCGTATTTTGCATCTCTTACTTTCGATTGCAATAGCTTCAATACGCTTTCTGCTCTTTTGCCTGCCAATTCCTTATTGTACTTTTCATCGCCAATACGGTCTGTATAACCATAAATTTGGACTGTAGAATTGAATTTTATATTGGGAACGATATTGTTCATGACGATACGTTTGTCTGATTCTGATACTTCAGGGCTATCAAAACCAAATACTACAAGCGAATACTTCGAAATTGTTCTGTCAGGGCGTTCTTCGGATTTTTTACGAGTAATTGAGAAATATTCAACAGGTATCGAACCACTGATAGATTTTTTATTGTCTTGGTTATCCCAAACGTGATAAGTATAATCAACCGGGATTTCTGAAGCAGCCAATTCATTTGGCATAATCCCCCACTGAATATCTTCCACTTTGCCTTGTCCGCTTAATCTTTTGATAATTCTTCCGGCTTGTTTAACTTCGAGTTCCCATCCACCAATTTCACTACTTGATTCGACTTTTGGTGAAAATTCTACAATAGTAGGTTCGGCGATGCGTTGTCTGTCGCTTTCGATTATGATTGGGTCAAGTAAAGTTGAATTTGTATTAATAGGGTAGATTTCTACACGACGATTTTCTTGAACTCCTTCAGGGTCGCGTGACGATGATGGCCTTGAAGGTAATCCTGTAGTTTCGACAGTAATTCTATTTGCTTCGATCCCATAATTAGTAACAAGGTAATTTTTAACAAATTCAGCACGTCTTTGAGCCAAACCTGTACCGGCTTTTTCGTTAACATTATCAATTGTGCCAACTAATTTGATTGAAGCGTTCTTATCTTTTTTCATTCTCGAACCAACTATATCCAAGGTAGAAGAGTTGATTTTCAAAGCATCAGGCTCGAGAGTTTCGGTTGAAAAATTACCCGATTCGCGAGTACCTGCTAAAGTTTGAGTTTTCGGGTCGGGAACATCGCTATTTTCGTTGAAGAATACATAAGGTAAAAGTGGGAATAATTCAGTGTATTGCGTTTCTTCTACAGAAATTTTTCGCAAATCACTTTTGTTGCCCTGTCTGTCAATGCCTTTGACTGTGTTCATGCCAACGTTGAAGAATTTATCGTCTTCTTCTTCATAAACATTATCAGGTTGTTTGCTTAGACCAAAAGTCAATGCTAAGCCCAAACGTAATTGCGGCACTTCCCATGTTTGGTAAGTTTCATCGCTACTAACTTCAGTAAATGGTAATCTGTATGAAATTTCCGGAGTAAGAAATATATTATCGGAAACCTCGAACATCCAGCCAACTCCCAAAGCCAAAGCTATTCTTGTTGCAGCATCAGTAATTTCAGCATCATTGACAATGTTTGGTTGCGGATTTACGCCATCATCAAAATCAACTGAAAATGATGGTGACATTGGAATACCGAATTCAAGTCCACCAAGAAGATACAATCCGGAACCTGAAATTAAATTGTGAATTTGAACACCCGGAGTAAATTCTACATAATTAATACTTGAAGTCAACGTATTAACAGATGCTGAGTCAACAATTTCGCCACCAGCCATATGATATCCCAATCTCCCGGTTATGATGAACATATGATTGACGGGAATATTTGCAATAAGCCCAAAATGCCCTCCGAGGCTTGTTTGATTATCCTTATAACGAATCGGTACAAATGGAGGATCTACTGAAACACCTGTCAAATCAGGCGAGTGCATATTAAAATTCAAACCACCGAATATGCCTATGTTAAAAGGAATTTCTTTTTCCTGAGAGAAAGTTCTTGACGTGAAAACAAAAGCAACCAAAAGCAACATTTGAAAAAATCTCTTCATTGTAAAACTCCCATAATTGAATAATGTAACTTATTTCAGAATATAACGTAGTAAACGTAAAAAAGTTTATGTGTGAAATTTATTTTAGCTAATAACGTTTTAAAAAACTTTGATAGAACATAAATGAAACTTATTTTTCTTATATCATTATTCTTTTTTTCTATTCATAGTTTTTCGAATGCTCGAGAAACTTCATTCTGGTTTTATGGTGGGATGTCCATTCCTGAACTGCAAACTAACAGAATTAATTCAGATGGGTTTCTGACATTGCTTGATACAAGCGGAACTATAGGCACACTTGTTTATCCCGACAAGAATTCGGGCTATTCCTTAGGGTTCAAACTTGGAATTGATTTATCTAAAAACGCAATTTTTTACGGAGGATTTTCATTCACTAAATTCCCGAAATCTAGTATTATGCTTATGAATCAAACGAGCACTGATACTTTGTCAATTTTCGAGCTTCAAAACACTATCATTCCGATTGCAGCAGGCATCAAATATTATGTGGTAAGGTCTTTCGGTGATTTCTATGCCGATGTTTCATTGGTATATAATTTTATTTCATTAGCGATAGATTATGAAAAATACAATCCAAAAGTGCCGTTAAGTGCTTTAGATACTCAATCGCGAATTGGATTCAATGCCGGGTTCGGAATCGAAATTCCTGTCGATATTTTTACACCATTTTTCGAGGTGAATTATTCTCAGATGAATTACATAGCTCGAAATGCAAATGAACCTGAACGGAATGCAGTAAATATCATTCTTGGGTTCAGATTTTAACTAAAATATTTCTTATGCCATATAGCTAACATCAGCAAAAGAAAAATCTCATTGTGCAGTTTGAATTTGCCACTCTTGTGCAAGACAAATAGTTTTTCTATAAAAACTTTATCAAAAACCTTTTCCTTAACGAAAAATGAATTCATAATCTCGTCTCTTGCGTAATCATACCATTCGTTTCGCAACCATTCCTTGACAGGTGCAGCAAAACCTTGTTTTTTACGATGAATAATGTTATCTGGAAGCACTCCTTTCAGAGCATTTTTCAACAAAATCTTGGTATCTTTCTGATTCGGGACTTTCATTTTGTCGGGCAAATTCATAGCGAATTCGACTAAACGGTGGTCTAAGAACGGGACTCTTGCTTCGAGACTGTGAGCCATAGTGATTTTATCAACTCGCATCAACAATATATCAGAGAGCCTATGGTAAAGTTCCAGATAAGTCATTCGTTGCAAGTAAGTCGAATTTGGATTCTCCTCGATTGCTGATTCATGCATGGATTTTGCAAATTGATAAGGAATTGCGCCTAAGTGCTGAAATTCTTCCTTTAATAATTGTTCGAGCATGGTAGGTGAAAATCTTGATGCTCCGCTCCAATAAAGCTCTTCACCGGATGTACCACGTCGAAAATATTCAGAAATAATGTATTGATTCATTCCATTTAATATTGGCTTCATACCCGAATAAATCATTTTTCTTGAAAAATTGGGCAGTCCCGTGTAGAATTTCCAATATGAATTATGGAAATTGTAATCCCGCAACATCCAATCATAGCCAATGAATTGTTCGTCGCTACCCTCGCCAACCTGAATGACGGTTGTCCCACTTTGGCGAGTCAATTTGCTCAAATAATAAAGCGGAATGCAAACAGGGTCTCCATTCGGTTCGTCCTCGTGCCAAGCCAATGTTTCCAAAACTTCGATTGAATCGCGTTGGTCTATAAGAATTTCATGATGATTAGTTTTGAATTGCTCTGCTATTTGATTGGCATATTGTAACTCATTGTATTTCTGCAAATCCTTGAACCCAACTGTAAATGTGTCCACAGGACGGTCCATTAATTCGCTCATTAAAGCGACATTAGCGCTCGAATCAATGCCACCACTCAGAAACACACCGAACGGGACATCACTCATCATTCGGTCTTTGATTGATTGGCGAAGTAAGGTAATGATATTTTCGTGGACATCGCTCTCAGACATGTTCCCAAGTTGCATTTTATTTCTCAAAGGCGACCAATACCGCCTAATTTCCAAATCTCCCGATTGATTCAATGATAACCAATGTGCAGCGGGCAATTTGTGAATATTCCGAAACAAAGTGGAGTGGGATGAACTCATTGAGTAATTCAGATAGTTTGGCAATTCGTCGAAATTGAATTCTCGCTTTACTTCAGTATGCTCGAGAATTGATTTGATTTCGGAGCCAAAAACGAAAATTCCATTTTTGAAATAATAATAGAATGGCTTGATACCGATTCTGTCTCTACTTGCAAACAATTTTTGCTCTTGATTATCCCAAATAGCAAAAGCCCACATACCAACAAATTTTTCGATAATATCAAATCCGAATCTTTCAAAGCCGTATAAAATAGTCTCAGTGTCGGTTTCGGAATGATATTGAAAGCCTGATTTGATTAACTCTTCTCGGACGATTCGGTGATTGTAAATTTCGCCGTTGAAAACGATTGTGTATCTGCCGTCACGAGTAGTCATAGGTTGATTGCCCGAATCACTCAAATCTATAATGGCAAGTCGGCGGAAACTCAATCCACAGCAATTACTTTCCGAAATGTACAAGCCATCGGAATCCGGTCCGCGATGAGCTATGACATCACTCATTTTTTTGAGCAAATCGCGATTTACTGAACTATTTGAATTAGTATCGAAAACTCCGGCTATACCACACATTTTATTTTCCGATATCGAATTTGGCATTTCGCATAGCCGTTAACATCTCGCGAACCGCTGCATCCAAGCCTACGAAAACAGCACGCGAAATAATTGAATGTCCGATGCTTAATTCATGTATTGTTGCAATTTTAGCGATTGCTTGGACATTAAGGTAATTCAAACCGTGTCCGGCAGCAACTTTCAACCCATTCGTAACAGCATATTTAGCAGCTTTATCAATTTTGGCTAATTCATGGGCTATGTCTTTTTCATTTCGAGCATTGGCGTAAATTCCTGTGTGCAATTCAACCATATCCGCTCCGCAAGCTACCGCAGCGTCTATTTGGTCATTGTCCGGTTCAACAAAAAAGCTGACCTCGATGCCTTTGTCGTGCATTTTTGATGTCAAATCCTTGTAGCGAGTGATTTCTGCGCCGACGTTCAATCCGCCTTCGGTGGTCAATTCTTCGCGTTTTTCGGGAACAATTGTCACAAGTTCAGGTTTTATTTCAAGGGCAATCCCGATTATATCTTCATGAGCTGCCATTTCCAAATCGAATTTTGTTTGGATGACTTGTTTGAGCAATCGAATATCGCGGTCATTGATATGGCGACGGTCTTCTCTGAGATGAGCTACAATTCCGTGGCAACCTGCGAGTTCGGCAATCATAGCTGCTGCAACCGGGTCGGGTTCCATTCCCCCACGAGCATTTCTGACTGTTGCAACGTGGTCAATATTTATGTTTAATGTCATCATTTTTTGAACCTCAATAAAGTATAATTTCAAAAATAAGCATAAATTTATAAAAAAAGAGCCAACCCAAAAGGTCGGCACCCATAATAAACTTTGAATTTTATAATTCCAATATCATGATTCTCCAATTGAAAGGAGCAAAATTAGAAAATATTTAATTCTTACTCAGAAATTATTTCGAATTCTACTCTGCGATTCTTCTGTCTGCCTTCTTCTGAGCTGTTGTCTGCGATTGGGTTTTTGCTCCCTAATCCTTTAATATTTATTCGTCTGGCGTCAATTCCGTTTTCGAGCAAATATTGCTTTACGGCTTTGGCGCGATTTTCCGAGAGTAATAGATTTCTCTGGTCATTGCCGATATTGTCAGTATGCCCCGTGATTAGTATCATCATTTGTGTATTTTTATTAAGAATATCTTTCAGCCTATTTAATTCTATAAAAGAATCATTAAGTAGCTCGAATTTGCCAAATTCGAAAAATATATTGTTTATCCTGATGATTTGACCTTTTTCGATGGGTACTAAGTACAAATCTACGTTCAATTCGCCATAGTCAAATACTTTACGTAAATCTAAATTTTGATTAACTGCCACAAATCCCTCAGCTACTGCATAATAGCCATATTTCTTGCCACTTGGCAATACTATTCTATAATCTCCTGTCAATGCGTTCGATGTTGCAAACCCTGCTTCGCTCCCATCGGGCAATGTCTCATACTTTATTGATGCTGAAACGGGCTGCTCGGTTTTTGAATTTAGAACTTTCCCCCGTACAAGATATACGGGGTCTGGAGTAATTTCTTTTGGTAATACAAGTCTGAAAATATCTTCGGTTCCAATTGAATTCTCGCTCGATACAAAATAGGCATATTTACCATCGGCACTAATTGTGTAATATGCATCCCAACCTTGTGTATTAATACCGGCACCAAGATTTACAGGGTCACTCCAATTAGTCCACGTGTCATCTAATCGCTTTGAAAAGAACATATCGTTATCACCCAAACCCGGATGCCCTCCGGTTGAGAAATATAGCGTTTTACCGTCGGAAGCCAAGTATGGAGACACTTCCTCAGCCGCTGTATTGATTTTGTCACCTAAGTTTTTCGGTTCAGACCAAGTGCCATCCACAAGCAGAAAACTGACATAAATATCCGTGAAACCGTATGAGTCATCTCTTTCGATTGCCAAAAACATAGTTTTGCCGTCGGAAGATATACTAAAACTGCCACTTCGGGAGCGATTGTAATAATTTCGGACTTTCAAGGATTCGGGCATTGACCATTGCGCCCCGTCGAATACACTTTTAGAGAACCCTGAAATATTTCCACCATCAGGTAAATATACATGTCCTAAGTATAGGACATTTCCATCGGGAGATAGTGCAAAAGCAAAATTAGTATTTTCATTATTAATGGGTGAGCCGATGTTTTCAGCTGATGCAAAATTGCCGTTGCTGTCTGATTTAGAGTACCATATATCTTGATGCCTCTGACTACCATAATTATCAGGGTGACCTTCGCGAGTGAAGTATAATGCTTTGCCATCTGAACTAATAATTGGAGCTAATTCACGCCATTTTGAGTTTACATTGGCACCTAAATTTTCCTTTGCAATCGGCATAGTTGTTGCATTTTCAGGTAAATTTACTTCAATTGGAATTGGCTCTATTGAACTTGAAATCGCTACAGCGTCAATTTGATAATCTTCCAAATAATTAAACAAATTAAGTTCGATTTTTAATTCTTTGCTTCGGAATTTCGCTGTATCAATGAAAAATCTGGACGGTTGTTTGCTGTTTTGCTTCGGCATTGGGGAATTATTATTATAGACTTGGTGTCCTCTGCCAATCGAATCGTAGATAACAATCTTGACAATTGCTCCGGGATTGAAATTCTCGTTAACAAGGATTTGTTTGATATAAATCGGATTCGCAAATTCAAGTCTTATCCATTCAGTCTTGCTCGAGGGATATTTGACTAACCATGCAGCAGGACTTTTGCCGAAATCAGGCATGACAGATGGTTTTCCCAAAATTACTCGTGCAGAGTACTCACGATTTCCAATTTGAGACGAAAAATCAACCACACGATTTGCCCATTGATAGTCTATAGAATGTGCAAAGACTGTACACATTATGAGAGTGGTTATTAGGATTGATACTATTCGCATAGGATTCATGACGTTGATATGATATTCACTATTGGATAGCTTAAATCTACCACCACCATTCATTCTTTGAAGTTCGGGTCATCAATTCCTTAATAGCAGCGAGTGGCTCGACATCATTGAATAAAATTTGGAAAATTTGTTCGGCAATCGGCATTTCAACATTATGTTTAATTCCCAAATGATAAGCGGATTCTGTAGTTTTCACACCTTCTGCAATCATTTTCATCTCTTCGATAATTTGATTAAGTTTTTTGCCGCGTCCAATCATTTCACCGACATAACGGTTACGACTGTGCTTACTGTTGCAAGTTACAATCAGGTCACCTAATCCCGATAATCCGGAAAAAGTTAGCGGATTAGCACCCATTGCAGTTCCGAGACGAGACATTTCGGCAAGTCCGCGAGTGATTAATGCAGCCTTAGTATTATCGCCCAATTCCAAACCATCAATTATTCCTGCGGCTAAAGCAATTACATTCTTGAGAGAACCGCCCATCTCGCATCCGACAACATCATTGCTCGAATAGACTCGAAACCTATCATTGCTGAAAATTTCCTGAATACTATTTGCAAAACCAATATTTTCCGATGCAGCGACTACAGTTGTTGGCATCTCCCGTGATACTTCTTCAGCATGGCTTGGACCTGTCAAGACAGTAAAATTATTGGCATCGGATTCAACTGTTTCATAGAAAATCTCTGAAATACGCTTCAAGGATTCTGTTTCAATTCCTTTTGAACCATTGACAATAGGTTTATTCTTAATGGGTAAAGAAAAATTCTTAATCGTAGAGCGGATATATTGTGTCGGGATTGTGTTCAGTATCAAATCGCAATCAACTAAACTGCTGGCATCATTAGTCGCACTAATTGATTGTGGTAAAATTACATTGGGTAAATAATCTTTGTTGACGTGGTAACGGTTAATTGTGTGTGCGAGATTGGTGTCATGAGTCCATAGAAAGGCATTGTGCCCGTTCCGATTAAGAACTATGCCTAAAGCAGTGCCCCATCCACCGGCACCGATAATACCAATTCTCGTAGGCTTCATTATTCACTTTCAGGTTTTTTGGTGCTTTGTTTACTTTCTTTATGTTTTAATCGAATCAGATGCAATTTTGAAAATTTATTCTCTGTACCTTCGAGCAATCTTTTAATATTAGCTCTGTGAGTATAAAACACCAACATCATTAATCCTAATGAAAAATATATTAATAGGTGATATCCTTCGATATTTGCACCAAATATATTATATCGTACAAGCATTGACGAGGGAATAGAAAATGCAGCAACTATCGAGCCTAATGAAACGTATCCCGAAAAAAGGACAGCAAGAATAAATGCGGCAGCGGCAATCGTAACATCTACAGGTACAAGCCCTATCAACATCCCTGCTGCTGTATTTACGCCTTTGCCACCTTTGAATCCGACAAAACAAGACCAAATATGACCACAAACTGCTGTAACACCGGCGATCATTTTGATGATTGTCAAATCCTCAAAAAATGTCGCATTAGGTATTGAAATACCTTTGCCCAGAATGCCTGCAATTACTGCTACTGCTAAATAACCTTTGGCAAGGTCAAATATTTGGACAAACAAACCCCATTTCCACCCTAAAGTACGGAAAGCGTTCGTTGAACCCATATTACCACTGCCTTTGATGCGCAAGTCAAAACCAAAAAATAGCTTACTTACAATAACACCGGTCGGAATTGAACCTACAAAGTAGCTCAAAACGATTATTACAGCAATACTCAGAACCTCATTCATGATTTATCTTATGTTAGTATAAATTATATTAATATAAATCTTAAGCAATACAAAATTACTGAAATTTTGTCACATAAAACTAAGACGTATTAAAACGTTTAGAAGTTTGAAAGATGGTACATTGCTATGGATGCCGCAACTGCAACATTTAGCGATTCGGTACTCCCTTTTCCTTCAATTTTGAATTCACCGTCAAGCATTGCCTTAGTCTGTTCGCTTAATCCATGGGATTCGCTTCCCAAGACTATACCGTAAAGTTTTTTAGGTTTGATGCTTTGCAAAGCCGCTTCGGCTTTTGACGAAGCACCATATATCTTATGTTTCGGGAAAGTCTCTTTCAAATACTCCGCAAATTCAGGCTCGTAAATCAAATGTGTCTTAAAAATCGCTCCCATAGTTCCGCGTACAGTTTTGGGATTGAAAATATCAGCACAATCCTTTCCAAGTATCACTTGTTTGTACCCAAACCAATCAGCAGTCCTGATGATTGTTCCAACGTTGCCCGGGTCAGAGATGCCGTCCAAAGCTATGAAAGGCTCATTTTTCAGTACCTCTCTGTGCTTAATATTTACTACTGCTAAGACATTTTGCGGCGTTTTCGTATCGCAAATCTGGTCGAATTGATGCTTAGGTGCAGTATAAATAGGTGTACCTTTTTCGGAGAATTGTTCGATGCAATCAATGATGTCAGATGAAGGCGCATCTTTGACAACAATAAGCTCCGGATGAAAATCGCTTGCAAGTAATTCGTTGGCTAACTTTTCGCCTTCGACTAAAAACAAACCGTTCTGGTCTCTAAATGGCTTTTGGTGCAATGACTTAATAAGTTTTTTAAGTCTTTGCGAAATTGGCATTGCGTAGTGCATCATTATTTTACTAAATTTGAAATTAAATTTATACAAATTAACAAAATATAAATTACAAAACATATTGCTAATAGCAATAAACTAAATTTAATTTCTAAAAAAAAAATTGAAATATGTTGATTTCTGAGTTACTGAAAAAGAAAAGAGAGGGATATAGTCTGACCGGAGAGGAAATCAGATACTTTATTCGTGGCTTAATAAATAATTATGTTTCCGATATTCAGGCGGCAGCCTTTTTGACCTCTGCTTGTATTCATGGATTGAATCGCTCCGAAACAGCCGCAATGACATTCGCAATGCGCGATTCGGGCATTAAATTTGACTTTTCGGATATAAAATTACCCAAAATTGATAAGCACTCAACCGGTGGAGTTGGTGATAAAATTTCATTATTACTTGTGCCAATTTGTATGTCTGCCGGAATTGCAGTACCGATGATTTCCGGTCGTGGACTTGGTCATACAGGCGGAACAGTTGACAAATTAGAGTCTATTACAGGATTCAATATGCAACTTGATTATGATGAATGTCGGAAATTACTACTCCAAAACAATGCTTTCATGACTTCGCAAACGCCACAAATTGCTCCTGCAGACGGAATTTTGTACCATATCCGAGATATAACCGGTAATGTCGAATCTGTCGGATTGATTACTGCATCTATTATGAGCAAGAAGTTAGTCGAAGATTTAGATGGTTTAGTGATTGACATGAAAACCGGAAACGGTGCATTCATGCAAGACATTGCCGAAGCAAAGCAACTTGCCGAATCAATGTTGGCTGTTGCATCGGACATAGGGCTTAAAATGAGAATTATATTCAGTTCGATGGAACAACCTCTTGGCAATGCTATTGGGAATTGGCTCGAAATCGAAGAAACGATTGAATCATTGAAAGGAAATATTCACCCGGATGTTGAAGAATTGACCTTGAAATTGGCTGATTCGATGGTCTTGGCTTCGGGTATAAATGATGATATTGAGGATATTCATGCCAGAAATAAGGAAATTCTAAGAAGCGGGCAAGCATACAAGAATTTCTTGAAAATGGTCGAATCGCAAGGCGGGAATTTAGAAATTTCGAGAAATAATTTTCTTAATACGCCGAAATTTGAGATTAAATCCGACGTTGACGGCTATGTAAGTCAAGTTGATACCATAAACGTCGGTATCGTCGGAATTATGCTCGGAGCCGGCAGACAGAACGTCTATGACAAGATTGACTATGCGGCAGGAATTGAACTTAGGAAAAAGATTGGCGACAAAGTGGCAAAAGATGAAACTATCGCCGTATTATATGCGTCAGACAGTACAAAATTTGCCGATGCTGCTGAATTATTGAAATATAGCATCGTAATTAAGGAGAACGATGAGATTTTGATACCAAAATTAATAATTGATGATTGGTATAATTAACGAGGAACAAAATGAAAATTGCACTTACCGGCGGAGCCGGATTTATAGCTTCTAATATTGCTGACGAATACATTGCTTTGGGTCATGAGGTACATATTTTTGATAATCTTTCCACCGGGAAATTGGAGAATGTCAATCCTAAAGCAAAATTTCACGAAACTGACATACGTACACCCGAAATTCGTAGAATATTCGAGCTTGAACAATTCGATATAGTAAATCACCATGCCGCTCAGATGGATGTCCGAGTTTCAGTTGGCAACCCTGCATATGACGCAGGTGTGAATATTATCGGCAGTATCAATGTTTACGAAGCGGCTTTAGCTACTGGTGTGAAAAAGATAATTTTCGCCTCAACCGGTGGAGCTGTTTACGGCGAAGCCGATATTCTCCCCACAAGCGAGGATTACCCGCCCAAGCCATGCTCTCCATACGGCATTTCCAAATATGCGAACGAAAAATATTTGTATTATTATTCCGAAATTCGTAAAATTGAAACTGCTATTTTGAGATACTCCAATGTTTACGGTCCTCGCCAAAACGCTCAAGGTGAAGCAGGTGTGGTAGCTATCTTCATCGGGAAGATGCTCCAAGGTGAGCAACCTTATATTTATGGCGATGGTCTCAATACTCGCGATTACGTTTTTGTGAGCGATGTGGTCAAAGCTAATGTGTTGGCACTCAGCGATGCCTACAAAGGGATTTACAACATCTGCACAGCAATTGAAGTAAACGTAAACGAAGTCTTTGACAAAATTAAAAGCATTACTGATGCCAAATGCGAGCGTGTACATCTCGAAGGCAAACAAGGCGAGCAAAGACGCAGCTGTTGCTCATACGACAAAATCAAACGTGAACTCGGCTGGACTCCTGAAATTGATTTGGAAATGGGGCTACAACTTACAGTCGAATATTTTAAAAAGAATGTTCTAAGCAAATGACTTTAACAATTGCGGATTTGGTAATCATCATTGCCTATTTTGCAATAGTGCTTTATGTAGGTTTTGTAATTGCATCTCGCAAAGAAAAAAAATACGGCAATTCGCCTGAAGAATACATCCTTGCCGGACGCCGTCTGACTTTGCCTTTTTTCATAGCTACTCTTGTAGCTACTTGGTACGGAAGCATTCTCGGTGTTGGCGAATTTGTTTTCAATTCCGGCGTTGTCGCTTGGGTTTGTTTCGGGCTACCATATTACGTGGCTGCGATTCTATTTGCAATATTTTTTGCAGGAAAGATTCGCGATGCAAAGGTGATGACAATTCCAGACCAAATCAAAAGGAATTACAACGGTACAGCAGGAATCATATCATCCATTATTGTCTTGTTCATCACCATTCCATCAGCATACATTTTGATGCTCGGAATCTTAATACAAATGTTCACGGGATTTGAGCTATGGTTTTCGATTATTATTGGCTCAGTAGCTTCAATAGCCTATCTATTCACCGGCGGATTCAAAGCTGATGTATATACAAATGCGATTCAATTTGTGTTTATGTATCTGGGCTTTGCGGCATTACTGATTTTTTCAATTCTGACTCTTGGCTCAATTTCGGAAATGACAACGCATTTGCCGGATAAGCATACAACTTCTACCGGAACTTTGAGTTGGCAATATATTGCCGCTTGGTTTATAATTGCATTACAAACCTTTGTTGACCCTGGATTCCATCAGCGATGCAGCGCCGCCACTAATAGCAAAACAGCCCGGAACGGAATTCTTATTTCCGTTGTCTTTTGGGCGGTTTTCGACTTCTTGACTTTGTTCACAGGACTTTATGCACGTGCATTCACATCGCCGGAGAGTGCACTTATGGCATTTCCTGTTTTGGGCGAACTTGTGTTGCCTCCAATTTGGAAAGGGATTTTCGTGATTTCGATGCTGTCTGCTGTAATGTCAACTTTGGATAGTTACGCTTTTATTAGTGCCACAACAATCGGCAATGACATTTTATCAAAATTCAAAAGACTCAAACACATTAGCGCCGATAAATTAACCAAAATTGGATTGATTCTGACGTCAATAGTCGGAGTGACGGTAGCAATTGCAATTCCTTCGGCAGTAGAAATAATTTACAAAACAGCATCAGTGACCGTTCCGGGATTGATTGTTCCGCTTACATTGACGATGATAAAACCACTAAAAATCAGTTCCAGACAAGCTATTTTGATAATGCTCCTCGCTTCATCAATCTCATTACTTTGGATGATTATACCGGGTTTTGGAATAGAAACATTGAGCAATATCGAACCGATGTTTCCGGGAATAATATTAAGTGTTATTTTAGCTTTAATATTTTTGACGATAAATAGAAAAAGATATGAACTTGTCTAATTTTCTCAGTATTTCAAGAATCATTTTTGCATTGCCTGCAATGTATCTGATTCTGACAGGATATAACACCGCAGCAATGCTTGTTGGGGTTATCGCCGGATTAACAGACTTTTTCGATGGATACATAGCACGAAAGACAAACACAATCACCGAATTAGGCAAAATACTCGACCCGGTTGGTGATAAGGTGTTTCTCTTACTTTTTGCCATAGCTATGGTAATTGCTGACATTATGCCCTTATGGTTTCTCGTGGCTTTTGCCGTTCGTGATACATTGATACTTGCCGGAGGTTTATACGCCAAAAGCAAGCTGAATTATGTCATGTCATCAAATTTCGAAGGTAAAGTCACATTCTTTCTCATGCTCGTTACGATTTTAGCTGTTTTGCTCGGGCTTGAATTCGCTTCGCGATACGGATATTATCTTTGTTTAGCTGCTATGATTTATTCATTTGTTCTTTATCAAGTCAGGTGGATTAAAGCCCTGAAAGATAAGGATACTCAAAAACTAAATTCATAATTTTACTACTAATTAAGTATATTTGTAGTTCTATTATTTACAAAATTTAGATAAATCAGTATGAGTTTCTTTTCAAAACTTAAAGATAAGTTTACTACCCAAGTTGATAAAGTTACAGAAAAAGTCAATTCCGTTATTATACAAGCAGGAACGGCTCTCAAACTTGATAAAGTTAAGACAGGGCTTGACAAAACACGCAAAACTTTTCTCGATAAATTCAAAAGCGTTCTCGGAGTTGGCAGAAAAATTGACGAAAAATTATTAGATGAAGTTGAAGAAATCCTGATTACATCTGATATTGGCGTCACGACATCCGAGCAAATAATCAGCAAACTTCGTGTTCGCGTCAAAAAAGAGGGCTATGAAAATTCTGAAGAGCTCTATACACTTTTAAAAGAAGAAATTCATGAGTTGCTTTTGCTTTCTTCATCGGCGAATAATGATGCCATTTTCGAAATAGAAGCGTCCAAACGTCCCCATACAATTCTTGTAATTGGTGTGAATGGCGTCGGCAAAACGACTACTATTGGCAAATTGGCATACAATTACAAAAATGCCGGCAAGAAAGTAATTATCGGTGCCGCTGATACATTCCGTGCTGCAGCTAATGAGCAATTGGAAATTTGGGCTGAGCGAGCAGGGGTAGAAATTGTTCAACATGCACAAGGTTCAGACCCGGCTTCTGTGGCATATGAAACACTCAAAAAAGCCAAAGAAAATGACTTCGATGTTGTAATTATTGATACTGCCGGCAGACTTCATAATAAATTCAATTTGATGCAAGAATTGGAGAAAATAACTCGTGTACTCGGTAAATTGAAAGCAGATTCGCCCGATGATGTGTTTCTTGTTCTTGACGCCACAACAGGCCAAAATGCAATCCAACAAGCTAAGGAATTTTCAAAAGTTGCTAAGGTTACGGGAATAGTGTTGACAAAACTTGATGGTACGGCAAAAGGCGGTGTTGTAATTCCGATTGCAAACGAATTAAAAATTCCTGTAAGATACATTGGCGTAGGCGAAAAAATTGACGATTTGCAAGTATTCAATCCGACTTATTTCACCGAAGCAATATTTGGAATCAGAGAAGAAGACCTCGAAGAGGATGATTAGAAATTGACAAAAGTACCATATTTGATGCTGTCCATAAGCCAAGTAATAATATTTTCCGAGCATAATTGAAAAAAAAGATAATATTTGAGTGCAGCGACTGTGGCGCCAAAACTCCGCGATGGGCAGGGAGATGCTCTAATTGCGGGGCTTGGAATACATTGCTCGAAACTGTCGAAGAGAGTCAATCAGTCATAAAAAAAGAGAGAATTTCAAATTCTTCGACTCCTCAGAAACTTTCGGAAATAGAAACTAAAAGTGACCACAGAATCAAAACTGACATCGCCGAATTTGACAGAGTCCTCGGTGGCGGAATTATGCCCGGCTCATTGATTTTGGTGGGTGGCGACCCGGGAATCGGCAAATCTACTCTTTTGCTCCAAACATGCGGACGATTGAAAAGCAATTCGGCATTGTATATATCGGGGGAAGAGTCGCTCAAGCAAATCAAGCACAGAGCAATGAGAATGAAAGATATTAACGAAGATTTGCTGCTTATAGCAGAGAATAATTTGGAAAATATTATACCGCACATCAAAGCGTCTGAGTGTGAAATCATAGTGATTGACTCAATTCAATCTGTTTATACCGATAAAATTGATGCTTCACCGGGCAGTATATCTCAAGTTCGCGAATGTACTGCAGAACTTATGAACGTTGCCAAGCATTCGGGCAAATCAATTTTTATCGTAGGGCATGTTACGAAGGACGGTTTCATAGCAGGTCCAAAGGTGCTCGAACACACAGTTGACACAGTTTTGCAATTTGAAGGTGAGAAAAATTATTCGTTCAGAATATTAAGAGCTCTCAAGAATAGATTTGGTTCTACAAATGAAATCGGTATCTTTGAAATGCGTGATGACGGGCTGCACGAAGTTCTGAATCCTTCGGAGGTGTTTCTTTCGTCAAGCCATGTAAATGAACCCGGTGTAGCCGTTGTGACGACGCTCGAAGGTTCGAGACCATTGTTGATTGAAGTGCAAGCATTGGTAACATCTACGAGCTATGGAGTCCCACAACGAAGTTCAAATGGATTCGACTTACGACGACTTCAAATGATTTTGGCTGTATTGGAAAAAAGGCTTGGAATGCAATTCCGACAGTATGACGTCTTTGTGAATGTTGCAGGCGGGATTTATTTGAACGACCCATCAGTAGATTTGGGAATCGCCGCAGCAATCGTCAGTTCATTTAAAGATTCTCCGCTTGACCGTTCGCGTGTACTTATTGGTGAAATCGGTTTGACAGGTGAAGTTCGTCCTGTCGCACGAATAGAACAAAGGCTAAAAGAGTCCGAAAAACTTGGTTTCAGCAGTGCAGTTATACCAAAGCAGAATTACGATAAGTTGATTTCAAAATATGATTTTCAAATTGAATGGGTGGACAGAATTTCCCTTGCTTTGTCTAAGATTTTGCTCAATTCGTGAAATTGCTTTATCTTGCTTAAATGTTCTTGACATTTTTTGAATAATATTCGATATTTTTATGATTGATGATATAATTGAAGAAAAACAGGGCGAATTGCTCGATTTATTGCCCGTCGCAGACAAGTATGAACTATCATATTTGTTTGGGTTCGATTTCGGTGATGATTTTGTTAATAATTTTGTTCAAAACGAAACTAAACGTCTAATATTCAATGAATTTGTCAAATTTGAATTATTATCTGACGGATTCTTGCATTATAATTTGAATCTCGAAAGTTTTGAAAAATTTTGCAACTTTTTCGTCGAAAATTGTCTCATAACTAATGATTCTGCTCGAACGCTCATAGAGCAATCTGTAGAGATGAAGTTTAATTATTTGCTCAAACCTCTCGAAACACTCGAAAGTGTTATATTCCGAGGCGATGCGACAAAAATGACTTTCGATATCTTATTGGGGCTACGTTTGTTTTCGCAATACCATATTCACATATTGTATTATATGATTAACGAATATGAAGAGCAATCGTCTAATGATATGTCGGATATTGTCAGCAGTTCTCAATTTGTAAAGATGATAAGAGCATTAGATGAACAATTTCACAAAGATAATACCATAACGGAATTTGTCGAATTTTTAGCTCCTATAATTGAAATTTTTGGAGATGGCGAGCCACTAAAAATTCAAGTAAATTTGCTCATTGATATTTTACGAGATAAGGGATTGTATTCGGCAATTGAGTTGCTCGAGCAAGATTATATCGAATCTGACTTGATTAGTTTGGAACAATTAGCAATTCAAATGAGCAAAATTGAGAGTAATGATGATAAACAGGTTAAAATTGAGCTTAACGAGGTGGAAGATGTTGATTTTCCAGTATTGGGAGATAATGACTTGATTCTCGAATCTAAAGAAGAAATTACTAATATGTCATCAGAAGCAGATGAAGATTTTTATCTCAACCACATAGAACAAATTGATACAGCGGATGATTTTTATATTGTAGAGTCGGATAAAACTGATGATTTAGAACAAACTGATAAAACGGAATAGAAAATGAAGTTTATAGACATAGCAGCAATTTTTGTAAAAGCAGGTGACGGTGGCGACGGGCATCTTAGTTTTAGGACAGAAAAATTTGTGCCTAAGGGCGGTCCTGATGGTGGTAATGGAGGGAAAGGTGGAGACGTGGTTTTCAAGGTTGACCCTCATAGCAATACTCTCGTTGATTTCAAATTCAAAAGAGAATTCTTAGCATCTAATGGTGCTCATGGAGGCAAATCTCGGAAAACGGGTCGCGACGGCAAAGATATTATCATCAAAGTTCCACTTGGAACAGAAATCAAAGACATTGATGGAAATATCATTGCGGATTTGTCAGAGCCTGATGAAGAATTTGTGCTTGCTCGCGGAGGTAATGGTGGATGGGGTAATGCAATGTATGCCACAGCAACTAATCGTACACCTCGCAGAGCGAATCCCGGACAACCGGGTCTTGAAATGGAAGTAATTTTAGAACTTAAATTACTTGCGGATGTTGGGCTTGTCGGCTTTCCAAATGCCGGCAAATCAACATTAATTTCAGTTTTATCATCTGCCAGACCTAAGATTGCTGATTACCCTTTTACTACTCTTGTTCCAAATCTTGGGATAGCAAGTATTGATGTCGGACAAAACTTCACCATTGCCGACATACCCGGTCTGATTGAAGGTGCTGCCGATGGTAAAGGTCTCGGGATTCAATTCCTTCGCCATGTAGAACGTTGCAGACTGCTCGTTTTCTTAATTCCTGCAGACAGCCCACATCCGGAAAAAGATTATTTGATATTACGTAAGGAACTTGATAAGTACAATCCGGACATGAGTTTCAAAAAAAGGATTATTTGTATAAGTAAAGTTGATATGGTTGACCAAGATAGAATTAAAGAGCTTAAAGCATTGAAATTCAAAGAAAAAAATACCAAAACCATGCTAATTTCTTCAGTTGCTCATACGAATACCGATGATTTGAAATTGGCAATGTGGAATGAATTGAGTCAAATGTAAATAATATCTACATTCCCTTGTGACATTTTACAGTTTGATGTGTCTTATACAGTATGTACAACAATTATTTTTTGAAAAATATGAAATTAATTATAATAGCATTCACATTAATGTTCTTTTCGATTTCGATTTTAGCCGCCGACAAGTATGAATCAGCCAACAATGCTATGTTTAGCGGCGATTACCAAAAAGCTTTAGAGATTTATACAGAGGTAATTATGGGTGGCAAGCAAGATGCCGCAACCTATTACCGCCGCGGAATGGCTTATTTATATCTTAATCAATTTGACAAAGCAATCGCTGATTTCAACTTTGTAATCGAGAAAGATAAAAAAAATGCTGACGCTTTCAATAACAGAGGCTTGTGCCATAGTTACATGGGAAACGTTGACATGGCATTCGATGATTTCAGCGTAGCGATTAAATTAGACCCAAAATTTGCTCAAGCATATATCAATAGAGGCTCTGCACTTGTTACGAAAGGTGAATTTGATAAAGCGATAGCTGATTTTGACAATGCAGTTAAAATTGACCCCAAGAATCCGGAATTGTATTTGCAACGTGCAGGTTTATATTACTATCTTAATGATTATGCAAAATCGGTCCAAAATTACGATAAAACCATCGAATTGGGGCTAATTAATTCCAAAATCTACTTCAATCGTGGTAATGCTCATTTCAAAAATGGTTCACCAACTAAGGCAATTGAAGATTTAACCAGAGCGATAAAACTTGATTCCACCGATACTGAAGCCTTGATGAATAGAGCTTATATTCATCATTTTTTGGGTGATTCGGTTAATGCAGAAATGGACAAAGCTAAAGTGGAAGAAATCAAATATTCAAAATACACTCCTGTAGAAGATTTAAAATTTGCAACTTACACAAATGCCGGAAAAGATTTTTTCTTGGATTTGCCCGAAGGTTGGAATTTAATTGAAACCGATTCGGAGGATGCTTTGATTAACTTCTTTATCACTCCTGAAAATATTACTATCGAATCAGAAGCAATGCTTATAGGCGTGACTGTTGGAATTATGAAGAATATGAGTTCGAAATATGACGTTCAAAGCGAATCAGACATCCTCGACTTCTGGAAAGGAAGTCTTGATTACAGTAACGAAAGTATGAAAGAATATACTGTAAAATGGCAACGCCACCAACAATGGAACAACCATGCTACAATATTGAATTTATCAACTGTGCAAGTTGACGAAAACTATTTGAGATTTAATATTTACGAATATGCAATTGCTTGGGGTAATAATCTGATTTTTGTCTATTTCCAAGCACCGGAAGAAACTTTCAGTTATTATCGTAAAATTTTCGACAAAAGTCTTAAGACAATAAAAATCGGCGAAAATTTCAAATTGGACTAAATTTTTTCCAATTTTGCATATTCCAGCATTAGGTTTTTATTACCAATCGAATCAAATTTGATAACAGCTTTTAATTGCTTCCCAACTCCGCTTAGTTGCATGATTTTGCCTTTGCCGAAGTGCGGATGCTTTATTATATCACCGACTTTGAACGACACATTTACCGGTTCGATTTGCGAGTAATAATCTTGTTCGGGAATTTGGCTGAAATTTCCAAACGAATTATCCTCTTTTTTAGCAAATAACTTTGGCTTCGGTGCGGTGAACGAGGTTGCTGCAGGTTTTCGATATTCAGGGCGATTAATCAAATCCTGATTGATTTCCCTCAAAAAATTTGATGGAGATTGCTCGCTTACGTCACCATATCTTGCTCTACGGTCTGCATACGTCAATATCAGCCTTTCTTTAGCTCGAGTTACCGCAACGTAAAACAAACGTCTCTCCTCTTCTTCCTCTTCTTCGTGCATATCTTGGCGTTGCAAAGGGAAAAGCCCACGTTCCATCCCGGAAATGAACACAATAGGATATTCTAAACCCTTTGCAGAGTGGACTGTCATCAAAGTCAGACTTCCCGATTTCAAATCCTTCTCGTCAATGTCCGACATCAGCGAAATTTGTTGGATATAATCCGCAATTGTCAATTCGGGATTTGTTTTGAAGAAACTTTTGATATCCGATAAAATTTGCCACACATTATTCCAACGGTCTAAAGATTCTTCTGTGTTCATTTCCTTGTACATCTCAAGCAATCCTGACTTTTCTATAAATTCTGCAATCACATTTGCCGGATTTTCTTCAATAGTGATTTTTTCTCGATAAACATTTAAAAAAGCTTCGAAATCCCTAATTGCAATAATTGCCCTTTGTTGCAAATCATCAATTTCAGTAATTCGCGAAAATGCATCACTTAAGCACATTTGCTTAGAAGAAGAATATTGTCGTACATGCTTCAAAGTTGTTTGTCCGATTCCGCGTGGAGGCTCATTGATAATGCGGTAATATGCCTCGTCGTCCTTAGGATTAACCAACAAACGGATATATGCGAGCACATCCTTGATTTCTTTGCGTTTGTAAAATGAGATTCCACCAACGATTATATATGGAATGTTCGACTTCCGCAAAGCATTTTCGAGCACCATTGATTGGGCATTTGTACGATAAAGAACAGTCATATCATTTAGCGAATAGCCATTTCTGCTGAACATATCCACTCTTGTTGCGATTTTTATTGCTTCATCAAAATCGTCGTTGCAGCGGAGCAAATCAATTTTTTCGCCTTCAGGATTATCAGTCCACAAAGTTTTATGAATCTGATTCTTATTTCGCTTGATAATACAGTCAGCTGCTTCCAGAATTGTTTTCGTAGAGCGATAATTTTGTTCTAATCTGATAATTTTCGAGTAAGGATAATCCTTCTTGAAATGCAGAATATTTTGAATATCGGCACCGCGCCACCGATAAATGCTCTGAGCATCATCGCCCACGACGCAGATATTTTGGTGAGCTTCCGCCAACAGCTTAATTGCAATATATTGCGGGCGGTTAGTGTCTTGGTACTCGTCCACCAAAATATATTTGAAACGATTTTGGTATCGCTCCAACACCTCGCGGTCTTGGCGCAACAGCACGATTAAATTAATCAATAAATCGTCGAAATCCATCGCATTATTCAATTGCAAATAATTTTCATACTCGTTGTAAATCAAAGCCAACTGCTTTTCTTGAATCGAAGTAGCCATCTGAGCGTATTCCTTGCGAGTGACCATCTTATTCTTGGCGCTCGAAATTGCATTCCGTGCTACCTGGTGGCTGATTTGCTGATTCGAGATGCCAAGATTTTGCATCACACGCTTAACTGCACCGGTCGAATCATCGGTATCATAAATCGTAAAGTCGCTCGTATAGCCGATTTTGGATGCTGTTTGGCGTAAAATTCGGGCAAAAATGGAATGGAAAGTCCCCGCCCAAACTCTTTCAGCAAGGTGTGGAGCGACGAGCGACGAAATCCGTTCCTTCATCTCCTTCGCGGCTTTGTTCGTAAATGTCAAGGCTAAAATTTTGTCGGGCGAGACATCGTGCTCGAGCAAATAAGCAATCCTATGGGTCAGCACACGCGTTTTGCCACTACCGGCACCAGCCACAATCATCACCGGACCATTCATGGAAGTAACGCCTTTCTCCTGCTCCGAATTCAGCCCTTTCGTAATTTCTGCAATTCTATTATTCATCTTCAACTAATATTCAATTCAATCTCGCAATATAAGGCAAATTCGGCAAACTTTTTGCCCAAGATTTGCACAAAATGGGAATTATTCACCATTCATCTTGAACAGGATTATCAAGATTTCAGGATGGACAGGATAAATACTATTTATTCGCAAAGGACGCAAAGTAAGAACCGCAGAAAACACAAAGGTTGATATTGAACAGAAATGCTTGAATCACCCCACCCCAACCTCTCCCAAGGAGAGTGAGAAAAAAAATTTGAAAAAAATAAAAAATTTTGAAATTTTATTTGGAAATGTCAAAAACTTTTTTTAATTTGGAATATTGGTTTTAACATTTTTATAAATTGTTGTAATATATGGAGTAATTTATAATGAGTAATGTATTCGCCCCCCCCCCCACGAGCCTCTTGGCTATTGA
>JAGXRP010000042.1 GCA_018335795.1 Desulfobulbaceae bacterium | reverse complement strand
GCGAGCTAACCTCGACTGTTTTCAATATAACGGCTCGCTCATTAGCGACTCATGCACTTTCGATTTTTGGCGACCATAGTGATATTATGGCTGCACGCGGGACAGGCTTCGCCTTCTTGGGTGCCGCTTCTGTTCAAGAGGTAATGGACTTTGCACTAATTTCGCAAGCATCAACACTTCGCTCAAGAATTCCTTTCCTTCATTTCTTCGATGGGTTCAGAACTTCACACGAAGTTTCTAAAATTGAAGTTATTCCTGATGAAGTAATGAAAAAATTGATCACTGATGACTTAGTTCAAGCTCATCGAAACAGATGCTTAACACCTGACAAACCCGTTCTTCGCGGAACTGCCCAAAATCCTGACGTGTTCTTCCAAAATCGCGAAACGATTAACAAGTTCTACCAAGCATGTCCTGATATAGTTCAAAATGTAATGGACGAATTCGGTGATTTGACAGGTAGATATTATAAATTATTCGAATACGTCGGCGCACCTGATGCTGAAGAAGTTGTCATTTTGATGGCTTCGGGATGTGAAACTGTACAGTCAACTGTAGAAACACTGAACAAACAAGGACGCAAAGTCGGGATGTTGAAAATTCGCTTGTTCCGTCCATTTGATTTCAAACGCATGTTAGAAGCTTTACCTTCTACAGTTAAGAAAATTGCTGTGCTTGACAGAACAAAAGAACCGGGCGCTCCCGCTGAACCATTATACTTGGACGTAGTTTTTGGTCTAAACCAAGGACTCGAATTGGGTTATGGAAGTATTAAAGAAATGCCGAAAGTAATCGGTGGCAGATTTGGATTGTCATCAAAAGAATTTACACCTGCTATGGTAAAAGGTGTTTACGATAATTTGGCGTTGGACAATCCCAAAAACAATTTCACAGTCGGTATCAATGACGATGTCACATTTACAAGCATTGATTACGACCCGAATTTCGATATTGAAGCTGATAACGTTGTTAGAGCAATGTTCTACGGACTTGGTTCGGACGGTACTGTCGGCGCGAACAAAAATTCGATTAAGATTATTGGCGAAAACACAAATAATTACGCTCAAGGCTACTTTGTGTATGACTCCAAAAAAGCCGGAGCCGTAACCGTATCTCATTTAAGATTCGGACCGGATGTAATCAGAGCACCATATTTGATTTCCACTGCCAATTTCGTTGGATGCCATCAAACTGTATTCCTCGAAAAATTTGATTTGATTAAGAATCTTCGTCCGGGTGGCGTATTTTTAGTTAATACTCCGGTAGCAGTGAATGAAGTATGGGACAGCTTACCGAAATCACAACAAAAACAAATAATTGAAAAGAAAATTAAGCTATTTGCAATAGATGCACAAACAGTAGCCGAACAAAGTGGTATGGGACGTAGAATCAATACTGTGATGCAAGTTTGTTTCTTCGCTATATCGGGTGTTTTACCTCGCGAAGAAGCAATCGAAGCAATCAAAGATTCAATCCGCAAAACATACGGCAGAAAAGGCGAAGAAATTGTAGCAATGAATATCCAAGCAGTTGACAACACACTCAAAAACTTGCACGAAATACCGGTCCCGAATGAAGCCACAAGTAGCTTTGACCTTCACGCTCCTGTATCTGCCAAATCACCGGCATTTGTACATGACGTTTTGGGTCAGATTATTGCCGGAAATGGCGATTTCCTACCTGTCAGTGCATTCCCACAAGATGGTACCTACCCAACAGATACTGCAAAATGGGAAAAACGTAATATTGCACTCGAAATTCCGGTTTGGGATATGGACACATGTACACAATGCGGCAAATGCGCCTTTGTATGTCCTCATGCAACAATCAGAATCAAAGTTTACGACCCGAAACATCTCGAAAATGCTCCTGAAACATTTAAATATACTGATGCAAAAGATAAAAATTGGAAGGCTAACGGCTGGAAATATTCTATTCAAGTTGCACCGGAAGATTGTACAGGTTGCGGAGTTTGCGTCGAAGTATGCCCGGCTAAGAATAAATCCAATGTCAGCTTGAAAGCTCTTAATATGGAAAATCAAATTCCATTACGTCAACCTGAATCAGAAAATTGGGACTTTTTCTTACAAATTCCTGACCTTGACAGAACTCAAGTCAATACCAATAATATCAGAAGCCAACAAGTTATGCTCCCATTATTCGAATTCTCGGGTGCTTGTGCAGGATGTGGCGAAACACCATATATCAAACTGATGTCACAATTATTCGGAGATAGAGCAATCGTAGCAAATGCGACAGGATGCTCTTCAATCTATGGCGGTAACTTACCAACTACACCTTGGGCTAAGAATTTGGATGGCAGAGGACCAACATGGTCAAATTCATTATTTGAAGATAATGCCGAATTTGGTCTTGGATATCGTTTAGCGATTGATAAACAAAAAGAAGTAGCAGTGTTTTTACTCGAAAAATTGGCAGATAAATTAGGAAATGATTTTGTTTTCGAATTGATAAACGCAAGTCAAAAGGACGAACAAGAAATCGCAGACCAAAGAGCTAAAGTTGAATTATTAAAAGATAAATTAAGCAAAATAGATGACCCATTGGCTAAGAGATTAGTAACAGTTGCTGATTATTTAGTCAAGAAGAGCGTATGGATTGTCGGTGGAGATGGTTGGGCTTATGATATCGGTTATGGTGGATTAGACCACGTGTTGGCATCAGGCAAAAATGTGAATATATTAGTACTTGATACTGAAGTATATTCAAATACAGGCGGTCAGACTTCAAAATCAACACCTATAAGTGCTGTCGCAAAATTCTCAGCGGGTGGCAAAGCAACCCAAAAGAAAGATTTAGGTTCGATGGCAATGGCTTACGGCAATGTATATGTGGCTTCAGTAGCATTCGGTGCTAAGGACGAGCATACTTTGAAGGCATTCCTCGAAGCAGAAGCCCACGACGGACCTTCGATTATCATTGCTTACAGTCATTGTATAGCTCACGGTATTGACATGAGCCGTCCTCTTGCACAACATAAGCTTGCGGTTGATTCGGGTCAATGGTTACTTTATAGATACAATCCGAATTTAGTTGACGAAGGTAAGAATCCATTGATATTGGACTCTAAACAACCTAAGATTGCTGTGCGTGAATTTATGCAAAGCGAAGGCAGATTCCAAATGTTGATGAAGAGCAACCCCAAAGTAGCAGAAGTTTTATTCAAAACCGCACAAGAACAAGTGAACGAAAGATTCGCTAAATATAAATTCATGGCTGAACGTACTAATGCTCCCGTTGAAGAGCAAAAATAAATACGGAAGCGGAGCAATCCGCTTCTATAATTCTATTGAAAATTAAAAAATTTAATTGGAGTAAATTATGGACTTGAAAACAAAATACATGGGCATGACTCTTAAGTCGCCACTTGTTGTATCTGCTTCGCCATTATCAAGAACTTTGGACGGTATAAAAAAAATTGAGGATGCCGGCGCTTCAGCTCTGGTGATGTATTCAATATTCGAAGAGCAAATCAAATTCGAACAAAAGGAACTCTTTTATCATACCACTCAAGGCACAGAAGCCTTTGCGGAATCATTGAGTTATTTCCCCGATACAAGCGAATACAACCTTGGACCAGACGAGTATCTCGAACATATTCGCAAAGCAAAAGAAAGTGTAAAAATCCCTGTAATTGCCAGTATTAACGGCTCTACTGTGGGTGGGTGGACTGATTTCGCTAAGCAAATGCAAACCGCAGGTGCTGATGCTATTGAATTGAATATTTATAATATCCCTACAGAATTGGACAAAACTGGTGCCGAAATCGAAGATGAATATGTAGAAATCCTTAAATCAGTGAAAGCAGCCGTCAGCGTTCCGGTAGCACTCAAACTTAGCCCGTTTTTCTCAAATATGGCAAACATGGCAAAGAGATTCGATGCCGCCGGTGCAGATGCACTTGTATTGTTCAATCGCTTCTACCAACCCGATATTAATTTGGAAGAACTCGAAGTAGAGCCACATATAATTTTGAGCAACCCAACCGATTTGCGTTTACCGATGAGATGGATTGCGATTCTAAAAGGGAGAATATTCTCCGACCTCGCTGCTACAAGTGGCATCCACTATGGAGAAGATGTAATCAAGATAATGCTCGTAGGTGCAAATGTCACTATGCTTTGTTCTACATTGCTCCGTTACGGAGTAGATTATATCAAAGACATCGAAGAAGAAATGGTAGAATGGATGACCGAACACGAATACGAATCAATTATGCAAATGCAAGGAAGTATGAGCCAACTCAACATCCCCGACCCAAGTTCTTACGAAAGAGCCCAATATATGAAAGCTTTGAATAATTACGTATTGAATTATTGATTAAATTTGTAATTAGCAATGTAAAATTGTCATTCTTATCATCTTTTTGGTAAGAATGACAAAATTTTTGCGACTAAAACCAATACATTGCTCAACAGTTATATTAGAAGTTAAGTTATTTGCTTGTTTAAAAAATAAAAAAGTTTGACATGGAACAGCAATTTGTAGAAGTCGAAAAAGCTGTCATTCGATTTGCCGGAGACTCCGGTGATGGCATGCAGCTGACTGGAACTCAATTCTCGGATACTTCCGCAGAAATGGGTAACATCGTTAACACCTTTCCTGATTACCCGTCAGAAATCAGGGCTCCCGAAGGAACTTTGTATGGCGTCAGTGCCTACCAAATTCATTTTGGTGCAACAAACACAAACACCCCGGGAGATAAAATAGATGTGCTTGTGGCTATGAACGCAGCGTCACTCAAGGTAAATTTGAAAGACGTCAAAAAACACGGTATTTTACTTTTGAATAAAGCCGGATTTAAGGATAAAAATCTTAAATTGGCAAAGTACGAAAGCAATCCTATCGAAGACGGTAGCCTGAAAGGTTACCAAGTTTTCGCTTATGACATTAACGAGCAAGTTCGCAGAGTACTTGAAGATTTCGATTTGCCGCCAAAAATGATTGACCGAACTAAGAATCTTTTCGCACTCGGTCTTGCATATTGGCTATTCGACAGACCATTGGAACCAACCCAAAATTGGCTCAATAAGAAATTTGGCAAAGACGAAAAAATTCGCGATGCAAACCTGAAAGTATTCAAAGCGGGTTACAATTTCGGAGCAATGGGTCAAGATTTAGCTGTTCGCTATATTGTCAGACCTGCAGATTTGCGAAAAGGTATTTACCGCAACATTACAGGCAATAATGCAGTCGCATTGGGCTTGGCAGTTGCCGCTCAAAAGGCTGAATTACCATTATTTTTAGGCTCCTACCCTATTACTCCTGCAACTGAAATTTTGCATTTCATTTCCGGATATAAGCAATATGGCGTAAAGCATATGCAAATGGAAGACGAAATCGCCGGCATTACATCGGCAATCGGCGCCTCCTACGGTGGTGCATTAGCAGCAACTACAACAAGCGGTCCCGGTCTGTCACTCAAAGTTGAAGCAATGGGTCTTGCAGTTATGCTGGAATTGCCATTGGTCGTTGTTGATGTTCAAAGAGCTGGTCCGAGTACAGGTTTGCCAACAAAGCCTGAGCAATCTGATTTGTTAATGGCACTTTGGGGTCGCCATGGCGAAGCCCCAATTCCTGTCCTTGCAGCAAGCACCGCAACTGATTGTTTCGATATGACAATCGAAGCAGCAAGAATTGCAATCAAATATATGACTCCTGTTATTTTGCTTACCGATGGTTATATTGCACAAGGCTCGGAAGCGTGGAAAGTTCCGACATTAGATGAACTACCGGACATAAGTATTAAATTTGCCACAGATAAAGAAACATACGCTCCGTATAAACGCGACCCAGAAACTTTGGCTCGCCCTTGGGCAGTTCCCGGAACACCCGGATTGGAACATAGAATTGGCGGATTAGAAAAAGATAATATAACAGGCTTAGTATCACACGACCCGCTGAATCACCAAAGAATGTGCGAAATTCGCGCCGAAAAAGTCGAAAGAATCGTTCAAGATATTCCCGACTTAGTTGTAGATGGCGATGAAAGCGGAGAATTACTCCTTGTGACTTGGGGCAGTACTTGGGGTTCGGCAAGAAATGCTTTGGCATCGCTCAGAGAAAAGGACCTGAAAATCTCACACGTGCATTTGAAATATCTCAATCCATTGCCAGCTAATTTAGGTGATATTATGAGTAATTTCAAGAAAATTCTTGTTCCGGAATTGAATCTTGGTCAACTCAAAATATTACTACAATACAAATATATGCGTCCTATTATAGGACTTAATAAAGTTCAAGGAAATACTTTTACTGCAGAAGAAATTGCCAATAAAATTGAAGAAATATTACTTTCCGAAGGAGTCTCAAAATGATAACTCAACTTGATGGATTGATAAATAAGGAATATACTGAAATTCCGCAATACACTCCAAAAGATTTCAAAGCACCTATTGATGTACGTTGGTGCGCCGGATGTGGAGGATACTCTATTTTATCGCAAGTTCAACGAATAATGCCAGATATTGGCGTTCCGAAAGAGAAAATCGTATTCGTCTCCGGAATTGGATGTTCGAGCCGTTTCCCTTACTACATGGACGTTTACGGATTTCATTCCATTCATGGGCGTGCTTTAGCAATAGCATCAGGGCTCAAAGTGGCTCGTCCCGATTTATCGGTTTGGGTGGCGACTGGCGATGGCGATTGCATGAGTATTGGTGGCAATCACATGATTCATGCTTCTCGCAGAAATGTGGACATCAACGTGATTATGTTCAACAACGAAATTTATTCGCTCACAAAAGGGCAGTTCTCCCCTACTTCACGCGTTGGGCAAAAAACGAAATCGTCACCGTTCGGTGTATTAGACGACCCGTTCAACCCATCGTCATTGGCATTGGGCTCGGGCTCTACATTTGTAGCTCGCGGTTATGACAATAATCCTTCGCACATGAAGCACCTGTTCCAGAGAGCAGCGCAACATAAAGGATTTTCATTTGTAGAGATTTATGCAAATTGCGTGATTTTCAACGATGGCGCTTTCGACGAATACACTCGAAAAGAGACTCGCCCAACAAGCACAATCAATTTGGAACACGGCAAACCACTCGTTTTTGGCTTCAAGAACGAATTAGGTATCATCATGGATGGTTACAAACCAAAAGTGGTCAATCTCGACGAAGGCAAGTACTCAGTGAATGATTTGATTATTCATAACGAGGAAGATTCTACATTAGCATTAATATTGTCCGATATGTCATTCAATCCCGAATTACCACGTCCGATGGGTGTCATTTATGCAGAATCGAAACCAACTTACGACCAAAAAGTTACTTGGCAAATCAATGATTTAATCGAACGCAAAGGCGAAGGCAACTTAGAAGACCTAATGCGTGGCGATGAATGGTGGGAGATCAAGTAATCATATTATTTTTATGCTTTTTAGAAAAGAGGTTGGAAACAGCCTCTTTTTTTTGTTCAAAAATTCATTGCCCCAAATGTTGCAATTTTCTTGTTACTTTTGATTTTGCGAAACGTTCTTAATTGATGAAAAATATTTAAAGGCTTTTTTATGAAAATCTTAGCGATTTTGATTGTGTTCATGGCACAATTCGTATCAGCTATCTCACAACACGAGGTTCACGTCGTAGGGACTCCCGACAAAATTACAGTATTTCAAAGTGGTGCAAACTTGTCAATGAGTTTGAAAGCTAATGTCAAAAAAGGGACAAATATAATCTATATTGATTCCTTGCCGCCGGTTATTGATGGAAATTCAATTCGCTTATCCTCGGGTGCTTCTACATCTGTGATGTCAACCGATTTTCAGATGGAGAACATCCCAATCGAAGAGCAGGTTGAGCCAAAAATAATTATAGCACTGCGAGACAGCGTCAAAACTTTGAACTATTTAATTAGAGACATAAATAATCAGATTTCCGTTTTGCAAGGCGAAGACTTGATTATCTCAAGCTTTAAATTGCATCCCGAAACAGAAAAGGGCGCTACGATTCAGGATTTGACCGCGTTAGCCGCTTACTACAACAAAAGGGTTACTGAAATCAGGAAAGAAATCTTGAATTTTCAGGAAAAAAATAACGCCTATGGTAAAGATTTAGCAAGGCTAAATAAAAAAATCGCAGAATACGAAGCAACAAAAATAACACTTCAGAATTATCAAATAATTGCCGTTTTGAGTAGCGAGATTGATGGCAATATCAATTTAGAGCTCAATACTTTCACACCTTCTGCCGGATGGGTGCCAAATTACGAACTGAAATTCAAGGATATTTCCTCACCTTTACTGCTATCATATAAAGCGAACGTTTGGCAGGGCACAGGCAGAGATTGGAAAAATGTATCTTTGGTGCTATCCACCAGAAACCCGAATTTGAGCAATGAGATGCCCGTACTTTATCCATGGTATCTTCGCTTAAATAGACAGAAGATTGATTATGAACTATCATCTCCGTTATCTATGGATAAAACAGCAAATGTACGCACATATGACACTGATATGAAAATGAAGGTAGAAGGAATTGAACTCGGCTTTGTCGAAAACAAATATATGACTGTGGAATTCAACCCAAGCAACAAATATTCGATCAAATCTGACAATCGAAAGCAAAGCATTACATTAAATGAGGTGGATGTACCCGCTACTTACGAATATTATTGTGTCCCGAAACTTGACACGGATGCCTTTTTGGTTGCAAAAGTTTCGGATTGGGGCAAATTGAACTTGCTCCCGGGCGAATCTTACATCTATTTTGAAAATACCTACATCGGCAAGACTATGATTAATCCTCAATCTACCGATGATTCGCTGTCAATTTCGCTCGGCAGAGACAAAAGCATAGTGCTTAAACGGGAAATCGTCGAAGACATGACCGAAACAAAATTCTTCAGCAAGAATGTGGTCAAGTCATACGGTTACGTAATTACAGCTAAAAATAATCGCAAATCCGAAATTAAAATGACAATCGAAGACCAATTCCCAGTTTCAACTCACGAAAAAATCGAAGTGGATTTGATTGAGACTTCAGGGGCTGAAGTGAATAAGGAAAAAGGCTTCCTGACATGGGAGGTCAATATTCCGGCGGGGAAAACAATTGAGAAGAAATTCGGATATAAGATTGATTCACCGAAAGAGTGATGAGGGAAACAAAAAAAAACCGCTCCTAATGGAACGGTTTTTATAATTATTTATCTACGTGATTATGCGTGCGTAGGATTTTTCACTCTTGGTTCAGCTTCGTAAGCCGGGGCAATAACGTCATCAGCACCATAAGTTTTTCTGCCGAAAATATTGCCAACTTCGGAATGAACCGTCATTTGTTGATAATGTCTCAAACCAGTTCCGGCAGGAATTAATTGTCCGAGAATGATGTTCTCTTTCAATCCGATTAAATGGTCAACCTTTGCAGCGACTGATGCATCAGAAAGCACACGTGTAGTTTCTTGGAATGATGCAGCAGACAACCAGCTTTCGGTAGTTAAGGACGCTTGAGTAATGCCAAGCAAAATCGGCTCAGAAATGGCAGGTTCAGCAGGACGATATTCGCTTTCGCGTAAGTTGTGTTGAATTCTGCTTGCATTTTCCTCACGAACTTTTCGCTTTGGTACGATTTCATTTTCCATGAATTGTGTGTCGCCGGCATCAGTGATTACCACCATAGATTTTATTTTCTGGTTTTCGTCAATAAATCTGATACGGTCAATGTTTTCGTTGTCTAAGAAAGCAGAATCGCCCGAGTCGGCAATTTTTACTTTCTGAAGCATTTGTCTAACGATAACTTCGATATGCTTATCATTGATTTTCACACCTTGCATACGATAAACTTCTTGAATTTCATTCACAAGATATTCCTGTACTGCGTTAGCACCCTTGATACGCAGGATATCGTGCGGATTAATAGAACCTTCTGTCAATCTGTCACCTGAACGTACAAAGTCTTCTTGTTGGACTAAAATGTGCTTACCGACAGATACGCCATATTCGATGACAGTTTTGCCGTCAAGCGAAGTAACAACGATGATACGTTGACCACGTTTGTGACTGTCGAATGATACAGTTCCGTCAATATCGCTTATTACGGCAGGGTTTTGCGGTGAACGAGCTTCGAATAGTTCAGTTACACGTGGCAAACCACCCGTAATGTCCTGAGTTCTGCCTCGGTCACGAGCAATCTTCACAAGGTCTGTACCAACGCCGACAAATTCGCCGTTATCCACTTTAAGCTGAGCTCTCGAAGGAATATTATAGCTACGCAATACTTCGCCTGCATCATCAATGATGTCAATAGTTGGGATTTTAGTCTTGTCTTTCGAATCAATTACGATTTTAGTAATGTGTCCTGTTTGCTCATCATGAACTTCGCGATAAGTGATATTTAAAACCAAATCACGATATTTAATACGTCCTGCAACCTCGGTCAAAATTGTAGAATTGTATGGGTCCCAAGAATAAATTTGTTGACCTTTTTTGACCTCTTCGCCATTACTTACGAGCAATTGTGCTCCGTAAGTCAAATCGTATTTCGTTAGAGTTCTGTTACTTTCTTGGTCAACAATATTAATAATACCGCTTCGGCTGGTAGCCAGAACGATTTTCTCTTCGTCGCCTTCGTAACTGACAGTTTTAACATTTTCAAATTGAATAACGCCATCAAATTTAGCTTGAACAGATGATTGTGAAGCAACTAAAGCTGCAGTACCACCTGTGTGGAATGTTCTAAGAGTAAGCTGCGTCCCCGGTTCGCCGATTGACTGTGATGCAATTGTACCAACTGCTTCGCCAGTATCAACGATTTTTCCGGTTGCAAGATTACGTCCATAACACTTGGCACACACACCACGACGCGATTCACAAGTCAATACCGAACGAATCAAAACAGATTCGACAGAAGATGCTTCGATTTGAGCGGCAACTTTTTCGTCTATTACTTGAGCGGCTTTGCATATTACGTCCTCTGTAAGTGGGTCAACCACATCACGAAGAGCAACTCTACCCATGATACGTTCTACCAAAGGCTCTTTGATTTCCTCGCCGTCTTTCAGTGCCGTCATTTCCACACCGCGAATTGTACCACAGTCGGATTCGGAAATGATAACATCTTGGGCGACGTCATGAAGTCTGCGAGTTAAGTAACCTGCATCGGCAGTCTTAAGTGCAGTATCGGCAAGACCTTTACGAGCACCGTGAGTTGAGATAAAGTATTCAAGAATGGACAAGCCTTCCTTGAAGTTCGATATGATCGGGTTTTCGATAAGTTCGCCTGTCGAACCGGATAAAGATTTTTTAGGTTTTGCCATCAAACCTCTCATCCCGGCAAGCTGACGAATCTGCTCTTTAGAACCACGAGCTTTAGAATCCAACATCATCCAAAATGTGTTAAATCCGGATTTATCGCGTTGCATTTCACTATATAAACGGTCTGCAACTAAGTTAGTCGCAGTTGACCATGTGTCAATGATTTTGTTGTAACGTTCGCCGGCACTAATTACACCGTTTTGGTATGCATCTTCAAATTTATCAATATTATTTTGGGCGTTTGTAATAATGCTTTTCTTAGCGTCAGGTATGATAACGTCATCAACACTAACAGAAAGTCCACCTTTAGTGGCATAAGTAAAGCCCATTTCTTTCAAATCATCGAGAAACTCGACAGTTTTAGCCAATCCTGCAGCGCGGAAGCAATTACCGATTAATTGGCGAAGTCTGTTTTTAGTGAGTAATTCATTGATATAGCCCATTTCTTCGGGAACAATATCATTCAAAATGATTCTGCCGACAGTAGTATCGAGCATTTCGCCACGATATCGAACTTTAATTTTTGTATTTAATTCTACGATACCGCAATCATATGCAATAATTACTTCATCAGCAGAAGCAAATACTTTGCCTTCGCCCTTGCTTCCCGGCCTCATTTTTGTCAAATAATACACTCCAAGTACCATGTCTTGCGATGGAACGGCAATCGGGTCGCCATTTTGGGTGTGCATGATATTATGCGGTGCCAAAATAAGGAGCATAGCTTCTAGCTGTGCTTCAAAGCTAATCGGCAAGTGAACTGCCATTTGGTCACCGTCAAAGTCTGCGTTGAATGCAGTACAGACGAGTGGGTGTAATTGGATAGCTTTACCTTCGATTAGACGTGGTTGGAACGCTTGAATACCAAGTCTGTGCAAAGTCGGGGCACGGTTAAGTAATACCGGATGCCCGTCAATTACTTTATCCAAAATATCCCAAACTTCGTTAGTTTTGCGTTCGACCATTTTCTTGGCGCTTTTAACAGTTTTTACGTGACCTCTTTCAATCAATTTTCTGATAATAAAAGGTTTGAATAATTCGACCGCCATATCTTTGGGCAATCCACATTCGTGAATCTTAAGCTCCGGACCAACGACGATAACCGAACGACCGGAATAGTCAACACGTTTACCGAGTAAGTTTTGGCGGAATCTACCTGTTTTACCTTTCAAAGTATCAGCAAGAGATTTGAGTGCACGTTGAGATTCGCTTCGGACTGCACGACGACTATTATCAAATAGTGCATCAACTGCTTCCTGAAGCATTCTCTTTTCATTACGCAGGATAACTTCAGGGGCGCGAATATCAATGAGGCGTTTGAGTCTGTTGTTTCTGATGATAACACGTCTATAAAGGTCATTTAAGTCAGACGTTGCAAAACGACCACCTTCGAGCGGCACAAGCGGACGCAAGTCAGGAGGTGTCACGGGAACGATATCCAATACCATCCAACTCGGTTCGTTGGGGTATTCGCCTTTCATACTTGAGCGGAATGCATCAAGCACTCTTAGGCGTTTTAGTAATTCCGTTTTTTTCTGTTGAGAAGTTTCTTCTTTAAGTCTGGCTTTCAATTCGTAATAAGTACGTTCAGGCTCTACTTGTTTTAGTAATTCTTTGATGGCTTCGCCACCAATAAGGGCTAAGAATTTGTTCTTGTCATCGAAATCTAAATCAAGTTCATCTTTCGGCAAATTCTCAACGATGTCCAAATATTGTTCTTCAGTCAATAAATCTCGCGGTTGCAGTTGGGTGTTGCCCGGACGTACTACAGCATATGACTCATAGTAAACAATTCTTTCGATATCCTTAGTCGGCATACCGAGAATTGCACTAATTTTGCTTGGTAAACTACGCAAAAACCAAATGTGAACCACAGGAACAGCCAATTGGATATGCCCCATACGTTCGCGACGCACAGATTTTTGTGTAACTTCGACACCGCATCGGTCACATACTATACCTTTGTAGCGAATACGTTTGTATTTGCCACAGGCACATTCCCAATCGCGTATAGGACCGAAGATTTTCTCGCAAAAAAGCCCATCTTTTTCAGGACGAAACGACCGATAATTGATAGTTTCCGGTTTAGTAACTTCGCCATGTGAACGATTCAATATATCATCCGGCGAGGCGATTTTGATAGAAATCTTACGGAATCCTCTTCTCGGGATTTGCAATGGTTGCATTATAAATCTCCCTTATATTTATTATTAATTTTTGTCGTTGTAATTTATTCTACTCAATATGCACTTCAAGGCACAAGCCTTGCAATTCACGAATCAATACATTGAATGATTCGGGTATGTTCGGGTCGGGCATATTATCGCCCTTCACGATTGATTCGTACATACGTGCTCTACCTTGGACGTCATCAGATTTGACCGTAATCATTTCTTGCAGAGTATGTGCAGCCCCATAAGCTTCGAGTGCCCAAACTTCCATCTCACCAAGTCTTTGACCACCAAATTGGGCTTTACCGCCGAGTGGTTGCTGTGTGATAAGAGAATAAGGACCAATCGAACGAGCGTGCAATTTATCTGCAACCAAGTGAGAGAGCTTAAGAATATATATGATGCCGATAGTAATTTTCATATCGAATTTGTCGCCTGTACGTCCATCATATAGGTAAGTCTTTCCATCACGCGGTAGTCCGGCTTTCTCGAGATAATCGCCTACTTGGTCCCAAGTAGCGCCATCGAAAATAGGGGTCGCAAAATGCAAACCTAACTTATTGCCTGCCCATCCGAGTGCTGTTTCATACAGCTGACCCAAGTTCATACGAGAAGGTACGCCGAGAGGATTCAATACGATGTCAACAGGAGTTCCGTCTGACATGAATGGCATGTCCTCCGGAGCTACGATTTTGGATACTATACCTTTGTTACCGTGGCGTCCCGCCATTTTATCACCGACTTGCAATTTACGTTTCTTTGCAACATAAACTTTAGCCATCTGAAGAATTCCGGGTTGGAGTTCGTCACCGGCAGCTAATTTATTTTTCTCTGCTCTGAATTTAGCTTGTTCGTCTTTACGTTTTGATAAAAAGTTAGAAAGCATATTGATGAGTAAGTCATTTTTGACATCGTCCGATAAAATCGGTTGGTCATCTGTGACTAATTCTGGCTTTAGCAAACCTTCGGAATAAGCAGCTACTACATCTTTAGCAGTAACTTTTTGACCTGCTCTGAAAACAGTAACTCCGTTGACTAATCTCAAACCAAGTAATTTTTCTCCGTCAATAAGGGCTGAAACTCTATTTACACATTCGTCATCTAATTTTTTGATGGTTTCTTTTTCCATCTTATTAATCATTTCTTGACGTTTTTTCTCGGAGGCGCGAGTGTCTTTATCCATTGTTACTAATCTGCGTGTAAACAATTTAGTATTGATTACAACGCCCTTTAGACCTGGTGTAGCTTTGAGCGAAACGTCTTTGACGTCTCCTGCTTTGTCTCCGAATATTGCACGTAATAATTTTTCTTCAGGAGTCGGGTCAGTTTCACCTTTTGGAGTGATTTTACCAATTAGGATATCGCCTTCTTGGATATTGGCACCTATTCTGACGATACCTGTTTCGTCTAAATCTTTAACCGCTTCTTCGCTGACATTCGGGATTTCGCGTGTGAATTCTTCTTCACCGCGTTTAGTATCTCGAACTTGGAGTGTAAACTCTTCAATATGAATTGAAGTAAAAATATCTTCGGCTACCATTCTACGAGAAATGATAATCGCATCTTCAAAGTTATAACCACGCCAAGGCATGAATGCAACCATAACGTTTTGTCCCAAAGCTAATTCGCCTTTGTCTGTCGAGGCACCGTCGGTAATTGGTTGACCTTTGACGACTCGTTGACCAACGGAAACGATAGGTCTTTGGTTGATACAAGTATCTTGGTTAGTTCTGAAGAATTTCAACAATCTATATGTCACTACTTCTTTACGGTCGAAATTCAACATTTTGTCAATATCTGACCTATTATCTTCGTAACGAATACGTATCATTTCCGCACTAACGTATTCGACTATTCCATCTTCTTCGGCGAGCATCAAAGTTCTCGAATCTTTTGCTACTCTTGCTTCCATGCCGGTTCCAATTACGGGAGCTGCCGGACGCAGAAGTGGGACAGCTTGGCGTTGCATGTTTGAGCCCATCAAGGCACGGTTTGCATCGTCATGTTCGAGGAATGGAATCAAAGATGATGCAGGGCTTGTGATTTGGTCTGTCGATACGTCAACATAGTCAACCTCAGATGGTTCTACTAATACGAAGTCGCCTGATTTTCTGGCTCTTACTTTTTCACCAACTATCCTGTTATTTTCATCTAATGGAGATGAAGCAGGACAAATGATTTTCATATCTTCTTTTTCGGCTGAAAGAAATTCAATTTCGGCTGTAACAATACCGTCACGAACAATACGATAAGGAGTTTCGATAAAACCCAAATCATTTATACGTGCATGAATTGCCAATGAAGAAATCAGACCGATATTCGGACCTTCAGGTGTTTCAATCGGGCATAATCTTCCGTAGTGAGTATAATGAACGTCACGTACTTCAAATCCTGCTCTTTCGCGAGTCAAACCACCCGGACCCAAAGCTGACGTACGTCTTTTGTGCGTCAATTCGGCAAGCGGATTAGTTTGGTCCATGAACTGGGACAACTGATTTGTACCGAAGAACTGATTGATGACAGAGCTGATAGTACGAGCGTTAACCAATTCCGAAGGAGTAGGTACTTCTTCTTCGTGCAAACTCAATCTTTCGCGAATAGTACGAGCCATTCGTGCAAGTCCCAAATTGAATTGTGTGCTGAGTTGCTCTCCAACTGTACGAACTCTTCTATTGCCCAAGTGGTCAATGTCATCGCCAGTTAATTTATTATCATGAAGATAAATCAAATGTTTAATGATTGTAATGATATCTTCAGTTCTTAATGTCGTTTCGTCGTAAGGGATTTCTAATCCCATCTTTTCGTTAATTCTGAACCTTCCGACCAAACCTAAATCATAGCGTTTAGAATTGAAGAATAATTTGTCCAACAAAGCTTCAGCGGTTTCGATATCGGGTGGGTCACTCGAACGAAGTTGTCTATAGATGTGTTCGAGAGCGTCTTCGCGAGTTCTTGAAGGGTCTTTGGTCAATGTACGGGCAATGACCGGTTCTTCAGTAGGGTCGGTATATTTGTAAACTTTGAATGGTGCCAACTTTGTAGCTTGCATCATTTCAAGTATTTCAGGCGAAATAATCATATCTCTGCCGCCAATGATTTCGCCGGTTGTTAAGTCCACAAGGTCGTTGGCAATTTTCATACCGAGAAGTGAATCGTCAACTTCATCTGGTTCAATTTCATCAGTCAAACCGAAAAGTTCGATAATATTTTCGTCAGAGGAATAACCTAAGGCTCTGATGAGAGTGGTGACAGGGAATTTCTTCTTTCTGTCAATATAGGCATACATAACATCATGGATATCGGTTGTAAACTCTATCCATGAACCTCTGAAAGGAATAATTCTCGCTGTATAAATTCTTGTGCCGTTCGGGTGAACAGCATCATCGAAGAATGCGCCCGGAGAGCGGTGAATCTGGCTTACGATTACTCTTTCGGCTCCGTTGATAATGAAAGTACCGCGTGACGTCATAGAGGGAAGATTACCTAAGTAAACTTCTTGTTCGATAGCTTCAAAATAATCGTCGGTAGCTTTATCGGCTTTACTCGATAACCTCAACTTTGCTTTCAAAGGTTTAGCATAAGTAAGTTCGCGTTCTCTGCATTCTTCCTCGCTATATTTTGGCTTTTCGATGCTATAATCAATGAACTCAAGTTGGAACATCGAAGAAGCATCTTCAATTGGGAAATTTGTCTTAAAAGCCGCTTGCAAACCAACGTCGCGGCGTTTGGAAGCAGGAGCATTTTCCTGCATAAATTCTTCGAATGAGTCTAATTGCACACTTAGTAAATCGGGATATACCGGTGTTACTAATGAGCGAGAAAAGCTCACTCTTTTACGAAGTCTGAAAATACCGTCTCCGGTTTCGAGGAGTTTCAAATCAAGATTACCATAGGTTTTGTGACCTACCAAATAATCCAATCTGTTATCCGTACCGATGTTGCTAGTATTTACGTCCACTGAGCACCTCCTGTTAACGCTTTAGGACAAAAAATAAGGGATTTTATGATGTCGCTGCCAATAGCAGAAATATCATAAAAGCCCTTTTTTAGTATATATTTATCCATCAATTGAAATTTATAAAAATGTATTTTAATTAATTAAAGAGAAGACCCCAAAATAAGAACAAAAAGGGGAAGCGAGTAAATATTACTCACTTTCCCCGTTGTTGCGAGATACAACAAGCTATTTAAGTGTAACCTTAGCGCCTGCTTCTTCCAATTTCTTTTTAATATCCATGGCTTCATCTTTTGAAGCTCCTTCTTTAATAACTTTAGGTGCACCTTCTACGAGGTCCTTAGCTTCTTTGAGACCAACGCCTGTCAATTCGCGAACGACTTTGATAACGTTCAATTTCTTTTCGCCTGCTTCTGTCAATTCTACATCGAACTCAGTTTGTTCTTCTTCTGCAGGAGCAGCAGCCGCTGCAGGAGCAGCCATAGCACCCATCATCATAGGAGCAGCGGCAGTTACGCCAAATTTGTCTTCCATTGCTTTTTTAAGTTCTGACGCTTCGAGAAGTGTAAGAGAAGCAATTTCTTCAAGTAATTTTTCTATTTTTTCTGACATTATAAACTCACTTTTAAAAAATATTATACAAAATAATTAATTACGCTGCATCATGTTGCTTTTTAGCAACTTCTTCGATTAATGATGCGACATCACTCAATAAAGAGTTAATAGTACCGACGATACCGGATGCTGGAGCACCGAGGCTACCTACAATTGCAGCCATTAAATCGTCACGTGACGGCAACGAAGCTACTACACTTAGTTGCGAACTGCCAAAGAATTGACCTTCGATGACTGCAGCTTTGAAAGCCGGTTTGCCACCTTTTTCGGAGAACTCTTTGATAACCTTTGCCGGCTTAGTCGGGTCATTATATCCGAACACAATCGCAGTCTGACCTTTTAATACGTCATCCGGAATGTCGAATTTACCGACTACGTCTAAAGCTCTGCGAAGCAAAGTATTTTTAGCTACTTTGTAATTCAGCTCTTTCTCGTAAATTAATTTACGGAATTGGTTGGTTAACGCAACGTCCATAGATTCGAAATTTACAAGAAAGATGCCTTGAGCTTCCTGCAGTTGGTTGACAAGAATGTCAACTAATTGCTGTTTTTTCTTTTTTGTTACCATAAATATATATCACCAATTTTATGTTTAATTTCAGACACAACCCCTAACGGGGCGAGAAGCGAGCCTGAAATTAGCGCGTAATAGTCTTAATCGTGAATAAAAGTTGATTCTTTGACGTTTACACCCGGACCCATGGTCGAGGAGAACGCTACTTTCTTAATGTATTTACCCTTTGCCGTTGATGGTTTTGCTTTCAATATACTTGAATACAAAGCAGTGGCATTGTCAGTAAGTTGTGCTACATCAAATGAGCACTTTCCGATTGCGGCATGAATGTTACCGGTTTTATCAACACGATATTCAATTTTACCGGCTTTCAATTCGACAACTGTTTTCGCTACGTCAAAGGTAACGGTACCGACTTTGGGGTTCGGCATCAAGCCACGAGGACCTAATATACGACCGAGTTTCCCAACTTCGCCCATAACATCCGGGGTTGCGACAATAACGTCAATGTCAGCCCAACCACCTTTAATTTTTTCGACATATTCTTCAAGACCTGCATAATCGGCGCCTGCGTCTAAAGCTTCTTGATCTTTCGGTGTTTTTGCCAATACCAGCACTCTGACGTTCTTACCTGTGCCGTGGGGCAGCGATACAGTACCGCGAACCATTTGATCTGCTTTACGAGGATCGACACCGAGATTCATGACCATTTCGAAGGACTCGTCGAATTTTGCGTTAGCATTTTTCTTAACGAGCGAAATAGCATCATTTAAATCAAATATTGCGTCTTGGTCGTAACTTTTCAGCAAAGCGCTGAATCTTTTTCCTCGATTTTTCATGTTATTAATTATTTTAAATTACAAAAATTAGTCTTCGACTACTATACCCATGCTACGAGCCGTACCGGCTATCATGGAAACAGATTTTTCTATATCATAAGCGTTAAGGTCATTCTTTTTAATTGTTATAATGTCCTCTATTTGTTGGCGAGTTACCTTGCCAACTTTCACTTTGTTAGGTTCTTTCGAACCACTTTTTAATCCGGCAGCTTTAGCGAGCAAAACTGATGCGGGTGGGGATTTGATAACAAAAGTAAACGACTTATCACTAAAATAAGTAACTAAAACGGGGAATATCGTACCGATATCCTTCGAAGTTTTACCGTTAAATTGCTTTACAAATTCCATACCGTTAAGGCTTCGCTGACCGAAAGCCGGACCTACGGGCGGCGCCATTGTTGCTTCCCCAGCTTTGAGTTGCAACTTGAACGAACCAATTACTTTCTTTGCCATATAAGTGCTTTATTTATACTTTACTAAAATTCTATATTTCTAATTCAACTTGGCTGAAATCAAGTTCGACAGGAGTTTTCCTGCCTAATATTCCGACTTCAACTTTGAGTTTTTGTTTTTCGAAGTTAATTTCTTTTACTGTACCGTTAAAGGAATTGAATGGACCTTCGATAACCCTGACAGGGTCACCGACGGCAAAAGATGTCTCAACTGTTGTAATGTCTTTACGTTCTTCCACTCTACCGATGATTCTCTCGACTTCGTGCGGTTGTAAAGCAACGGGTTCGCTACGACGACCTACAAAACTAACGATTGATGGAACTTGGCTGATGATGTCACGCGTTCTGCGGTCTAAAACAGCTTTAATAAGAATGTATCCGGGTAAAAAGTTTTTAATCCGGGTTCTTCTCTTACCATTTCTAACTTCAAAAACCGTTTCTTGCGGAATGACAATTTCGAGGACTTTGTCTTGTAAGCCCATTCTTTTGATCTCGGCTTCGATACCTGTTTTGACTTTAGCTTCGTGACTTGTATAAGTCCGAATAGCGTACCAACGCGGTTCAATCTTGGTTTCGTCTATATGTTCGCCGTAATCAGTCATAATTATGTTGTCGGGTTAAAATATTGATTTCATGAAAAAAGTCATTATTTCATCAATAATGAACGTAAAAGCAGTGATAATGCCAGTGACGACTACCACAACAATAGTTGATTCACGTAATTGCTCTTTAGAGGGCCATGAGACCTTCTTCATTTCGGAGACAACTTCACTTGTGAACTTTTTAATTTTGCCAACCATTTTGAACTTTATTAAATAACGTAAAAAATTCGGTATAACCCAGAGGGCACACCTCAAAATTTGCACGGGTGGTAGGACTTGAACCCACAGCCAACGGTTTTGGAGACCGCTACTCTACCAATTGAGCTACACCCGTATTCAGCTGAGCTGATGACGGGACTTGAACCCGTGACCTCGTCCTTACCAAGGACGTGCTCTACCAGCTGAGCTACATCAGCATAAATGCCAATACTCGCAAACTGCGATGTCATTTAGCCAATTTATGCTGAATGACCTCTCAAATTTTCGAGCGGGAGACGAGACTCGAACCCGCGACCCTCAGCTTGGAAGGCTGATGCTCTACCAACTGAGCTACTCCCGCAAAAGCTGTCAATTTACATGTTGGTGGTGGGCAGAGAAGGATTCGAACCTCCGTAAGGTGTTACCTAGCAGATTTACAGTCTGCCCCGTTTAACCGCTTCGGTATCTGCCCAAAATTGCATAGCTTACAAATATACTAAATATTTTTCAAATAACAATAAAAATTCTTAATTCATCGCATTGCGAACAATTGCTTGGAATACCTCAGGTTTGTTCATCGCAAAGTCAGCTAAAATTTTACGATTCATTTGAATATTTTTCATATTCAAGGCATGAATTAGTCTTGAGTATGTTGTGCCGTTCTCACGAGCAGCAGCATTAATACGCATTATCCACAAACTTCTGTAGCTACGTTTCTTTAATTTACGTCCTACAAAGGCATGAAGTAAACCTTTCTCGATATGATTTTTGGCAATGGTCCAAGCATTTTTTCTTAGTCCCCAATAGCCTTTGGCAAGCTTTAGAATTCTCTTTCTTTTATTGCGAGCCGCTACTTTATTATTTGCTCTTGGCATGGTTATACCTCCTAATATTTAAAGGCTGAGGGAGAGCCGCTACCCCTTTTGCCCAATTAAGCCGTTTAGGCTTTTGCTAATAATCTTTTTACACTACGAACATCAACATCACTGATGACAGCTGATTGCTTCAAATTTCTTTTGCGCTTTGAACTTTTTTTGGTCAATATATGACTTCCATAAGCTTTGCGTCGCTTGATAGTACCACTCGAAGCGATTTTAAACCGCTTTTTTGCAGACCCGTTTGACTTCATCTTAGGCATCGTTTATCCTGTTTATTATTATTCTCATCTCAATAGAGAACTACAAAAATAGCAAGATTTTTTTATCTACAAAAACTTTTTTTTCATTTTATATGTTTTTTTATGTTTTTTATTCATGTTTCTTGTTTGTATGTTTGTATTAGTATGGGGGAATACTTTTTCTTTTCTTTTTTAGGCATTGAAATGCACTTTTATAATCATGTTTAATTTTACAACTAAAATAACAGATTGGCTCAAGGATAACCGTTGGTTAGTACTTGTTTTCATCGTTGTTGCAGCAGCGGCGGCTGTCGTTTTCGTTTCTAATGTTCGCAGTATTAACGGATTGCTTGTCCAAAAACGAGATTTGGAAAAAGTGGCTAACGAATTGAGAGACAAAAATAAAAGACTTCAATCACAAGTTATTCATTTACAGTCCGCCGACCGTATAATCAATTACGCCACTGAAGAATTAGATATGGTGACCCCCGATGTTGCACCTCAAGTTATTGAATGAGTCTAATGAACGCTCCTGAAAAAGACATACGGCAAAAGAAATTTTGGAAATTCTGGATAGTACTGATTGCGGTCAATATCGGGATAGCAATAGTTATTTGGCGATTGATTGATATTCAAGTCATATCAAATGATGAATACAAAGCAAAGGCTAAACGTCAGCACGAATCAAAAGTCACTCTGACACCCGAACGCGGCATCATTTATGACCGTAACGGCAAAGTTATTGCATCGAATTTCGAGAGTGTTTCAATAGCTATTGACCCACGCCACATACAGGATTTGAGTGCATTTGCAAAAGCTGTCGAACATGATTACGGTCTTAGTGCATCAGAGATTATTTCCAAAGTAAAATCATCTAAAAAATCTTTTGTTTGGATAACTCGAAGAGCAGACCCAACAAAGTTTGATAAGCTAACAGGGTTTTCGGATAAGGGCTTAATACTCATTCGCGAACCGAGACGGATTTATCATTACGATAACATCGCTTCTCAACTTATCGGCTTTACTGACGTAGATAACAACGGCTTGAGTGGAATTGAACTCAAATGGGATAGTTTGTTGAAAGGTCGCGACGGTTATATGATAATGAATCGCGACGGAGCAGGCAGGTTACGTCCTGCTGCAGATTTGCCTTTGATTCCTGCATCCGACGGATATTCGATGAATCTAACGATTGACATTGACTTACAAAGAATTGTCGAACATGAATTGAAAACAGGTGTTGATAATGCCGGTGCTGAAAGCGGTACAGTAGTAGCTCTCCACCCGAAAACAGGCGAAATCATTGCCATAGCATCATATCCGAGTTACGACCCTCATAAACCCGGTGGTATGTCTTCAGCCTTTTTGCGAATGCGAGCGATTACAGACACATACGAGCCGGGTTCGACTTTTAAACTTATTACAGCAGCTGCAGCATTAGAAGAGAATATCATAAAAGAAACTGACACTTTAGACGGGCACATGGGCACTCTTACCATGAGAAGCTATGTTATTCGCGATGTTAAGCCCTTGGGAAGGATTTCTTTCCGTCAGGCTATGGAATATTCGTCTAACATCATAATGTCAACTGTGGCAAATATGATGAGCGATAAAAATTTCTACAAATATTTACGAGATTTTGGTTTTGGTATCAAAACTGATGTAGATTTCCCGGGTGAAGTGACAGGTAAATTGCCCAAACCCAAAAATTTCACATCTTCAACCAAACGCTATTTGGGTTTCGGTTACGAATTATCCGTGACGCCGCTACAAATGGCAAATGCTTACGGAGCTGTTGCGAATGGCGGTACGCTGATGAAACCATATCTTGTAAGTTCGGTTTTCGACTCTGAAGGACGAGAAATTTATAGGCAGAATCCTGTGATGGTCAGGCGGGTTATATCTGAAGAGACCGCAGCAAGATTGACTGATATTTTGAAGGGTGTTGTAAGCCGAGGGACCGGAAAAGCTGCAAGAGTTGACGGATTGGAAATTTGCGGAAAAACGGGAACTTCGCAACAAATTGTTGATGGGAGATATTCAAAAGAAAATTACACCGCTACATTTGCGGGTTATTTCCCTGCGAATGACCCTCAAGTAGCATTGATAGTGATGTTAGATAAGCCTCGATCGAGTATTTACGGTGGTGCCACGGCTGCCCCAATTTTCAGGGGAATAGCTTCCAAATGGACAGGAGCAAATTCAATAACTGCAATTGCTAATAAATTTGTTGACAGTACCAAAACTAACAAGGATTCCGTTTTAGTGCCGAATATAATAGGGATGCAGTCTGAAACAGCAGAACAATTGCTCAAAAAGCGTGGTTTTGGGCTGACATATTCGGGTAATTCACATGGAATTGTGCTTGCTCAAAATCCCAAAGCTCATAGCCGCACAATTAATGGTAAAATTATTGATATGACTATTGTAGCTACTGATACTGTCCAAAGCCCTGAAGCAATAGTAGTGCTAAAAGGAATGCCACTCAGAAGCGCACTTGCAATTTTGAATGCCGGCGGTGTAAAAACTAAAATTGTTGGCAACGGAAATATCGTAACAGATCAAAAATGGTCACGAAATTCCGATGGTAGTTCAAATTGTATTATTTATTCCAGATAATCACAAAATCAATCAATCAAATATATCACTTCGCAGACTTGCTTAATGTCTGCTTCGGTCAAATATGGGTGCATGGGTAAACTGAAAATGCGTTCGGAAACAATCTCGGAAATCGGGAAATCACCCTTTTTATACCCAAGATAATCAAAAGCTCTTTGCAAATGGAGCGGCTTGGGATAATAAATCACACTTGGAATATTCAGACTGCTTAATTTTTCCATTATAATTCGACGATGTTCAGTACTTTTGGCGAGCACTGAATATAAAGCCCAGGCACTGGAATTATCATCAGGAACGAATGGAACTGTAACGGTTTTAAGGTGTGTTGAATATATATTGGCAACCTTATTTCGTAAGAGAAGTTCTTCATCAAAAATGCTCATTTTTTCAATTAATATTGTGGCTTGAATAGTATCCAATCGCCCATTTATGCCAATTCGGTCATTGTTGTACTTATCTTCGCCCTGACCATGAACTCTGATTGATTGTAGTAGCATTGCAGTATCTGCGTCGTTGGTGAAAATTGCTCCACCATCTCCGTAGCATCCAAGTGGTTTTGCCGGATAAAATGATGTGGCTGCAACATCACCGAAACTACATGCCTTTCTGCCCAATTGCACAGCCCCAAATGATTGTGCTGCATCTTCGAGTACTTTGAGACCATATTTCGCGGCGATTTCGTTAATCTTGGCATATTCAGCCATCAAACCGAATAAGTCCACAGGGATTATTGCTTTGGGCTGCAAATTCCCTTCCGAAATGATTTGCTGAATTTTTAATTCAAGCTCAACGACATCAATATTAAAAGTTTTGGAGTCAATGTCAACAAAAACTGGAGTGGCACCTGTCAAAGCAATAACTTCGGCTGTTGCAATAAATGTAAACGGTGTAGTAAACACGGCATCTCCCCTACCTATGCCCCAAGCCATAAGTGGCATTAGAAGGGCATCTGTCCCTGATGCACAGGATATGCAATGCTTCACTCCAACGTAGTCAGCTAAGAGTTGCTCCAATTCCGTTACTTTGCCGCCCATGATGAAAGTGCCCGAATCAAGCACTTTTAATGTTTCTTTGTCTATACTGCTTTTTAGTCTCTTGTATTGAGTATCGAGGTCAATAAATTTCATATTTTTTTGTAGTTTAATTTCATAATTTTCAAGAAAATCAAAACCATTTTGTTTCATGTATTCAATCGGAAAATCGAGTTTTAAAGCCTATTGAACCGATGAAATGACGCAAAGTATTAGCAAAGATTTTATATCATCAATGCAATTAAATTGGACAGTTCATGAGAATTCCATTTGAAAAATTTTAACAAAAAAAAGCTGCCCTAATGGGCAGCCTTGAATTTAGATTTCAATTCTTAAGAATTAACGAGCAATGTGCATTGGTTTTGTTACAGATTTGCCATTGAATGTCAAAGTGTAGAAATAAGCACCGGCTGGCAATTCTGAAGCTGAGAAATTAGCTTGCCATAAGCCTTGGTCTGTGAATGCATTGCGTACATTCATGACTTTTTGACCTAAAGAATTGTGAATGTCAATAGTTACATGGCCTGGAGCATCTAATTGATAGTTGATATAACCATCATTGTTGACCGGATTAGGACTCATGTTGAATAATCTGAAGTTGTAATTTACTTCATCAACACTACTTACACCGGCAACTCCTTCAGGAACTTGAATAGCTTCGTTACGGATATTGCCCGGGTTTAGACCGTCAAATGTAGCAACAAGAATGTGATTGCGAATGCTGGCTTCAACCACAAAGTTTTGCAAGAAGTAAGGATAAGCAATTCTTGGGTTTGAAGGATTTGTAAATCTTACGGTTGCATGTTCGATGACTGGTATTTTGTTGATACTTGGAACTATGTTAGGAATCCAAGTGCCCTTGTTCATCCATACGTCATTTGTCAAATTATATGCCGGTGACCATTGTGTACCGTTAACAGGTCTATATGAGTAGAAAATATCTGTAGTTAACATTGAATCAATTTGTCCACTTCCAACTAATGTTGGGTATGGAGTAGCAAGTTCTACTAAATCTTGACGGTTGTCCATCCATTTCGCAACAAGATATTGGCCATCAGCGGTAATTGCAAGTTGTACTTCGTGTTGTCTTGAATTGTCAAAGAATTGGTCTGTCTGAGTGATTGAATTAGTGTCTTGAATAACATATGGAATTCTCCATTTGTTACCACTAAAAGTTGAAATTTCTCTCATGCCCCATTGACCGCCCTTACGATAAGCTTCTACAATATATGTATCATAAGATTGTTGAGATGTAAAACTAAATATTCTATAGATAAAACTATATTCATCTTCTGCTATAACTCTAAAACCGTTTGATGAATATGGGTATGAGCCAGGTGTTGAAACACCGATAGTTGGATTTCCACCTTTGAAAGTTACAAAATCGTCAATTATTGAAGCAGACATTTTGTTGAATTCTGAAAAAGTTTTACCATTATCAATTGATTTTGCAACGCCAACAACTCTACCTCTATCTTCTGTATTTGGCTTAAAGTGATTATTAACAGCCGCATAAACATTGCCTTGAGCGTCAACGTCAAGATTCATTTGACTGGTAAAAGAAGAGCCTAATCCACCCGTACTTGGTTTAAATTGGTCGTAATTGAATTGTGCAGGAATTGAAGAGCCAACATCAGCTGCGTCAAGACCAACATAACCAAAGCCATAATAACCATATTGAATAAATTCATTAGCCGGTGTCAGTAAGCCACCTGCATAGAAGTAATTACCATTCTTAGCTCCGGATGCAGTCATATTTGCCATACTCCAACGCTGATTTGTACCCGGGTTATTTGACAATGGTCCGGGTTCAGGATATTCAAAATATGTGAAGTTATTACCTTCATAAAGTAAGAACAATCCACCTTTATTTTCATAGTTATCTGTACCGGTGCTTCTGTTCAATTGGAAGAATCTTGTTGAGATTACATATTTAAAGTTTGCAGGATTAGTTTCATTGTTTGGATTTAAAACTGCAATAGATGCATTAACAGGGACCTTACCCCATTTACGGTAAATTTCGTGTGTTTGCCAATTTTCGCCACCATCTTGTGAAGTGTAAAGTACGATTATTCCTGTCAAAGCTGAAGAGTCAACGTTTGGAACTCTGATTCTGTCTGTTTGGACATATATCAAAGTACCTGAATTAGGTTCGTAAACAAATGGTGTAACTCCTGAGTAGTAAGTGTTGAAAATCAAGTCAATTGTGATACCAATTTCTTTGAATTTTCCTTGAGTAAGTGGTGCCAATTGTTTGTCGTAGCTCACTTCCGGTAAAATTTTCAGAAGTTCAGATTCGTTCTTATGATTCTGAGCAGAAGAATTGTCTGCTTCGTTTAGGAAAATACCTTGTGAATACAATAGGGCAGGAAATACTGCCATCACAAGCATTGTGTAAAAAAATCTTTTCATTTTGTTTCCTTAAAATGTTTTAACAAAAAATAAATTTTAAAATGTTCTAATATTAAATAGCAAAGTTAACAAGTTTCGAGTTATCGGCAAAATGCTTTTGAACAATTTCAAAAGATTGCTTACTTAAAAGACACATGAAGTTATAATAAAGTTACAAGAAATTTTAAAAAATTTCACTTTTTTTTGAAATTTTACTTAATTATTGCTTTTTGTAGGATGATTCTTCAAAATTAACGAAGAAAACAGTAAAAGCAACTACAAAATATGAATTCAAAATTGAAACTAATGTGTTGTAAATGACTTCTAATATCACATTCCCACCTAACCATGAAAATGGTATTGCAGAAAAAACAACAACTACTAATGAAAGTAAGAATAATGAAACAGTGTATAAGAATACTTTTCCCCATCGCTCATAAACAACAGCGTAACTGTATTTTAAGGATTCATACAAGTTCAATTCACGCATTGCAAATGAATAGATACCAAAGACCCAATAATTCAAAAGAATGATTGCAGGTACTGAAACCAACAAAAATAAAAAAGCATTAAGAAAGACCGATGTCAGCCAAAACATGCCTGCTACAAAAAAAACGGCTATAACCAATAAATTAATATGCCAATCACTTAGAAATTTCGAGATGAATTGCAAAAATACTTTTTTAACAGATTCGCTTTGCTCGAAAACAATTTTATTTACTGCTATTGCAATAGCGATATTTCCGCCAAAGGCTAAGAGCATTGAGCTAATCAATGTTGCCGAAAAGCCCAATCTTGTGAAATAATCTGCACCCAATAAGTGTTCAATATTGATATGGGGCATTGTAGCTACAAGAATATTTGACGGCAAATACACTAAAAAACCAATAGAAAACAAGACATGGTACTTTGTTCGGAAGATATTCCAAGCAATACCAAGTATTTCGGTGATGTCGTATTCTCTTATATTATTTTGGCTGATTGTATCCATCATAATTATTAGTCTAGATTTCAAAAATTGAATTGCAAATATATAAAAAAAGAGACAGAAAAAATATATCTGTCTCCATTTAAATACTAGATTTTCTTACTACTTGGCAAGAGCATGCCTCAAAGAAAGGTATCCAACAGTCCCAAAGCCAAATAAAAATAGTAGTTGGAAAGGAATTGCTGCGATTTCGAGGTATGCAGCTGAAATGATAATGCCTACTAGATAATAAAGCGCCAAGAGTAGTTCTATTATTACAGTGCTACTGATTCTACGTTGGAAATAAGATTTTGCCGAAATTGATTTTTGAGTGCCAACTATTCCTTCCTTGGGAGTGCGTGCAAATGCGGATTTTTTGCCGATTAAGGCTTCAATTACAGCTTTGGAATTATTGACCGCAAAGCCCATACTGCCGGCAAGAAATACCGGGAAAAGCAATAAACGATTTCTCCAATCCAAATGTAAGGCTTTTTGAGCATAAGTATAGAACAAAAAAGTAGACACCGATGCAAGTACAAAAACAGACATCATAGAGTAGTATTCGTCAAACCCACCAATTGTGTTTTTGATTACTACAAGAGGAATATTGAGCAATGCAACTACAATAATGAACGGGAATACAATATTGCTGGTAAGATGAACAAAGCACTCGAATTTCACTTTGAGTGAAAGCTTGGATTTAAACACTTTGGGCAACATTTTGATAGCAGTTTCGACCGCTCCTTTTGTCCAACGGAATTGTTGGGTCTTAAGGGCATTGATGTCTGCAGGCAATTCTGCAGGCGAAGTAACATCATTCAGGAATCGGAATTTCCATCCCTTTATCTGAGCACGATAGCTCAAGTCAAGGTCTTCAGTAAGTGTATCAGCTTGCCAATTACCGGCATCAAAGATACAATCTTTTCTCCAAACTCCTGCTGTACCATTGAAATTGATAAAAAATCCGGCTTTATTCCGAACCTGTTGCTCTATTACAAAGTGACCATCCAAAGCGAGTGCTTGAGCCTTTGTCAAGAAAGAATATTCTTCGTTTAGATGTTCCCATCTTGTTTGGACCATTCCAATTTCGGGATTATTGAAATGTGGAATAGTTTTGAGCAAAAAGTCACTATTAGGAACAAAGTCAGCATCGAAGATTGCAACAAATTCGCCCTTAGCAAACTCGAGACCGTATTTGAGTGCACCAGCCTTGAATCCATTGCGACTTTTTCTATTGACATAGACAATATCATATCCCTTTGCGGCATACTGATTGACTAAATCTTGTGCAATTTCGGTAGTATTATCTGTCGAATCATCCAAGACTTGAATTTCAAGTCTATCTTTGGGGTATTCAATCTCACAAATCGACTTAATAAGCCTTGCAACAACGTATTTCTCGTTGAAAATAGGCAATTGAATTGTGACAAGAGGAAATGTTTCAGGCATTTTCTCATTCGGATGACTTGCAGCGTGTGTTTTGCGGTAATAATACAACAATATCACGCCATGGATGCCGAACATGAATAAAATGCTTAGAGAAACAAAGTAAATAATGAGTATAATATTTTCCATACTAAATGACTATTTGCCAAAAATTATTTTTACAACACAAAAATATGAAAAAAATCACCAACCTGATACAACTGCTAACAATATATCATCAGCAACTTGATTAAGTGCTGTTGTAATAGCTTGTGTACGCCCTGTTATAGCGTCAGAAACAGGATATATGTCATAGGTCATAAAGTTTTTTTTGAAAATTACACTTTTTTTAACATTATCATAATACTCAACATCGCAATGAACTTCAACTTTACGTTCTGTTTCCAATTCTCCGGGACTAACAGTAACGGGATTCTCGCGAATAGCTGAAATTATGACAGTCAGGCGAGCATCTCCACCGAAATCTACTTGTGAAAGTGAATTATCTGTACGAAATACATCAATCAAATTGTTAGTAAGCAAATCTCTATATTCCGGATTACCGAACCCGCTATTATCGTTTACAGCCGATATATATAGAGTCTTGAGATGTGACGGAATCGAGCCACCTGTGAACGAATAACATGCTTGGAATAAGCAAACAATAGTAAAAAGAAACGAAATTTGAATCAAACGAATCTTCATACAAACACCATTTGATTAATGATTCTTATCATAAAGCTAATTCAAAAAAGGATTGCGACTACGTTCCCAACCAATGGTAGTAGCAGGACCGTGTCCGCTGAATATCTTGAAATTGTCAGGTAAATTCATCAATACAGTTTTGATTGAATTCAAAAGTGTTTCCATTGAGCCACCCGGCAAGTCAACCCTGCCGATACTTTCATTAAAGATTGTATCACCTGCGAAAATAATTTTGTGGTGATATTCAATCAAACAAATACCTCCTTCAGTATGACCAGGTGTATGGACAACTTTGAATGATAAGTTGCCTATTTTGATTTCGTCATCGTGAGTGATAAGTTTGTAGTCCTCGACCGATTCAATGTTGAACGGGAGCGGAATAACTGTATGGTTCATCGGCTCAGTAAGTCTATGTTCATCTTGTTGGTGTACGTAAACTTTAGCTCCTGTCAGACGCTTTAGTTTTGCTAAATCTGCGACGTGGTCCCAATGGGTATGAGTTAAAATTATAGCTTCAACTTTGATTTTATTTTCGGTGATGAGAGAGTCAAAATATGTAGTACTTTCAAGGGGCGCATCAATGATTGCTCCTTTTTTTGATTTTTTATCTATTACCAGATAACCTATTGTGGCTACCGGTCCCGCTTCAATCGGTATAACCTGCATGTTTTCCAGAAATATTCCAATACAAAAAGCAAATATACGGCAAAAAAATGGAATAGATATAAAATGTGTGAAATTTAAAGAACTTACAATGATAAAAAATATCAAATAAGATGTTACGTTTTAAAGTTTTATTGACAATTCTTCAGGAAAAACATGAACTCAGTTATCTTATCAGCAACAAGAACTCCAATTGGTGCCTTCATGGGCTCTCTTTCGCAACTAACAGCTCCTCAGTTGGGAGCAATCGCTATTAAAGAAGCTGTCAACCGTGCAGGAATAAGTCCTCAAGACGTTGACGAAGTTATTATGGGTAATGTACTTGCTGCAGGAGTTGGACAAGCACCTGCCAGGCAAGCATCAATTTATGCCGGTTTGCCCGAATCGGTTGAATGTATGACTATTAATAAGGTGTGTGGAAGCGGACTGAAGGCCGTGATGCTTGCTGACCAAGCTATTAAATGCGGCGATGCACAAGTAGTTGTTGCAGGCGGTCAAGAATCTATGTCCAATGCACCATATTTGCTTCAAAATGCTCGTACCGGCTATCGTATGGGTAACGGCGAGTTGATTGATTCAATGGTGCATGACGGTTTGTGGGATGTTTATAACAAATTCCACATGGGGCTTGCAGGTGAACTTTGCTCAACAGAATGTGACATAAATCGCGAATCCCAAGACGAATACGCTATTCAAAGCTACAAACGTGCTTTGGATGCACAAAAATCCGGCAGATTTGCGAATGAAATCGTAAACGTTGTCATCCCTTCAAAGAAAGGTGATATAACCGTTTCGGAAGACGAAGAGCCTTCAAAAGTTAGATTTGAAAAAGTCCCTGAATTGAAAGCAGTTTTCAAAAAAGACGGTGCAATCACTGCCGCAAATGCTTCCTCTATTGATGATGGAGCTGCTGCATTGGTAGTCACTTCAGATGTTTGGGCAGAATCAAAAGGTTTAAAACCATTGGCAAAAGTTATTGCTCATTGCTCGCACGCTCAAAAACCCGAATGGTTCACTACCGCACCTACTGCTGTAATCAAAAAGATATTAGACAAAACGGGCTTAACAGTTGAAGATATTGACTTGTTCGAGATAAACGAAGCATTTTCATGTGTGCCGATGCACTCACTTCGCGAACTCGGTATCCCACATGAAAAAGTAAACGTCAATGGTGGTGCCGTTGCATTAGGACATCCAATTGGAGCGTCCGGTGCAAGAATTCTCACAACTTTGATTTATGCTTTGAAGGAAAAAGGTTTAAAGCGTGGTTTGGCTACATTGTGTATTGGTGGTGGAGAGGCAAACGCCTTGATAATAGAAATAGTCTAAAGTAAATTTGATAAAATAAAACAGCGGGAGTTGATTTTAACGCCATACCGAATTTTTTTCGATTCAGGGAGTGCTAATGAAGAGATAAAGAAATTCAACATGGCAAACGTTAAAAGCTCCCGCTTAATTTTTATTTTTTATTTCAAATTACATTTTTGTTTCTTATACTATAGACACATGAAAAGCCAAAAAGTTACAAACTATTTTAATATTTTTTCATCAAATTCCTGCCTTTAGATTCAGAGCGAAGTATCGAGGTCTTGTTGGTCCATAAATATATCCTGCGTCGCTATTCATGCCTCTGTCAAAGTCATTTTGGAATGAATTAAGCAAATTACCAACAGTAAAACCAAGTTCCAAGTTAGGTTGAGAGAAAATTTGGTATGAAACTTTCAAATGCAAATCTGCGAATGTTGAGGTTTCGACTAATTTGTCATCTACATTTTCAAGACCATCAAGCCCAATTCCACCTGCATAATGCGGAACGAGCATGGGTCCTGTTACAACTCCCGAAACAGTGAAATTCAGTTTGGAAGTGATGTCCGATGAAATTGTAAAGAATCCGTACAAATCAGGAGTGCGAAGCATATTTTCCGTACTTGATTGTCCGCTTTCAAGTCCTTCAGACCATTCAATTGCTTCAGAATATTTCGACGTTTGGTATGTAAACCCTGTAGAAAAATTCAAAAAATCCCAAGGTTCAATCATAAATTCCGCAGTTAGACCCCTAACTGTAGCGTTTTCTGCATTTACTCGGACTAAAAGCATGTCTCCATTTTCGTTTGTTCCTGTGTTTTCGAGAACAAAAGCATTTATGAGATTTGTCGAGAAGAATTCTAAAGAGTAAGATGAGCGAACGCTGCCGAAGCTAATATTGTGGTCTAAAGATGCACCATAGGAAATTGAGCGTTCCGACTTCAGGTCAGGACTGTTTGATATTACCATTCCGCCACCATTTACTTGCGTAAGGTGCAAATCCTCATCGAAAACTTGTGGAGCTCTGAATCCCGTCGAAAAATTGGTACGAAGCGACATATTTGACGATAATTTCATCAGCACATTAAATCTCGGACTAAGAATTAAATCCTCGATAAAGTTACTTTTGTCAAATCGTACACCGCTCAAGATACTGAACAAATCAGAAAGCATCCAATCATCTTGTATATACAAGCCAAAATCATGCGATTCTTGAATGATTGCTCTATTATAAGCAGGCGATAAATCTTTCAAATCATCATGCTTATATTCAAATCCGGTTGTCAAGACATGCTCTCCTGCGAATTGGCTAATAGCTTTGGTGTATTGCAACCCGAAAACCAAGGTATAATTATCAGTAATGCCATAAGCATTTTCGTCGCCTCCACTGCCGTAGTAACTGTCTCTATGAGTATTTTGGTAGGATAAATAAGATGAGATTTTATCAGAACTATTTATGTATCTCTCGGCAGTTAATCCAATAGCATTAATATTATGTTCGACCATTTCAGTCACATCGGTTAGATGTGGCGCCAAATGGAATTTATTGCCACCGCGACGACTATCATTGATATTATGATACTCCAAACCGATTCGTGTATAAATATCAGGTTTATAGTTCATTTTACCGCCAAACACAATCAAATCAATCGACGGTATTTCGCTAAATCCGTCGTTGTTGGCATCCCAAGCATCTCTTGAACGATTCATTGCGTGAATATGTATTCCCAAATTTTCATGGTTATTAAGTAATTGTCCGGATATTTTAAAAGTTCTGTCGGAGCCTTCAAAGGCTTCATCGCTGCGGTTACCCGGTAGAACTGATTGGCTCATTTCAACATTAACGCCATCGAATTCGGGGTCTTTGGTAATAACGTTTACGACACCTGCAATGGCATTTCCGCCGTATAAAGTAGATGCGCCGCCACGAATAATTTCTACTCGAGAAATCATATTCTGAGGAATTTGTTCTAAGCCATAAACGCCATTGAGTGCAGAAAAGATTGGTTTACTGTCAATCAGGATTTGCGAATATCTACCATCGAGCCCGTTTATTCTTACTTGATTGAATCCGCAATTTTGGCAGTTGTTTTCGATTCGTAGTCCCGGGCGGAATGCTAATCCTTCGTTTAGAGTAATTGCAGATACAGAAGAGAAAATTCTGTCGTCAAGCACTGAAACTTTGACCGGCACATCCTCATAAATTTTTTCGGAACGAGTAGCCGTTACGATTATGTCAGATGTGTTGATTGATGATTCCTCGAGCACAATATTTCCAATTTCGTATGTCGTTTCGAAGTTTTGGATGTAGAATTCAACTTCTTGACTTTTATAACCAATTGCTGAAATCAAGAATTTAACTTTTCCGGCTTTCACTCTTTTCAAATTGAAATTACCTTCAACGTTTGCGACCGACCCAAGTACAGTATTTGGGATTCGGATTGTTGCTCCGGGTATCCCTTTGCCGTTTTTCTCGGTAACTTGCCCGAGCACAGATACTTCTGTGGAGCTAAATAAAATATTGGTACTGCCTAACATTATAAGCAAGCATAAAGATACGATATATTTTTGATACTTTTTCATAGTATTAACTTAAATTATATTAAAAAATGATTAGAAAAAAATGGAAAGGGTTTGTTTTCAGAGTACAGGTGGAGCACGCAATTGGGGTGACAGCATATCAACAGATGTGACGTGCGGTATAAAATCAATGAATTGTAGCTCTATTTTGGATTCATTCAAATTATGGAGTATGACAACTGCCAACACAACGCAGAATCGAATATGAGTATTGCTCTCGAGATTGACGAATTGTAATTGCGTATGAGTGTGCTTGCTTTCGCTCGAATCGCTGTCTTCATCATGCTCATAAGGGTGATAATGATAAATCAATACACCTTCTTCAGTACGATGATAATGCCCGTTTAAAGTGAAATTATAAGTCGTAAAGATAATTGCAATCAACAAAAATAATGCTGCAGTTCTATATAAAGTGTTGTTATTCACTTAATCTTATCCAAATAATACTTTTTATGTATTTGTAATAACTACAAGTGCAAAATAATCACAAAAAAAATAGGATGCAAATATTTTTTTAATTTGCATCCCAATTTTTTTGCTTAGTGTAGGCTAATATTTTATAAGCGGGCGGTGAATCTCAAGTACGATACTAAAGCAGGGTCACTATGTCCGGGTCCGAGAGCAGATTCGAACATGTCAATCATCAAATCATCAGGTAAAAATATTCCATTGCCAAATTCTACAAAAATTTTCTTGTCCAAATTATATCTTATTGTCAAATCTATTTCAGTCCCATAATTTAATGCTTCTTTGTTGGAGATGAATTGGTGACCGTAAAGCGTCATATTCCAATCTTCGGTAAATTTCCAGACAAAACCGGCATAGTAGTCATCAACACCGAGCGGATAATTTGAGCTCGCAGTAGTGAAATAATCCATCAATCCAAAGAAGCGGTGCTTGGCTGCGGGATAATTATCGAATGTATTGACTTCACCCGAATTTGGCGCCGTTCCGGAATGTTTATCATTGGCGATACTCAAAGTGAAATCGGAGATTTTGTAATCAAGTTTGATGCTTGTTAGGTATGCAGCAATATTGCGACCTTGATTTTTGCCGCCTTGATAAGCAAGTTCGACTGTGACGCCAATTGGTTCCGCCGGCTTGATAAAAGTGAGAGCACCCGTAAATCGCTCTAACATTTTCATACCTTGAGCATTTTGGGCGTTATTAAGTTCCATATAGCCCAAAGCCTGGATTTTCATTTTGTCGGATAATTTCTTCTCACCAAATATTCCTGCCATGTCGTAATCATTATATTCAGTTAGTTTGAAGATACTCGCAGCAGGGAATGCGTTTCCGTTTTGTGATTTTGTTTCCGATGTATGCTTAGCATAAAATGCTTCGAGCATCAGGTCATTATTATCATACTTCAACTTGAAACCATCAAATGCTCGCTCGACATAATTCCATGGGCTTACACTAATAAATCTGCCTGTGCCGTAATCCGACTGATACCTGCCGACTTTTAAAGATAAAGGTTGATTTAGTATATTTTTAAATTCGAGGTAGCCTTGAATCAAGAATATATGTGAGTTGTTTGTTGTGATAGCTCCTTCTTGCCCGAAAACACGTGAATTTTGGAATTGGACATTGAAATCAAGATAATCACCAACACTCTTTTCGACACCAAGCCTCAGTTTCATGGAAGTGTAAAATGGCATAAAAGTTTTGTTGGAAAAATCTCGACCATCAAGGTACGGGATGGTTTGCACGTAGCCATTCAGTTTCCAACCTTCAGTCAATTCGTTTGAGTAAGACTTTGGTAATATTGTTAATAATACAATTACAAAAGTTAAAATAGATTTTGTCATTAAATCTCCTTTCATTAATAATTCAATACATGTTAATATGTTAATGTATCATAATGACGAGTAAGAGTCGATATCTATTTTTATCATAACAACATTTTTTGAAAAAGGTAGTGCGAATCGTTTCAAAACATCGCGAATAGCAGCTCGAGTAATATTTCCCGAAGGGTCTTTAGATTTACTGGACTTGATATAAATTACTCGTCTGTAATTATTGCTGATTCTGGCAATTGTTGGTACAACGGGACCCATAATTTCATGTATGGCTGCACTTCTCGGGAAAAGTGAGAAGAATCTTTTGGCATAGCTAATAACTTTTGTTTCGTCACCACCATAAAATTCAACAGCTATAAATCGGACAAATGGTGGATAGAGTATATCGCGTCGTAATTCTATTTCATGAGAGTAAAACGCACCATAATCAGCTGCAGCCGCAAGTCTGACAGCATAGTGATTAGGATTGAAACTTTGCAAAATAACTTCACCACGATAATCTTTTTGCCTGCCTGCTCTGCCCGAAATTTGGGTCAAAAGTTGAAATGTACGTTCTGCAGACCGAAAATCGGGAAATAATAACTGCAAATCAGCATTAATAACACCGATGAGTGTCACTCGTTCTATATCTATACCCTTAGCTAACATTTGCGTCCCAACGAGAATATCAGTATCCCCTTTTGCAAACGAAGTCAATATCTTCCGAAGTGAACCGGCTGGTTTTACAGTATCAGAATCCATACGCTTTATTACAGGCTTCAACCCTCTTTCGTTAAGAAGTGATGCCAATTCAGCTTCAATTCGTTGTGTACCTGTTCCGATAAGAGCGAGAGATTCATTATCACAAGCTTTACATTTTTCAATCATTTTCTCGATATAACCACAGTAATGGCAAATTAATGATTCTTTGGGCTTATGATATGTAAGTTTGACAGAACAATGGCTACATTCGGGAATGAAACCACAATCATTGCAACAAACGACCGAAGCAAAACCACGTCTGTTCTGCAAAATGATAATACCTTCTTTCCGATTGACTTTTTGAATGATTTTATCCATCAATAATCGGCTGAAAGAACCAACCATTTGGTTATTTTTCATAGCAGAAATAGTATCAAGCAAAGTCACTTCAGGCATTTCGGCGCCATCAGCTCTGCTTTTAATTTGAGCAATTTTATATTTGGAAGTTGTATTGAACATACTTTCGATTGAAGGAGTAGCCGAACCAAGTAAACAAAGGCAATTCTCAATTTTTGCCCTCATAACTGCACTATCGCGAGCTTGGTAACGCGGTGCAGGAGAATCTTGTTTGTATGAACTGTCGTGCTCCTCGTCAACGATAATAATGCCTAAATTATCAATTGGAGCAAAAAGAGCAGAACGAGCACCCAAAGCAATGCTATATTCCCCTTTTTTGAGAGCATTCCAAGATTCGAACCTTTCGCTGTCCTTCATCCCGCTATGCAATACAGCTAATTGATTGCTGAATACTTTCCTGAATCTGTCAATCAATTGTGGTGTAAGAGCAATTTCAGGAACGAGCAGTAGTGCAGTTTTGCCCATATCGAGTACTTTACGGACAGCTTGCATATAAATCAGCGTCTTACCGCTACCGGTAACTCCATGCAAAAGAAAAGGCTCTTGTTGGTTCTTTTCAATAGCATCGCAAATTTGAGAAACGCATTCTTGTTGCTCATCCGATAGTGTTGCATTTATTTCATCTTTAGTTACTAAGGGCGTTACTACTGTTTCAGCAACATAATCGGCTTCAATTTCATATTCATATATTACCCCTTTTTTGATTAGAGTATTTACCACAGAACGAGATACTTTTGCCTCTTCGAGCGCGATTTTTGATGGTATCCCTTTGATTCTATTCATGTGTTGCATGTACAAAAGACTGAATAGTCGCCCATAAGAAGGTTTTTTGGACTCAGAATTGATAAGAAATAACTTAACCTCAATTTCATCATTCAAATATTTTTCCGTAATAGCGAGCATTTTGACTTTCTTAGCACTTTTAGCTCTTATTTTGCTATCCTCAATTTCAATTATACCTGCATTCTCGAGTGCATTAAGTTGGGATGTTGAAATTTTTGTACCTAATTTTTTTTCGATGTAAGCAACTGTTACATAGGAATTATGTTCGCTCAATAAATTTGCGATTTCAGCTTGACGTGGTCCTCTGATGTTTTGAAGTAAAGCAGAATTTGAAGTGGCAAGGTCTGTCAATTTGAATTTGGTAGTGCTTTGGACGAAAAATCCCGGTGGTAGCGCCACTTTCAATGTCTCGCCCCAAGACGTCATATAATATTCTGACATCCAGCGAGTGAATTTGAGCATGTTTTCGCTGAAAATCGGCAATTGGTCAGGGACATCTACAATATCTTTGATTTCGGATTTATAGTCCGATTCATCAAATTCAACGATTATTCCGGTCACTTCTCTATTCATAAGTGGAACAATAGCTCTCTTCCCGACAGCATCAGAGTCGGATTCGGGTAATTTATATGTGAACAGTTGGTCTGTCGGTATCGGCAGCGCAACTTTTACAAGTTTACTCATGCTTATTTCAATCGTCTAAAATTTATCGAACAAAAAATCGTAAAATAACTAAGATTTATTAAATAAAAAATATAAGTTATTCACAAATTTATAAAATTATTTGTAAAGTAAAGGTATGACATACAGAACAATATTTATTGCATCGCTAATAGTCACATTCCTAATTTCGTGCAAAGCACAGAGTAATAACGGCTCTAACGACAATAAACAGGAATTGGCTCTCAATGAAAATATAGTAAACAAATTATCATCTACAAATAATGACATAAGCAATTCGCGCCGAAATGCAATTACTGATGCAATTGCAATTTGTAGTCCTGCAATCGTTGGCATCAACGTCACTGAAGTTCGTCAAGTGGTTTATCGTAATCCGTTCTTTGATGACCCAATGTTCAGGCGCTTTTTTGGAGGTAATCAAGGAAGTAGTGTCCGAGAATATGAAGTCCAGGGCTTAGGTTCGGGATTCATCATTTCGCCCGACGGCTATATTCTGTCTAATCACCACGTAGCCGGAAATGCTTCGAAAATAATCGTAACAATGACCGACGGTACAAAGCACGAAGCTGAAATAATCGGCTCGGACATGGTTACGGATGTGGCATTGCTCAAAATCAAAGGAAACAACTTACCATATTTAAAATTGGGTACATCGAACGATGTTATAATCGGCGAATGGGTAATTGCATTCGGCAACCCTTTCGGTTTGTTTGACCGTAATGCAAAACCTACAGTTACAGTTGGCGTAGTATCAAATAATAATATAAATATATTACACCAAGATTCGCCATACAACCGTGTATATAAAGGTATGATTCAAACAGATGCCGCAATTAGTTCCGGAAATTCAGGCGGACCCTTAGTCAACTCACTTGGCGAAGTTATTGCTATGAATACAATTATTTATTCTACTTCTCAAAACAGACAAGGTGCAGGAAGTATTGGCATAGGATTTTCTATACCTATTGACAGAGTCAAAAAAATTGTTGAACTATTGAAAAGCAAGAGCCAGATTGATAGAGACTATTATACGGGAATTGAGCCACGTGAATTGGACGAACAGTTGGCAAGATATATCGGTTCAAATTTGCAAGAAGGAGTTGTGGTGTTCGGCATGTTGAATAATTCGCCTGCTGAAAAATCGGGTGTCAAACTTGGTGATGTGATTTCCGAGATTGACGGATATAAAATTCTCCGACTCGAAGATTATTTAATAGCTACAGGCGATGCAGTTACAGGACAGACTCTGAATTTCAAGGTATTAAGGGACGGAAAAGAACAATCTGTAAATTTAAAATTAGAACAAAGACCTCGAAGGTAAAAAAAATTGGAAACTCAACATAGCGAATTGTCAGCCGAGAATTTAGTAAAACGCTACAAAAAACGCGTAGTAGTAAACAACGTGTCAATCAACATCAAACAAGGTGAAGTAGTTGGCTTACTTGGTCCAAATGGAGCCGGAAAAACCACTACATTCTACATGATTGTGGGGATGATTAAACCAAATAGCGGTATAGTCAAGTTAGACGGAAATGATATAACCGGTAAACCGATGTATAGGCGGTCTCGATTGGGATTGAGCTATCTCCCGCAAGAGCCGTCAGTTTTTAGAAAAATGTCTGTAGAAAATAATATTCGGGCGATTCTGCAGATGCAAAGATTTACTGCAAGTCAGCGAAAGGAAAAACTTGAACGATTAATAAATGAATTCGGGATTCAACATATCCGTAAATCTACAGGCTATATGTTGTCAGGTGGAGAACGACGCCGGTGCGAAATCGCGAGAACTCTCGCTTCAGAGCCAAAATTTGTGCTTTTAGACGAACCTTTTGCCGGAATTGACCCGATTGCAGTCGAAGACATTATGAAAATGGTTTCCAAACTCAAGGAGCAAAATATTGGTGTTCTAATAACTGACCATAATGTTCATGAAACTTTGTCTATAACAGACCGTGCTTATATTTTGATTGACGGTACTATTTATATTTCAGGAACAGCTGCTGAAATCGCAGATAATGAGGAAGTTCGAAAAAGATATTTAGGTGAAACATTCAAGTTGGAACGCTATCAAGTATAAGAAAATAAATATATTACAAAAAATTATTTTGATTATTTGAATTTTGTAGTTACTTTGGCGAGTATCAATAAAAAAATGATAAATTATAAGTATGATAAATGTCCAAAACGATATAAAAACATTAATCGGTACCATCGAAAGACTAAAGTCTGAGAATAGATATCTGAAAAAAATAATTGCTGATGAAATCGGTGGGAAGTTAACCGAAAAGAATTCAGACATTAAGAATATGCTCGAACAGAAACTCGAGAGCGATTACTTTTTCCGTAGTATATTCGACCATACTCCCGCCGGTATAATTATTTTGAACATCGAAAAAATGACTATACTTGAAGTTAATCATGCTTTTTGCCAATTATTAGGTTATTCCGAAGCAGAATTTCTCAAATTACATCTATCCGATTTATCAGAAAAAGAAGTGTATGAAGCTGAAATTGAACTAATTATTGAATTAACCAAGAATGAAATTAGCACTCATAGATTTGTAAAGCCTTACTTGCATAAAAACGGCGAAACAGTATGGTGTGATTTAACAATTACCAGATTACAATTCAAAGAATTTAATATGGAATTTGTCATTGGAATTGCTGTAGATATAAGCCAACAAATTTCATCAGAGAAAGAAAGAGAACTAACGCTTGCCAAATTGGCTGATCGAGAAGAGCAATACAAACTACTTGTCGAGAATATCCCCGATGCCACATGGATTTTGGATAGAGATGGAAATACACACTATGTAAGTCCGAATATATATAACATTACAGGTTTCTCACCTGAAGAAATAATCGCAAACAGTAAAGAAATTTGGTTCAATCGAATTCATCATGATGATAGAGAAAGAATTAACAAAGAATTTGATGAATTGTTTGAATTCAATAAGCCATACATCGTAGAATATAGGTGGCTACACCCTAACGGCAATTATATCTGGATAAGCGAACGTTCGGTGAAGCATACATTATTCAATGGTACCCGAGTTGCAATAGGAAGCTATTCCGATATTTGCTCTAGAAAAGCATTGGAACAACAACAAGAAGAAACCCAACAATTACTCAAGGAATTGAATGCTGACAAAGATACCTTCTTCAATATAATCGCTCATGACCTCCGAAGCCCTCTGACCGGAATTATGATGATGCTGAAAGATTTGGCAGACAATTTCGACACTATCCCAACAAATCAAATAAAAGAATATACTATCAATCTGAAAGAGGCTTCTTCAGCATTATTCAATTTACTCGAAAATTTGTTGCAATGGTCAATGTCTCAGACCAAAAAATTGGTGCCTAGACCCCGTTATTTCCAGATAAGTGAAGTAGTGGAAAGCTCATTCAGATTGAACATGGAAAATGCTCAACGCAAACAGATTGATTTAAATCATATTTGCGAATGCGATTTTATACTTTATGCAGATATCGAAATGATTAAAACAATTTTGAGAAATCTATTGAGCAATGCTATTAAATTCACACCTACAAACGGCAAAGTCACATTGAATTGCGTATGTCACGAAGACCATGTACTAGTTTCGGTCAATGATACCGGAATTGGAATGGACAACTATACCTTGGAAAATTTATTCAAAATTACAAATTCAGAAGCCAGATTGGGCACTGAGGGTGAAAAAGGGACCGGATTGGGCTTATTGTTGAGCAAGGAATTTGCCCATATGAATGGTGGAGATATAATAGTAGAAAGTACTCCCGATATTGGAAGTACTTTCACATTGGTTTTACCTGTTGTCGAAAATAAATACAACTAAAATTATTTACGACGTGCATCAATAAAAGATTTGACAGCAAAAATCAAATAAATAAAACACAGAACAGCCATAATTGATTGCACATAAACTGCTGCAAGGCGCTCTATTTCTGCACCGCCCAAATGACTGAATAACTTGAAAACACCCGGGACTGTCCCAATAAATCCAAGCAGAACCAATACGATAGCAATATGAATTGCAATTTTGCGGCGTCCCTCATTTTTGGCAACTAAACCGAGAATCAGAATCGGCAACCCGATAAATGCAGGAATCAACGCCGTAACGCTTTGGGCTCCTGAACCAACATAACTCCCTAAACCCAACAAAACTAATACCGCTCCGAGACCAATTGTCAGTAAATACATAATACTCCTCTATGATTATAAAATTTAATTAGAAACTTAACTTAGAATTAGACTACCTTAAGATTGAATTTATTATATTTAAAAATTATAAATTTGTCAAAATGAATGGATCTTATTATGAAAATTTGCTTTTTTTTTCTTATAACTTTGGTCTCCGTCTTGTTATCAACATGTAACAAAAAAGATGGCAAACTCTACATCGGCATTGTCCAAATATCCGAAGACCCTGCTTTAGACCAAGCCAGATTGGGAGTGATTAAATCGCTCGAAGAGGCAGGTTATCGAGATGGTGAAAACATTAAAATTGACTACAAGAACGCCCAAAGCGAAATCGGAAATATAGTGCAAATACTTGACGCATTCCAAATGGCTAATGCCGATATGATAATCACAAATTCGACTCCATGTATGGTGGCAGCAGCACAAAAAATCAAAAACATTCCCGTTGTAGCGACCGTAACATTCAGCCCTGAACAAGCCGGAATGAGTTCGTCGCCCGATAATTTAGCCGGAGTTTACGACCCATTCAAAATAGTCGAATTCGTTGATTTGGTCATGAGTTTCGTGCCGAATTTACAAATAGTAGGCTTACCTTACAGCATTTCCGAGCCAAACGCTCAATTTTCGGCAAATCAATTGATTCAGGAATTCAAGAGAAGAAATATCAAAGTGATAGACCTCCCTGTGTACAATTCTAACGACATCGCACAAGCAATACAGACAATTGTCGCAAAGGATGCCCAAGTCATAATCGCATCGGCGGATAATATGGTTTATCTCGGCTTACCATATATTTCGAAGATTGCGAGAGAAAAGAAAATTCCCATATTCGTGACTGACCCACTTCAAGTCGAAAAAGGTGCAGCAATCGGATTTGGAGTTGATTATGATTTTTGGGGATTAGAATCGGGCAAGATAGCGGCAGCAATCCTATCAGGCAAAAAAACTACAGATTTTGGGATGAAGCCCATAGTTAAGTACGCATTTTATATTAATAAAAAGACTACTCAAGAGCAAGGTCTGAGCATTCCCGACAGCCTTCTATCAAAAGCTGACAAAGTATTTTAGACAAGATATTCTGACATAATTAACAATTAGACATAATTCATAATAGCATAAACTATAAGATTCGTTTCTGCGTTTAAGTGTGAGTTTATGTTTCATTTTTAAAAATATATAAAATTATGAATTATCAAGATTGGTCTAAGGACTTGTTCAAAGCAATAGATGGCAGGGATGCCAAATCATTCGCATCATTTTTAACTGAAGATGTAATCTTTACTATGGGTAATTTCCCTCCTGTTGAAGGCAAAGTCAATGTCGAACAAGCTGTAGCCGGCTTTTTCGATTCAATCAAAGGGCTACTGCATTCAGATTTGTCAGTATTTCAAGATGGCAACACAGTAATCTCCAAAGGGAAAGTGACATATACAAGGCACAACGACACGCAACTCACAGTTGGATTCTGCAACGTGTTGGGTTTGGTGGACGACAAAGTCAAAGATTACGAAATTTTCTTGGACGTTTCACAACTTTACGCATAAATTCATGTCCCGTCAGTTGTTATAATTGAAGGGTCGGGACGAATCTGAATTATAGTCGTCGGTTGTAATTATTGAGGATACACTAACTTTAGAACAACTGACGGGACGAGATGAGAATTTCATAGGCTGCCCGATTGGGCAGCTTTTTTTTTGTATGGGGGGGGGGACTGAAATGTAGAGACAGAACAGCTTTCTGTCCAAAACATAGCCCACGGTTTCAACTGTGGGATGGGAAAATTGACATTGATAGATGGACTCCACCTGCGAGGAGGAGTCCATCTGATATCCAAGGACAGAACGCTGTTCTGTCCCTACAACTGTGAGGTAAATTAATAATTTTTATCCATTTCCCAACTTTTTTCCCTAATTTTGAGATAATTTCGGCGTTCATGTGTCATAGAATATATACGGAACATGTATTTCGGGGAGAATTTTTATGAAACGAGCATTTGTTTTATTCGTTGTTGCAATGCTATATTGTAACCCATTACTGGCTCAAGAGCCTGACCCTGACCCCAATCTACTTTGGGTGACAGAGAATTCATATCAACGATTCCTTGTACACCCGAATGGAAACATATTCGCAGGAAAAGGGAGTACAGAGGTAGAAATTGACGGCAATACAGGAACGATTATCAGAGAGTTCCCTTATCAAGTTATCTTTTATGATATCAGCCCTGACGGAAAATACATATCTGCACTTACTGACCAAAGATGTGTTATTGACTACGAAACACAAGAAGTCGTAGTACGATTTACGACTTCAAATACATCTCCAAAGTTTATGCCTGACAACAAAACATTGATATTTAATTTAGAAGTTCCATTTAGCGAGTCTTATCAATTAGCTTCTTTCAATATAGAGACCAAACAACAAAAAATAAGTCAAAATTATTTTGAAAAAACTCAAATAGGTAGTCCTTGTGTATCACCGGATGGAAGATTTGTAGCAACAGTTGGATGGTTCTACAAAACACAAGATGAAGGAGATACACATCTATTATTATGGGATGCTCAAACATTAGCACCAATTAAAATATTATCTGAAAACAAAGGTTTCCGTGAAGTTCGCTCAATCAAATTCTCCCCAGATTCGAGATTAGTAGGGTTTGGAGTGTATTTCGATAATTTATACCTATATGATACGGATAAATTATCACTCTATAAACATTATGGAAAAAATAACATTTTGAATGGTGTAATGGGTTTTGGATTTATTACTAATGATTTAATTGCCGTAGGGAGTGATTGGAATCAAGTCTTAAATTTTGAAATTATAAATATGAAGGATGATAAATCAATATATAAGCGAAATGATTTTACAGGGTTGGCAGAATATAATATTGCTCATAATACCCTCATTATATTAAGACATAATATTTTTTGTTTCGACTTTGAAAAAATCATGACAGGTGCAAGTATAGAACCTGAAATCCAAAATCCGTTTACCGTTGAATATTTAAACAATGCACTAAGTATTCGTAATTTCACCTTTGCAAATAATCAAATCAGTTGCAGTATAACAGACATTAATGGTAGAGTAATTCGTACTATGAATTTAAATTTATCAACTGGAGATATTCGCATACCGTTAAAGCTGATAAGCGGCACTTACTTTTTACATATAAAGGACGGAAGCAAGGAATATGTTAATAAATTCTTAGTGGTGAATTAAAGCAAAAAAACCTCACCCCGACTCTCTCAGAAGGAGAGGGAGAAAGACACTCACATTAATTTTTTGAATTCTAAAAATAACTACTTACTTTTGACGTTACTATTAAGAGACGATACTATATGATTATTTCATTTGGTTCAAAAGATACGGAAAAAATATGGAAAAGTTAGAAAATATACACCCGGGCGAGATTCTAAATGAAGAATTTTTGATTCCTATGAATTTGACTGCATACAGACTGTCAAAAGAGACTCATATCCCTCAGACTCGTATCTCGGAAATAATTAAGGGCAGACGACGGATAACAGCCGAAACTGCACTCAGACTAAGTCGCTTTTTTGGTAACTCTGCTAAATTTTGGTTAGGTCTCCAGAACGATTATGATTTGGAGGTAGAAAGCCAAGCCTTAGGTACTACTTTGGACAGTATCAAAAAAGCGGAAGTTTTTGCGAGCTAAACATCTATGTTCCATCTCATTCCGTCAGCTTTCCTAAATTCATCAATGCAAGTTTCATTTCATCGGGCTTGTTTGTGCCTATCAAAAGTTTTTTGTTGTCGGTGAAAATCAGTTGAAGACCTTGGTTGCCGGATACATTCAAGGCTCTGTTTTTTATGAATCCGCGTAAACCCCATCCGCCATATTCCTTAATCGGTTTGTATTCTCGCAAATAACATTTTGAAATTTCGTACCAGAAGTATTTTTTGAAATTGAGATAGAAAGGAAAAAATTTAACATATATCCCGTCTGTACGAATTTGCGTCTCTAATCTTAGGGACCTCATGAAAAATGTAAGCAAAATCGTAAGTATCGCAGTAATAATAATGCCTACATCGCTCATTGGGTTATTGCCAAAGGGAGTCCCGCCGATAAGTTGAACAAAAATCGCAACTATCCAGATTGAGTTAATCAGCATCATAATTCCCCATATCCACCATTGAGTGAATCTCTGCTTTTCCGAAAATAATATTTGGGCTTCCATTTTCAAATCCGTCAAAAGTTAAAAAACAAGATTTTACATTTCTAATTATATCCAAACGCTATTGATGAGCTTTTATTTACAAGTATGGGACAAATGTTCTTGAAAATGAAAATAGTTTATCGAATCCCTATCTGCCCGATTCGTTTAGCACCGAAGTGTTGTTTTTCAAATATCGCAAAACAAGGTACAGGACGCCCGTAACAACAAATGAGGCTAATAAAAAGTAGTTGAAATCTCTTGTGCCATTGACAAATTGACCGGAAACATCGAAAATTACAAAAATCAAAAAGACTGCAACTAAACCGTTTTTCTCTTGTTTGAGCACCTTTTTCCAGCTAAAGGATAAATTTGAATGATGATAATTGCTAAAAAAAGGAATAAAAGCGGGGACTTTGTCAGCCCAATCTGCATAAATACTGCCGAATTTGCGGGTTAGGAACTGTTCTTCTGCAAACATTATTCTCTCGTAATAGACCCAATAAAACAATCCGAATGCAACAACAAACCAGAATTGCCCTGTCAACATTGCCGGACCAAGCCACATGAATAAATTGCCCAAATACAAGGGATGTCTGACTATTGAATAAATTCCGGTAGTATTCAAAGTGTCGGCGACTTGCTCATCCACGTTGCGACCCGAAGTATTTTTGGGCGTAAAGCCAACAGTATAGACCCTAATAGCCAAACCGATTAAACTAATTAAGAGACAAAAATAAACGTAGTATTCTTCGTATAATGTTCCTCTCAATATAAATGACTCGGGGTAAACGACCGTCTTCAAGTATAATGCTAAACCAAAAAACAACAATGCAATAGGCAAAACACCTCTATACTTAAAAAGCCACAAACCTTGTTCTTCAAATTCCAACTTTAATGCCATATTCAATCAATAATGTTATGATAATTCTATAAAAGTACGAATAATTAACGAATTATTAACAAAATGTGAATTAAAACGACATTTTATAGTGAAATTCAGTAAATCACTAATTAAATACTCAATATCTTTCTGTCAATGTTTGGTGGCAAATTTGCTAAAACTTCATAGTTAAGCTTATTGCTAATATCGCTAAATGCACCAACTTTAATCTCTAAATCCCCTTGACGACCGATTATAACAACTTCATCTCCAATTGCAGCACCGGAAATATGAGTGATATCAATAATTATCATATTCATATTTACCACTCCGATGACTCTGCAGAATTGTCCATGAAGTAATACTTGCCCTTTGTTACTCAACGAACGAATGTATCCTCCTGCGTATCCAATTGGTAATACAGCGGTTACAATATCGTTTTGTGCGAGGTACGAAATACCATAACTTACAAATTCGCCGGCTTTGATTTTTTTGGTAGCCATGATTTGAGTTTTCCATCCTAATATTCTGTCTAATGGGTCGTTTTTGTTTACCTTATTGTCTAAATATTGGATAAAAGTTTCTGTGCTCGACCAAAAGCCGTAAATCATAATCCCAATTCTGACCAAATCCAACCTCGAAGCAGGATATACAAACGCAGCAGCAGAATTAGCGACATGCTTGAATTTTGGTTTTATTTCATTCGATTCCAGCACATCCAGTAATTTAAAATATTTTTTTAATTGCTTTTGAATCCTATAGTGATTTGAGATGCTTTCGGCACCTGCAAGATGGGTACAAAAACCCACAACTTCAATATAGTCGGGATTATCTTTTATAATCCGGATAGCTTCGTTGAATTCATCTAAATTCAGTCCTGTTCGATTCATCCCTGTTTCAGCTTCAAGATGGATTTTGGCTCTAATTCCGAGTTGTTGGGCAATTTCCAATGCAGTTTTTAATCGTTCAACATTGAAAATGTAGAATTCAAATCCTTTTTGGATTGTATTGCGCATATCATTATCCGCTATCCAGCCCATAATCATAATAGCAGCTTCGCCGGACAAACTCTCGGAAACACGAACAGCTTCATGGTAATAAAATACTGAATAATGGTCAATACCATGCTTTTCAAACAATGGTACAATGTGTTCAATTCCGTGTCCGTAGGCATTAGCTTTGACGACAGCCGATATTTTTACTTTTTTTCCAATTTTTTTTTTCAAAAAATTGATGTTATTTTCTACGGATTTTTCTTTAAGTGTTATAAGGGAGCTTTCTTGCATGATTTTAAAAATTGATTTGTTTGTAAATTGAGAAAAACATATTTATACCGGCTTTTAATAATTCATCGGGAAAGTCGTAGTCGCTATTATGCAGTTGGGCTTGATTAATTCCTGCTCCCAAGCCAAACATGCAACCGGGATGATTTTGGGTGAAGTATGAGAAATCTTCCGACCATTTGAAAGGCGTTTGTAGATTATTTATCGGCAGATTATTCTCCTTAGCAGCTTGGACGACGAAATTCACACAATCGTCTTGATTGACAACAGCCGGAAATACTTCGCTATATGAAATCTCGACCTTAAGTTTTTCATCTTCAGCTATTTTCGAGATAATTTCCTCAGATTGGCGGGTCAATAAATCCATATCATCATTGTCAAAAGCGCGTAAAGTAATCATGATTTCAGCATATCCGGGGCTTGTTCCGAAAGCGATTTCGCCCATCCGAATGTGAACAAATGTGAGCAAAATCATGTCACGAAATTTACTTTTGTCTGAAGCTAAATCGGAAAGATTTTTGATTATGTGCTGAATTGCATTGACAGGGCTAATGCCGTTTTCTGGTTCTGCTGCATGAGAAGTTTTCCCGATAAGTTTCACAGTCATCCCTTTTGATGCAGCAGCAAATGTATCAGATTTGAGCAAAATATGATTTGTTTCGGCACCTGGTATATTGTGCAGCGCAAAGATATAATCCGGAGCGATAGCTATAAAAGCAGGGTCATTGACAATTTCACGAGCACCTTCACCAACTTCTTCAGCAGGCTGAAAAAGCAAGATAACTCTCCCCTTTTTGGGTCGCATTTCAGCTATTTTCAATGCAAGTCCCGCGACTATAGCCATGTGTCCGTCATGACCGCAAGAATGAGAAACATTGGAATTTGACGATGAATACTCAAGAATTGATTCTTCTGTGATAGGCAATGCATCGAGTTCGGCTCTGAACATCAAGGTTTTTCCCTTTTCCTTGCCATTGAATACGAATGCTTTCCCTGTGGAGCCAAGTGAAATAACTTCATCGGGCGAGGCAGCATTTATAAAATCGGAAATTCGCTCAACAGTTTGGAATTCCTTGTGTGAAAGTTCAGGATGCTTGTGAAGCTCATGTCTCAAGTCTGTTATTTTATTATTTTTCATTATTATTTTTATAAAGAGAATCCACCCCAAAATATATAATAGCTGATGTTAGAATCCCGAAAATATTGGCATCTAAATCGAAAGGTAATTTTATATTTGCAATCGCCAAGCTTACAGTCGTACTTCCCCCAAGAATCATCGCCGCAATAGCTGCGTTAGGGTTTGGTTTACTGCCATATAGTGCAACTAAAATCGGGACAAATAATCCGGATACCATAAAAGCATAAGAATAAAGCATTAATTCGAGCACATTTGTCATTACAGATGCAAGTAGCAAAGCTAAAATTCCGATACCAAGCGTAATAAATTGCGATGAACATAAAAGCGATTTCGTGTCAGTTTTAAATTTGAAGAGTTTGCCTAAAATGTCAGTTTGAACATTCCCTGATGCAGCCATAAGACAGCTGTCGGCAGTTGATAATATGGCAGAAAAATAGGCTGAAAGCATAATACCCAGAAGCCCGACCGGCAGAACTGTATTTAACAAAACAGGCAACCCCATTTCGGCATCCATTACTGAGCCTGCCGCATATCCAAGTTCGGCAAACATACCGTTTTCGAATGCTACTCGAGCAAACAAACCAAGCGTCACTCCCATAAAAGCCATTATGGGCCATTCGAATAATCCGGCAATAAACCAAGCTTTCTTAGCCTCTTTTTCGCTTCTGGAGGCAAATATACGCTGATAAAGAGTCATACCAACAAACCAAATCGGGATAATTGTAACTCCCCAATTAACAATCTGTTGCCACGATATATTTGTAAATGATAAAAATTCCCCACCGATAGTTGCTCTGATTGCATCAAATCCACCAATAGCAGTATATGCAATTGGGATTCCGATAAAAATCAATCCGGACATAAGGATAATCCATTGAATTGTATCAGTATAAATCACAGCTTTCAAGCCACCAATTCCAGTGTAAACGACTGCAATTACACCCATAATTATTAGTGCAGTTACCAAGTCAATTTCGACAAATGTAGCAGATGCTAATTTGGCTCCGGCTAATAATTGCGAACTTGTAAAGCCGATATATCCGATGGCAGAAATTATCCCGGCAATCAATGCAACCTTACTGTTGTAAAAATGCTCGAAAATTTGAGGTAAGGTGAAAAATTTATGTTTAGTAGAAATTTTGCTAATGATTGGAATCAAGAAAATTGCACTAAGCCATGCACCAATTAATCCTGTAAAAAGCATCCAAGAGCCGGCTAAACCAATCGTAAAGCCTAATCCGCCAAGTCCGATTGAAAAGCCACCACCAACATCTGTGGCGACTACAGATAAGCCAATATGCCAACTACCGAGTGAGCGTCCGCCAACATAGTAGTCTTCGACGTTTTTGTTCTTTTTGAAAAAATAGACACCTACTCCGAGCATTATAACGAAGTAAACAACAAAAATGCAAATATCAATAAAACTCATCAGATTGAGGCGATTATTCTGTTTTCATTATAAGGTAGTAATGTTATCATAATAAATCCCGATTTTTTAAAAAAAATTCAAACTTAAAACTACACAATATTGCAAAAAATGCAAATCAAAAACAATACATGGTAATTTTAAACGAAGTAAAATATCAATTAGTTTATACAAGTCATGTAAATAATGGGATAGAAGTGCTCAAATCATGCATTAATAGCAGAGCTCAAGAATGAATAAAAAGGAGCACCAAATTATGATGCTCCTTTGTTCTTGAAAATCTTAATATTACAAGTATTTAATTGCCTATATATTCCGCATTGAAACTTATCATCCAATTTACACCGAATTTGTCAGTGAACATACCGAAATAATCTCCCCAGAAAGTATCAGCCATAGGCATAATAACTTGTCCTTCAGCTGATAGTCCATTGAAAAAGCGGTCTGCATTGTCTTTACTATCAGTATTGACTGAAATCGAAAAGTTATTTCCTTGTAAGAAGTGTGGAGCCCATTCTCCTCCCGTGTCGCTACCCATCAAAGTTGTTTCCTTACTGATAGGTAAAGAAATATGCATAATTTGGTTAGCCATTTCGGGTGGCATTGGTGGCATTCCCTCTTGTGGTGGCATTTCGCCGAATCTGCCAACATAAGAAAATTCGCCGCCAAAAACTGATTTATAGAAATTGAAAGCATCCTCGCAATTTCCTTTAAAGTTTAGATACACATTTATAGTAGTCATTTCAAAAATCCCTTAATAAGTATATAAAAAAATTAATTGTCAGATACATTGTTAACATTTGTATCTGATTTTGTACGTGTGAAAATAGCAATAATAGCACTAAACACTATACCCATAACTAATGACCCGAAAAATCCTTGAATAATATAGTTCGTCAAGTTAAAATGTTTTTGGGCTTTCTCAGGAGTCATCTGTGCAGTTGAAGTGGCGTATTCGATAGCATTAGTGAAGAAATCGGGAGTAATAAATTCAGAAGTGATGTATTGTGTGAAAGGGCTTAGAAGTGTAATAATTACAGTAATAATAATGCCGGTAACAAAGCCCTGCATGTAACTCATTTTGCCTGAGTAAAAGTTTCTCTTTTTGTCGAGCAATGCATAAATATACAAGAGAATCATCGGTATCAGGAAGAACATGGTCGTAACCATGTGTAAGTCAATATGCTCGCTATGAAGCCCAAGAATTACTTCTAATAACATCCACAAAAGCACCATTATGCAATAAATGATTGCCCACTTCAATTCGATTTTATACTTATTCATTGCTTCTCCAAAATTATTTCATTGAATGTAAACCAAAGGCATTTCCTTCTGTATCCATACAAATTAAGGGCTGACTTTCCATATTTTATCAGATGCTTCAAGGTATTTTGGCAAAGCGGCTGAGCCATACCATTTATACAAATCAGTGTCCAAAAGCTTTTCCTTGATTGCAGGGTCAGTTTGAAGCAATTCTTCGGCTTCTTCGATTGATTGAACGTTTAGAATAAATATTCCGCGATACGAATTTTCATTTTTGCCAAGAGGACCGGCAACGATTAATTTCCTTTCGTCAACTAAGCGTTTGATATTATCCAAATGACCTCTGAAGCAACTATCAATCATAGCCTTATCAGCTGATTTGTTTGGACCGGATTTCAGTATAGCTAAAATATAGGATTTCATACCGTAATCATCAGCATGTAATGATTTTGCCAAAGTAGAATCGTAGTTTGGATTAACTGATTGTGCCGATATGGCAACAAAAGCAGTCATAAACAGTATCAGAGTAATTATAGACTTAATCATTTCGTAGCTAAAAATGAAATATAATAAATATATTCGCCCAAACGAAACAATAATGAAAATAGTTTAGCGATTTTATCAGTTATCCAAAAATAGTTTTTTTCTATTCCAACTTTAAATAAAAACAAAAATATTAAATCTTATTCCATTCCCAAATTCCGTATTTCAAAAAATTGTCTAATTTGAAGCCGCATAATTTTAATGTTAGCAAAATATTACCGCGGTGATGAGCTTCATGGTGGATGAAATACCCAAGTAGTGGGACGATTCCTCTTTTGAACCCTTTCACTTTTCCACCGTTATTAATTGATTTTTCAAACAGCGATGACACTAATTCTGTAGAAAGGGTGTGACATTCCACCAGCATCTCAATTGATTTAGTGTCTTCGGCTTTGATAGTAGTCAAATCGGCAATCAACGTTTTATCACATGACTCCAGTTTCCAATATCGGACGTTGTAAATATGAGCGAGTTGGTGACCAACTGTTCCACCACCACGTTTTGAAGTTGTCATCAACAGTGCATCCTCATCTATGGCATTGATTAACATAAGATTTGTCCTATGATTAATCTGCCAAGTTTCCAAAATTTGGTTTTCAATTTCGGTCATAATTTTTAATCCCTTCAATTAGAAAAATGAAAGTTTTAGTAATGCACTTATCCTGCATTATCATATGCTGTTTTGAGCCAATCAAGGACTTCGGAATCAATGTCATTGATATCTGACAGATTGATTTTATGCGAACACATTGCATTAGCCGAATTTATTGATTCCAATTTACCTTCAGCAGCATGTCCTTTCAAGTTTATTCCAATTTCAAATCGGGTTTTGGTTGCAGGTTGGAGTGTAGCAAATTGCTTTTTACGTCTTAAACTAACATATGCTATTTTGGGGGCGATTTCAATATCTTTGCCAAATTTGAGGATTTCGCTCATTAATTTATCGTAAATTGGCTTAAAATGCTCTTTGCCAATGTATTGCTTTTCGACCAGTTCATTTTTGTTTTCCACTGAGCCTGCATCAGTTCTTTTGGATTTGAGTGCAACGAGATTTGCAAAACCATGAGTGAAAGCGTGTTGCTCTTTCAAAAATTTAATAATTTGTCCGGGCTTCTCGAAATTTTCCTTTCGGACAATTTCAATCCATTGCTCCAAGGTTTTGCCCGTATTTTTGTACAAATTTTCAACCATCGTCAATTCAGCTTTATCCATAATGTAATCCTTTTATTTAATCAATAATTTTGTGCATAGTATATGAAAATCCCTTTTCTTTGCCGTCAGATACTTGAACAAAAATTTCCGTTTCTGAACGTTTTTGATAGCTTATTTTTTTGGGGAAATCGTGATTGGGATTCTCGAAAACAAAGAGACTATCAGATTGTGTCATTCGGAAATCAATTCCGACACCTTTATTTTGGTTCAATACGGAAGCAGTATAAATGATGTCCGAACCTTGGATGGTTAAATCCAAATACTCTGACACTGTCATTTTGCCATTCTTCATTTTGTATGAAAATCCCTTCATTTTTCCTTCGGATAGGATATCCCAATGCTCGTAGATTTCCTTGTTCTCCATTTTCCAAGTACCATGTAAAAAATCAGGGAATGCAGTTTGTGAATACAGAGCGGAGGTGGAAAAGATAAGCAACAAAATGTATATTAATTTCATGAACGACCTAATTAGTTAAGTTTTTGCAAAATAAGCAACAAATGCTCCAAACGAAATAAAAAAATAATTAGTTTAGCTAATATTTTAGACTCGTCTGCCATAATAGACATGCCCATATTCTGCACCATCAAAATCAGCTACATTCGGCAAATAAGCCCATTGCTCAAAGCCGAATTTTTTCATCAATTTGATACTAACGATATTATGTTCGAGTATGATTGAAAATAATGTTTTGATTTGATATTTCGGGCATTCATCAATCACAAATTGTAATAGACGGCTGCCTATTTTTCGACCCTGAAAATCAGTATGAAGGTAGTAGCTTACTTCAGCTGTGTAACGCAAAGCTGCTCTCCCTTGTCTGTATGGACTTAGAGAAATCCAACCCACAACACTACCTTCAATAACAGCTACAAAAATCGGGTATTTATCGGGTGTATGTTCATTGAACCAATTTACGCGGCTTTCAGTTTCGACAGGATATAAATCTGCAGTTGCATTTTTAGTGAGTATTGCCTGATTATAGATTTCGGTTATTGAACCCAAATCATTGATGATAGCCTTTCTGATTTCCAAATAACTCTCCTCAATATAGTTAGATTTTTTCAACGATAATAGACTTTGTTTAGTTTATATGAAAATTAGATATTAATTAAACAAATAAAAAAACTCATACGCTAAATAATCAACGTATGAGTCTTGGGAACCTCTTCAACGAGGCATTTTAAGTAGATTTCAGCTAAAAAACAGCATTTAGAATTTACCGAATTTGAATGTAATGTATCCCGAAAGTCCTGATATATCGCTATTTTCTGTTACCGGCAATTCTAAATACGATACTAATTTGTAAGAAGCTCCAACTTCAAAGCGCATGAATTTTGTAATATTGAGCTCTGCACCAATTGATGGCTCAATAATCATAAACGGCGAGCTTTCGTATGTAAACTTTTGTCTATCCCTATAATCCTCGTCATGGTCATGATGCGCATAAGCCCTTGTATATAAAGCACCGCCACCGCCAATAATCAGACCAGTTGTGATATGAACCACTTTATGGGGATTAATGGTATATCCGAGATAAAGCCCGCCATATCCGACTCTCAAATAGGCACTCGAATCTGCATAACCCGAAATATGATAATCTTCCAACTCATGGCTTGTGACCACTCCATAGCCGGCTAAACCGATTATAAAGCTATTATTG
>JAGXRP010000041.1 GCA_018335795.1 Desulfobulbaceae bacterium | reverse complement strand
CATCTCGAAACCGCTGATGCTTCGACACGCCCTGTCGGGCAGTCAGCACGACGCCTGTACGAGCCGCCGCTGGATATGTTTGGCGCGGATGCGGTGGAGCGGTGGTTTACGGACCACGAGGTTACCAACCTGGTCCAATTTCTCGAAAAACTTAAAATTAGATAATGGAGTAGATAATGCCTGAAAGTGGTGTATTTCAATTTGTTATCGACTTAATTATTCAAATATTTGGCGTTACGCCACCAGAATGGCTTGTTAGAATAATAGCTACAGCTATCTTATTGGGATTGGTGGTATTAGGAATTCAATTGGTTGCTTCGCCAATCTTGAAATTTTGGCAGGAGATTGTGAAGCCTTTTCGTTACACTCCAGAAGAGAAAAGACGAAGGCTTCGCAGGCAAAGATTTGCCGATCACATTGAGAGCGAGATACGCCGACTAAATAATTTGGAAGCTTGGAATGATAATCGTTTTGCTGAGCTTGAGGCAGAGGTAGAAGCAGAAGGTAGATTATTGTTTGGTGGGGTTTTTAATATTCCTTTTCTAGAGCGTCGTCGCAACTACAAAGCACGTTCTTTGTCAAGGGCATTGGAGCAGAGCTCGGAAAGATTAATTCTTCTTGAAGGGGATCCTGGTTCGGGAAAAAGTGTTGCTTTGCGACATGTAACGCAGAATTTAGCAAACCGCGCTCGAAAATCTAGAAACTTGAAAAGCATCATCCCTATCTATATAAACTTAAAGGGGTTGCAGAGGGATGCAAATGAGGTAATAGATAGAAATTTAATTGAGAGGTTCATATTAAGTTCTTTAAATAGAGTAAATGATCGTGATATTGAGGAATTTTTAGTTGATGAATTTTCTGATGGAATAAGACAGGGCACATGGTTGTTTTTATTTGATTCCTTCGATGAAATCCCTGAGGTATTAAGCTCGACTGAGCTTGATGAAACTGTTCGTATGTATGCTGAGGCAATTCGGGATTTCCTTCATGGATTTAATAAATGTAGAGGTGTTATCGCGTCTCGGGAATATCGCGGACCCCGTTTTCTTGGTTGGCCGAAATTTCGTATATTATCTCTGTCTGCATCTCGAAGAGAAGAGTTAGTGAATCGTACTGGACTGCCAATCCAAACTCAGACTTCAGTTCTGGGTGGAATCGCATTGGCGCCTTCTGATTTTCAAGTTATTTGTGGAAACCCGATGTTTCTGAACCTGCTATGCGAATATATGAGAAGAAAGGAGCCAAGGGAATTTCCAAGTCATATCCATTTAGTTTTTGAAGACTATATTTGGAAACGACTAACCCGTGATGAAGAGAGGTTGAAGCAAAGATTCTCGACAACACCTGAGAGAGTTAAGATAGTAGCGGAGCGATTAGCATTTTGTATGACCGCTGATACAGGCATTGGATTAAGTCCAACGAAAAATCAATTGAAAAAATCGCTAGACAAGTATGATTTGTCATTAGGAGAGGTTTTTGATAATTTATTAGATGCCTTGGTTTATTTAAAAATTGCCAGTTCAGATATGCCTATCGACAAAAATGGTGAAGAAAGGATTACGTTTTCACACAGAAGATTTCAGGAGTATTTTGCTACAGCGGTAGTGATTGAAAACACTAAGAAGGTTAACCCAACAGAACTATTGTTAAATGCTAGGTGGAGGGAAACAGCTGTGGTGTTACTTCAATCAAAGTCAAAAGAAAGTAGCAAGTTTCTTATTGCAGAAGCAACAAGATTAATTGACGAATGGTCTCAAGAATATGATTTTTTTCAATTTAGAGCTATGGAACAAAATCAAGAGCACATTCAGAACACAACCCCACCGTTTCTCCCCGATATTTCCTGGGAATCTTTATTAGAACCAATTAGCAAGACAAAGGAGCGACACCAAAAAGCTTTTGATTATCAGCCGGCCAATAACAAAATACAGATTGAAGTGCATGAGCATCGTCAGATTGATTGGCCCCCAAAGTATTTGCACTTGTTAAGCATTTTACAGGACGGATTTCGAGGAACCAATAATAACCTTCCTTATAAATCATTAGAAGTGGTTGGAGAGACACTTTTAGCCTCAATGCTTAACGGTTCTTTATTGGATAAAAAATGGGTATTGGAAGTTGTAGGAGCAGCTCCATTAGAAATTCAAAAGAAGTTATTGCTTCTTGGCTTTGATTCTATAGGAAATTGGGTGCGCGATGCGGCATATAAGCAGATTACACGCCTAGGAGAATTGTTTCCTGCGCTTGAGAACCGGATAAAAGGCACTCTGATTCGAATGGCGGTTTCTAAACAATTGTATTCTCAACGTTATGATTCATATGTTCATTTATCTCGAATTGGTTCGAGAGAACTTCTTAATCTGGCATTTACACTGGTTTGGATCGAGACAATAAATTACTTGCTGCTTATTAGTAGTACTATTGTTTTGCTAGGCATCAGTAATCAAATTAAATTGCCTTATGTTGGCGCTTTGTTCCTGATTCTCTGGAGTAGTTTTTACTCACTGTACTTTTCAAGTGTAAATAAGGTTATTGATGTTTTTCCGAGAATAAGTGGGCGGTATTCTGAATTGTTTTTGATATCGAATGCAGTGTATGTTATTGGGTGCATGTTGATTTTCTTTTTTAATCTAAATGAGATTACGTATTTGACCTTTATATATTTTTATGCTTATGTCGCGCTGAATTCTTGGGCCTCATGGTTTCTTGTTCGAGCTTGGTCGTCGTATAAATATTCACTTTCATGGCTTGGTGCATTATTCAATTTTGTTTTTCCTTTTGAAATCCTCAGTGTAATTTCATTAGCTCTTATTTACGTGATTGTTATTTTGCCGTCGTTTTATTTGTTGCATATTGCTTCAAGACCTCATTTGTATTTTGCCTTGATATACAAGTGTTTGCCTGTAATTAAGGATTTTGTTATTAAATTATTTATGTCTTGGCGAACCGTTTTGAAATGGCTAGTTCAATTGGTGCTTATTTTTGCAGTAGAATATCTCTTGGTTTTATTGATTTTTAGTGATAGGTACTCTAGAGCTATTTCATCCCAACTATATTATTCGCTAGGGGTTTATTTGCCAGTGGAACGTTTATTGATCGGGCTCTCTATCATCTTGCTGGGAGCCTATTTGTTTTTGAAGGCAATTCGATTTTTTTCTGAATATAGATTGTACAGAAAATTTTGCAGGGAGCATAATAATATTAGTATTTTGGAATTGATCAGCTTTTTGGGGGGGATGAAGCATGTTGTCTTAGCGAAATGGATGCTTATTGATATCCGGCAAAATCAACAGATGACTTCAACTGAAAAAAACTCTAATGAAATTACTGTGCTTATTAATTTTATAGAATTAGTACTTTCGAGAAGACTCGAAAATCCATTGGAATATTTGGAATTGCATAGTCTAGAATTAAGAGAGATTCTTTTGAGCAAAAATGTAAATTATCAAGTAATAATTAATTCTCTAGTTTTAGATGAATTTTGTAAGTTGTATGAGCAATTAATGAGTCCGCGCTAGAAAAATATAAAATCGGTTGCAAGGGTATACAATATGATTTTTCGAATAATTTCGAAGAAAGTACTATTTTTCGTGATTTTGCTTGTCTTAATGATTGCTCCTTCTGCTTGTGTGCAAGCAGAAGGGAGCCCATCTGTTGCAACAGCGGAAGACCCAATGGCAATGATTCAACAATTTGCAAAACAGACTTCTCAAGCTCAAACTGCAACAAAAGCATACATTTCAACTTGGGAGGCAACTTCAGGGGTGCCATATCCAACACAAAGCGCAACGCCTACAACAAATTCATTTAATCCAATGAAAATGATTGAAATGTTTGCAATGCAAACGGCAGTCAGACAAACTGAAAGAGCAATGGGTAAAGATGCTACTGAAACTGCGTATGTTGGAACTATGGGGGCTCCTTATCCTACATCAACGCCATTTCCAAGGTTGGCAACATTTGAGGCTGAAAATGAGATCAATCTAACTGAGCTAGCGAGCGGCTTTTCCATAGCTACAGAAGTAAATATAACTGGAACAGCAGTTTATATATCTACGTGGGAAGCAACAATGGGTGTGCCTTACCCTACTCCAACTCCGACTTTAACTCCAACTCCGACTCCAGTTCCTAATTCCGTAAAAATGCAATGGTTTATTGAGCGAAACCCGCTTGTTATTATAGGGACGGTCCTGGTGCTCTCGTTACTTATGGTGTTTCTTGTTTCAAAAATTCTTTCTGATTTTCGACGAATCTCATAGTCATGTCTGTTGAGTCAAAATGAAATTA
>JAGXRP010000040.1 GCA_018335795.1 Desulfobulbaceae bacterium | reverse complement strand
TTGGTTAGTATGTTAACTAAGCTCCAAACCGATTTTTCCAGGTCTGCTTTAACCAAAGGAAGTCCTTCTTCAATGTCAAATTTCAAGTCAATTTCCTTTTCGGAAATCAAGATTGCAAGAGCGGAAGTTGCAAGATCTACCACCTGGAATGGTTCGATTTTTTCGAAGATCAAATGTATTTTTCCAGTCTCAAGCTGCGAATAGTCAAGCATTTCATTGATTACCCCGATTAGTCTCCTGCTATGTTGGACAATTGATGAGACCAGTTTTTTCTGCTCTTCATTCAAAACTCCTAACTTTTCGTTTTGAAGCAGTTTTAAACTTAGATTAATTGAAGAAACCGGTGTTTTCATTTCGTGCGAGAATGCAGCGAATAGACTTGTTCTAGCCAAATCTTTTTCTGTTAGAGTCGTAATATTTTTAAAAAGGATTATTGTTTCAAACGCATTTACACTATTCTGTTCCCGTTGACTTTTTTCAATCTTAATTAACTCCAAGTGAAAATACTGTTTAATGGTTTCATCTGATGGGTCAATTAATTCAAAGGTATTTGAATTTGATTTGTCCTCTCCTGTTAGCATTTCGATAATTTTATTGAATATCCTGTTGCTTTCAGCCAGAATGGAAATATTCTTATTTAAAATTAAATCCCCATCCAAATTTAAAATTTTTTCTATAGCTTTATTTATAAGTATAACATGCAGCGATTCATCCAGCAAAATTACCCCATCATTTAAGCCGTATACTATATTTTCAATTCTTCGTTTTGCATCAAGAAGCCAGTCAATATGCTGGTCTTCATACTCTTTAAGTTTACCTGCCATGTAATTGAAAGAAGTTGTCAACTCCCCAATTTCATCCTGTGATTTAATTGTGATTTTTTGGTCAAAACTTTTTTGAGAAACCTCGAGGATTTTCTCAGTTAATTCTTTAATCGGCGATATTAAATAACCGGGAAAGTTAAAAATATAAATCAAAATAACTATAAAGCTAACTATCAAAACCAAAGTCATATATGTTATGGCCCTTAATGATGTTTTGTTTGCCACTTCGCTTTTCTTTATAATACTCTTCATATTTAATGAATAAATTTCCACTAATAACGTCTTCATTTTGCCGATTGATGAACGAATACCCGGCATTAATGAATTTAAATTGTTACTATTAATACTCCAGACTTCCTTTTTAAATAAATATAGCTCGATTTCCAATTTATTTACTAACTCGGTTTCTCCGACTTCAGTTATATTTTGCTTTTGCAAAAGGAATGTCTCTTCAAACTTATCGACAAGAACAACTATTTCCGAATTAATGTCCATCACATTTTTTTCTGTTTCATATTGGAGGTTGTAGATATCATCAAGCCTGGAAAGCATAATAAGCGTGTAATCAATCGAGAGATAATTATCCCTAATAATGGCATCAGAATCATTGGAGAGTAGCCTTAAAAAAAGAATTCCAAGGATTGAATTAAGCAGTATTATGAAAAACAGTATTCCGAGTCCGATATGTATTTTAGACTTTAAGTTTAACATTTTATCTTCTTACAAATCGTAAAGTTCTATTTTCCTATAAAGCGTGGTTAATCCTATACCGAGTAATTCGGCGGCTTTGTTTTTATTGTTATCGGTAATAGAAAGCACTTTTTTAATTAGTTCCTTTTCCGCTTTTGCAATTGAAAAATCATCCTTTTCGTTATCCGACGTTTTGTCTTTTTGAAAAAATTCGCCTGGCAAATAATCTGCACTAATGCTGCCTTTCTCGGATAAAAGAACAACCCTTTCACATATATTTTTCAATTCCCTGATATTGCCGGGGAAGGGGTATTGGTTAATACGGGTATAGAAATCAGTATCTATAAAGGTTATGTTTTTTTTCAATTTGGTTGAGAAGTGATTGATGAAGAAATCGGAAAGTAAAGAGATATCATCCTTTCTATTTCTTAAGGGGGGAAGCTCTATTACGAATGTACTTATACGGTAAAATAAATCTTTACGAAAACTACCATCCGAAACTGCGGTATTAAGGTTTTTATTTGTTGCTGCTATAATCCTTACATCAACTTCAGTTTCTTTTGAGTCTCCCGGTTTAATAAAGGAGCATGTTTCCAATACACGGAGTAATTTTGCTTGCAATTCATAAGCTAACTCTCCGATTTCGTCTAAGAATAAAGTACCCCGATTGGCTTCTTCAAACAACCCTTTTTTGTTTTTAACTGCCCCGGTAAAAGCTCCCACCTTATAACCAAAAAGCTCGGACTCCAGAAGGTCTTTCGGGATTGAAGCGCAATTTACTGCAACAAAACCATGTTTGTTCCTATGACTTTGATAATGTATTGCTTGTGCGAATATCTCTTTCCCTGTTCCTGTTTCTCCCGTAATTAACAATGTTGTGTCCGACCCGGAGAGTTTTTTTGCCAAAGATATTGCATCTGTAATTGTATTGGAAGAACCAAGAATATTATTAAAACCGAAAGTTTTTCGTGATTGTTCTTCAAGTCGGTTAAGTCTACTTAAAAGCAAATACTTTTCGTATGCTTTTTCAACCAACGGGATGATTCTTTCATCGTCATCGCCTTTCACCAAATAATCGAATGCTCCTAATTTGATGGATGCTATTCCATCCGCGATGGTTCCATATGCGGTTAACATAACTATTTCTGTTAAGGGTGATTTACTTTTAATTATTGGGATGGATTTGATGCTATTTATTTGGTTCAATCTAACATCAAGAATTACGACGTGAATTTCTTCGTTTATTAATATGTCAAACGATTTATCAAGAGATTCTGCTTGAAACGTAGTAAAATTTTCAAACTCAAGTAGTTGAGACAATATCCGTCTAATTTCGGATTCATCATCAATAATTAATATATTGCCTTTTTTCATAGTAATTAAAATAATGTACGGTCGTAAATTAATTAAAAAATTGGAATCGCGTTTTTTTATTATTACTCTATAGAACAAAGTAATAAATTTATAGCAAAAGTTTATTCAATTTTTGAATTCCTCAGAATTGAAACGAGAATCAAATTCCACATCAAACAAATCCGGCTTTAATTCATAGTTGTGTAGGGCTTCTGCAGTTTTAACCGAATTCATTTCCAGAAGAGGATTAACAGCCTCAATATCCGGCGGAGCAATTGCATTTTTTGTCACGACTTTTATTTTGACATGCGTCTGTTCATACTTGTTTCCACTTAAGGCGGGTCTCAAATTTTCGGCTAATTTTTCATTGGGATTTATAATCTCATAATCAAAGCCTACTGACGAGAAAAAGCTTTCGAATGCTTTTAAGCTATACTCATAGTGTGTACAGCATAAAGAGGGATAGATTTTGCTATCGATCGATTTATCTTTTAAGGCGGTACCTACGTACTCTGCAATCATTCTTTTTACTTTATCGGAACCGGGTGCAGACTGTATCTCACTTTCCAGCATGGGACAAGGAACAGCAATTATTCTTGATTCATCAATACCTGCCTTAATTAATTTCTGCTTGTGTACTTCGCCGCTGATTGTAGTTGGCGTACCGAGAATAATGGCTTTCGAGGTTTTATCTTTCATCTTTTCAATAAGTAGTTCAACACCCGTATCAACGATTCCGATTACCGGGTAGAACGGATTTTTGTAAAAATGAGTTTGTTCATAAACTACCGAAAGAGTATTGCAAGCGATTAACAGAAGATCCGGGTGATACCATTTGTTAATTCCTTCAAGAACCGAATTGAAAACTTTGCTTTTTTCATCCATGTTTTTCATTTTGTTATATCCCATTGAGGGATGAAGAAGAGCATTCACAAATATCAACTCAACTTCTTTTATAGCTTTACTGCTTGTGAATAGTTTTTCAAGCCGCGGTACAACATTTAATCCGCCAAGCCCGGAATCGGTTACTGCAATCACAAGTTTTTCTTTACCGGCGATGTTTTTTACAAGGTTATTCATTCGTTCTTTTGATTATTCTATCTTATCCGTTAAAATTGTACGTTATTTTTAATATTTTAATAAGGTATACAGTGATTTCAACAATTGTTTCAAGCTTAAATGATTCTTACTCAAAATATAGAGAAGAAAAGCTAAATAGAAAAAGAGTTACACACAAGGAAATAATTTCGTTAATAAAACCGTTAATGAAAAGAAAAAATTTAACCGTAAAAAAAGAGGGATACTCAATTGAAGGGCGGGATATTTACCTGTTAAAATTCGGGAGCGGGAAAACCAAAATACTTCTTTGGTCTCAGATGCACGGAGATGAACCGACCGCTACCCTTGCTTTTTTCGACCTTTTTAATTTTTTACTAAAAAGTGATGAGTACGATTCACTTCGGAAAGAGATTTTTAGTAAACTCACTTTATACTTTGTCCCGATGCTGAATCCCGACGGGGCAGAAAGAATAACCCGCGAAAATGCTGCTGGTATTGATTTGAATAGGGATGCGCTTGCACTGCAATCTCCCGAATCGAAAACTCTCATCAATTTGGTGGATGAAATAAATCCCGATTTTTCGTTCAATATGCACGACCAGGATTTCAGGTGGGCAGCTGGAGATACAAACAAGATGGCGGCTCTTGCCCTGCTTGCGCCGGTATTCGACAGCAAAAAAACTATTAATAAATCGAGAGAAAAAGCTATTAAGCTTGTTGCTGCAATTCATAACGAGTTTTCAAAATACCTGCCGGGCTATATAGCACGCTATGGTGACGGTTATGAGCCGCGTTCATTCGGAGATAC
>JAGXRP010000039.1 GCA_018335795.1 Desulfobulbaceae bacterium | reverse complement strand
GTCAGCCAGCGTGTGCACTACCGTAAATTCAAACCTATAGCAATGGTGAAAGTAAATCGCGAAAAAGAGCTGAAGCAAGTTTCAAGCAGAATTAGTTGGGACGGTCCACTTGCAAGAGATGATAATGAATTGAAAAAGCAATTGAAAATAAATGCTTCAACGGACTTTGTTATAATTGATTACAAAGGAAAATTAATTTTTGAAGTAAATACATCCAACTCAAACGTAAAATCTGATGACATGTGCGAAGAAGCGTTCAAAGCAGTAGTGAAATAGAATGGCACTATAACTATGTAATTGTAAATTTAATTGATGTGAGAATCAAAAAACACATCTCCTGTAAGATGTTTTTTCTGATTATCCTTTCTTAAAATATTCTATCAAGAAGAGGCTGCCTTTTAGTCAGCCTCTACTGTTTAGAAGCATTCTCTAAATATAAAATTTATAATTCAATCGCAAATTTCTGCCCGGTTCGGGCATTATTGAGCGAATTTTCGATAAATGATTTGCGTATTCCGCATTGAAAATATTATCAATATTTAGCGATAAATCGTGCAAAATCCCCAAACTCACAAATGAATATCCTGCATATAACCCTGCAATCCAATAAGACGCGGTAGCTTGCTCGAATGAATCAATCCGATTTTGGGCAGATGCTACTTCGAGGCGGACTCCTGCGGTTAGAGACGAATTGCTCCACCGCAAATCAGAATGAAACTTAAAGGGTGGCATTGAGGGCAATGGCTGATTGTCCGTTTTGTTCGTAGCATTCACAAAAGATGCCACATTATTCAAACTTATCTTGTCGGTGAAATTGAACTTCACGACTGCATCAACGCCATAAAGCAATGCTTTCACTCCATCTGATTTGTAAATTGGCAAGAATTGTGCCCAATTAGTATCACCAGTCGGGCGAAAAGTAATATAATGAGCATAATCATACGCAAATGCACCAATTTTCACATCTAGAAAAGATTTACTATAAAAAGTATTTAGTTCGGCGCCAATTCCGCTTTCAATTCCCAAATATGGATGGCCGACTTCGTAAGAATATGCCGCCAAATGTGGACCCGCCGAGTACAATTCCTCACTCATTGGGCTGCGTCTCGAATTTGAAATCGTAAATGCGACTTTGAAATAATCAGTAATCGGGAATAATGTCGATAGTGCAAAACTCAAGCCCGAAAAAGTACGCTCAATAAGCATATCTTTATCAATTCCAATCCTCTCTTCAGGAGCTATTTTCGTGTATTCGTACCTGAGAGAAGTGGCTAATGACATAAAATCGAAATCGTGTTCGCGGAATAAATATGCAGCAAAATTATGTTTGTCAGTATTTGGTGTAAATTCATATCCCCCACTTTTTCGATTTGTGAAATTATATTCAAAACCGTAATTTCCATTATCGAAAAAACTATTGCCAAAATTTGCGAAATCAATATTAATTCTATTATCATTTTTAATAAATTGCGCCCCAATTATTCCGCTGCTCTCATACTCAGTATGCTTATAAAATGAGTGCAGTATATTTAATGTAATAATATCAAAAAGATTTTTATGAGCGTGATATGCAGAAAAAACTCTAAAATTTCGGGAAAATAGCTCGATATTAATTCCGTTGGGATGAGCGCCCACAAATCCGCCTGGAATTCCATAATCGTTGGCATAATAATCAACCGAAGCCCCTATAGTAAAATCATCTTTAATATAAGCAGAACCCAGCGAAAAAGTATAATTACGGAAAGCAGTATTATCCAATGTTTTGTTGGCAGAGCTGTAATTATCAGCATTTCGGAAATTACCCATTGCATTAAAAGCCAATCCTGCAAGTGGGAAATCTGTTCGCAATCCGACGTTGTAGCCTGTGTTCATACTTTCGAGGAACAAATTACCTTCGTAAATCGCTTCGGCAGGCATGATTAGTGGAATTCTATTGTTTTTAATATTAATAATACTTCCAAAAGCTGAAGAAGTTTTAGTCAGCATTTTCGCCCCTGACATAAACTCAATTGATTCTATGCCCGAAGTTTCAGTTGCTTGAGCGTGGTCTGCAGATGTGGCGGACAAATCGTTTATTTTGTTGCCATTTTCGAGCACTGTAATCCGAGTTGGATTTAGACCACGTATCACCGGTGCAGCTACCGCCGGTCCCATGCTCCTGATTTCGATACCGGGCATAGACAATAGCGTTTGGGCTAAAGTGTTTGCAGTGGCAATTCTTAGCTCCTTTGCTTCTAAATCGGGTTGAATTTTGCTAATCTCAAGTGGCGAAACATATGGATGGCTCGATACGACGATAGACGCTGAGCTTATATCAGCCGGAACAATCTCAAAAACATTGCGACTTCCGCCATTTGCCTGAATAAAAGTTTCAAAAGATTTATAGCCAATTCTTCCAATCATCAAGGTGTAATTCCCGACAGGTACGTCAAGCACCTCGAATTCTCCGAAATCGTTGGTATAGCAAGTGCTTTTCAATTCTTTGATTCGGACATATGCAGAGACAACGGGCTCACCCGAACGAGCATCAAGCACGACTCCGCTGATTTTCACAGTCAACGGAGCCGAAATTGATTCATTAAATGTCGCAAATATAAATAAAAGCAATATGAATGATAATTTAGTCCACATCTTCAACTTTTACTTTAATAAATCCTGACCTTACGTCAGAATGTCCCTCATGATATACATGGAATTGAATTTCGGTTTCGCCGAGTTTCAAGCCTTCGAGATGAAATTCCCATTCTTCACCGTCATGCCGCTCCAATTCTATTTTATCGGCGTCTTTGATTTCCCACGAAAGAGTGTATTCTTCAGAAGTGGGTGGGTCTATTTCAGCGCCGTTTTTGTCGAAAAATTTAATCTTAATATGGTCTGTGTCATCTCCCAAAGGCACTATGAATTCCTCGTTTGAGCCGGATTTGAATTTTCCTTGAAAAATTTGAATAAATCTTGCCCCCGTACCGTCAATGAAAACCCAACCTTCGGGGGCGAAATGGTCTGCGGGCGAATGAATATCATCTGAACAGCTATTTAAGAATATCAAAACTGATAAGGCGAGAATTAACATTGAAATATTTTTCATTTTATTTTCCTTTGATTAAAATAATATATCATATAAGTATGTTAGCCATTATAATTTATAGGCTTACAATTTATTTGATTAAAATTGCTAATTTAAATTGCTAAAATATTAATTTAAGCTAAGGGTGGAGCTCTGCCACTATTTACACGATTTTGTTTAATAGTAGGATTGGTAATTTCTGATGAAAAAGTAAAATTTTCTTCGATTAAATTTTTTGGCGAATCATTAGATTGGAAATATTTCGCAAATTGGAACTTTACTGCCAAGCAAAGCGAACAATCATTAGATTGACAATCTGTCCATTTACCTTGACTTAAAGTGCTGCCCGTTTCATCGGGACTGTTGGTATGTGAATCGCAACAAGTTGAATGTGCACAATTTTCGTCCCTATCATGATCATGCGAATGCCACAAATCAACAGAAAGTATTGAAAGCATGGACAAAATCACAGAAAATGCTAATAATCTGTGAAAGAATTTTTTCGATATTTGTATTGCATCATTCATCTAAAATAAAAACGTTGAATACTATTCTATATTTCATGTGTTTTTAGTAAAGAAAATTTTATCTACAATATTTAAATATAATGAAAATTTACAGATTAAATAGAAAGCAGTTGATTAAGCATGACATTAACTTTGTATGGAACTTCTTTTCCAACCCGACTAATTTAAAAGAAATAACACCGAAGGACATGGGTTTTATTGTTACGAGTGAACTACCAACAGAAGTGTACGCAGGATTGGTGATCACATACAAAATTTCTCCTATAGCCGGATTGCCCGTCAATTGGGTGACCGAAATAACTCACCTCGATAGGCTAAATTATTTTGTTGATGAGCAACGATTCGGACCCTATAAATTTTGGCATCATACACATAAATTCAAACTTACAGACGAAGGTGTGATTATGGAAGATACAGTTTATTATGGTTTGCCTTTCGGGATTTTGGGACGAATCGCCCACTCAATCTTTGTCCGTAAGAAATTGGAGCAAATTTTCGACTACCGCTTCAAAGTACTTGAAAATTATTTCAATACAATCAATTCCTAAGGCAAGCATCAAGTTGGGGAACTGCGTTAATCCCGGGTCATCAAAATGTATGTTGCCAATACCTTCGGAACCGGCTAACATACCCACGATTAGAAAAATGAGCAAAGACGGAATCCCGAATTTGCCCGATGACTTGCTCGCAAAAATACTGATGAACAGCAAAATCGAACCAATTAACAATATATTTTCGGGACTCAATGTCATATCAATTTTAAATATAGCTATAATTATATAAAAATGAAAACTGAAAAGAGCGAACAGATTAAAAAAATGTTTGACGAAATCGCAAAAAAATACGATATCGCCAATAATATACTCTCATTCGGGCGACACTACAGTTGGAAAAAGTATTTCATTAAGCAACTCGGACCCACGCTCGGCAATGCAATCCTTGATGTAGCAACAGGCACTGGAGACCTCGCTTTTGCTTTTGCGAAGGCTTTGGATTATGATTGCACAATCAAAGGAGTTGATTTTTCTGAGGTAATGATTGAAGTAGCAAAATCGCGAAATACATCAAATTGCATCGAATTCAAAATCGGAGATGCCACAAAACTCGACTTCGCTACTGATACTTTCGATTTCGTTACAATCACATTCGGCATTCGGAACATACCGGAAATCGAAAAAGCCATAGCCGAAATGACACGAGTACTCAAAAGCGGCGGCAAATTGGGAATAATGGAATTTGGAACGCCGGACGCCGGATTTTACGGTATTTACAAATTTTACGCCAAGTACATAATGCCCGCAATCGGCAAATTACTAACCAAACACCCCGATGCTTATACATATTTACCGCAAACATCGCTTGAGTTCCCTTACGGAAAGCGTTTCGTTGAAATCATGCAAACGTCACCCGAACTGAAAAACATCAATTTTACTAAACTGCAATTCGGAGTCGTTTATATCTACATTGCTGAGAAAGGGTAGGGCTTTGGGGCTTGGGGACAAAACACAAAAGATATTTAATCAATATCCCCGAATTCCTAACCCCCAGACTCTAACCCCCAAACCCTATCCCCTAACCCCAAGACCCAATTTATTTTTTAAATGCCTGTATGTTTTTGACTTGCTTTATGCCATGGCAATCGGAACAAAGTCTGTTCTCGATGTTGAGATTTTCGCCACCGGGATGCCTAAATTCTAAGTCTAAACCACGTTTTTCTTCAATCTGTCCGGGCGCTTTTTGCGAAATTATTGTATGGCACACGTTGCAATCGTGGCTTACTACTTTACCGTCGGCAGATTTGTGTTTACCGTCATGACATCTGAAGCAGCCATCGGAATACATATGCCCCAAATTATTCGGGAATCGTTTCCAATTTGTGTGCATTTCGGGGAAATAATTACGCAAATAAATTGTGTTAATATGATGGATAGATTGTTGAATTTGATTCTTTTTCGCCTTAGATGTTTCGGGATAATATTTATTATAGAAATTATTTATATAATTACTAATTTCAGCTAAAGAATTATCGCGATTGATTGAATATGATTCGAGAATTTGAACAGCGAGATTTTTTATAAAAGGCAATGAATTATCTATTTTGTTGTTGGACATATATGTATTGACTTCCTTGTATGGAATCTTGTAAATGTGCGACGGGCGGTTATGGCAATCTATACAATCCATTTTACGTAAATTATCGGGTTTAAGCATATCTTGTGAGATATCGTCACCTTCACGAATGTATATAGTCGTATCGCCTGTCAATTTTGAAACTACTCGTACCCAAGGGATGTCTTGGCGTTCATAGTCATTTGCAATATAATGTATTTCGTTAGCAATATTCATATGCCAATGAATCCCGGATTGGCTACCACTTTCAGGCGTACCACCACCGGTTTTGACCAACATCGTCAACATCGTTTCGGTATTATCTTCGTCCGATTGGAAAAAATCATACACGATTTTCTTTTCGCTGTTGAAATTTGAGGGCCAATGGCATTGCTCGCAGGTCTCTTGTGCTGGTCGTAAATGTGCAACAGGCACTTGAATCGGCTTTGAATACAAATCAAACATAACTGAAATTAGCTGCCAACTACCCGATAATTTTGCTTTAACAAACCAATCCGCTCCCGAGCCGATGTGGCATTTTACGCATCCCACATTTGAGTGCGGAGAATCCTGATATGCCAAATATTCCGGGTGCATAACCTGATGACATGCCTCGCCGCAGAACTCGTCAGATTCTGTATATTCGTAAGCCTTAAACGAGCCGAATACTGTGAATAACAACAAAATCACCCCAATAATTGACATAAATGCTATAATTCTTTGTGTTTGGGGACTATTTAAATCTATTATTGGCAGTGGTTTTTCTTTCTTTTGAGCAAGAAAACGTTTTTTACTTTCCCATAAAGCACCGAGAAATATCAAAACAATACCGACACCAAGAATCGCGGGCAAGAAAATGAAAGTAACAATGCCGATATACGGGTTGTCAAATCCGGCAATTATATCTACAAATAAAAGTCCGATAATTACCACAAACGCCATTAATGCTAACAATGAGCCGAGCATTGTAAGCGGATTATAAAATGATGTCGGGAAAAACTTTTTTTGTTTTACTAAATCAGATGGCAATTCTTGCTCCGGCATTTTTTCTTCGTATTCGAGGCTACCGGTTGCAATTGCTTTGTAAAATTGCCCTACTGTTTTGCCTGTCGTGCCCAAATATAAGTGCAAAAGGAAGAATGCTGTCAAGAAGAAGCCCATAATCGTATGAATCAATGTGATAAACCAAACATCCGACGTTCCAAAAATAGTTTCGGGCATCAGATTTGGTATCAAAATAATTAATCCTGTAATAATAATACATGGAATTACCACGTACATTATTTTCAAATATAGTAATTGTTTGAAAACACCAAATTTATTTACCGACGGGTCGTATGCCAATTCTTGCTGAATAAATATATTCCAGAAATAATATTTTAATTCTGCAAAAAATTTCTTTACAATTCCTTTTTGAATTTTGAAATAATGTTTTGCATTCCCGGTTGCGAAATTCATTACGAAAAATAGTATATATAGTACCGACATCGTGATACCGGAATAAATATGGATTGGCAATGACGTGCTAATCGGTACAAGCCCAAAATGCATACCAACACCGGAAATCAATAAAAGAAGAAATAAAATACCTTGCAAAATATGCCATATTCTAATCCAAATCGGGTATAATTCTAACTTTTTCATTTTGACTCCTTTTTGCTTCTGAAATACCATCTAATATAGCCATGAGCCAGTAAACCTATAAATACGCCACCCAAAAGTATAAAACTCAGATAATCAAGAATCACACTTCTGGATAATCCTATATAACTTCCTCCACTTATAGTACCGTCAATTATTCCTGATTCTCCGGTTTTACTTGTTTTATAATAATTAGCCAATTTCGTTTTTAAATTCATATCTTGCTCGTGGCAAGGATTGCAAGTTTTTACACTTTTTTCCAATGGCAATATATTATGCGACAAATACGGCACAGTATAGCTCGAATGACAATCGAAACAAGATACTGCGGCAAAGTGGCTTTCGAGTTCGGGCAACCACGAATGAGATTCAACTAATGATTTAAGCTTGCTTTTGCCCATTAAATCGGAATCACCATGGCAAGATACACAATAAATCATTTTGCTATCTATGGCAAATTTTTTGTTCAATTTATTACTTTTGAAAATCGCTTCATCAACGTGTGGAACCTTTTTCAAATCATGCTCAAAATGGCAACTAACGCAAGATGCGGCATCCATATTCCCTATAATTTGAGCCAAACCGTGAATACTGTTTTGATATTCTTGGGCGATATGAACGTGGCATTTGCCACACGCTGAGAAAGAATTTTTGACGCTAAGTCGAGCCTCAAAATCCTCATTTTTTTTGATATTATGAAATCCATGACAGTCAGTACATACAGCAGCATGCTCTTTACCTTCTGTTTTAAGCTGAAAATGTCGTGAATTAGAATTTGTAATTGTTTTAATAACAGATGGATTTTTTGTGTCATGACTATGACAATCAGTACAGACTTGATTCTGGTTTGCTTTTCTCTGAATATAATTTCCAATCCAGCCCTTAGTGATGGGTTTTCGATGGCAATAATTGCAATCAGGTGCATTTTCGTCGGAAATGTTCAGTAATGCTTTGTAATGCTCCGATTTCATATATTCGTCAACGACATCTTGATGGCAAGTCCCGCATTGATTAAGAGAATGAATGCCGGAAACCTTGCTTCCCTTACCCTTTGCCGGAGTTGCGTAATGGTATCCATGACATTTTTTGCAATCGTTCTGCAAAGGTGCATCTGCCATCCATGGGTGGAAGGTATGCTTTTTTTCGACTCCTTGATGACATGAGTTGCAATCAATCTTCCCGATATTTTTTTTATGAGGGATATCATCAGGGTCGAATCCCTTGTGGCAGTCTACGCATTTCACATTTTTATGGACAGAAAAGATAAACTTTGAATTATCCACCCATAGAGAAATTTTTGAACGCCCCTTTTCCATATACATATCGGGGTCAGAATGACACATCATGCAATCATCGTTCTCTACCGAACTTAAAGTCCCATAATTGGCGATTATCAACATGAAAGTAACAACAAAGTATAGTATTTTCATATATTAGCACTCTTAATATGTAAACAATTATCAATTTCCAACATGACACTAAGACATTATTCAAATTACACAAAATATCTTAATTTACCAAACAGAATCGGTGTGGTGAGAGTAATGATTGAACGGAAATTTTTAAAGCTATTGGGAGCGATATGCAGATTTTCGATAAGCTCGTAGCAAATCAAAATCTTACACTTGTTCAAGCCGCATCATTCGATTGTGGGATTGTCCTGCTCAACTACAATGTTAATCGGCTCCCCTAAGAATTTAGGGTCAATATTTAGGATTAAATCTACAAAAACCTTTACTCTTGCGAACATACTCCTCCCGTCAGTTGTTACACGGAAGGGAGGAATTGAAATCATTCAAATATTAGACTTCGGAAGTCTTTATAATTAACTTCAGGATGCTTATTAAATTCATCTCTTTTGAAAATTAGACTTCCGAAGTCTTCATCTGTCAAACTTTCACAAACATCTGCGTCCTATTGCCAATACGGACATAATACACCCCACGAGAAAGATGCGATACATCAATGCGTTGTAGATGTCCAACATCTCCAAGATGTTGGACATCTGCAAATTCAATCACGCATTCGCCAAGTGTATTGAA
>JAGXRP010000038.1 GCA_018335795.1 Desulfobulbaceae bacterium | reverse complement strand
ATAATGGCAAATATAACGGCAGGTGGATTTTTTGAATCAACATTTTCGCCGACAAAGACGATATTTGCTTATGCTATTAGTTTTCTTGTATTGTCCACTTTGATTTACTTTTTTCCGGGCTATAGATTCAGTCGTGGAGCATTACTAGTCACAATCGGTTTTGGTATGATTGGCTCAACATTGCTTAGAATAGTTATTTCGGCAGCTGTTAGTATAAAAAATAATTATAATGATAAACAAATTGTCATAGTCAGCAATCCTGAATCTGCTCTAAATTTGCACAAACTTATATCCAGTAATTTACCTCAATTGAATGTAATGGGCTTTATCCACTCGAAACCTGCTCAAGATAGTACACATCAGCTGAAGTGGTTAGGTACAATCAATCACCTCAATTCAATAATAGAAAATGAAAAAATTAGCGACGTAATCGTTACCGATGAGCAAACTTATAATAATGAAATTTCATTTGTGACGAGCAAATACAAAAACCCGAGAGTAAATTTTCATGTGGTAAATCAATTGGAAGATTTCATTGTCTCGAAGCTGATATCCGAAATCACTGAAAATAAGAATGAAGTCCTGAAGTATAGGGCAAATCTAATACGATACAGAATCATTAAGCGAAGTACGGATATTGTTTTATCATTTTTGTTATTGACAGTTGGGCTTGTGATTTTGCTTATGATTAACAATAAGAAGAATAAAATAATTTCAAAAATTTTCAACGTTTTCAATGGTAAGTACTCATTTATTGGTATCTTTGAGTTACCAGGCAGGAAGAATTTCGGCAAACCCGGTTTGACAGGATTAGCCCATTTGAATCAGGCAAATGCTTTGAGCGAAAAAGCAATTTTGAAATTGAATGAATATTATTTAAAGCACTATTCCGTCTCGTTAGATTTTGATATATTGTTGAAATTATTTTATAGGGAAAAATGGCAAAGGTAATCTTAGAGTTTGAAAAGCCGATTGTTGAATTGGAGCAAAAAATTGCTGAGATGCGCGAACTCGGGCAACAAATTGATATTAGTAAGGAAATCTCAGACCTTGAATTAAAGATTAACGACTTGCGAATTGATATTTATAAGAATCTTACTCGTTGGCAACGTGTCCAATTAGCCAGACATCCTGAGCGACCAATAACATCGGACTATATTAAACATGTCTTTACGGATTTTGTAGAACTTCATGGCGATAGAAAATTCAAAGACGACCCGGCAATAATAGGGGGATTTGCTAAATTAAACGGCAAATCTGTAATGCTTGTCGGTCATCAAAAAGGGCGTGATACCAAATCAAATTTATATAGAAATTTTGGTATGTCCAATCCTGAAGGGTATCGCAAAGCTGCGAGACTTTTTCAGTTAGCTGAAAAATTCAATAAACCTATCATCACATTGCTTGATACTCCGGGGGCATTTCCCGGTATCGAAGCAGAAGAGCGTGGTCAAGCAGAGGCAATTGCATCTAATCTGATGCTTATGAGCAAAATCAGGACCCCTATAATTGTTTGTGTAATTGGCGAGGGGGCTTCAGGTGGTGCTATTGGAATTGGAGTTGGGGATAGGATTTTGATGCTCGAAAATTCTTGGTATTCTGTAATTTCGCCCGAATCCTGTTCGAGTATTTTGTGGAGGAGTTGGGATTATAAAGAGCAAGCTGCCGAAGCATTGCAGTTGACAGCCGAAGATTTGAAACGTCACAAAATTATTGATGAAATTGTTAGCGAACCTTTGGGTGGGGCTCACAATAACACAACTTTAATGTATCAGACTTTGAAAGATGTTTTGGACAAAGAAATTAGCAAATTGTCTAAAATTGACCATTCAAAATTGATTAGAACAAGACGTGAAAAATTTTACGCTATGGGCGTATGGCAAGAATAATTATTTACAAGGACATTCTAAAATAATTATATGCTCAAAAAGCTTAGAAGTCTCAAACAAAGGCTTGTCTCTTGGGTTTCCTTGTTTGCCGAAAAACCCTATGCTCGTACTACGCTGTTTCTGCACTCGTTTGCAGATTCGTCCTTTTTTCCGATTACTATTGACATTACTTTTATACCAATTGCAATTGCTTCACCAAAGCGAGCTTTTCAATTTGCTCTTTGGGCAACTATAGGTTCGATTCTTGGTGGAATTTTCGCATATTATATTGGCATGGAATTCATGTCTTCTATCGGACAATCAATAGTTTCAATGTATGGCTCGAGCGAAACTTGGGACTCACTTCTTGTTACTTTTCGAGGTGAATTAGCGGAATGGACACTAATCATTGCATCTGTAACTCCTTTTCCATTCGCAATTGCTACTTTAGCAGCCGGTGTGGCGGAAATGGATTTTGGGAATTTTATTGTTATATGTATTCTTGGGCGTTCATTCAGATTTTTTGCTTTGGCATTGCTCATTTATTTATTTGGACCCGCTGTTCAAGTTTTTCTCGAGAAATATTCACGAGTGATTGCGATTGTATTCTTTATAACTTTAGTTTTGTTCTTCTTATTTTTGTTAAACTTTTAAAATTCTCAATATGATTGATTTCATTTTAACATTTTTCAAAGGTGTTTTGATTGGCATCGCGAATGTAATTCCGGGTGTAAGCGGCGGAACTATGGCTTTCATACTCGGAATATATAAGGAATTGACTGAAGCTGTCGGCTTTTACTTGCAAAAAAGTGCTAAACGGAAGCAATACTCGATACTTTTGCTTAAGATTGGATTGGGAGCCATCGTCGGTGTAGTCCTTTTTGCCAGATTGTTTACTTTATTGCTTGAAGACAACACATCAGCTCAATATACCTACCTTTTCTTCATTGGATTGATAATAGGGGCTGTACCATTTATATTAAATCTGCACCACGACATGAAAATCAACTTTAAAAGATTGAGCATCTTTGTTGTAGCAATTGTTGCTGTAATAATTACTTCATATTTTGGTCAAAAAAGTGGGGGTGAGGGCAACATGACGTCGGAAATTGTTTACCAAGTCGGTGATTTCTTTATGATAACTACTATAGACTTTTTCTATGCTCTTTGGCTTGTTTTTTGTGGATTTCTTGGCGCTGTATCAATGGTATTGCCCGGTTTCTCAGGTTCTGCATTATTAGTCAGCCTTGGCGAATACTATAATATTCTCCATTTTATAGATAAAAGAATGCTTGTCCAACTTGCTTTGATTAGTATTGGTATTTTGCCCGGTTTGATAGTAGCATCAAAAGTCATCAACAAATTTATGGAAAAATACCCACCCGAAACATACTATTTTATTCTTGGATTAATTGTCGCATCAGTGATTCAAGTGTCACTTGAAGTAATGAAAGAACCGGTTTTAGGTGTAATACCAATTGTTTTAAGCCTCGTTTTCCTTTGTTTAGGTTTTATAGCATCTTATTTTATGAGCGGAGTTAAAAAGTGAGATTTCAGCGAATTTTGTATATATTCTTTAGCAATTACCCATACGAACCACGAATTAAGAAGATGTTCCATACATTTAAAGAAAAGGGTGCTAAAGCCAGACTTTTGGTTCGATGCTTTAACGATAACATAGAAGCCGAAAGCGACGATAATTTTGAATTTAAAGCATTAGAAAGTACAAGTAGGACTTTGTTATCAACACCATTGGACATGAATCCAAAGTGGAAAAACTTTATATCTCAAAATATTAAAGATTTCAATCCGGATTTGATTATTGTCAGAGAAATGTTCCTATCAGCTTTGGTTGCAGATTTGGTGAAAGATACTCCAATTCCTGTTGTGATGGACATGGCGGAAAATTATCCGGCAGCAATGAAAAGTTGGAAAAAGTATAATTCGAGTGCTTTTAAAAAATTTATAATTCACAAATTGAATTTTCCTATTCGAAAGGAAAAAAAAGCTGTTGGAAAAGTGGATGGGATAATCGTTGTTTGCAAAGAACAAATCGAAAGATTAGCCGATGAATATCAATTCGATAAAGAGAGGATTGTTTGTATTTATAATTCTCCACTAAAAGATTTGCATCCAAATGTTTGCGATAAAAAACCAAACGAGACACCTATTTTCATTCATCATGGAATGATGACATCTGAGAAAAGTTTGACGAGTTTCTTATACGCATGTAAAATTTTATCAGACAAAGGTATAAATTTTGAAGTCATTCTACCCGGGTTTGGTGATTGTGAAGACGAATACAAAGCATTATGCAATGATTTAGGTATCAATCATCATATTATTTTTTACGGTGAATATACCGGAGAAGAATTGGGTGAATTGCTTTATGAGGCAGATTATGGCATTATTCCCTACGAATTGAATGATTTTAACAATTACACTATTCATAACAAACTATTTGAATATTTTGCATTAGGTTTGCCGGTTGTGGTTACTCCGATGATTCCAACGGCAAGAATTGTCGAATCAACAGGTTCGGGCATAGTTGCTAAATCAGCTTCGCCAAATGATATTGCAGCCTCAATGGAATCTATACTATATGCCGATACGAGTAAAATGGCGGAGGCTGCTTTGAAAGCACATTCCACATATAATTGGGATGTAGAAGCAGAGCGTTTATTAGACTTTATAAATAATTTAGACAAACGTGATGTCCGAAATTAACGTCAAAACTGTCCAAGTTCATATTGCACGGTTTAATCCAAAATCGCTAGAATATGAATATTTAGTACTCAAACGTTCCGGAAAAATAAGTGTTTATCCCGGAATTTGGCAAACAGTAACAGGAACTATCGAATTGAATGAAACTGCTCTCGAAGCGGCAATTCGAGAATTGAAGGAAGAGACCGATTTAGTTTCCGAAACAATTTGGTGTTTGCCTTATGTTACTTCTTTCTTCGATTATCATTATAACAGAGTTAATTTTGCTCCTGTATTCGGTGTTTTAGCCAATTTTGATGACATTGCCACTTTATCGGATGAACATTCGGATTTCAAATGGACAAATTTCGCTGAGTGTCATGATTTGATGGTTTTGCCATCGCATCGCGAGGGATTGCGTATTTTCCGAGACTATTGTTTGAGCGATTTAGGAACACATTACAAGGTGAGATTATGAATTACAAAGTGACAGCTGCTGTTGTAACTTTCAATAGACTTGATTTGCTCAAGAAAGTAGTCGATGCTTTGCATGAACAATCCCACAAAATTGAAAATATCATGATCATCAATAATTCATCAACCGATGGAACTGAAGAATGGTTATCAATGCAAAAAGATTTGTTCGTTATTAAGCAAGAAAATTTAGGCAGCTCCGGTGGTCAATACAGAGCATTCAATGAAGCCGCTGCAAGCGATTGCGACTTGGTTTGGATAATGGACGATGATGTAGTACCAGAAAAAGATTGCTTAAAAAAATTGATTGAGCATTACCAACCGGGGCATGTTATGTTCCCTTTGAGACTTTATCGAGATAAGACACCATATTTGAATGATTGTATAGAACTGAATCTATCGAATCCATTCAAACATATTTGGAAACGAGTGATTGCTGGTAGCGACCTTGCTAATGAAACTATCGAATTACAAGGACCAACTTTTGAGGGACCTTTATTTGCGAAAGAACTTAAAGAAAAAGTAGGTTTGCCGGAGAAGAAATTTTTTATTTTTGCCGATGATACAGAGTATTTCATCAGAGCTCAAAGAGCGGGTTTTAAAATGCTTTTGGTGCGTGATGCTAATTTGGTGAGAATGATTGACCCACCAGACAACCTATCTGCTTTTACATGGAAAAGTTTTTATTCAATTCGTAATTTAGTTGTGATTGATAAATTGTACGGCAATTTTTTTGTAAAATTGTTACGTCCTATAGCCTATTCATTCTTATTTCTTAAACATAGTCGTTCTTTTGGCGATATAAAAACTACATTCAAAGCTGTTTGGGCAGGATTAACATATCAAAGTGATAATTGAGAAAGTAAAAAAAATAATTCTACTTCCTAAAAATTCCTATACAGAATTATAATGTACTAAAAAAGGGCTGAATCGCACCTTGCGAATCAGCCCAATTTTTATTTTTGCAGGAAAGATTAACCTTTGCCCTTTAATAACTTGCCTGAGAATACAGAAAAAGCTTTCGAGAAAGCATTTATAATGCCACTTGCATAATTAACCGAAGGTGATATTGTGTTAACAACTTGAGCAACAAAATTTTCGATAGGCTCTAGTACACTTATAAATTTATCAGTACGCTTCTCAATGTTATTAACAGACTTTGTAATCTGTTCACTCATTTCATTTACATTTTCAAGTGTAACCGTAACATTACTTTTAAGTTCGGAAAATTCGTCTAAAGTTCGCTCTAATCTATGCTTCATGCTATGTAAATCATCAAATAAAATAATTGATTTGATTTTTAATTCAGAAACATCTTCTCTTAGCTTATTAAGCATAAGCGACATATTTTCAAAGAGTTTACCTGTTTTAATTACAGTAATTGTTACAACCCAAGACAAAGTTATGAATGAAACAATAGCTAACAAGCCAGTGATTTTAAGCAAGTCATCCATGATAATCCCAATTATTATTTATTGTCAATTGTTTTCATCTCTGCTTTGAAAGCTTCAGTACCTGCTTTTGCAGCATCACGGATATTTTCAATCCTGTCTTGAATTTGTTCCTTTGCAGTAGATGCTTTCATACGCGCGTCTTTTAGGACGTTTTCTGCATCGTGTAAAATATCTTCAGCTTTGTGTCTTGCATTTTCCATTATACCTTGTGCTTTGTATTTGCCTTCGTTTATTCCAGCTTCGATTTTGCCTTCCATCGTTTTGAAATAATCTGTTGCCTTAGAGTAGAAATCTACAGATTGGTCAGCAATTTCTTTGCGAAGTTCTTCGCCTGATTTTGGTGCTAACAATAGAGCAGCGATTGCTCCCGATAAGCCACCGACAACTGCGCCGATTATAAATCCGCGTGTGAAATTTCCTGAATCATTATTACTTGACATAAATCCTCCTACCAGTTTTCTGTTAATGAAATAGTTTTGTTTTGTGATTTTAAAATAGCTTCTATAAATTCTCTGACTGCACCATTACCACCGTTTGATGTACAAATGTAATCAGCGATTTGTTGAATTGATTTCGTTGCATCTGCCGGACAAGCCGAGACTCCTACAATATTCATAACATGCTCGTCATTTATATCATCGCCAATAAAAGCGATTTCATTTAGTTCAAGACTCAATTTTTTAGATAAATCAATTAGTGACTCCGTTTTGTTTCTACTGCCAAGTACCACATGCTCTATACGTAATTTCATAGCTCTTTGTTCCGAAATTTGCGAATATTCGCTTGTTATGATAGCACTTTCAATGTCATTTTTTCGCAAAAGTGTAATTCCCATTCCGTCACGAGTTGAAAATTTCTTTAATTCTTCACCACTTTTGGAATAATACATCGTACCATCTGTAAGCGTTCCGTCAACATCCATCACTAAAAGCTTTATTTTATTTAGCTTGTGATTTAGCTCGTCAGTAACTTTTATGTCACTCATGTTCTTAAAAATCATATTTTTGAATTGAATAAGATACCATATTATAAAAGTATATGTACCATAATTATTGGATTCTGAATTGAAAAACACTTATAAAGTAGTTGTATTTGAGTTTCCGGAAGAGCTTCATGATTTGGTTTTAGGGTTGATTTGCGAAATGAATTTTGTTGGAATAGAAGAGATTCACGATACTTTCAAGGTCACTTTTCATTCACATAAATTCGATGATTCGGTTTTTGAGATTATATTTGATATTATCAAGAGTGTTTCTCCAAAAGCCAAATTTGTCGAAACAATCGAAATAGAAGAAAAAAATTGGAATGAGGATTGGGAAAATGCGATTGAGCCGGTTTGGATTGATGATAATTGCGTCATAACACCCGAATGGAAAGCAAATGAAGTTGAGGCAGATATGAAAATCATTATCAATCCGCAGATGTCATTCGGCACCGGGCACCATTCTACCACAAAGATGATGTCCCAATTAGCATTAAAATATGTCCAAGCTGATAGTTATTGGATTGATGCAGGTTCAGGTACCGGATTATTAGCTATTTTAGCCTCTAAACTTGGCGCTAAGGAAGTTTTTGCATTTGATAATGACGAATGGTCAACGTTGAATATAAATGAAAACATCGCATTGAATGGTGTGTCTAACATCAAAGTGAAAAATGCAGATATTTACAAAGTTGAATTGCCCGAATCAGACGGGATTTTTGCAAATTTATTCCTTCACTTGGTTATTGATTCATTCGATAAAATGTTTGAATCGCTCAAACAAAGGAAAGGAATTTTGCTTGTTTCGGGGATATTGAAATATGACGAAGAAACAGTTGTCAAAAGTGCTCTAAAAGCCGGTTTCAAGCTCAACGAAACCATGTATGACGATGAATGGGTTGCTTTTCAATTTATAGTGGAATAAGTTTGAGATTAGCTTCAATTGATATCGGTACAAACACAATTTTGATGCTTGTTGCTCAAATAACACAAAATTATGAGATTAAAATTCTTCACGAGGAGTATGCTATCGCTAGACTTGGAGAAGATACCGACAAAACAAGGTTGATAAACGAACAAGCTATCCTAAGAGCCGAGAAAATTCTTCAAAAATGTGTCAACATTTGCAAAAAATTCGACGTACAAACCATAATAACCGTTGCAACGAGCGCTATGCGAGACGCTAAAAATAGTTCTCAAGTTAAAATGGCTTTCGAATCCATACTCCAGCACCCGGTGTTCATTATTGATGGCAAAAAAGAAGCGTCATTGAGCTTTATTGGCACAGTAAATTCCCCAAAAACATCACTGGTGATTGACATTGGTGGTGGCAGTACAGAAATTATCATCGGCAAAGACAAACAAATTTTGTTTAAGCAAAGTCTTGATATAGGTGCAGTCAGGATTTTCGAAAGATTTTTCAATATGAACCATCCTCCAACTCAGTCGCAAATTGATGAAACAGTACGCTATATTCGCTTTTTGCTGGATGATGTAAAATCGGAAATGCCAAAATATGATCAAATCTATGCAGTTGCCGGTACAGCAACGACACTCGCAGCTACCGCTTGTGGAATACATGATTATAAAGTTAGAGAAATTGACAATTACAATTTGACAATTGAAAAGCTCAATGAACTTTTTAATTTGTACTATGGCTCAACTGTAGAAGAAATCGCTACCAAACATCTCGTAAGCCCGGGTAGAGCCAATCTAATACTCGCAGGTACATTGATATTGAAAACAATTTTTGAGGAATTCAAAATCGCGGAATGCGTTGTAAGTGCCAAAGGATTGAGATACGGAGTTATCCAAGGACACTTGCTTGGAATGCTTTAAAAAATTGAATTTTTGTATTAACTAAAATATAAGTTATTTTTGTAAACTTAATAAAACATTTTTGAAATTCTATTTGGAGTCTAAACATGCGTATTACAATTAAATTGCTTACTATCATTGCAATTGCTTTTGTAATTTTTACCGGATGCGAACAAAAAGCAAAGAAATCACCGCTTTTGAACGAATCAATTACTAAAGATAATTTGGTCCAAATTATCACCGAAGCGGGTAAAGACCCACTTCTCACTGCCGACGAAATGAAGTATCTCTCAACAGGAATGACAACCTTATTATCAAAAAGCGTTGATTCGCTCGTAGGGAAAACTCTTGCCCAAGTTATTGAATTCGAAATTGAAAACGAAAAAAATCAAATGGCTGCAAATTTGGCAAATGTAGCTACTCGTTCCGAATTAGTACTTAACCACAAATTCCTTCTTGTTGGATTGGCTCCACAAGCAGATACTGCGAATAATAGAGAATTGAATTCGATAGTTTTTGAATTTACAAACCGTTCGGACAAAGACATTGTTGACTTCAAAGGTGCTTTGCAAATTTATACTCAAAACCGCCAACTCGTCAAGAACTTCATAATGGGCAAAATTCCAGTGGTTTTGGGCAATCAGCCAATTAAAGCCGGCGAAACAAGACGCATCATCTATCCATTTGTACATGACCCCAATAATAATAATGATATGACATTGCGTACTCAATGGGACCAAATGAGAAGAATTTGGGTTCCATCGGAAATTATCTTTGCTGATGGTACAAAAATCAGTGTAGCAAACACATTATCTGAAAACGTTAATGCTCAGCCAAATCCATAATCTTTCTTAGAATCTTATAAAAAGACTGACTTCGAAAAGAGTCAGTCTTTTTTTTTTGGGGCATATTGTCCCGTCAGTTGTTACAACTGACGGAACAAACTTGTCTGAACTATGATTTGTATGATTTTTTTTGATTAAGATGATTGTGACACAGGGTGTAAATATATTTCAGGACAAAACACATTTCTTTAATTCCCCTCTTGAGGGGTGTCTGCGCAGCAGACGGGGTGGATTGTCTTGTGCTAAACTTCTTTACCCACGAATAAATTCATGGGCTATGTTTTTCGGACAGAACGCTGTTCTTTCCCTACAATAATCACATTTTCACAAACATTTGCGTCCGACTACCCATACGGAGATAATACACGCCACGAGGGAGATGTTCTACATTCATCTGATGACTCGTAGTCATCGGATGAATTTGTTGGCTCATCACTAATACACCCAATGTATTGTAGATTCTGATTTCTGAACCTTCCGAAGGTTCGAAACCTTCGGTAGGTTTCGTAATTGTTATATATTCGCTCGTGGGATTGGGATATAGAATTCGTTCAATTTTATTTATTTCATCTTCTACTCCTACTGTCCAATCAAAGCGATACTTTCGCAATAAACCTAAACTAGAACTCCAATACCAAATATTGTTTGAATCAAACATGTTTATCCAATGTTTCATTGTGTAATCAATAATTCTCTTGTTTTCATAATCATAAAACCTTGTGACATTAGTTGAGTCCCCATTAGGGTATATTAATCTATATGTATACATTTTATCATCCAATCTCAACCTAGCACTTGTAAAATTTGCTAATTTGTTGATTTTTATGTGATTTTTAAATTCTCTTGTGTCTAAATCGAATTCGCTTAAATAATTATATGCTATGTCATCATCATTCAATTTCATTCTATGCGAAACGAACATCCAATTTTTTATATTGTAAAACTCCAAATACAATTCACCTCCAAGTGCAGGCTCGATATATCTTAAAAATACAATTTCTTTAGCTTGCCTGTCATAAACAAACCAATTTGTTCCTGCTTCTGAACTGAATTGGTTCTTCAATCCGAACTTAAAATATCTACCATCAAAGGAGAACTCTCCCTGATCAACCATACGAAACGTTGCTTCGTCGGGGGAATTTGGCACTTTAAAGCTGTCTAATACTGTTCCTGTGTATAGGTCTTTAAACACAAACGAATGTGGATGGTCGTAAAATTCGTGATAAGCATTATCATGTGATATTCTTTTCGGATACATGAACCCATTAATAACATGAGGGAGTTTTTGTATTAATGCTTTTGTCTTAATATCGTATTCTTCAAATGTGTTTTCTGTTAGATTTCGGATATAAAACTTATCTCCTTCATCGTTAACAACTAGAGATGATTCAATCCCTTTTGTTGTCTTATAAATTAGTTCCCCTGTATTAAGGTCATATAGATAGCGTTCCCCATCTGATGAATTAACTATATATTTCCCTTTTTTACAAACTTGTTCGTTTGCTTGTGAACCACCCTGGTATTGAATCTCCCAGATAAATTCCAACTCCATCTCATCCTGCGTCCACAAAGGAGTGAATTGGCATAGAAACAATATCGCAATAGCGGCTACAAGGAATGATTTCTTTTTCATAACAACTCCAATTATCAATTTCTTTAAAAATAGGAAATTTTTTCCATTTCCGAATATTTAAAATACACATCGAGAAGGGAAAAAGTTACAGATTGGAAAAAAAACAAATACACCTTGTATCTTCCTGGAACACGTTGACATGCCTGACCCACGGTTGAAACCGTGGGCTATGTTTGTACTCGCTTCACAATCCCACGAATGAATTCATGGGCTATGTTTTCGGATTTAAATTCCCCTCATGGAGGGGTGGATGCGCCAGCAGACGGGGTGGTTGTCTTCATTTCCCACGAATAAATTCATGGGCTATGTTTCGAGGCTGTCTCATAAGGGCAGCCACTTTTGTTATTTTTGTGGAAAAAAAAGAGAAAATACTAGGTGTAAATCGGCGTCATAACAGCTGTAATCAACAATAAGTTAGCGATGCAATGAGACCAAAGTTTAAATACTATAATCAATCACAAGCGTTTCTACTTC